>JAJDCO010000121.1 GCA_029260795.1 Planctomycetota bacterium | reverse complement strand
ATGCACTCGCTCATGACCAAATGCTAGCGGCCGCGTCTTAATGAGTCCAGCAGAATCCTGAAGACATCTCGCGACGCGAAGCGATGTCGACAGCGCACCCCGCCAAGGCCAGCAGACCAACTCAAATGGCCAAACTCCAGGCCCCGAAGGGGCCGCTGCGAATGGGAGCCAACCCGCACAGCAACGGCGGGATGCTGCTCGAAGACCTGCGTCTGCCGGACTTCCGCGAGTTCGCCGTCGAAGTCTCGAGTCGGGGAGTGACCCAAGCGGAAGCGACGCGCGTCCAGGGCCGACTCGTGCGCGACGTCATCGTGCAGAACCCGACCAACTTTCGGGTCTTCAGCCCGGATGAGACGGCTTCCAACCGCTGGGGTGCCGTCTTCGAGGTCACCGATCGCAACAGCGCCGCCGAGATCCTCCCCTCTGACGAGAACGTCGCGCCCGACGGTCGCGTCATGGAGATGCTGTCCGAGCACCAGTGCCAGGGCTGGCTCGAGGGCTACCTGCTGACCGGTCGCCACGGGTTCTTCTCCTGCTACGAGGCCTTCGTCCACATCGTCGATTCGATGTTCAACCAGCACGCAAAGTGGCTGAAGGTCTCGCGGGACATCCCGTGGCGCCGCCCGATCGCCTCGCTCAACTACCTGCTCACGTCTCACGTCTGGCGCCAAGACCACAACGGCTTCAGCCATCAGGATCCCGGCTTCATCGACCATGTCGTCAACAAGAAGGCCGAGGTCATTCGCATCTACTTGCCCCCCGATACCAACACGCTGCTGTCCGTCACCGATCACTGTTTGCGGAGCCGGAGCTGCGTCAACGTGATCGTCGCCGGCAAGCAGCCGATGCCTCAGTGGCTGGCGATGGACGAGGCGATCGATCATTGCCGCGCCGGCCTGGGGATCTGGCATTGGGCGAGTAGCGACGACGGAGGTGAGCCCGACGTCGTCCTGGGCTGCTGTGGCGACATACCGACGCTCGAGACCCTGGCCGCCGCGGACATGCTCCGCCAGCTCACGCCCGAGCTCCGCGTGCGCGTCGTCAATGTCGTGGACCTCATGCGGCTGCAGCCCAAGAGTGAGCACCCGCACGGCCTCGAGGAGGCCGAGTTCGATGCGATCTTCACGACGGACAAGCCGATCCTCTTCTCGTTCCACGGCTACCCGTGGCTGATCCACCGCCTGACCTATCGCCACACGAACCACGAGCATCTGCACGTGCGAGGCTACAAGGAGGAAGGCACCACCACGACCCCCTTCGACATGCGGGTGCTCAACGACCTGGATCGCTTCCAGTTGGTGGCCGATGTCGCCCGAAGGACTCCATGCTTGGCACCTCGGGCGGAGGCCATTCAACAGGCGATGCGGGCGAAGCGCGACGAGCACCGCGCCACCATTCGGCGAGTCGGAGACGACCTCCCAGAGGTCAAGGACTGGACGTGGGGCTTCTACGCGGCGCGGCGAGATCTCACATGACGCGCGTCCTCGTCCTCAACTCGGGATCGAGTGGACTCAAGTGGACCCTGCTCGACAAAGGAGGCACGACCCTCGCCGGGGAGAGCATTCCCTGGAGCAGCGACGAGGATTGCTCGAAGACCGATCAAATCGAAGCGGCGCTGCGCGATGCCCCGGCGTTCGACGTGGTCGGGCACCGCGTGGTACATGGCGGCGGACGCTTTTCCGCCGCCTGCTTGATCGACGACTCGATTCGCGACGAGCTCGGAAGGCTGGGCCTTCTCGATCCCGAGCACATGCAGCCGGCTCTGGCGGGCATCGACGCCGTACGCGCGAATCGTCCGGACGTTCCCCAGGTGGCCTGCTTCGACACGGCCTTTCACGCGACCCTGCCCGAGGCGGCCGCCGGTTACGCGCTGCCTTTCGAGTGGACCGAGCGCTGGGGACTTCGCCGCCACGGCTTTCATGGACTGAGCGTCGAGTATGCGGTGAGCCGGGTTACTCAGCTGCACGGCGAGGTGCCGCCTCGGATGATCGTCTGCCACCTCGGCGGCGGCTGCTCCCTCACCGCGCTCGAGCGCGGGCGTTCGATCGATACGACCATGGGTGGTCCACGAAAAGGCTCAAACGTCCATCGGATCGGCGTCTGACCCACCTTGCCTCGGCGATCTTCTGCAAAGCTGGGGTGAAGTCCGCTGGCCGGTCGGACGGCTCGGCGAAGGTTGATAACGCCTGGGCTCGCGGTCGACGGGTCGCATCCATCTCGGAGGGTGCCGGCGACCTCCCACCAGGCTGAAAAGAAGCCTGGCCTCCGATGAGGGCGCGTTCCGGCGGATTGCGTGGTGGGTTTCAGGACGACTGGGTTTCAGGACGACTGGGTTTGGACCCACTCGGCTGCTCCCGGCAGATCGAGCAAGTAACCCGCCACGACCTCACGCTCCACCCAGTCTGGCATTAGCGGCTGGAACTTGCTGAGGCGATAGCTCGGCAGCAGGGCCGCGATGCCGTCCCAGAAAGCCTCGTCATGCCAGAGACTCGCCGCGCGTAGGCGCTCCCGGAGGACTTCCCACCGCTTCGCAGTGAGGTCGGCACCGCGCATCTTGATCAGGAAGTTGTCGGGGATGGCCTTCCAACTCGGCTCGAGGCCTTCGATGGCATACCGCAGCGTCGCGTTGATCTTGCCACCCGCAAACGTCCACCACCGTAGCTCGCCATCTTCGATGCGGACGCGGTCTCGGCCATCCCCGATCCGCTCGCGAACGTCTTCCCGGTGACTCTCGAGCCGTTCCCTTGCCGCCGCATCGAGGTAGGTGAACGCCTCGTCTTCGAGAAGCACGCGCCGCACGCGCTCGCAGATTTCTCGTCCCAGGAACTGGGGCAGGAATCCCCCCCACGTCGGCTGCTTCCCTCTGGGCGCCGGAGACACCACGACTCGCCGATCGTCGTGCTGCACACGCTCGACCGCCCAGGCCCGTCCTCCGAGGAGGAAGCAGCTCACGCCATCGACCAGGCGATCGACGAAGTCCTGCGTCAACGTCCCGAGGGGTCGATCGGCCTCGGTCAGGACGGTGTAGCTCTGGGGGCTCGAGAAGACGGCGAACAGCTCCATGAAGTTTCGGCGGCCGAACTGCTGCTCCGACTTGGGCCCCAGCACCAACCGCCCTGCTGCCAGCCGGAGCGACTCGTCCTCGAGCATCCACGCAATCAGGCGATCGTACTCTTCACGCGAGATCTCTTGGAAATCCGGCACGCGCGAGAGATGTGCCCAGGCGTCTTCAGCGGTGACCCCATCGTAGGCGAGGGACATCGCCAGGAGCTGGTGGATCAGAACGGGCCAGCAGCGCTTTGGCACCGCGATCGACTCGACCCAGCCGACCTTCGCTAGCTCGATGAGAGCAATGGCTTGGAGGACGCCGTCGGTCGACTCGCAGAAGAACGACGTGTTGGCGACCTGCCCCTCGCGCCTCCCCGTCCGCCCCATGCGCTGAAGGAAGGAGCTGACGGTGTCGGGTGCCTCGGCTTGCAGCACGCGATCGAGATCACCCACATCGATGCCGAGCTCCAGCGTCGACGTGCACACGATGCAAGCGTCCGTGCCATGGTGGAACTTCTCCTCGGCGAGCTGGCGCTCCTCCCTCGAGACGGCGCTGTGATGCACGAAGACGGTTGTGCCGGCGAGGCGCATCTCTTCGGCGACGGCCTCGGACATCGCGCGCGATTGGCAGAAGAAGAGGCTCTTCTGTCCCTGCGCCATCCGCGAGGCCTCCTGCGCGAGCAGCTCCAGATCAGGACGATGAACGACGAGGAGCTGCCGCCGCGATGGCGGTTTCGGCGGATCGACGACACGCCCCGGCCGTTGCGAGGTGCCCTGCAGCCAGTCGAGGATCGCCTCGGGAGCGCCCACGGTCGCGCTCAAGCCGACTCTTTGGAGATCGTGCTTCGTCACCTCGGCCAGCCGCTCGATCACGCTCATGAGATGCGCGCCGCGATCCGACCCGGCGAAAGCGTGCACCTCGTCGATGACGATCATCCGGAGCTCGGAGAACAGCCGCCGCTCGTCCACTCGCCGCGAGACGAACATCACTTCCAGCGACTCGGGCGTCGTCATGAGGAGCTCGGCCGGCTCCTTCAGAAACCGACGTCGCTCGTTGTCGGGCGTATCGCCATGCCACACGAAGCGATCCAGCCCCACCATCTGCGTGTACAGGCCCAGGCGATCCGCCTGGTTGTTGAGGAGCGCCTTGATCGGCGCGACGTAGAGGACGCCCACGCCATCGGGAGCCGACTCGATCAGACCCGAGATGGCCGGAAACATCGACGCCTCGGTCTTCCCCCCCGCCGTCGGTGCCAAGATCACGGCGTTGTCCCCAGCCAACAGCGCCTCCCCGGCCTCCTCCTGCACGGGCCGAAGACTCGTCCACGCCAACCGAGCGACGATCGCCTCCTGCAGCCGAGGCGCGAAGCGCGAAAAGACGCTCATGGGAGGTACCTACGAATGAGAAAACATCACCTTTCGGATCCCGAGAATCGCATCCTCGGACGCCTCCTCGCAAGCCTGACGCCGTAGCATGCCGGCGCCCCTTCAGGGCGCGTGATCGAACATCATTCTCCCACACGCCCCCCCAGGCTCGGGCCGGAGGACCGGCCCCGCCTGGGGCTACACGCTGGCCGGGCCTTCGGCCCTGGCTCTCGCGGCATGACCGCGCGCTCGCGTGGGTCGAGGGCGCTCCTACACGCCTGCGAGAAAGAAAAATCGAGAAAGGTGTGTCCCGGTACGCCAGCAGAAACGACTGGAGGTGCGGACAGCTTCTTTTTCATCGTCGGGAAGGGGCCTCAGCCGATGTCGCAATCTCTCGCCACGATCATCGTTCACCTCGTCTTTGCCACGAAGAACCGGCGACCCTTCATGAGTGCCGAGCTCCGATGCAGGACGCACAGCTTCATGGGCGGCATTCTGCGCAATATGGACTGCCAGCCACTGAGCGTCGGCGGCGTCGAGGATCACGTGCATGTCCTGTTCAGCCTCTCGAAGAACCTTGCTCTGAAAGACGCCGTCAACCGACTCAAGTCGTCTTCGTCGGGCTGGATCAAGGACCTTGGTCCCGAGCTGCGCGAGTTTCAGTGGCAGGGAGGCTACGGCGCATTCTCCGTCAGCTCATCCCTGCTGGAAAGAGCTCGCGCCTATGTGAACAACCAGGAGGAGCACCACCGAAAGGTGACTTACCGTGGCGAGCTTCGGTCCCTGTTGAAGCTACACGGACTTGAGTTCGACGAACGATACCTGTGGAAGTGACCGCTCTCCGAAGCTGAACGAACGGCAAACCACCAGGGCCGAAGGCCCGGCAGCGTGTAGCCCAGGCCGAAGGCCTGGGTTTCGGGTCAACCGGTCAACCTCCCCCCCCCGCCATCGCACGGTCACGAACGAACGGCAAACCACCAGGGCCGAAGGCCCGGCAGCGTGTAGCCCAGGCCGAAGGCCCATAAGCACTAACCTAAAGGCTTGCCCCTTTGCTTGCCACCGGGTATCCTCTCCGGCATGACCAAGCCGATGGACGAAGAGTGGTGCGTGCTGGCTTCGCTCCTGCCGAATGAATGGGAGGAGCTGGCTCGAGAAACA
>JAJDCO010000013.1 GCA_029260795.1 Planctomycetota bacterium | reverse complement strand
ATCGACGGGGAGGTTTGGCACCTCGATGTCGGCTCATCGCATCCTGGGGCTGAAGAAGGTCCCAAGGGTTTGGCTGTTCGCCAATTAAAGCGGTACGCGAGCTGGGTTTAGACCGTCGTGAGACAGGTCGGTCCCTATCTGCTGTGGGTGTAGGACATTTGAAGAGATTTGCCCCTAGTACGAGAGGATTGGGGTGGACGAACCTCTGGTGTTCCAGTTGTCCCGCTCGGGGCATCGCTGGGTAGCTATGTTCGGAAAGGATAAACGCTGAAAGCATATAAGCGTGAAGCCCTCTCTGAAAATAGATGTCCCCATCAGACCCCTGGAAGACTACCAGGTTGATAGGCCAGGTGTGTAAGCACAGTAATGTGTTTAGCTAACTGGTACTAACCGGTCGATCGGCTTGACCTTTTTCTTCTCCTCGTGCTCTCTTACGAGAGTCCTTGGAAAAGATCAGGCACGACAAGAAAAGCATTCCGCTACCACTATTCACTTAATAATCTCCCGGTGACAATATGCATCTGGTCACACTCGTTCCCATCCCGAACACGGTCGTTAAGCAGATGCAGCCGATGATAGTGGCTATGCCGCGAAAGTAGGTTATCGCCGGGTTTAATTCGCTAAGGCCCGCCTAGGAATGGCGGGCCTTTTCTATTGGTTCCTGCACGGCACCGCCAGCCGGAGAAACACTCTCCTTCAATATCACTCCCCCGCCTGGCTCGATGACGGAAAGACCGAAGCACGACTCAACGGCGCCGAAGGTCCACGACCTGAATTCGCAAGTGGCTCCAGTGCCATCCCCACAGGTCGATTGACCTTCCCCCGTCTTGGGGGACACCTCCTGAAAGGCGACACTGATCGCCAGGGAGGTACCGATGTCATCCAGCAAGCGGAAGCGCAGGAAGTTCTCTCCGGAACAGAAGGCCGAGGCGGTCCGTCTGGTTCGAGAGACCGGGAGCGCGAGCCAGGTCGCTCGAGACTTCGATCTCACAGAGACCGCTCTTCGAGAGTGGGTCCGGCGCGCCGAGATCGACGAAGAGAGGGCTGCCCAGCGACAATCGTTTCTCCCCACCGACGACAACTTTTCTTCCCCACGTACGAAGGTTTGACGGCCGCGGTGGTGGGTCAGTGACCGAGGTTTTGCGGGTCGCTGACGACAGCTAGAATTCCCCACCGCCATGCGAGTCCGAGATCGTGGTCTCTCAAGAGCTTGGACTCGCTGGATGGCCAACGACAATTAGAACTCCCCACCGGCTCCAGGTGCGGAAGTGTCTCGGTAACAGCTGGTTAGCTCTCAGCCCCCTCCAACGACAACTATTCCTCCCCAGCAGCGATCGGCTCTTCGTGGTAGGCCGCTGGGCGAGTCATTGGGAGATCGTCTGTCGTGGCTGGAGGTTGGGAGCCATGGTCAAGGACGCTCAAGTCCGCCAGTTGATGGAGAAGCTGAGCGCACACGGCCGGATCGGCTTGGCTTCGTTGCAATCGGGGATGGACCGCAAGACGGCAAGGAGGTATCGAGATTTGGCTCGACTGCCCTCGCAGGTGCGGGTGGATCATACCTGGAGTACCCGCAAGGATCCGTTTTCCGAAGATTGGCCGAGCATCGCCGAGCGCCTGAAGGATGCGCCGGAGCTCGAAGCGAAGGCGCTGTTCGAAGATCTCCTCGAAGCGAGGCCGGGTCGCTACGAGCCGGGACAGCTGCGGACGTTTCAACGGCGAGTCCGTCGGTGGCGAGCGACGGCGGGGCCGCCGAAGGAGATCTTCTTCGCTCAAGAGCATCGTCCGGGCGAAGCGGCACAAACGGACTTCACGTGCGCGAACGAGCTCGGGATCACACTCGGCGGAGAGAACTTCCCTCACCTTCTGTGCCAGTTGGTCCTCCCCTTCAGCAACTGGCAGTGGGTGACGGTCTGCCGCTCGGAGTCGATCCCAGCCCTTCGCCGAGGCGTTCAAGAGGCGGTGTTTCGCCTCGGTTGTGTGCCGCGGTTCCACCAGACCGACAACTCGACCGCGGCGACGCACGATCTTCCTTCGGGCAAACGCGCTTTCAACGAGGACTACGAGCGGCTCATCCATCATCTGGGGATGACACCGAGGACGATCGGCGTTGGCCAGAGCGAACAAAACGGCGATGTCGAATCGCTCAATGGCGCTTTGAAGCGACGGCTCGAGCAACATCTTCTGCTTCGGGGCAGTCGAGACTTCGATTCCCTCGAGAGCTACAGCTCCTGGCTCGAGGAGGTGCTCACGAAGAGCAATCGACTGCGCGAGAAGAAGCTCAAAGAAGAGCTCGCGGTGATGCGTCCCCTGCAGGTGAAGAGGCTTCCCGAGTACCAAGAGCTCGATGTTCGGGTTTCGACGTGGAGCACGATTCGCGTCAAGACGAACACCTACTCGGTCCCTTCGCGTCTGCGAGATGAGACAGTCCGCGTGAGGATCTATGACGATCGCTTGGAAGTCTTCTACGCTCAAAAGCTGCAGCTGACGATCGAACGTCTCTTGGGTAAGCAGGCGCATCGGGTCGACTACCGGCACATCATCTGGACTCTCGTCCGTAAGCCGGGCGCGTTTCGCCTCTACAAGTACCGTCAAGACCTCTTCCCGACTCTGGTGTTTCGCAGAGCCTACGACGCCTTGTGCGAGTCGCTCTCCGAGCGATCAGCCGACGTCGACTACTTGCGGATTCTCCATTGGGCGCATTTGATCCTTGTTGACCGTTTCAGGCGGCGTTGCCATAGAGTCGGCGATGCTCTCGGTCGGCTCGGAATCTCCAGAACTCCTGCCAGTCACCATTCTTGTCAGCGGCTCGGAGCTCGAGGATTGCTTGGGCAC
>JAJDCO010000120.1 GCA_029260795.1 Planctomycetota bacterium | reverse complement strand
CGGATTCTCGGCGCCAGCGCGCTGCTGCTGGCCACTGTTCTCAGTGCCGGTGGCTGCAGCGAGCGGAGTGGGGGATCGTCCTTCGCTTTGGGGTCTGGCGCGAGTGGGCCGTCGACGCTCAGCGTGGTGATGACTTCGCCGCCCGATGGAGCCACCGACGTCTCGGGCAGCGGTGTGATCGCGGTCGTCTTCTCAGACCGGGTCGATCCGCTCTCTTTGACCGATAAGAGCTTTCAGGTGTTCGCCGATGGACAGCCGGTTCCGGGGCGGATCGCGGCGGCCGGAGAGCGTGCGATGTTTCGGGTCGCTGGCGAGTTCGAGAAGTCGCTCAGCCACGAAGTGGTCTTGACGGATGAGATTCGCGATGCGCGGGGCCGCCGATTGAAGACTCCCTATCGGTTCTCGTTCGCGACCGAGGCGTTGGAACCCTTCGATGTCGACTCGACGTTTCCTTCCGCGGGCCAGCAAAACGTGTCGCTCGACGTGGTCGTCGACGTCCGACTCTCACGGCCGGTCGATGCGACGAGCGTGAAGAGCACGAGCTTTCGGCTGGAGGGGCCCACCGGCGCGGTATCGAGCACGGTCGATGTCCAGTCGCAAAGGATTCGCTTGAGGCCTCGCCAGCTGCTCGCGCCCGAGACGGCGTACACGGTGACGCTCGATGGGAGCATTCAGGCCCCCGACGGATCGCGCCTCGGAGAAGACCGCGTGTGGTCGTTTCGCACCGATCGTCGCTACCTGGAGATCCAAGAGGTCTCTCCGGAGGATGGTGGGGAAGGGACGCCGGATCTCGTGGTCGAGGTGCGATTCGATCAGGAGCTCGATCCGGCGAGCGTGCACGAGGAGACGTTCTACTTGAAGGACTCTCTCGGCGATCGGGTACCGGGCGAGGCGAGCGCCGAGGGCAAGATCGCCCGGTTTCGGCCGAGCGTCGGTACGGTCCCTCCGGAGGCGCGATTCGAGGCGACCGTCACGACGGGGATCCGGGCCCAGGGGACGGGCGATTCCTTGAGAAGCGCAGAACGTTGGTCCTTTGCGATCATCCGCGTCGAGGCCGTCGTCTTCCTGGCGGAGGATCGAAGCGACGACAACAAGGTCTCCGTCTATCTCGTTTCATCCAAGGGGCTCTTGGTCGCGCACCCCGCCTCGCCCTTCGAGACGCGCGGGGCGGGCGGGAGCTCGGGGCGTGATGCGTTGTCACTCTCGACGGACGCGCAGACCCTCTTCGTCGCGAATGCCGGCAGCGGCGATGTCACGAGCTTCGCTGTTGGCGAGGAAGGGGGGCTTCAGCGAGTCGACGGAACACCCTTTTCGATCGAAGGGGGCCGTCCGTCGGCGCTCGAAGTGCATCCGAGTCAGCCGCTGCTGTACGTCGCGAGCGCGCGGGGAGCGGAGTCCTCGATCGCCATTCTGGAGGTTGCCGGCGACGGCTCGCTCAGCCGAGCCTTCGATCCCGTCTCGACGCAGCAGCCCGGACCGGTCGTCCTCGTCGCCGATGCGACCGGGGAGAGGCTCTTCGTCGGCTTCGAGAGCTCTCCGCGAGTCGGAGTCTTCACGATCGAAAGTGACGGGTCGCTGTCCCTGCTCGGCATCCAGAGCGTCTCGGGCGGATCGACCACCTACCTGCAGCTCAACCGCCGAGGCACGCGGCTGTATCAGCTCGATGCGACCGACACCCTTAGTGTGATCTACGGTTACGATATCCGGCGCGATGGCACCCTCGAGCCGATAGCGGGGTCACCGTTCTCGAACGCGCCCGCGATCGGGCCTTCCGCGTCGATGTTCACGCGTTACGGGCAGCTCTTCTATGTGGCGGACGCGACCGCCGACGTCACCATCTTCGAAGTCGGTCCCGAGGGAGCGCTCACCCAGATCGCGGACTCGCCTTTCAACAGCACGGGCGGGAGCGCTCGCCTGCTCGCCGGTGCCGCCCACGGGAGCTGGCTCTACCTGGTCGAGGAGAGTCCGAACGTCCTGCGGCGGCTCGCGGTCGATGCGAGCGGAGGTCTCACACGGACGAAGGACGCCATCGCGATCTCTCCCGAAGCCGTGCCTGCCGGCATCGCGATCCTCGATCACACGGGAGACGGGCTGATCGCTCATTGGCCGCTGGATGGAGACGGGCTCGATCTCTCCGTGCGCGATAACCACCTCGACCTCGAGTCGGAGAGCTTCGACGCGGGCCCACGGGGTGGCGCTCTCGCGCTCGACGGCGTCGCGACTCACGGCGTGTCGCGGCAGCTCTCCGGCCTCGAAGGGGATGCGCCTTTCTCGACGGCGTTCTGGATGCAAGCCGAGGGCGAGAACTCCGCCATCGAAGATCAAGGCCGGCACCTGCTCGGTTGGGGAAGAGACAAAACTAATGAAGGAACCTTCATAGGTTACAACGGCACTCAACAGGCGTTCGAGCACGGCTTCAGCCCGAGTTTCGATCGCACCTCGAACGACTACCGGCCCGGCATCTGGTACCACGTCGCTCAGGTCTATGACGGTCGATTCCAGCGTCTCTTCGTCGACGGTGTGATGATCTCCGAGAGGGAGCCGGGCGACGTCGATATTTTCGAGGGACCGTTCACGGTCGGTGTCGATTCATTCGATCAAGGGCGGTACTTCCAGGGCCGCCTGGACGACGTGCGCGTGTACGACCGCCTTCTGGCCGAGAAGGAGATCCTCGACCTGTCGCTCCACCCGAAGGTGTGGATGGCTCTGAATGAAGGCGAGGGGACGGTGACGGCCGATGCTTCGGGGAACGGCTCGCAGGGCGTGCTCCGGAATGGCCCGGTCTGGACGGAAGGACCAACGGGCAACAGCGCGCTCCAGCTCGATGGCATCAATGACCACGTCCGGATTCTTCACCGGCCGACGCACTCGATGAGCACGCAGCTCACCATGGCCGCCTGGATCAAGGTACGCGCCTTCGGCGCTTGGGACGGCATCGTCGCCAAAGGCACCAGCCGAGCTCCGTACTCGATGCAGCTCTGGAGCGACGGCGCGCTGCGTGTCAGTTTCAACGCGGATGCGCACGTCTCGAACTCGAACGCCTTGATGAAAGTCGACACGTGGTACCACGTCGCGATCACCTACGACGGGGCGAACGTCCGCTTCTACATCGATGGCAAGCTGGACTCGAACCAACCGAGCGTTTCGCTCACCATCGAGCCGAGCGAGGAACCGCTCGTCATCGGCTGCGACTTCCAAGGCGGCGACGAGTACTTCGACGGCATCGTCGACGACGTGCGCCTCTACCAGCGCGCTCTGACCTCCGAGCAAATCGCCGCGCTCGCGCTGGGGCATTGAGGCGGCATCGGCCCATCGAAGACGTTTCGCTACGAGCTCGAGGCAGAAGACTCGGTGCTCTTCGTCTGGGTCGCCTCGGACGAGGCCGACCTCGTGCCGCGTGCGCGCTTCGGAGCACCGGCTTCCCATTTCGAGAACTGAAGGTCTCTACCCAATCGAGGTGTCGTTTCCCGAGCAGCGTCTTTTCGAGCTTGCACTCAGAAGGTCATTTCAGCATTGAGGATAGCTTCTCGTCCTTCCCCTGCTGACCGGCCCTTCTCGGGGAGGGACAGCCGAGAGCCCGGCTCGTGGCGCCATGAAAATCCTGCGCTGAGAGCTAGATTTTCATGGTAGGTTCTCTTCATGATCTCAAGGCCTGCCATTCTGTCCCGGATCCGCAAGGCGCTCGAGGTGCATCCCGTCGTCGTCCTCACCGGACCCCGCCAGAGTGGCAAAACCACTCTGGCTCGCGAGCTCTTGCGGGAGGACTCGATCAACTACTTCGACTTGGAGGATCCGGTCAGCTTGGTGCGGCTGGAGGAGCCGATGACGGCCTTGGAGCCATTGCAAGGGCTGATCGTGATCGATGAGATCCAACGGCGACCTGATCTGTTTCCGGTCCTTCGCGTCCTCTGTGACCGGAGAGACCGCCCGGCGACGTTCTTGATTCTTGGCAGTGCGTCGGGAGATCTCCTGCGCCAGAGCTCCGAGACGTTGGCCGGTCGCATGCAGCGAATCGAGATCGGCGGCTTCTCGCTGGCGGAAGTCGGCAGTGATTCCGCCTCGAAGCTCTGGCGTCGGGGGGCTTTTCCGCGCTCGTTCCTCGCCCAGACGGATTCCGCGAGCTTCGAATGGCGGCGAGACTTCGTTCAGACTCTTCTCGAGCGAGACTTTCCGCAATGGGGCGTGCGCGTCGCCGCCGTTGCTCTCCGTCGCTTTTGGATCATGGTGGCCCACTATCACGGACAGATCTGGAAGAGCTCGGAGCCCGCTCGCGCGCTCGGTGTCAGCGAATCCACCTGCCGTCGGTACCTGGACCTCCTCACGGATGCGTTGATGATCCGCCAGCTCCAGCCCTGGCACGCCAATCTCAAGAAGCGTCAAGTGAAGTCGCCCAAGGTCTACGTCCGGGATAGTGGGCTACTTCACCAGCTACTCGGAATCGAATCCGAAAAGGCCCTCGCCAGCCATCCCAAAGTGGGCGCCTCGTGGGAAGGCTTTGTCATCGAGCAAGTCTTGGCGAACGAGCCTCACGACGAATCGGCCTTTTGGGCGACCTACCAGGGAGCCGAGATCGATCTCGTGCTGCGTCGCGGCGATCGACTTCTAGGTGTTGAGTGCAAACGAGCCGATGCTCCTCGAATGACTCCATCGATTCGAATGGCACTCGAGGATCTCGAGCTGGAGCGTGTTGCCGTCGTCTATCCCGGGAATCGCCGGTACCGGCTCAGCAAGGAGGTCGAGGTTGTCCCCCGCGAGGCCCTGGCTTCATCCAGAGGAGTCTTTCCGGAGTGAGGCGACTCGGGTCTTTCTTCCTGCGGTCGGAAGTAAGCCGCCGAGCGCTCGTCATCGGAGCGCGAGCACCCGCCGCCTCAGCCGCTGGCCTTGCGCTCCTGCACGCAATCGCTCGCTCAGTCCGGGTCCCCGCTCCGCCCACCTTCGTGGGCGTCTTCCCTGGGAGCGCGGGCGGCTCGCCCGCATCCGATCATCCCGGATCGCCGCTTCCTCCTTCGCTCTCCGAGCTTCGGCGGACGAGCCGTGCTTCGGTGCGCAATCGCCCGCTCAGTCCGGGTCCCCACTCAAGACCCAGCCCGCCCAGTCGCGGATTGAGTAAATGGGCTTTCCTTCACCATCGAGCTGCTCGCGGAGCTTCCGCTTCGCGTTCCAAAGCGCCTTCGCCTTGGGCTCCTTCAGGATCCAGAGCCGACGATAGAACTCGGTCATCAGCTCGAGAGTCGCATGATCGTCGACTTTCCAGAGTGACGTGATCGCCGTGCGCACGCCGGCCGCGTGCAGAGCCGTCTGCAAGGAAGCGATGCCTTGTCCGCCGCGGCGAAGTCCGACGTTCGTCTCACAGGCCGAAAGCACGCACAGCTCGACACCGGTCAGGTCCATCGCGCCGATCTCCTCGGCCGTCATTACGCCACGCACACGGCCGTGCTTGTCCGCTTCGCCGTTGGCACCGGCGAAGGCGAGGCCGCAGAGGAGCGACGGGGCGAGGCCGATGACTTGGTCGCGGAGAGTGAAGGCCATCAGATTCATCCGCTCATCGATGACTCGGTCATCGGCCGTCGACGCCACCGACTCGGGCGCGAACCACCCGTGGGTGGCCAAGTGGATGTACCGGTGCTTCGGGGCGAGGGCTTCGAAGGCGTCGCGGGAGGCGCGGGCCCGGGTCAAGATCGTCGGCTCGGGTGCGTCGCTCTCTTCGAACGCTTGGAGGAAGTACTCCTCGACGACCTCGGCCTCGGCCCGCGTGCCCGGCAGGAAGCCAAAGGTCCACGCGTATGCTTCGCCGCGCTGACCGCGCAACGTGCTCTCACTCGCCCCCCTCGATGAGGCCAGGGCCTTCGAATCGACTTCCCTCGCCGCCGCGATCTTCGGCTCGACTCGCACGAACGGCTCGGCCTCCCCGTCGTATCGAATGCCGCCCAGTGCCAGGACCGACGGCGCGAGAAGGGTCTCGGGCGACTTGATCGTCAGCTCGGAGAGGGCACCGAGCTGGACGATCTCGAACCGGTCGCCGAGCAGGCCCTTGGCATCTGGCAACGCGTCGACTGGTACCAAGTGGATCGCCTCTGACGGAGCAATCCACAGGCGCTGCGAATCACCGACGTGGGCCAAGATGGGGTCGACGATCAAAGAGCGCACTTTCTGCGCGAGCTCGTCCTGGTCCTTTGCCAACGTCCTCTTTCGTGTGATGCCACGCACCGGAGCACCGAGTCCCCGTCTCCAGGCATCGATCGCGTCTTCGATCGCGACCGCTGGACCGAGCTCGATGCGTCGGAGCTCGCCTTCTGGTCTCAAGACCCAGGCGAGGTAGCTCGCAGTCGTCGTTCGTTCCCGTGTCTCAGGATCGATCTCCCAGCGATGGTATCGCCAGTAGGCAACGGCCGCCTCATTGGGTGAGAGCCGCCCAGCGATGGCGCTCGCCTCGAGCTCGGGGAGGACCCGATCGGCACCCGTTTCTTCGAGGCGTCCTATCAGCTCACGGCGCAGACGGTCCCGCTCGCGGGCGAGGTCAGCGAAACGGGAGTGGCTCTCCGATCGAGATCCCGCCAGCTCGTTGAGCTTCCGGCTCGTCCGGACGATGGCTGAGCGAAGCACCCACGCATCGGCATCGGCCCCGAGGCTCCTCTGGAGCCGAGCCGCGCTCGCCTCCACGCCTCGAACCGCTTCGCACATCGAGAAGCTCAGCCGTTCCCCTTCCGCGTCCGCCTCGAACGCGCCGGCTCCCGAGGCGATCGAGAGCGTCGTGCAAACGCTCCGCTCTCCGACGAGCTGTTTCTCCAAGATCGAATCCAAGGAGAGCCCCTTGCGACTCGTCGTCAGCGCCAGCTCTCGGGCGAGCTCTTGGCTCATTTTCGCGTCGCCTGTCAATGCCCGCGATCGGGCGAGACTCGTTCTCGCCTGTTGGAGGTCCGGGTGATCTCCGGGGAGCGTGCGCGAGCGGACCTCGAGCACCTGCTCTTGCAGCGCGCGAGCGCCCGAAAGATCCCCGAGGGCGGAGAGCGTGCCGGCCAGGTTCCCCCGCGCCCGCTGGAGTTCGGAGTGATCGCCGGGGAGCGTGAGCGAGACGACCTCGAGGACCTGCTCCTCGAGCGCGCGGGCGCCCTGAAGATCGCCGAGGGCTCCAATCGTGTTGGCCAGGTTCAACCGGGCCGTCTGGAGGTCGAGGTGATCGCCGGGGAGCGTGCGCGAGCGGGCCTCGAGGACCTGCTCGAACAGCGCGTGAGCGCCGGGGCGATCGCCGAGGTCGTAGAGCGTGCAGGCCAGGTTCTCTCGCGCCAACTGGAGGTCGGGGTGATCGCCGGGGAGCGTGCGCGAGAGGACCTCGAGGGCCTGCTCTTGGAGCGCGCGGGCGCCCGGGAGATCGCCGAGGGCCCTGATCGTGATGGCCAGGTTCAACCGGGCCTTCTGGAGTTTGGGGTGATCGCCGGGGAGCGTGCGCGAGCGGACCTCGAGGACCTGCTCTTCGAGCGCGCGAGCGCCGGGAAGATCGCCGAGGTCGAAGAGTGTGCTGGCCAGGTTCAACCGGGCCTTCTGGAGTTCGGGGTGATCGACGCGGAGCGTGCGCGAAAAGACCTCCAAGACCCGCTCTCGCAGCACGCGGGCGCCCTGAAGATCCCCAAAGTCTTCGATCGTGCCGGCCAGGTTCCCTCGGGCTACCTGAAGGTCGTAGTGATCATCGGGCAGCGTGCGCGAGAGGACCTCGAGGGCCTGCTCTTGGAGCGCGCGGGCGCCCGGGAGATCGCCGAGGGCCCTGATCGTCAAGGCCAGGTTTCCCCGGGCCCATTGGAGGTCGGGGTGATCGCCGGGGAGCGTGCGCGAGCGGACCTCCAAGACCCGCTCTTGGAGCGCGCGGGCACCTTCGAAATCCCCGAGGGCTTTGAGCGCGTTGGCCAGGTTTTGCCGGGCCTTCTGAAGGTCGAAGTGATCTTCGGGCAGCGTGCGCGTGAGCACCTCCAAGACTCGCTCTTGCAGCGCGCGGGCGCCTTCGAGATCGCCGAGGGCCCCTATCGTGACTGCCAGGTTTCCCCGGGCCCATTGGAGGTCGGGGTGATCTTCGGGCAGCGTGCGCGAGCGGACCTCCAAGACCCGCTCGAAGAGCGTGCGGGCGCCTTCGAGATCGCCGAGGGCTAGGATCGTCAAGGCCAGGTTTTGCCGGGCCTTTTGGAGGTCGGGGTGATCTTCGGGCAGCGTGCGCGAGAGCACCTCCAAGACTCGCTCTTGCAGCGCGCGGGCGCCTTCGAGATCCCCAAGGGCTTCGAGCGTGATGGCCAGGCTTCCACGGGTTGCCCGAAGGTCGAAGTGATCTTCAGGGAGAGTGCGGGAGCGGACCTCCAAGACCCGCTCGAAGAGCGCGCGGGCGCCCTCGAGATCGCCGAGGGCACTGAGCGTGAGCGCCAGGTTTCCCCGAGCCGTCTGGAGGTCGAAGTGATCTTCAGGGAGAGTGCGGGAGCGGACCTCCAAGACCCGCTCGAAGAGCGCGCGGGCGCCCTCGAGATCGCCGAGGGCACTGAGCGTGAGCGCCAGGTTTCCCCGAGCCGTCTGGAGGTCGGGGTGATCTTCGGGGAGCGTGCGCGAGAGGACCTCCAAGACCCGCTCTTGGAGTGCGCGGGCGCCTTGGAGATCGCCGAGGGCTTCGAGCGTGATGGCCAGGTTCCTTCGGGCCGCCTGAAGGTCGAAGTGATCTTCGGGGAGCGTGCGCGAGAGGACCTCCAAGACCCGCTCTTGGAGTGCGCGGGCGCCTTGGAGATCGCCGAGGGTGTAAAACGTGACGGCCAGGTTCCACCGGGCCCCTCTGAGCACAGGGTGATCCTCGGGGAGGGTGCGCGATCGCCACTGATGAGCGCGCGCCCAGGCGTCCCGAGTCGTGGGAAGGTCCCCCAGTCGGTAGCTGGCTTCGCCCAGGTCCCAAGCTGCTTCGTGGAGGGCGTCGCTGAGCTCAGCCCCGTTCGTCTTCAGCATTTCCGGCAGGGCCTCGGCCAAGGCCTTCCGGGCGGCATCCAGCTCCCCGGCCTCAACGAGGCGCTGGCTCTCCTGCATGATGCTCCGGGCAGCGGCAGCCGCGGCGCGGGTGGCCGAAGTCTCCCTGGCCTCGAAGCAGTGAAGGGTCAGCGGTGTGTCGATGGCCGGTCGCTTGGCAGCGACTTGGATCGTAAAGGTGCCGCCGCCTTTTCGTTCGAGACACAGGAACGGCGTCGAGCCGCCTCCGGAGTCGTCGTCTTCGAAGGTCTTCTGCGGCTTCTTGCCGGAGAGGAGGGCGGCGGCGCCGGAAAGTTCTTCGGGTTTCGCCAGCACCACGAGATCGGCCTCGTCCGCGGCCGCCCAGACGAAGAGCACCGAGTCTTCCGCTTCGAGCTCGTAGCGGAACGTCTTCGACGGGCCGATGCCTTCGAGGACCGGATCGTTGGGTCCGAGCGTGGTCTCGTGCTTCGTCGCGTGCTTCAGGACGACGACGTCATTCTGGGGCGGAGCGACGAGGCAGGCGGCGAGGAGTATCGGAATCATGGCGTCACTCGTGGTGTGGAGAGGTCTCGTTTTTCTCTGGTGTGGGAGGTGTTCGGAACCCCAGAACTCAATCAGGTTCGCTCCCCGGCTTCAGCGGGGTCAAGTATCCACGGCCTGGAAGCTTTGACACAACCCGGATGATTTGGGAGGTAGCCAGGAGGGGCGATACGACGATCAATCCGGGTCCCCACTCAAGACCCAGCCCGCCCAGTCGCGGATTGAGTAAATGGGCTTTCCTTCACCATCGAGCTGCTCGCGGAGCTTCCGCTTCGCGTTCCAGAGCGCCTTCGCCTTCGGTTCCTTCAGCACCCACAGGCGTCGATAGAACTCGGTCATCAGCTCGCGCGTCGCCTCGTCGGGCACTTTCCAGAGCGAGGTGATCGCGGTCCGCACGCCCGCCGCGTGTAGGGCCGTCTGCAAAGAAGCGATGCCCTGCCCGCCGCGTCGCAGGCCGACGTTCGTCTCACAGGCCGAAAGCACGCACAGCTCGACGCCGGTGAGGTCCATCGCGCTGATCTCTTCTGCCGTCATGACACCGCGCACTCGCCCATACATGTCCGCCTCGCCGTTGGCGCCGGCAAAGGCGAGGCCGCAGAGGAGTGACGGCGCAAGGCCGCGCACTTGGTCGAGGAGCAACGAGCCCATCACGCCCATTGCTTCGTCGATCACACGATCGTCGGCCGTAGAAGTTACCGACTCGGGCGCGAACCAGCCGTGTGTGGCGAGGTGGAGGAAACGGTGCTTCGGCGCGAGCGCCTCGAAGGCATCGCGCGAAGCTTTTCGGCGCGTGAGGATCGTGGGCTCGGGCGCATCCTCATCTTCGTAGGCGTCCAGGAAGTACTCGCCCACGACCTCCGCTTCGCCGCGCGTGCTCGGCAAGCGTCCGAACGTCCATTCGAAGGGCGCCGATGAGGAGCCTCTCAGCACGGCTCCTCTCGAAGTGGCCTTGCCGCCCTCCGCGAAAGGCGCGGCTTCGCCGTCGTAGGAGATGCCGCCGAAGGCGAGCACTGAGACAGGAGACAGCGGAGTCGGATCGTCAACCGTTAGCTCTGACAAGGCTCCGAGCTGAACGATCTCGAAGCGGTCGCCGAGCACGCCGCCTTCGATCGGCAGCGCTTCGAAAGGCACCAGGTGCAGTGCCTCCGCCGGTGCGAGCCAGAGCCGATGCGCCTCGCCGATCGCCTCCTCCAGCGGATCGATGAGGAGCCGGCGAACGATCAGGCCCGGATCCGCTTCGGAACGATTCTCGTCCTGCGTGATGCCGCGAGTCGGTGCACCCAGCGCTGTTCGCCAGTCATCGATCGCGTCCTCGATGACAACCGCCGATCCCAGCTCGATGCGCCGCAAGGCGCCATCAGGCCTCAGGACCCAGGCCAGATAGCTGGCGGTGGTCTCTTCTTTGGAAGTCTCGGGATCGATCGTCCAGCGATGGTAGCGCCAGAGGGCGAGGGCGACTTCCTCGTCTGCCATTTGGCGCGCGATCTTTTTGGGATCCAGGTCCGGGAGAAGGCGAGCCGCCTCGGTCTCTTCGAGTCGAGAGCGCAGCGCTCGCCGCAGAGCATCCCGCTCGCGGACGAGATCGGAGAGGGCGGAGGAGGACTCCTCGCCGCCCGCGAGCTCGCTCAGCCTTCGGCTGGCGCGTGAGATCTCCTCGCGCAGCCGGGCGCCCTCAGAGTCGCCCGCCAAGCTGCGTTCTGATCGCGCCACGACCCTGTCTGCTCCTCGCTCTGCCTCGACCATCTCGAAGGCCAGCCGCTCGCCTTCGGGGTCCGGCTCGAAGACACCTGCCCCGGCGCAGATCGACAGGGTCGTGTCGAGCGCGAACTCACTCTGCCGCGGCCGTTCGAGGAATCTTTCCGGCGACTGGGACCCGCTCGTCGCCGCGAGGTCGCGAGCCAGTCTTCGGCTCCCAAGAGCCTCTCTCGCCAGAGCTCGCGACCTCGCGGCTGACGCGCGCGCCCTCTGGAGATCGGGGTGGTCCTCGGGCAGGGCGCGGGAGCGGACGGCCAGGACCTGCTCCTGGAGCGTGCGGGCGCCGGGGAGATCGCCCAGGGCGCTCATCGTGTTGGCGAGGTTCCCTCGGGCGGCTTGGAGATGGGGGTGGTCTTCGGGCAGGGTGCGGGAGAGGACGGCCAGGACCTGCTCCTGGAGCGCGCGGGCGCCGGGGAGATCGCCCAGATCGTACATCGTCAGGGCAAGGTTCCCTCGGGCGGCTTGGAGATCGGGGTGGTCTTCGGGCTGGGTGCGGGAGCGGACGGCCAGGACCTGCTGCTGGAGCGCGCGGGCGCCGGGGAGATCGCCCAGATCGTACATCGTCATGGCGAGGTTCCCTCGGGCCGCTTGGAGATCGAGGTGGTCTTCGGGCAGCGTGCGGGAGCGGATGGCCAGGACCTGCTGCTGGAGCGCGCGGGCGCCGGGGAGATCGCCCAGGGCCCACATCGTCGCGGCGAGGTGCTCTCGGGCGGCTTGGAGATCGGGGTGGTCTTCGGGCAGGGTGCGGGACCGGACGGATAGGACCTGCTCGAAAAGCGAGCGGGCGCCGGGGAGATCGCCCAGATCGAACATCGTCATGGCGAGGTTCCCTCGGGCCCTTTGGAGATTGGGGTGGTCCTCGGGCAGGGTGCGGGAGAGGACGGCCAGGGCCTGCTCCTCGAGCGCGCGGGCGCCGTGGAGATCTCCCAGGGCCCTGATCGTCAGAGCGAGGTTCAATCGGGCGGCTTGGAGATCGGGGTGGTCTTCGGGCAGGGTGCGGGAGCGGAAGTCGTGGGCGAATGCCCAAGCCGTGTTCGTTGCGTGCTGGTCGCTCAACCCGTACGTCGAGTAGCCGATGTTCCAAGCGGTCTGCTCGATCGCGGCGCTGGATGGACGGCCTTCGGTGCCCAGCATCGCCGTCAGCGCCTCGGACAGGGTGCTGCGAGCACTGTCGAGATCTCCGGCAGAGCCGAGGCGTTTGCTCTCTTCGATGGCCGCTTCGCCGGCGGCGGCCGCGGTGCGGGTGCCCGCCGTCTCTCGAGCCTCGAAGAAGTGAACGGTGAGCGGTGAGTCGGTGTGCGGTGGCTTGGCGGCGACTTGGATCGTGAGCGTACCCCCGCCCATGCGCTCGAGGCGAAGGAACGGAGTCGTGCCGCCGCCGGAGTCATCGTCGGTGAAGGACTCGACGCGAGGTTTGCTGGCGAAGAGAGTGGCGGCGCCGGAGGGCTTGCTGTCGCTCTTCCCGACTGAAGTCGGGCCTCCGAATTCTGCCCACAGCAGCAAGTCCGCCTGGTCCGAAGCCGCCCAGATGAACAGCACTGAGTCGTCCGCCTCGAGCTCGTAGCGAAACGTCTTCGAGGGACCGATGCCTTCGAGGATCGAATCTTCGGGGCCGAGGGTCGTCTCGTGCAGCGTGGCGTGCTGCAGGGTGACGACGTCGTCGGGGAGGGGCGCGGTGAGACAGACGGCGAGCAGGAGTGGGAGCACGGTGAGATCTCGGCATGGGCTCGTGGAAGAATCCCTGGTGCCCTTCACTTTCGACCAGGGTGTTCCGCGCGTCAAGCTCGCCGGACTCGCGGTGCCGGGAGGCGGTGCTCGACCGACGGGGGCCGTGTGCGATCTACCCGTCATGGTTCGCTTCGGGAGCCGCAGAAAACCATGGGCGAAACCAGCGCCATCAGTACACTGATCCCGTCAAGCTCGCTCGGCGGCGCATTTGTCGGGAGCCGAACGGCCCGTCATGGCTTCGGTGACCGCTGCAGGGAACACGGGTGACGATCCCAGCCTGTCACGCAAGAAGCCGAATCAGACGAAGGCGATCGGACAGCTCTTCGCCTGAGCCCTCTTCGAGAATGTCGACCAAGACTCTGACCCAAGGATGCACTCGATGATTCGGAACTCGATCAAGCTTCTCGCCGTCTTCGTCGCGTTGGCCTTGCCGGTCATCCCTGCACTCGCGGTGGACGACTTGCCCGATCCGGACGGCAAGCCGGCCGACATGTCCAAGCCCGTGCAGGTCTACATCCTGTTGGGCCAGTCCAACATGCTGGGCTCCGGGAAGATCCAGGGCGGCGACGGCTCGCTCGAGTACGCAGTCAAGGAGCAGGGCCTGTACCCGTACCTGGTCGACGACGCGGGCAACTGGACGGTGCGCCAGGACGTCCGCAACGTGCGCGTCATGGGCAGCGGCACGGGCGGCATGCGGCAGTTCAACAACGAGTTCCTGACCATCTCGGGCGGCAAGATCGGGCCGGAGATCGGCATCGGTCATCATGTGGGCCACGCCACCGACGCGCCCGTGATGATCCTCAAGAGCTGCATCGGCAACCGCTCGCTGGGTTGGGATCTGCTCCCGCCGGGCAGCAAACAGTTCGAGTACAAGGGCATGATCTACGCCGGCTACAAGGAATCGCCGGACAAGTGGAAGAAGGGCGAGACGCCCGAGCCCATCGGCTGGTACGCCGGGATGCAGTACGAGGGCGACATCGCCCGGGCCAAGAAGGTCCTCGCCGAGCTCGACAAGTACTACCCCGGCGCCAAGCGCTACGAGATCGCCGGCTTCTTCTGGTGGCAGGGCGACAAGGATCGCTACAACGAAGGCCACGCCATCAAGTACGAAGAGAATCTCGTGGCACTCATCAAAACGCTGCGGAAGGACTTCGACGCACCGAAGGCGAACTTCGTGATCGCCACGCTCGGCCAGACCCAGAAGGGGGCCGAGGGCAACGAGGGCAAGATCCTCGAAGCGATGCTGGCCGTCGATGGCGACAGCGGCAAGTACCCCGAGTTCAAGGGCAACGTCGCCACCGTCTACAGCCACCCGCTCTCAAAGGGCGGCGCCTCCAACGGACACTACGGTGGCAACGCCGAGACCTACCAGAACATCGGCGAGGCGATGGGCAAGGCGATGGTCGAGCTGATGACGAAGAAGAAGCCCCGGCGACGTTAGGGCCGTCGCCCGAAGTGCGCTCGTGGGGCGCGGCGTCCAGTCCCAGGTTGATTCGGGGCGGGCGTCCAGTCCCAGGCGGGCGTCCGGGCGTCCCGGGCGGGCGTCCAGTCCCAGGTTGATTCGGGGCTGGGTTTGGGCCGCAGTCCCGAGCTCCGGGCTCTTGTCCCTGGTGGATTGGAGACACCAGCGCGCACGATCGTCCAGGCCGACCAGCCCAGGTGGATTCCACTGCGGTTCGGCCCCAGAGGCCGACGAGGCGGCGTCGGCCGATGGCGGGGATTCGAAAAGACGGCGACCAAATTCGTAACCCCCGAAGATGGTCACCGACTGAAAGGGTATGACGAAACCACGTCAAATCCTTCCGGGCGAGGCTCACCTCGTATCCCGGCGCTGCACACAACGGATTTACCTGCTTCGGCCCTCAAAGGCAGTGGAGCAAGTTGTGCTCTACTGCCTCGCCTACGCCATGGCGAAAACGGGAGTGAAGGTGCATGCCTTCGTGGTGATGTCGAACCACATTCACCTCGTCGTCACCGACCCGTTCGGGAAGCTCCCCGAGTTTGCGCATCTGCTTCACCGCAATATTGCCAATGCTCTCAACGCCCGTTATGGGCGCTGGGAGAACTTCTGGGCGCCAGGCTCCTATAGCGATGTTCAGCTCGATACCGGCGCCGACATCGTTCGGAAGATCCTCTACACGGTGCTCAACCCCGTGGAGGCGGGGCTCGTCAAGAGGGCCGAGCAGTGGCCGGGACTCACCTCCGCAGGGATTCCGTTTGGAACGAAGATCAAGGCGCGCCGTCCGGAGTTCTACTTTCGTGAAGACGGCGACATGCCCGAAGAGCTCGAGCTCTTGCTCACCGTTCCGCCCAAGATGAAAATCAGCCAGAAGAAGCTGACCGCAACCGTCCAGCAACGATCGGCCGAAGAGGAAGCGGTGTACCAGCGGGAGGCGGCTCGAAGAGGACGAAGGTTCCTGGGTCCGAAGCGATGTCGTGAAGCCCGGCACTTCGATCGTCCCCGGTCGCGCGAGCCTCGGCGAGGCCTGAACCCTCGAATCGCTGGAATCCTCGAGAGCACCCGGGTCGCCGCCCTTCGGCGTCTCAAGATCTTCTGGGCCAGTTATCGACAGGCTCGTGAACGCTGGCGCGACGGCGCTCGAAACGTGCTCTTTCCACACGGAACGTACGGCTTGCGGGTCTACGCCAAGGTCCGGTGCCGCGGACCGACCTTCCCGGACTACCGTCTGCCTCATCTCATGGGACGCTGACGGGCAGGCCTCAGCGATGCGCCTCCGTCCGTCGCTGCACCACCCGGCCAGCCAGCGGGTCAGAGTCGGCTTCTTCTTTCCAGGAGCCGATTCTTCACTATCGCAGCCTGTGCTGTCCTTTCGCCCGCTTCTTGTCCCTGGCTCGACCCAATCCCTCAACAAGAGAAGCTCTCGCCCGCCGCTCGGACGGAGCAAGTCTGACTTGGGAACGGCAGCATCGTGTGCTGGGCGCCAGGAGCAGTTCATGGAGCCGCAAGGCAATGCACCTCGGACCGGTCCTGCAACCGGCCGCGGGGTTTCCGGACAACTCCAGCATTTGGCGCAGAAGGCCCGGCGACCTTGGCGGCTGTTCGCGCGAAAAACTCACAACCGTAGGGGCCGCTCTCGACGCTCACCCGTTGTTGGCTCCTCCCATCCCGAGCCGGAATCCCACGTTTGTCCGAGACCGAGGACCCCAGCGATGAACCCTCACCTCCTTGCGTCCTTGCTCCTCCTCAGCTCGTTTGCTGACACTCTCCTCGCCCAAGAGCGGAATCCCCAAGACGAGAAGCCCGTCTGCACTGCGGCAGTCTCGGCGCACGCGGACCCGCCGATCATCTTTCTCACTCACGTCATCGGCGAGAACGGGGCCACCTACGACGAGACCGACCTCCTGATCCCCGAGGCCATTCCGCTCGGCGTGATCGCGACCGATCCGGATCAGGTCTTTCTCGAGTGCCTCTTCGATTGTCAGGCTCGGGACACCGAGGGGCCGTGGACCGCGATTTGGAGCTTCCAGCAGCCCGACCTCGGTTTCTTCGTCGCCGCCGATGGCTCTCGCGTCAGCGGCGTCTTCGATGCCGATCACGTCGTCTTTCTTCCCGCACGAGATCTCGAGTGCGGCGAAACGAGAGAAGGACAGATTCTCGCGACGGTCATCGACCCGTGCGGGTTCGGCACCGACAGTGATATGGAGGTCGAGTTCAACGTCACGATCGAGCGAACGCAGAGCGGAACTATCAGCAAGTTCGACGTGGAGGTCGTACCCGGCGACGTCACGCCGGGAGATCCGGTGGGCGACGAGTGCAAGCCGGGAACGACGGGATGCTGCACCTTGGTCGGTGACGGCGCGTTTCCTGATGCGCCCATCATCGCGGATCTTCCCAATGGCGAATACCCCAAGCACGGGATGTGCGTGAACGAGCTCCGCCCGTTCAATGCGACTGGTATCGACACCGACCTCGCCTTCATCGAGTGCGGCGAGCCCCCTTGTCCCTCGACCTTTGCACAGGGAGGATTCTGCGACGTCGTCGAGTTCCAGTGGATGGTGGTGAGCGGCCCCGGAGAGTTCCTCTACGCGTCGGGAGGGATCGCGAATGGCAAGACCGCGATCTTCCGTTCGGATCAGCCCGGCGAGGTCACCATCCAGCTCATCGTCGATGATCCCTGCACTTCCTACTGCGGTGACGACGATCCGGTCCCGATCATGAAGACCTTCAATGTCTACGACCTCCGGTTCATCGACTCGGCCAACACTGCGTTGCCATTGATCGAGAATCCGCCGAGTGGTGCGCAAGACGAGGGGCTTCGAGTCAGCAAGGTCACGATCGGGCGAAAGATGAACGGCTGTGGCGGGCAGACGCCCACTTTCGCAGGCCCGGTTCCTTCACCGCCGGACCCCGATACGTTTCGGATCGAGTTCGAGACGCCCCAAGGCCAAGCCACGATGCTCAACTACACCGTCAAGGTGTCCATCAACCGCGCCTTCGATGACATGGAGTACGACGTCGCGGCTTACGAGAAGGACTTCACGCCCACGAATCAGATGAACCTGTTCCGCACGCTCGAGCATCTCCGGCTCGTCTCGAACGCGCGCCCGCAGAATCAGACGGCTTTGCCCCCGAACTCTCAGTACGACGATGAGGCCTGCGGGGATCAATCGATCCTGGTGAAGCTCGGCGACTGGGTGACGGCGACCTTGAGCGTGGACGACGGAGGCGACAGCAAGCCGATCTGCTCGATCGAGCTACCGGTTGGACGCCCCTGGGGAGAGCCCGCGAGCGTCGAGCGAAGCATCCTGGAGGGGAAGGTCCACTGGTCGGCCATGCTGGCGAGCTTCGACACCCAGCACACCTGGCATGGGGGCTGGAACGACGCGGCCGAGTTCGAGGTCTCGCGAGCGAGCGAGGACTGGGCTCAGGCGGGCATTCGTCTCGAGCTGACCCAGGTCAAAGAGGACGGTCCTTTCTTCAACGCCTTCTTCATGAAGGAGACGGGGCCAGCTCACCAGAACGGTACGCTCCGGGTCGATGTCATCCTCGACGGTGGGACGCAGCAGACGATCTTCGTCTCGGTCCTGGCCACCGACACGCGGCTCCAAGTCGTCGAGAAGACAAGGACGGCCATCGAGACCCAATACTCGAACACCGATCTCGTCGACATCTACGGCCATGGAATCCCGGGCGAGACCGGATGGCTGCTCGTCGTCGACAGGGGCGAGCCAACCGTCATGGGCATCACGGACTATGGGACCACGCAGCTCAATAACGAGTTCATCGACGCCCCCCAGAACTTCAGTGATTTGCTGTTAAGCTACATGGAGGGGGACATGGCGGGGATCAACCTGAAGAACGTCCTCGGCCTAGGGCAACGCACGATCGACGTCATCGTGGTCCCTCGTTGGCACATCTTCACGCTCAATTCCATCGGGAAGACCGGCACCTCCGAGCTGGGCAACGATCCGCTCAGCGGAGGTCCCGGCCTCTTCTACACGGTCTTCCTCTCGGAGCAAGCGGGGAATGGCTGGGACGGCACCTTTCCGATGACTTTCGGTCACGAGATCGGCCACTTCCTTCTGGACGACGGGGACGGAATTCATCACGGCAGTGCGCAGAACCTGCTTCACGCGGACTGGGTTCCTTTCGAAAGCCCTCTCAAGCGGAAGCGCTTGACCACGGCTCAGGCGAACCAAGCCCGTCAGCGGGCCATCCTCGCCCCGGTCTGTATCCAGATCCCCGAGAAAGACGACTGCTGAGGGAAGCCGGCCCCTGAACGGGCTCTTCTCAACCGTACAGGGGCCATACTCAGAGAGCTTCCAGCACTCCCTCGTGGACCGAGCGAACGTGCTCCGTGCTCGGCGGAGGGCACTCTCAAGCCAGCCGAAGCCGAACGGCGCCGGCCTTGCGCCGAAAGCGGAATCAACCTCGGACTGGACTCGGAGACGGACTCGGAGACGCGGACTGGACTCGGAGACGACCTCGGACTGGACCCAGGGACCGGACCCGGAGGGACTCGGAGACGACGGAGCTCTATCCAGGCTCCCTCAACTGGGACTGAGGCGCCCAACCTATTGAAAGCGGATCGAGATCAGATCCACCTCGTTGCCGGCCTCGGTCTGGACGAGCGGGTCGAATCGCAGCCGGGCGATACGGCCCGTGTATTCTGGATGAGCGGCGAGGTCGACGATGTAAGTCCGAGTGACTCCGTCGGAGATGACGGGCCACGCGACGCACCGGTCGGCGCTGAATCCTTCACCCGTTCGGGCAAAGAAGAGCTCCGCCGTGTCACCCGAGCCCCGATAGGCAGCCTCGATGACGAGGCGAGGCACCTGAGCCGCGGCATAGTCCACCGGTGGCCCGATCAGCTGGGGATCGACGGCATCGAGCGAGAGGGTCCAGGCACCACTGTAGGGAGGCGCCTGATCCGAGGCGTTCACCGGCACCCAGTGATTCCGGTCGCGATGAAAGTCAAAGCTCGGGCGCGGGTCCGGCGCATGGGCGGTGACGTAGCTGCGGATCTGGTTCAGGTTGCCAAGGATCAAGGTGAAGGCGTACTGATACTCGATCGTGGCATCGATCAGCTCGGTGTGCAGCGGGGCGATGTAGCCGGTGCTCGACGAGGTGGGGCCGCCGATTCCCGGTGTGCCATGGAAGCCTCCGACGGTCAGCAAGCGATCGGGGTAGATGACGCCGACGCCCCAGTCATCGTCGTCGACCAGCGCGGCCCAGCGCTCGGTGCTGATCCAGTACTGCCAGGGCGGCCCGCTGTTGTGAATCTGTGTCAGCGTGTCTCCCGTGAAGGGCACCGTGCCCGTGTAGGTGAACAGCCGATGCAGTCGCCCAATGGTGTAGACGGCGGGCAGCTCCTGATGAGCCGCCGGGTAGCGGGTGAGATCCGCGCGCGCGTTCTTGAGGCGAAAGCGAACGTGCGCGCGGTTGTCCTCGAGCTCGATCCACGTCTCCATCGTGCACTCGCCCGGGACTCCGTCCAACGCCCACTGCATGGGCACGCACTTCGTGTATAGCGTCTTCCCATCGTTGGAGTGGTTGACCACCTGGGCCGGATTCAAGTAGACGTCTCCCACCTGAATCGGATTCCAGCACCACCCGGCCCAGCCCGGATGCTGGGTGGCCCCCGGCGGCACGTAGGGGCAGGGGCCCGAGTAGTAGGACTGCTGCACGTAGCGACCGAGGTCCGCGGTATTGATGACATTGTCCGCCGCGCCGGACGCGGAAAGCCAGTCGATCGCTCCGCCCTTCGACATGTCGACACCGATCCGAATCGTGCCGTTGTCGAGGAACTCGGGGGACTGGCGCTCGGCCTTCGGCAAGCGCGTCTGGGCGCTCGCGGACATCGCGTACGCCGCGAGAAGAAAGGCGGCGAGCCATGCGCTCGAAAGTGGGCGTTTCATGCCCCGAGCATAAGGGAGAAGAGGAGGAAGTGGGAGATCGAGTCGAGGCAGGCTGTGCTTCTCGCGATCGTCGATCCGGGTCGGCACGTCGAGGCGACCTGAGTGCAGCGCTTCGCCGAGAGGCCAGCGGAGCTCTGAAAGATTATGGGCCTGCTCGGACGCTGGATCCATCCGTCGGGCGGGCCCTCGAGAGAATCGCGTCAGCTCCCGAAGCGCGTGATTCGCCCCCCTCACTGCCCGTCGCGAGCCACGCTTCTCTCGATGTTCACAACGTGAACTGCGGGATCTTCAATAACTCTCCGCCTCGGAGCGCCGACTGATGCGCCACGATGCCGGCCACGGTCATGTTCAAGGCTTGGGCCACGTCCACCCAGGGCTTCCGGTTCCGAAGGATCGCGTCCACGAACTCGCTCATGAGGTAGCCGTGCGAGCCACCATGCCCCCCCGCGTCCACACCCGGGGGAAGGGGCGGCTTCTCGCCGTTGACCTCACCCTTGCCGTTCTTCTCTCCATAGACCCGTCCCTTCTCGCCGTGGGCCGACGGCATGTCCCAGCAAACGGCCATGCGCGACATCCCGCCTTCGCTCGTGCGAAACAGTGCGATCTCGGAGCCGAACGGGTTCTCGTAGTCGTTGTTCTCGGCTTGCAGGTGCGGCACGGCGCTGGCATTGCCCATGCAAGACACCTCGGTGAAGCTCTGGCCCGTCACACCGACGTAGTAGGCATTCGAGTGCGTGGGATACCACTGGGGTGGCAGCCCTTTGCGCCAGCCGTTCTCGTCGACCTTCCTCGTCTTCGGGTTGTATCCGCCCAAGGGTGAGCCGAAGTAGTGGAAGTACTCGCCCTCGGAGTAGACGAGCTTGCCCAGCAGTCCCGCCCGATATTGTTGATGCCAGGCGTAGAGGTCGGCGTGGAAGTACGACGTCTCGAACATCATGTACTTCAGGCCGCTCTTCTGGACGGTCTCGAACAACCGCTCGGCGTCCTCCAGCGATCCGTGGACGGCGGGCACTGCCGAAGCGACGTGTTTGCCATGCTCCAGCGCCGCGACCGCCAGCCGAGCGTGACTGGGCGCATCGGTGGCGATGAACACGGCCTCGATCGTGTCGTCCTGGATCATCTCCTCACACGACGGATACGTCTTCTCGCACCGGCAAGCCTTCGCCAACCCGGCGCGGCGCGACGGGATGAGGTCGGTAACCGCGACGACCTCGACGTTCGGGTGGCTCTGAAAGCCGAACTGCGCTCCGAACGAACACAACCCGTAGCCGGCGATGCCGACGCGAATCTTGCGCTCCGAGAAGGGCTCCCACCCTTTCGAGGCGTTCGGATCGGTTCGGGTCTTCTCGAATCCGGGGATCGTCGAGGGATCTTTTTCCTGAGCGAAGGCCGCGCTTCCCAAACCAAACGCGGACGTGGCGAGGCCAACGGATTTCAGGAACGCACGTCTCGACAACGAGTGCCTCATGGGATTCTTCCTCGGAGCGTCGGGGATTCGGGATCTGGGTCCCAGCCGAAACAGTCCAGGTCTGGATCATACCGGCGACCGGCTGCGGTTTGCAGATCGGACCGCAGCTCACCCACCGCCGGCATCGCAGGCAGAGAGCCGCACACGGCGATCGGCCGTTCGGTGGGTGGAGTTGGAATCCTCTGTCCAGCCGGGAGGATCCGACCGGTGTTGCGTGAGTAAGCGGGCCGATCGCGCCAAGCACGAGCGACCCGCTGTCTGGCTCACGTCTTCTCGATCGACGCGCGTCTGTTCGCGCGCCGCAGGCGTCGACGCACTCCGCCCAGTCTCGTGGGCGTCCTCCTGGGACCCCGCCCTTCTAATCCGGATCCCCGCTGAGCACCCAGCCGGCCCAGTCACGGACTGAGTAAATGGGGTTACCATCTTCATCGAGCTGCTCGCGGAGCTTCCGCTTCGCATTCCAGAGCGCCTTCGCCTTCGGTTCCTTCAGCACCCACAGGCGTCGATAGAACTCGGTCATCAGCTCGCGGGTCGCTTCGTCGGGGACTTTCCACAAGGACGTGATCGCCGTACGCACACCCGCGGCATGTAGTGCCGATTGCAACGACGCGATGCCCTGCCCGCCGCGACGCAGACCGACGTTCGTCTCGCAGGCCGAGAGCACACACAGCTCGACGCCGCTGAGGTCCATCGCGCTGATCTCTTCGGCCGTCATGACACCGCGCACTCGCCCATACATGTCCGCCTCGCCATTGGCGCCGGCGAACGCGAGGCCGCAGAGGAGTGATGGCGCGAGGCCGCGCACTTGGTCGAGGAGGGACGAGCCCATCACGCCCATTGCTTCGTCGATCACACGATCGTCGGCCGTAGAAGTTACCGACTCGGGCGCGAACCAGCCGTGTGTGGCCAGATGGAGGAAGCGGTGCTTCGGCGCGAGCGCCTCGAAGGCGTCCCGCGAGGCCTTGCGGCGCGAGAGGATCGTGGGCTCGGGCGCATCCTCATCTTCGAAGGCGTCCAGGAAGTACTCGCCCACGACCTCGGCTTCGCCGCGCGTGCTCGGCAAGCGACCGAACGTCCATTCGAAGGGCGCCGATGAGGAGCCTCTCAGCACGGCTCCTCTCGAAGTGGCCTTGCCGCCCTCCGCGAAAGGCGTGGCTTCGCCATCGTAGGAGATGCCGCCCAAAGCGAGCACCGAGACAGGAGCCAACGGTGTCGGATCGTCAACCGTTTGCTCTGACAAGGCTCCGAGCTGTACGAATCCGAAACGATCGCCCATCACGCCGCCCTCGATCGGCAGCGCTTCGAAAGGCACCAGGTGCAGTGCCTCCGCCGGTGCGAGCCAGAGCCGATGCGCCTCGCCGATCGCCTCCGTCAACGGATCGAAGAGGAGCTGTCGAACCAGCAGGCCCGGATCCGCGCTCGAGGCCTCCTCGTCCTGGGTGATGCCGCGAGTCGGTGCACCCAGCGCTCTTCGCCAGGCATCGATCGCGTCCTCGATGGCGGCCGCCGGACCCAGCTCGATGCGTCGGAAAACACGATCGGGCCGCAGCACCCAGGCGAGGTAGCTCGGTGTCGTCGTCTCATCGTTGCTCTCGGGGTCGACCTGCCAGCGATCGTAGCGCCAAGTGGCGACGGCGGCTTCGCCTTCGGCCAGGCGTTGCGCAATCTTCTCGACGTCGAGGACCGGAAGAAGGCGAATCGCCTCGGTCGACTCGAGGCGAGCGCGAAGCGCTCGCCGGAGCCCATCCCGCTCTCGAACGAGATCGGACAAGGCGGAAGTCTCCTCGCCGCTGCCAGCCAGCTCGCTCAACCTTCGGCCGGCGCGGGCGATCTCCTCACGCAGTCGGATGCTCTCCGAGTCGCCGGCCATGCCACGCTCGAGGCGAGCCTGGATCGATGCCGCTCCGCGATCGGTCTCAACCATCTCGAAGGCCAGCCGCTCGCCTTCGGGGTCGGGCTCGAAGACACCCGCCCCGGCACAGATCGACAACGTCGTGGCGAGCGCGTACTCACTCAGCCGCGGCCGTTCGAAGAATCGTTCCAGCGATTGGGGCTTCCCGCTCGTCGCCGCGACGTCGTGCGCCAGTCTCTGGCTCCCAAGAGCCTCCCTTGCCAAAGCTCGCGACCTCGCGGCGCTGGCCCTGGCTCTTTGCAATTCGGGGTGATCTTCGGGCAGGGTGCGGGAGCGGACGTCGAGGACCTTCTCGAAGAGCGCGTGGGCGCCTTGGAGATCGCCAAGAGCGTAGAGGGTCCAGGCGAGGTTTCCGCGGGCACCTTGGAGGTCGGGGTGATCTTCGGGCAGGGTGCGGGTGTCTACGTCGAGGACCTGCTCCTGGAGCGCGCGGGCCCCGGGCAGATCGCCCAAGGTGGTCAGCGTGGTGGCGAGGTTCAATCGGGCGGCTTGGAGGTGTTGATGATCTTCGGGCAGCGTGCGGGAGAAGACGGCGAGGACCTGCTCTTGAAGCGCCCGGGCGCCCGCAAGATCATTCAGGGCCCCGAGCGTCGCGGCGAGGTTCAATCGAACGATTTCAAGGCTGGGGTGATCTTCAGGCAGGGTGCGGGAGAAGACGGCGAGGACCTGCTCCTGGAGCGCGCGGGCGCCGGGCAGATCGCCCAAGGTGGTCAGCGTGAGGGCGAGGTTCAATCGGGCGACTTGAAGGTCGGGGTGGTCTTCGGGCAGGGCGCGGGAGCGGACGGCGAGGACCTGCTCTTGGAGCGCGCGGGCGCCGGGCAGATCGCCCAATTCCCGCATCGTCGCGGAGAGGTTCGTTCGGGCCGCTTGGAGGCCGGGGTCGTCCTCGGGCAGGGTACGGGAGCAGACGGCCAGAACCTGCTCCTCGAGCGCGCGGGCGCCGGGCAGATCGCCCTGATCGGACATCGACGCGGCCAGGCCCAATCGTGCCCGTTGTAGGTCGGAGTGGTCTTCGGGCAAGGTGCGGGAGTAGGCGGCGAGGACCTGCTCGAACAGCGGGCGGGCGCTGGGCAGATCGCCCTGCCCGTACATCGACGCGGCCAGGTTGAATCGAGCCCTTTGTAGGTCGGGGTGGTCTTCGGGCAGGGTGCGGGAGCCCAAGTCGAGTACAAACACCCGAGCCACTTTGGCTGTGGGTAGGTCGCCGACCAAGTCCGCCGAGTTGCAGATGTTCCAACAAGCACCTTCGATCGCGGTGCTGGAAGTACTGCCTTCGGTGGCCAGCATCACCGTCAACGCCCCAGACAGGATGCTGCGAGCACGGTCGAGATCTCCCGCCGAGGCGAGGGCATGGCTCTCCTGGATGGCCGCTTCGACGGCGGCAGCCGCGGCGCGGGTGGCGGCGGACTCCCTGGCTTCATAGCAGTGAATGGTGAGCGGTGTCTCGGTGGCCGGGTCCTCCGGAGTTTCGGTGAGCGGCCGGTCGGTCATCGAGTGTTTGGCAGCGACCGTAATCGTCAGCGTGCCGCCGCCTCGGCGCTCGATGCGGAGGAAGGGCGTCGTGCCACCGCCGGAGTCGTCGTCCTCGAAAGTCTCGACCGGCTTCTTGCCTGCGAAGAGCGCGGCGGCGCCGGAGGGTTTGGAACTACCGACTGTCGTCGGCGGTGGGAGCTCTGCTCTCAGCACGAGGTCGGCCGCGTCAGACGCGGCCCAAATGAAGAGCACCGAGTCGTCGGCCTCGAGCTGGTAGCGGAATGTCTTCGAGGGCCCGACGCCTTCGAGAGCGGGATCGTCGGGTCCGAGCGTGGTCTGGTGCTTTGTCGCATGCTCGAGGAGGACCGGGTCCTGGAGTGCAGCGGCTAAGCAGGTCGTCAGCAGTAGCGTGAGCATCGCTCGGATCCTGTCGAGATGTGGTTGGAGCGTTTCCCCGACTGATCAGAGTACGCCTGGGCAGGGCGGGATCAATGTGCTGTTCTGGCTTGCTTCGCGCGCGGTTTTTTCAGTGCGATGTCGTTCGGTCGCGCGATGACCTCGTCGGGTGCGGGGGGCGACCTCCCCTTCGTGCGCGGGACCCGCTCGCTGCGCGCGCGGCACATGACTTCGCGTGGGTGACGTTTGATTGCCGCTCTGCCCGCTCGATACCCCGACTCGTTGCTCGACGTGTCGATCGCCGTAGAGCGCTCGCTCCGACGGCATCAGTCCTGGCCGCGCGCCAGACTTCGCCCATGCGAGCCGGAGCCGGGCGGCCCCCGGTTCTCTTGGCCGGTGAAAGACTCACCGGCGGCGAGCGGCATGTCAGGTCGGGTCAGCACCTCGCGGATGATGCCGGTGACTGTCGGAAGGTCGAATCTGGTGTAAAGTGGCGCCTCGGATGTCATCCCCGAACGACCGCTGAAGAGGAGCCGATGCAATGTCAGAACAAATGGAGTTCCCCAAGCCCGTCGCCGAGCACAACAAGCTGAAGGAGCACGCGGGCGATTGGAAGGTGCAGAGCTCGTTCTATATGGACCCGAACCCTGCCACGCCGCCGATGGTCGTCGAGGCCAAGGAGACCATCGAGATGTTCGGGGACTTCTGGACCCGCAGCGTCTACGAGTCCGACTTCATGGGCCAGCCGTTCAAGGGTATGTCCACGCTCGGCTATGACCCCGAGAAGAAGGAGTACGTTTCGACTTGGATCGACACCATGTCGCCGACGTTCTTCCACTTCCGGGGCAACGTCAAGGGCGAAACGCTCGAGATGAAAGGCCGCGCCTTCGACTGCTCGTCGAAGATGGAGGCCAACTACCGGACCACTGAGGTCCACAAGGGCCCGGACGAGCGCGTCTTCGAGATGTTCATGGAGATGCCCGACGGCAACGAGTTCAAGATGATGTCGCACGTCTACACGCGGGCGTAGCGACGAACGACAGTCGTTCCGACGCGGCGAGGGGGGGCGCCGCGCCGCAACGCCGCTCGTCGGGAGGGCCAGGATCGGCTCTCTACTTACGACGCTGGAGGACGTCCCGCTCTGGACCCGCGGCTTGCGGTAGCAGGCATCGCGAGTCCGCTCGAGAGCCGCGAGAGACCGGTGCACCCGACAGGACTCGAGCCTGTGACTGCGGTTGAGGAAGCGAGAAGAGAAGGAAGGGGCATTTGATGACACCGATGGACAGGAGTCGACAGCTGTCTCTCGGGAAGAGACACGATAGACTTGGCATGTCGCAATCGTCTGAGTCCGCCCCCTGTTCCGGTCATCTCGACTTCGTCCCTTCGCGGAGTTCGTGCGCGACGGTGAGGCAGTAGTTCCTTGCTGTGGCATTGATCATGTTTCGGGCCAGCTTGGTCAAAGCGTCTGCTTTGATTCGCCTTGCCTCGGAATCATTCTTGTCAATCGCTAGCAGATAGTCAGCAAGCTGCGCGGCCCATTGACTGTCATCTGCCGCGAGTGCGTCGTTGGCGGCCTTCAATAGCCTGTCAGCCCCTCCAGCAAGCTTGACGACTCGCTCGGCCTCGGACTTCGGTGACAGCCGAAACAAGTTCGTCGGGTTGCCGTCGAACCAGCCGAAGTATCCGCTGAACACACTGCGGACGCCCCATTCGGGATGTCCGTAGAAGGGTTGGAGGTAATCCTTGCTGGCGAGACGTACGGGGAGCTGCACGTACTCCACGAGCTCGTCGGGCGTTAGCCCCTTGTTCATTCCCTCGACCGTCTTGTCGTGGATGAACAGCACGGCATCCCGGTAGTCGTTCACGACCTGCGCGACCTCGCTCGCCCCGAGCACGGGATCCGTGTGGCCGCCGACCAACGCAGCGGCATGGTGTTCTGCCAGTTTTCCGAGGCTCTCCGCCCACAGGCGCACACTGCGACTCGGAGTGCCGCGAATCGCGTAGAGATTCGGAAACGACCGGTAAAAGTTGTCTCCGGCAAAGAGCACCCGGCTAGCCGGATACCAGACGAACAGCTGATCGTTCGTCTCGCCGGGCGACGACACGAGCTCGAGCTCGATGCCCGCCACTTCGATCGTCTGCCGATCGCCTTCTAGGAAGTGTGTCGGCTTCGTCTCGCCGTCCGAGGCGAACGCGCTACCGCCTCGTTTCGGATAGCGCACCGGGGCGATTCCGTTATTGATCCTTTCTTCTGGTGGCAGCCCAAACCCCGCCTGTCGCGCGCCTCGGACGTTTTGAAAGCTCACTCCGCCAGCGACCAACGGTCGTGCTTCGCTACCAAAGTTCTCGTGTGCCCAGATCTGCGGACGTTCGTGCCCGAGAAACGCCGCCGTTCCGCCGGTGTGATCGCCGTGGGAATGCGTAAAGATGATCGCCTTCACCGGCTTGAGGCTCGGATAGCGAACGTCCTGGCTCAAGTCTCTTCCCTCGCTTCTCGACATCGGAGACCTTCGGCTCGAGACCGCGGCGCCGGCTCTCCTTCGCCCGGCAGTCTACTTCGTCGCCGCGGTGTCTGCACGACCCGGCAT
>JAJDCO010000119.1 GCA_029260795.1 Planctomycetota bacterium | reverse complement strand
GGATCGGAGCGGGTCAACTTTCGAAGATCGTTTGCACTCGCAAGTCGTCGCGAGACTCAACCGGGTCATCCGAGGCACGGCGAACTACTTCGGCACCGAGCTCTCGACCCATCGTTGGCTCTTCCAGAAACTCGACTCGTGGATCCGCATGCGGCTCCGCGCGATGAGGCTCAAGCGCAAGAGCTACAACGACAACAAGAGGCTCCGCGTCAGGTTCTTCGCTCGCAAGCTTTGCTTGCTCACCCTGGAAGAGCTCTGCCAGATCTCCGATGGGCATGGACACACCCGTCGCGCCACCCCTCGCCGGGGGCAACGTCGATTGGGGTCGCCCGGTGAGAGACCCTCACGCCGGCAAATGAGGGGAATGACCCCTCCGCGACAACGGGGAGGGGGAGGCCTCTTACCAGGCCTCTCCCTTACCCTCTGCCACTGCTATCAGTCGGAGCCGCGAAACCGATCAAGGTCGAGCTCGAGCTGCTTGGCCTTGCGGTGCAGGTTGGGGCGCGAGAGACCGGAGATCCTCGCTGCTTCGCTGACGTTGCCGCCGGTCCGCTCGAGGATCTGTGACAGATAACCGCGCTCGAAGGCCACCAACGCTTCGTCGTAGCGAGTCGGATGCTCGACGACGCTCACGCTCGCGTTCGGAGATCCATCGGCGTGGCGGATCTCGTCGGGCAGGTGCTCGACCTGGAGCTCGGCCTCCTGAGCGTGCAACACGATCAAGCGCTCAACGACATTCTCGAGCTGCCTCACGTTGCCCGGCCACTTGTAGTTCGTCAGCCGAATCATGGCATCGACGCTCAACGAGCCGACCGATGGCTGCCCCTTCAGCCGATACCGCTCGATGAAGTGATTCACCAGCACCGGGATATCCTCGCGTCTTTCTCGCAACGGCGGCAGCTCGATCGGGACGACATTCAAGCGCCAGAAGAGGTCCTCTCGAAACGCGCTCTGGCCCACCGCCGCTTCCAAGTCCTTGTTGGTCGCTGCCACGATGCGCAGGTCGACCGAGACCGGCTCGCTGCCGCCGAGAGGCGTGAACTCGCGCTCCTGTAGAAAACGCAGCAGCTTCACCTGGGAGTGGAGCGTGATCTCTCCGACCTCGTCGAGGAACAGCGTCCCGCCATCGGCGCGCTCGACAAGGCCGCGTTTGACTTGCTCGGCTCCGGTGTAGGCGCCCGCCACATGTCCGAACAGCTCGTTCTCCAGCAGGTTGTCGGGCAAGGCGGCGCAATGCAGAGCCACGAAGTTGCCCGCGACTCGACGCGAGTTGAGATGAATCGCGCGGGCGACCAGCTCCTTGCCGGTACCGGACTCGCCCGTGATCAGCACCGTCGCGTCCGAGGTCTCCAACAAGTCGATCGCTTGATAGACCGCCCGCATGGACGGGCTCTGACCGATCAGCGCACCATACACCGAGCGGCTATCGACAAGAGTTCGCAGCTCGCGATTCTCACGCCTCGTCGCGCGCTGCTCCAACCCGCGCTCGAGCAAGATCAGGAGCTCATCGAGCTCGAAGGGCTTGGTGATGTAGTCGAAGGCTCCGCGGCGCATCGCCTCGACGGCCGAAGCGATCGTCCCGTGCCCGGTCATCACGATCACGATCGCGTCGGGCTGCGATTGGCGAACCCGCTCGACCACCTCCAGCCCGTCCGTCCCCGGCATCTTCCAATCGACGAGCGCGATGTCGTAGGGCCGCGCCTCGTGGGCAGCAATGGCTGCCTCACCCGAGTCGACATCGTCGACGGCATAGCCGCGCTTGGCCAGAGAGCGCTTCAGATAGAAGCGCATGCTCTCCTCATCGTCCGCGACGAGGAGGCGGATGGGCGTTGCACTGCCGGTCGACTCTTGAACCGATTCCGTCATGACGACGTCTCCCCGGAGAGCGGCAACACGATGCGAAACTCGGCCCCTCGGCCAGGCTCGCTCGTGACCTCGAGGCGCCCGCCGTGCGCTTCGATCAGGCTGTAGGATACGGCGAGCCCGAGTCCGGTGCCACGTCGACGTGGGTCGACCTCTTGGTCCTTGGTCGTGAAGAACGGCTCGAAGATCCGGTCGAGGTGCTCGGGCGCAATGCCGCTCCCGGTATCCCGAAACCGAATCACGAGCTCGTCGGAGCTCTGCTCGGCCGACACCGCCAGCTCTCCACCGGTCGGCATCGCTTGCAGCGCGTTGGTGGCGAGGTTCAGGAAGGCCTGGTGCAGTGCCGTGGCATCGGCGGGCAAGGCGGCGAGGTCGCCATACCGCCGCTCGACTCGAACGGATTGGCGCTGGGCATCCGACGCCACGAGATCGAGCACCTCATCGAGAACGGCTCTGGGCTCGACATCTTCGACCTGGATCTCTCGCTGCTTCGAGAAGCTCAGGAGCTGATCCGTGATCTCGGCCGCTCGCCGCGCCGCGCGCACGATGACCTCGAGCGGCTCCCGGCGATCGGGCTCCGCCTCGTCCTCGAGAGCGGCCTCCGCGCATCCGCGAATCCCGCCCATCAGGTTGTTGAACTCGTGAGCGACGCCCCCGGCCAAGGTGCCGATCGACGCCATCTTCTCGGCGTGAATGAGCTGGCGCTGGGTGCGTCGCAAGTCGGCGAGCGCGCGCTGCAGGTGCTCCGTCTTGCGCGCGACCTGTGACTCGAGGTTCCGATTGAGAGACTCGAGCTCGACGTTCTGAGCTTCGATAGCGGCCCGCGATTCCCGAAGCTGCCGCACCATGCGCTCGAAGTCCTGCGCCAAGAATCCCACCTCGTCGCGCGAGCGGATCGCCAGGTCGACGTCGAGGTCGCCCGCCGCGACGCGACGCGTCCCGTCGCGCAGGCGACGAACGGGTGACACCACGGCTTGAAAGAGGCCGAATCCCAACAGCACGAGCAAGATCAAGAACACCGAGCCGCTCAACCAGAGGAAGCGGATGCGTGTCTCGTCGGCAAAGCTCGCGCTGAGTGCCGTCTGCTCCTCGACGAAGCCACTCAGGTAACGATCGATGGCTTCCAGCGAGCGGCGCTCTTTCTCACGCGCCAGCAGGCCGACGTTCTCTTGCAGCTGAGCGCTGCGGTCGAGGTCGAAGGACTCGATGGCGGCGCGCAGCCGGTCGATGTCGTTCCGGTAGAGCCGCAACGGCAGATCGGCCAGTACGCGGCGGCGCGAGTCGGTCGTTTGTCGGATGAGCTCGACCAGCAGATCGCTGTCCTCGGAGATGCTGCGCTCGGCCATCTCGCGCATGGCCCCGCGGCTGAGCTCGATCAGCCGCCGGTTGCCGGACTCGAAGTCCTCGCTCAAGGAGGGCGAGACGAGCGCGATCAGCGCTCCGGCCAAGCCGACGCCAATCAACGAGAGGAGCGCGGCGAGCTTGCCGGCGAGAGGGCGGCGAATGCGGCTGGCATCGGGAGTGGTACTCATCGCCCGTCTCGACTCGTCGTATCGTCCTCGAGAATCTGGTCCGCCAATACGAGCAGCGCGAGCGGCAGCTCGTACTGGCAGCGTCGTGCCGCCGCAAGATTCACGATCACCTGAAACCCTCGCATCGTGCCGATCTCGATCTCACCGGGTGCCCGTCCCTCCTCGAGGATGTCGAGCGCGATGACCACCGCACGCTGACCGAGCAGCTCGTAGTCGACGAGCACGCCGGCGACCGCGCCCGCCTGGGCGCCCTTGAGCGAGGACGACACCAACGGCACGCCCCGCGGATCGCAGCGCTCCCGAACCGGGTCGAGGTTCTCGTAGATCGTGAAGTCGATCGGGATCCAGACCGCCTCGATGTTGCTGGCCAGCAACCGGTCGACGGCCGCAGGGATCCCCTCCGGTCCATCGACGACCTCCTCGACGATCGTGATCGCGGGTGCCTCCTCGCCGGCAAGATAGGCACGCGCTGCACGCAGCTCGGCGGCGCTGACGAGACCCGAAGCCCGCGAGCGGAGCATGCCGAGTCGCTTCAGCTGCGGCACGGCGAGGCGAAAGACCGGCAGGATGGTCTCGGGACCGATCCAGTTGCTGTTGCCGGCGATGTTCCGCTTCGAGCCGCCCCAACCCTCGACCACTCCGGTCTCCACGGGATTCGTCACGGCCGTGAACACGATGGGGATGTCGTCGATCCGATCCCGGGCCAGCAGCGCTGCCTGCGTGCCCATCGCGAAGATGAGGTCGACCTCGAGCAACCGGAACTCATCCAGAATGCGCGTGACCGCGTCGACGTCGGAGTTCGCCTTGCGAATCAGAAGCTCGGGCTTGCGTCCAGCACTGACGAAGGCCCGCCGAATGCCGTCGAGTGCCGTCAGATCATTGGGCGACTCGTGCCAGAGCAGCACGCCGATGCGTGCCTCATCCGGGTCGATTCCTGCCGTCGACTGAGCCAAACCGTCGGCACCAAGAGCCAAGAGAAGGAGCCCGACCCCCCACCTCACGTTCATCATCTCTCCGTCGCTCGAGTCCGTAACGGTCGCGCATTGCGGGCGCCGTGGCAGCATACCAAAGACGCCCTGGGAACCGAGCGCACAGTGAGCGCAGCGAGCGTCGATTCAAAGGAACCACGCGAGGGTGTGTGCCGCAAGCGCAGCGAGCGGGTCGCGCGATCGAACGTCGGAAGTCGTTGCCGGCGTGACACACCGCGACATCGCTCGAGCGGCAAGAAGCGCCAAGAGCCGCGCGCGAAGCAAGATCGAGATGGGCAAACCGAAATGACCTGCGTACTCTGATCTGACACGGTCGTCACATTCAATGTCGCCGAAAGGGAGGAGTCGTGTCCGTTTCACTGGCTCGTCGATGCCTCTGTGTCCTCTCGATCTTCGTGTCGTCGACTGCCTGCTCCACCTATCGGTTCGCGGACGCACGCGGCGATGATGGAGGGCTCGACGTGGCCCGACTGAGCGCCGATCTCGCCGCGTCCGGTGAGGACGACTTGATCGAGCGCACATGGATTCCGCTGATCTACCTGCATGTGACGCGGTTCTCGAAGTCGACGTCCGACTTTCCGTCGGGACACACGCTCTTCGAGGGCTCGGCCTTCGGCCCTCTGTTCTTCGTCGGGATCGAAGACGATCAGTACTTCGATGCTCGAGGGCAGTCCTACGAGGCGCAGACGTTCTGGGGCGTTGCGTGGGGTGTCGTCTCCTCGCGAACGAGCCGCGCGGAGACGAAGCGAGGCGTGCGTCACATGCGGGATACCGGGGTGCTGTTCGGAATCTTCGGGCAGGACATCACGCGCTACGAGCCTGTCAAAAAACCAGTCGAATCGGACGCTCCTGTCGAGGAGTAGACGACCCGCCTGCTTCGCGCGCGGCTCTTGGAGGCTTGCTTCGCTCGCGCGTTCCTCGCCGGGCGTCTCATTCTTCCTGCAGCAGTGCCCGGCGCCAGCGAGACTCGGGGGCGCTCTCGTCGAACGTCACGCCACCGCGATGGGGCACCACGCCCAGACGCTCGAGCAGGGCCGGCCAGTCCAGCGGTGATCCGTCGTCGCCGTGTCGGTCCCTCAGCTCTTGGAGCACGGGCGCGCCGATGCCTCGGTCCATCGTCTCGAGCAGCAGCGGCAGCGATGTCACGCGACGCGTCCCGCGGAGGTCCTCGCGGATGAGCTGACGAACACCGTCCTCGAGGCCGCGGCGGCCTTCAGTGCGCCGACGACTCTCCAGGTCGGCGAGGAGACAGAAGAGCCCGCCGCCCCAGTAGGTGTCGTCGATGCCACGGCGAGTCGTCGGACGTGAAGATACGACACGACGAGATCACGAGGCATGCCGCGAGGATCACGATTTCGGAGAGAGATCGATCGATCAGGAATCGCCTCAGTCGAGATCGAGACGCCGCCCGTCGACGACCACGAGCTCGATCGATTTCAGATGGGAGAGATCCTCGAGCGGGTTACCCTTCAAGACGAGGAGATGGGCGAGGCGACCGGGCTCGACGGTGCCGACGAGGTTCTCGAATCCGAGCACGCGCGCCGAGCCGAGCGTGGCGATCTGCAGCGCTTCGGCCGTCGTCGCCCCTCCGAGCTCGACCAGCAGCTCGATCTCCCGGATCGCCGAGGCGCCCGGCTCGACGTCATCGACGGGGAAGTCCGTGCCGAGACCGACCTTGCCGCCACGGCGATGATAGTCGACGGCGAGGCGCGCTCCCTTGCGCACGGCGGCGGTCATGCGATGGCGGACATCCTCACTGGCCGCGGGGCTCCCGTCGTGGCTGCCGTTCTCGGCGATGGCCTCGGTCACGACGAGCGTCGGCACCCAAGACGTGCCGTGCTCGAGCAGGGTCTCGAGAAGCTGCCCGAGGCGCTCGTCTTCGGCGTTCTCCCAGTACCAGGCCGTGCGCTCCGCCAGGCTCTCGAATCTCGGTGGTCTCAACGCGGGATTCAACGCCGAGCGCGGGATGCCCGTGATGTGCTCGATGCAGTGCATGCCGAGGGCGGCCGCGCGGTGGGGCGGCACGTCCGCCGTGTGTCCGCACACCTTCAAGCCGTGCCGCTCGGCCGCTTCGACAATGGCACGCAGACTGTCCTCGTCCATGCTGTTGTAGACTTTGATCCAGCGGGCCCCGAGCCACGCCTCACGCGCGACCCAAGCGGCCGCGGTCTCTGGAGTACCGAAGCCCTGAGACGTGCGCTGGGCCGTCTGCTCGAAGAGCGTGCTTGCGGGCACGATGGACGGCCCTCGCAGGCGGCCCGTCCCCGTTTGTGCGGCCCAGGCGATGCCAGACTCCGAGGCCAGCGGCAGCAGTCGGATGGTGGTGACCCCGTGTCGCACGAGCTGGAGCAGCGTGTCCTCGGCCTTCATGGTCGTGCCGAAACGAGGTGACGGCGGAAGGACGTGCGCATGCAGGTCGAACAAGCCCGGCATCACGAATCGGCCCTTGCCATCGACGACCTGTGCCGCCGGCAAATCCGGCGCCGACCCGATCGACTCGATGATGTCGCCCCGGATCACGACGTCCGTCGGCTCTCCGACCTCGCCCGTGCGCACATCGATGACCGACACGCCGCGCAGCATCCAGAGCGGCTCGAAGCCATTCCGACGCATCCACCAGGACTCGCGTGCCCAGTCAGGAAATGGCCCTCGCGACCCCGGCTGAGCCTCGAGTGGGCTCGAGAGCAGCCCCCCCACCAACAGGAGCCAGACGATCCCCCATCGACCCCGCATGCGCTCGCTCCTATTCAATGGTCCTTCGAGTCCCAAACCCTCTCACGATGCCTGCTCCGAGTGATCGTGGCAAGTCGCCCTCGTCAAAGACTGAGGGTCGCCGATCGGAGATGATAGACTTCTCGCCACTCGAATCCGGTGACCGCACGGAGCAACTCCCATGTCGACATCGATCAGAAGCCGATCTTTCCTCGGACTGTTCCTCTGCCTCGCCGGTGGCCTCGCCTCGGCCCAATCGCAAGCCGACCGCCCCAACATCGTCGTGTACCTCGTCGACGACCTCGGTTGGCAAGACCTGTCGGTTCCGATGTGGAACGAGCGGACACCCTTCAACGATCACTTCCGCACGCCGGCCGTGGAGCGCCTGGCGGCGACGGGCGTCCGGTTCCGGCAGGCTTACTCGTGTGCCGTCTGCTCCCCGACTCGCACCAGCCTGATGCTGGGCCAAAACGCAGCTCGGCATCACGTGACTCAATGGACACGCGATCCGAGTCGGGATCCTTCGGGCAAGACCGAACGGCTGGGAAGCCCCCAGGACTGGCGCCTCGAAGGGCTTCAGCCCGGCGCGCCGACGCTGCCGTCGCTGCTGCAAGAGGCGGGGTACTTCACGATCCATGCCGGCAAGGCGCACTGGGGAGCCGCGGGTACCCCAGGCTCGAATCCTCGCCAGCTCGGCTTCGACGTCAACATCGCAGGGCACGAGGCGGGTGGACCCGGGAGCTATCACGGCGAGAAGGACTACTCGGCGCACTGGCGCAACGGCAGCCGTGTCTGGGACGTGCCGGGCCTCGAGCACTACCACGGGCTGCCGATCCATCTCACCGATGCGACGACCGTCGAAGCTTTGAAAGCGGTGGACCGGGCGCTCGATCAGAAGAAGCCGTTCTACCTCTACCTCGCGCACTACGCCGTGCACGCCCCGATCGAAGAGCATCCGCCTTATGCGGACGCCTACCGCGAGGCGGGCGTCGACGAGCCGGAGTCGAAGTATGCCTCGCTGGTCGCGGGCTACGACGCGAGCCTGGCAGCGGTGCTGCGTCATCTCGAACGACGCGGGGTCGCCGAGCGCACGCTGGTCGTCTTTACTTCGGACAACGGCGGTCTCTCCGTGCACTCCCGCGGCAAGACCCCGCGCGGAACCGGTAAGAACACGCACAACTGGCCCCTGCGCGAGGGCAAGGGCTCGGCCTACGAAGGCGGCACCCGAGTTCCGTTGGTCGTCTCTTGGGCGAAGGCGGACGCCGAGCATCCGATCCAGCAGCGCCTGCCCATCGAGGCGGGAGGCGTGCGCGAAACTCCCACGATCATCGAAGATCTGTATCCGACCGTTCTACGTTGGTGCGACGTCCGGCCGCCGGCGCAGCACCCGATCGATGGCGTCGACCTCTCGCCGCTCCTGACGGCCGACGAAGGAGTCTCCCGCGAGCGACCGCTTCTCTTTCATTATCCCCACGTGTGGGGACCGAAAGGCGAAGGCTACCAGCCACACACCTCGTTGCGAATCGGCGAGTGGAAGGCGATCTACTTCTACCAGCCAAGGCGTTGGGAGCTGTACCACCTCACCCAGGACATCGGTGAAACCAATGACCTCGCCGAGCGGGCGCCCGAGAGGCTCGCCGAGCTGTCCTCTCGCATGATGCAGCTCCTCCAAGAACGCGGCGCGCAGTGGCCGACCGTTCTCGATACGGGAGAGCCCGAGCGGCCCATTCCGCCCCGTCAGGATTGACGTATGCGAAGGGAGAGTCCTCCGCGTCGTCATGGGTTCCCCAGCACCGAAAGCGTCCCTTCAGGACGCGCAGACGGCGGCTCGATGGGCCGGCGTTCTCCCGCTGCCCCGAAGGGGCCTGGAGTTTGGCCATTTGGCAGGGGCTTTCGGCGTCTAGGTGCAGGGCGAATGCGGGCTCTGGGCGTTAGGCAGCGGCCCGGTTCAGCGACTCGATCGTGACCTCGAGTCCGAGGACCTTCATCTGTTCAGATGAGCTCAGTACTTCCCGGCGAAGCTGCATGAGCATGTCGCGGCATGAGGGTCTG
>JAJDCO010000118.1 GCA_029260795.1 Planctomycetota bacterium | reverse complement strand
AGCTCGCCAAGATCCAGGAAGTCGGCGTCGTGTATGCAGCTAATGGCGGCGAACCAGCCATCCAGACCGTCCTCTCTGCAATGTCTGAGGAACAGCGCGAACTCTACGAGGCCTTGGAGCTCTCCCGCTACCGCAGCGCGTAGGTCATACGGAAAGCAGTGCATAAATCGCTACTAAATCATATTTTAAGAAGGCAATGCGGTAAACTCGGGCTAGACGGTGCTCGACACTCTCGTCAATCCCTGGGAAGGGGACGATATTGACGTATCCCGAGTACTTGTGCTGGCCGCAATAGGTGTTAACTAAATAGCTGAATGTTGAGGAATTCAGGAAGGCAAGCGATACCCACCTGCGATTCGCAAGCGGGAGCCCCTGCCCCTCGACTGTAAACACGCAGCCAGCAGGGAGAACGTGAGCGTCTACATAGTCGCCGCGCTTTCCCCAGGCCACTCCAGGACGCTGCTGCAAGTCGAGATTCCGCAGCACAACAGCGCTTGAATTCAGCCCCCCTCGGCGACCTTGATATAGGCACAAGTCTCTTAGCGGTGCGGAGTAATATGCGTGAGCGCCGCCGTTGTACAAGCGCTCGTAACTGGCCTCGTCTTCGTCAGGGCTCTCCGGAGCCTCCCAAAACAAACGAAAGTGCTCGGCCGAACGAAGTGAATGGCCCTGGACGGCTTGAGTGCCTAGCCATTCCTCGAGCTTCTCGCAATCTGCGAAGAGCCGAAGTACTCCCGGAGGCAAATCGAACGGAAAAGCCTTATTCGGAAATCGGTCCACCACCTTGGGCGAAAGACACGCCTCCCTCGGCCACGACTGAGCCCGCTCAGCTAGCGCTGTTCCCCTTTGGTCAATTGGATGGGTCGATACATCTGCAAGTCGCACCGCTGAGCATCCCCCGCCGCAGATGACCGCAGCAACTTCGACGCTCGCGTCGAGCACACCCCAGCCCAGGTCTACGGCGATTACGCTCGACGATGCAGACCGCAGAAGCTCTTCTCGGAAGGCGGAATACGTCGACTTGATCAATGCCGTCTTGTCAACTACAGCGCCAATCATCGTATGGTCACGCGACTGCAAGCTGGCCGCCAAGAGGAACGCGCAGAGGAGGTTCTTGTTCCACTCGGGATATGCTGATGACAAGAACTCCGCGACGCGGTCAGTCGCCTGGCCAAAAGGCGGGTTCATCAGGATCGTGTCGTAGCGCTGGCTACAGACGTCGATGAAGCCGAGACCGCGGGCTGCGTCGCCGGCGAAGAGCTGGCGGGTGAAGGCCTGGTCGGCCGCGGCGCTGGTGGCGAAGGTCTCGAGTGAGGTGCTCAGTTCCTTCGCCGCTCTTACCCAGCGATCCTCATCCTGCTTGCTGAACATGTCCTCCGCGCCGCCGTAGATCTGGCGGATCGACTCCTCCATCATTCCGGCGATGCGCAGGAGATAGCCCGCTTCCCCGGCCAAGATCATGCGGTCGAAGACGCGCTCAACGAGCTTGCCGAGCTTGGGCTCGAGGGTCGCGATGAAGGCCTCGCGCAGGTCCGCCTCGCCAGGCATGGGTTCTGCGACCACGATGTTGGTCTTGGTGATCGCCGGGCGTTGGGTGGGGGAGAGCTCGGCCGCCTGAAAGGCGCGCTGGGCGCGCAGCCAGAGGGCCAGCGCCGCGATCTGAGCCGCACGCGGGTCGATGTCGATCCCGTGGAGGTTGTGGCGCAGGATTAGCTCGGGGGCTGCGGTGCGCAAGGCCTCGAGTTCGGGGTAGTCCGCGCGAAGGGTCGTGCCGCTCTGCGCGCTCGGCGCGGCCCCGTCGTCCTGCCAGGCCTCCTCGTAGATCGTGACCAGTAGGTCGAAGGTGTAGAGCAGGAAGTGACCCGAGCCGCAGGCGGGGTCGAGGATCTTCAGATCGCGCGGGTCCTTCTTGGCGCGGAAGGCCACGGGGAAGGGGTGCCCAGGAGTCTCGCCGAAGTTGACGGCTTCGGGCTCCTCGGGGACGACCTCGCCCTCGGCCAGGAAGACCTCGTGCTGGCGGCGGACGAGGTATTCGAGACCCTTCAGGCTGGTCCCTCCTCGCATCATCTCGAACCAGGTGCGGCCGAGGGTGTTGTCGACCAGGAACTGGACGACGTAGCGCGGGGTGAAGAACTGGTTGCGGACGGCGAGCTCGCGGCTGTTGCGGGGGGCCTGGCTCTCCTCGCGCATCTTCTTCCGCTCGTCCTCACCGTTGAAGTACTGGTAGACCCAGCCGATGGTCTCGTCCTCGATCCAGACCGAGGAGAGCTCGAGAGCGTTCAGGACCTCGAGCAGGTCGTGCAAGGCCTGGCGGCGGGGCCAGAGGAGGCTGGCCGGGTCGCGGCGGTCGAAGAGGACGCGGACCTCCCGGCCGATCTCGTCGAAGAGGGACTCGATGTAGAGGCGGTAGCCGTGATCGGGGAGTTGGACGAGTCCGGGGGCGAGGCCGGTGAACTCCTTGAAGCCGCTTGACTGGTCGCCTTGGGAGACGCTGTCCAGAACGAGGCCGCGGGCCTCGAGTGTCTTGAGGGCGACGAAGCGGTTGAGGGTCGTGAAGGCAGCTTCGCGCAGGTAAGCCTGGACGGCTTCGGGCTTCTTCTCGCCGCCGGCTTCCAGGTGCCCGATTGCTGCGACCAGCTTCTTCCACAGGACCCGCTGGTGCGCGTCCAGGTGGTCGCCGGGCTCGGAAGGGATCGTGCCGTCGAGGCGGAGGTCGAAGGTGCCTTCGAGCTGCTCGCCGTACTCACCCTCGATCAGCGCGCGCGCCGCTTGGGTGGCGCGCTGGAGGCGGTTGCGGGTGTCCTTGTTCATGCGGGAGTCATCTCTACTGAACCAGGACTTTCTTGCCGGCGGCGATGAGCTCGAGGCAGCGGTCTCGCAGTCCGCCTAGGGCCTGGTCGAGTTGCTCCTCGGTTTCGATTCCGCCTGCGAAGTAGCTCGATGCGGCCACCGGCTCGATGCGGTTGCCGTCGACGATTTCGTGGAGCTTGTGGATGGCAGAGGAGAGGCGGCCGGTACAGGCGTCCTTGTCCGAGCGCATCTGGGGGATGGCCACCGAATCGGGGACGTCGGCTTTGGCCAGGGCGACGAGGGAACCCTGGAGTAGCTGTTGTTGGCCCTCCTCGAGATCGGGCCAGCCGGGTGTGGAATGCAGCTGTTCGACCGCAGTTTGGTAGGCCTTCGCGCGAGCGGCAGCAGCGGCGCGATGGCGCTCGCGGTAGTCCTCCTCCAGAGCCCGAGCGTGTTGGTCGATCGCAGCGAGGTCCTTGAAGAAGGTCTCCTTCTGCATCAAGTCCGCGAGCTTGGAGGCCTGATCCTCTAGGCCATCTGCGAGGTCGGATTCTCCCTCCAGAAACGGCCACAACTCGTTCATGGCCTTGCGGGCTCGGCGGATGTCCTCCAAGCGCGTTTCCGTGAGGGCCTGGGTGAGTTCCTTGCTGCGCTTGATGGCTTCCTTCAGCTCTTTGTGGGAGGCGTTGAAGGTCTGGACGGCGTTGTCGGCCTTGCCGCCGCGGATCACGCGCATCTGGTCGATGGCCGTGCGCAGGATCTCGCTGCCCGGCAATCCGTGGTCGCGGAGAAGGGCGTGAGCCTCCTCGATCGCGGGTTCCATGGCCCCCAAGGCCTCTCGGATGTTGCCGGCGACGGCCGCCGAGCTCGAGATGTCGGACATCTGCTTGCCGAACACCGACTCGAAGGCCTGGGCTGCATCCGCCCAGTCCTCCATCGTGGTCTCGTCCTTGCGGGGCCGGAACGATGCCTGGCGGAAGAGGTTGTTGTTCCCGAAAGTGTTGCGCGCCTCGAGGGACACGGCCGAATCGATGACCTGGCTCTGACTGGTGGCTTCGAGCTTGCCGGCCCGAAGCAAGGACACCACGAAGATCCTTACGACGTCGAAGTCCCATCCAAAGGGCTGCTTGGCGAACTCGTCCGCCAGGAAGCGTCCGGTCGCAACCTCGCCGTAGCTGGTTCGGTTCTCGATGCGCGCTAGCACCTCGGCGAGCGGGCCCTCCTCTGTGTTGAAGACGGGCTGCCCGCCCTGATCGCGAACGAGGCTCAGGTCGGTGAAGACTTGAGTGAGGCCACGCAGGTTCTCGGTCGTCATCAAGGCCTCGAGGTCCTGCTTCTTGATGCGAGCAGCGGCTTCCTCGAAACGGTCGAAGACTTCGGGCAGGGCCTGCGACAGGATGCTGCTCGCTGCGCGGTCCACGCTGGTCGCTCCGCCTTCGGGGCTCCGGTCGTTGCCGCGGAAGTACACAGTCCCGGTGAGGAGCGCCTGCTTCAGCAGTCGACGGAGCTCGTCCTGATGTCGGCGCAGCCGGAGCTTCTCCTCCGCTACGAGAGCTCCCTCCGTCTTGGTCTGGGCCCCACGCTCCCGGCGAGACAGGATCTCCTTGGAGCGATGAACCTCGACAGTCACTCGATCGATGGCTCCATCGAGGCTGGCGACCCACAGAACGGACTGGAGCTTCGACCGACTTCGGCTGCGCGCCTCCTCGATGCGCTCGGTGTGCTCCTTGCCGGCCTCAGCCAGGGTCAGATGAACCGGAACGTCACCGTCCACGACCTGGCGCCCTCCGAGGTGCAGGCCTGCCTTGAACGGTTTGACGTCGAGGAGGCTGTGTTGGGGCTGGGGCTGCCAGAGGGAGGTGACGATCTCGGCGTGGAGACGGTGGACGTCGCCGGGCTTGGGCTGTAGCGAGGCCCGCTGGCGCTCCCAGTCGTCCTCGGCGGGTGTTGGGATGCGGTACCCGTCGTCGCCGTGTCGAACCATGTGGGCCCCTTCGAGGGCCTCGAGGGCCGCCTTGACCTCGGACAGGCGGGAGTCCGCGTCGACGGCTGGGTGCAGCGAGGCAGCAAGGTTCTCCGCCGTGCGGTGGATGCTGCGCACGTACTGGAGCAGGCAGATGGCCTTCGCGACCGGCTGGGCGAGGGGGTGGTCGACTTTCTCGCCAATGTCGTCGATCTTGCCGCGCACCTCGCTGGCGATGTTGCCGGAGACGAGGTCGTAGATCTGGTCGACACGGGCAAGGGCGCCGACCTCCTTCGAGGCGAGGTCGACGTCCGGGTGGATCAGAAGCTGTTGGGCGAGCTTGATGATCGTCCGGTTGGCGCCGCCGACGTGCTTGCTTGCCCCTCCTTGGGTTCGCAGACCCGACACGACCTGGATGATGAGATCGATCTGGTAGGGCAGGAGGGGGTAGAGGTTGGCGAAGTTCTCGGTGTCGAGCTCGGGGAGCTTGATGTCTGCGGAGAGCTTGGTGTTGCCAGTCAGCCTTCCCCGGTGCGTGGAGAAGAGCTCTCGCAAGGTCGACTCAGCGGCGGCGTTCTTGGAGAGGACACGCCTGCTGGTGACTTCCGAGATGTCTGCGGGCTCCAGATGGACCTGCAGGGGGAACCGGTCCATGAGTCGCGCGAGTTCGACTCGCTTGTCGTCCAGTCCTCCGACGAGTTCGGTCAGCTTCTCTTGCGAGGTGACGATGAGCCACATCCTGCCGCGACCGATACGGCCGAGATTTTGGACGACGGCCTGCAGGTCGAGCATCTTCTGGACGTCGCGAGCAACGAACTGGCCGACTTCGTCAACGACGAAGATCAGAGTCTTGTCGGGGCAGCGACGCGCCATGAGCTCGATGCCGCGCTTGGCGAGGTCCCCGGGCGTAATGTCGGCACGTTTCATGGCCGATTCGCGCCAGCTGTCCGCGGTCGGATAGGTGTCCGGATCGAGTTCGTGCATGACCCGGCTGGCTTGCTGCACAGCGATCGCGATCAGGCTCTTGCCGTCGTCCCAGGGCTTCCCGAAAGTCTCCTGGTACTTGCTCTTGAAGGTCTCGAGGGTCTCGGCCTCTTCGAGAGTGATCTCCAGCTCCGACAAGTCGAGATCCTTCGCGTATCCGAGGCTCTGCAGGAAGAGCCGGTACATGATCTCGGTGATGCTCTGGTTCCCTGTCCGGATGCCGCGGTCCGTGGATACGTCGAAGATCACCGCCTCGGTCGGGATCTTCTCTGCGATGGTGTTCAGCAGGACGGCTTCCTTCGAATCGCCGATCTGCTTGGCGAGCAGGTGACCCGCTCCCTCGCCAAGGATGGGGCGGTTCTCGAGAGCCAGGCCGAGGTTCTTCGCGAAGCTGGACTTACCGGAACCGAAGAAGCCGGAGACCCACACTCCGACTCCTTCGTGGGGCTTGTTCGGAGTCTCCGCGTAGGCCTCGAGGATCTCGCCAAGACGTTCGCGAATGGAGTCCGTGACGACGTACTCGCTGAGCTCGTCACGGATGATCTGCTCGTCGTCTTGGTCGACCTTGATCACCTCCTCGATGCGCCGGGAGATGTCGTTGGCGAATAGGTCTTGGATCGTCATCGCGTCAGTCTCAGAAGATCTTGGGTCGGTAGTTATGTTCGGCATCGAGGACTCCCATGAATCTCAGGCCTGCGGCGCCGTCGAGTTCTCCCGGGTAGAAGAGGACGGCGGGCACCGTGACCTTTCCCTTGAGTTGCTCGAGGAGGGAAGAGGTCCGGTAGACGGGAAAGAGAGCTCCGGCGCGGACGATGAAGACGACGTCGCGCAGTGGATCCGCGTCGGCCGGGATGTGAGCAGCCACGAGCTCGTCCAGCGGGCGGTGGGTGCTCAGAACTTCGTGAATCGTGTCGACCGTGGCATCGAGGCCGACGGATATCTCCGCTTGAGCCAGGGCATCCGCATCGAGTCCCTCAGCCGTCAGGGCTTCCTGCATGCAGGCAGCGAGCGAGATGGAGGTGACTCGCTTGCCGGACTGCTCCAGGCGCGTCCTCAGCCTCGCCACCTCTTGTCGCAGCTCGAACTCGTCCTCCGGCGTGTAGCGGAAGATGGCGTAGGGCATGTCGTGGTAGGCGCTGATCGCCGGGCGCGGATCCTCCATTTGGAGGACCGGCTCGAGTTGATCAACCAGCCGCTTCTGCCAGTCGCTCATGCGCAAAGCTCCCTTGCGTAGTCCGCCAGGCTGTCATGCGGGAGCTTGAGCTCGATCAGGCTTCCGGCGACCTGGTAGTGCACTCGGTCGAACTGGTGAAGGCGCAGTAGCTCACGGTCGACATCGTTGGCGTCCATCAAGAACATCCGCCAGTCCTCTGCCTCGAGAATGCGGCGCGCGTTCGTCTCGGACTCGGCCAGCGCGTACAGGAGGTAGAGGAAGCTCTCCTCCGGAAGGTGGTACGAGGCGAACTCTCGATACGCCGTGCCGGTCAAGAGCCCGAAGTCCGTCGCGATCCGAAGCAAGCCGGAGGCGACGCGGTCCGTCGTCGTGTCCGACCACTCTCCGGACCACTCGATGTCACGACGCTTGCCGAGCGTGCCGAGGTACGTCGCGACGTCGCTCGTATGGAGGCGATAGGAGCCGTCCACGAAGTGAGGGTAGAGCCAGTGAACGAGGAAGTCCCGCAGCAGGAACTCATCTCGGGTCATGTGGAACAAGAGGAGCGGGTTCCAGACTTCGTTACGACAGCCCGCTGAGGCGAGGTCGACCAGTGGGCGATCGCGTCCTTCCGGGTCGAAGCGTCGGTTGAGGACCTTGGCGACGTCACGCGCCCAGTGGGCACTGGTCGCTCCAATACTGTTCTCCTCCCGGACGCGACGGAGGTTCTCGAACTTGCTCTGCCCCGAATCCCAGTCCCGGAACACGGCGTACGTCTCCTCGATCAAGGATCCCTTGATGATGGTGAAGGACGAGACGACCTTGGACCGGGGTGACGTCACGCGGTCTCCTCGAGTCGGGCATAGGGAACTGCAGGCTGGCCCGGCTCACCGCGGGCGAAACCGCCAGCCAGGAGCGTGATCGTCTCGTCGTTGAGCTCGAGTGTGCCCGGGAGCGGAACGGCTCGCCCCTCTGCCGAACGACGCAGCTTGGAGATCGAGTCTCGATGGGTGTCGGTGATCAGTTGACGCTCCGCGAGCGCGGTTAGGAGGTCGTCCCCGGAAGGCTCCGCCAGGCCCTCGAAGAAGGGGGACCACTCCTCGGTCTGATCCAGCCACTCCTGCCAGTGCTCCTCGAACGTCTCCTCGGTTTCCGCGGGCAGATCCCAAAGAGTGATGCACCCCGGGGGACTGAAGAGCTCGTTGCACCGGCTCCGAGCCACCGCGAACACCGCCCGCGCTCGCGCGAAATCGTGGGTCCGCGGAAACCCTCGGCGGAGGACCACAGCCCCCCGAGGCCCGAGCAAGCCTTGAGTGTTCCACCACTTGGCCCGGTCCATCTCGCCGAATCGGGCGAGGACGAGGCGAAGGCGGAACAGCCGGTCGAAGTCGAGGCCTACTTCAAGTCTCGGATCGTTCATTCGCTCACCGCGGGAGAAGGGGGATGCTGCATTCGGACATCCGGTCAATCACCCGGTGCGCGGCAGTCTCTCACGGCAAGATCCTGGCTGGGATCTGGCTCGAGGAGTCCTCCGCCACACCTCGCTCGCGATCGAAACGGCCGCCTGAGATGCAGGTCCAGCCGCTCCGAGTCTCCACTCTCACAGGTCACTTCGCCAGAACGGGGAGTCTACCAGGGGGACAGGGTTCGGAGCAATCGAAGGAGCGGCGGCGCGTTGACCCTGTCGCTGCACCTGGGTAGCTTCACGGCATGTCCAGCGCCATGGAACGACGTCGCGGGTGGGCGCAGCGGATGCCTCTCTCGACTCTGAGTTTCACCGCGAGGTTGCCGGAGCGTCATAGTGCCCTTTGCGGCCGCCGAACTCTCGGGTTGGAAGAGGATAGAGGGCAAGGGCGCACGGCTGTAGCGGTTCGGGCCAGCGACGACAGGCTGGCGTAATCTGCGCCCGAGATCGAGGGAACTGGAGTGATCGCGTGGAATCGCAGACCCAACGAGTGCGGAGCCTCACCCGGCGCGAACTCCACGACCTGGTCTGGTCGACGCCGATGCGGGAGCTCGCGCCGAAAGTCGGCGTCTCAAATGTCTGGCTCGCGAAGCTGTGCCGCGAGTGCGGCGTGCCGACTCCGTATCCCGGCTACTGGGCCAAGCTGCGTGCCGGCAAGCGGGTCCAGCGGCGCAAGTTGTCCAGGTCGGTCGACCCGGACGAAGTCGTGCTTGACGTGAGGTTCCGCGACCCGGACCAGGAAGTCGCTCCCGAAGTCGACGACGACATTGCGGTCACGCTCGAGCGCTTGGATGCGTTGAATCCCGCCGACGTCCTGCGGGAGGGCTCCAAACAGCATCCCTTGGTCAAAGCGTCACGACGGGCCCTGGTTTCAGCTCGCAAGAGCGGCCAGCGAGATCGGTCGGGAGTCCTCTTGCCGCACGGAGGCGCAATCCGGTGCCCGCTTGCGATCCATGTCGGCGAAGAGATGGTCGAACCCGCACTGAGGACAGCGGACGTCCTCCTGCAAGCGCTGACTAGACTCGGTTGTCACACAAAGCCAGCAACCTCCAGCAGAGGCTTCGCGACCACAAACCTCTTGGGCAAAGAATGCGTCCTTCTCATCCGCGAGCGCTTGAAGCAACGCCGTCCTGAGCGGAAGCGCGAAGGCCTCGCCTCCAGCCTGTTCCCGCCGAAGATCGAGCTCTACCCGGGCGGTTCGTTCGAGATTCGGCTTCAGCCCGTGAAGGGATATGGCGAACGGAGCTGGTCGGTCGGACCACCCTTGAGGGCTGCGAGGATCAAGACCATCGTCCGGGAGATGCTGCTGGACGTCCAGAAGACGCGCGAGCGTGACGAAGCCGAGCGAGCGGAAGATAGAGCCCGGCAAGAGGGCGAGGAGAGGCAGCGGCAGGATGCGGAGCGGCTGCGACAGGAGCAGCAGCGGCGAGACAGGTTGCTGAGGCAGACCGAAGCTTGGGACCAATCCCAGCTGCTTCGGAGGTTCCTGGCGGAGTGCCGGGAGAGAGCAGCGGCGACATGCGGCGATCAATCGCGCCCAAGAGCGTGGATAGCATGGGCCGAAGAAGTTGCGGACCAGTTGGATCCACTGGTCGGCGGGCCATTGCCGTGGGGAGATGACGACAGCTCTTTGAAGAAGAGGGCCGGACTGGGTCCTGGCGAAAAGGGCCTATGAAAGACTATCGGACTCGCGCGCCCAGAGTCGAGCGAGGGAGCAACGATCAGCGACAGTCTCCTGGCCACCTCGGACTTGAAGTCACCAATACGACCTGTCCAGAATGGTCCTTTGGAGGTCTCACTGAATGACTAGCAGCCCATTCAGAGAGTCCCTGTAGCCCGGGCTATCAAGCCGAGCTTGGTAGTCTGGCGTTTGCCGAGAGTGGATCCGATTCGGAGGGGCCGTGATGGCGTTGGGACGGAAGAGGCGCGCCAAGCAGGCGATCTCCGGATCACTCCGGGTGGATCTGCCCCAAAAATGCGAACGCGGCGATGCTCTTGATCGTGCGCCGTGACACTCCTTGTGCCTGCATCGACTCCCAAGACGAGTCTCGTCGGGGTCGAGACGCTTGGTCAATCCGGATAGAGAGTATATGACGGAGCTGGCTAAGGAAGCTGGCATCGAGAGTCCGACACGCAGTGATCTGTAACGGCTTGATCGGAAGCGAAAGAAGCGAAGCTGGTGTTGGATCGCCTCGATCCCGGTCAAGGAGGGCGAAGGATGGCAGATCAGGGCAGAGAGTGGCTGCGAGCGCGTCGGCTCATGGGACTACCGCCGGCGACGAAGCTCGCAAGCACTAGTCCTCGCTCTCGAGCGGCCTACCTGGGTTTCTGTCGCGGGCTGAGAGCGTCGGTGGACGGATCGATCGTTCGCACCTGCTGTTCGGCGCCAGAGCTTTGCCGGGGGAAGGAACATGACCTCGCGATGTACCTCGCCGTCGTGGATCCCGAGTTCGGGTTTCTCGACCAGATCGTTGATCGGCTCGACACCCGGAGCTCCGAGCTGAAAGATGATGAAGACGCCGATCTGGCGCCCTTCGAAGAAATGAGAGAGCTCGTGTCGGAGGTTCGCCAGGTAGGAAAAGATCTTCGAGAAGTCTTCGTCGCGGCCGATGAGGCGGACACGGTGGGAATCTCCTTCGAAACTCATAGCTTCGTCTTCAGCGACAGCTGGGACTTTTGGACGCAGCCCTTCACGCCCGGCTGGCAGATCGTCCTCCAAGACTCACTCGACGGTGATGCCTGTGGCACGATCTGGGAGGAGACCGACGGCTCCGTTCTGGCACCCGCCTCGATCTTGGCATTCGTCCGATCAGACGCGGTTGCCCGAAACGTCGTCCGATTGCTACTGGAGAGCTCCGCTGAGGGCAGTCCCCGGTTCGACCTGGAGGATGACGGAATGACCGTAGACACGATGGCCTCCTCTCCAGGAGAGGCGCTCCTGCTCAAGCTCGCGGTCTATGAGGAGAATGACCCCCTTACCAAGCGGCTGCTCGACCAGAGCACTGAGGCGCTGGACGCGCTGGCCGCGGCCACTTCGGATGTTCGAGACATTCCTGAACTCTTTGACGGAATGATCGAGTCCTTGCAGCAGCTCGGCTGGCGAGGAACCCTGGTCGATGCCCTGCGAGAGTTTTCTCCGGCTGGCTGCGCGATCGACTTCGAGGTGGCTGCGGATCGGGCGTCGGAGTTCCTGAAGCGCTGGCGAGTCGAGACCGAGGAGCAGCGCAAAGAGGAGCGCTGTCAGCTGAATCGAATCCTCGAAAAGCTGCTTCGAGACGCGCGGCTCGAGCCGTCGAACGAGGCCGCGAAGATGCTCGCAGAGTCGTTTGAGGTCCTGTGCTGGGCGCGGCAGGTGATCGGCGATGATCAGGCGTGCGTCGAGTTCGAAAACCAGCGGATTCGGCGAAGGCTGTTCGATTCGACCGAACCGAGACCCGCAGCGTTCGTGATCACGACGCGTTCTCCAATCGGTCAGACCCGCCGAGTCTACCCGACACCGGTGTTCGACGAGGCTCACTCGCGCTCTAAGCGGAAGACCGCTTCGAGGCGAGATTGAGATCGTGCGACAGCGGTCGCGTCCTCTGCCGCGACCAATGTCACGACTCGCTACTGGATGAGTCTCAGGCTTCCGATGAACCATGCGGTGATCAATGGAGCTCTTGGCCTAAGCCGAACAAGAAGGGATAATGCCAAGCGGCTGAGGGCTGACGGCTCGGTTAGACCGTCGGTGTGGGGTGAGGGCCAGGCTTCAGGAGGGGAATCGCGATGCGAACCGGTACATGGCTGCTGATGGGCGTGCTCGTGGGCTCGGTAGCAATCGATGTTGCCGCGGATGACCAACTCGTGTGGTCGACGTTTTTGGGAGGGTCGGGGGTAGACATCGATGGCGTCGGGGACGTCGGCTATAACGTCGCTCTGGCTCCGAATGGCGACGTCATCGTCGTGGGCCGGACTCCTTCGGGCGATTTCCCGACGACGGCGGGCGCGTATCAGGAGAGTCACCGTGGCGGTGAGGACATCTTCGTCGCGGCACTGTCGCCCGACGGTATGACGCTGAGGTTTGCGACCTTCATCGGTGGGTCCAGTGTCGATCGACCCGATGGGTCTCTCGTGATCGGCGAGGACGGAGAGATCTGGATCGCCGGGGTGACGAGCTCGGCGGATTTCCCCACGACGTCGGGAGCGTTCGACCGGAGCTATGGTGGCGCACAGGATGGATTCGTCCTCGCCCTCTCCTCGGACGGCACCTCGTTGCTTTTCAGCAGCTATCTGGGGTCGTCCACCGAAGACACGATTGCCGGTCTCGACCTCGCTCCGAACGGTAACCCGACGGTGACAGGACGGACGCGTGGGACCGACTTTCCTGTCTCGAGCGGTGCTTTCGACGAAAGCCACAATGGGGATCTCGACGCCTTCGTGACTCAGCTCGACGCCACCTTGTCGAGCATCGTTGCTTCGACGTTTCTGGGCAGTATTGGCCGCGAAGAAGGCTACGAGGTCCAGGTCGGCCCCGACGCCTCTATCACAATCGTGGGGCGCACGCGATCGGGCTCGTATCCAGTCACGGTCGGTGCCTATGACATGACCCACAATGGCGGTCAGGACGCCTTCATCGCGCGGTTCGAGGCGGATCTGAGTGCCCTGCGATACTCAACATACCTGGGTGGCAGCGACACCGAGCTCGCGGATGACTTCTTCCTCGAGCCCGATGGCTCGGTGGTGATGCGCGGCTGGACGCGATCGTCGGACTTCCCGACGACGCCGAACGCGCTGCAGCCGAGCTACGCCGGCGGTGACAACGACGCGTTCATCACCAAGCTGGATGCGACCGGGAGCGCCGTGTCGTATTCGACGCTCCTTGGCGGTAGTGCGAATGATGTTGCCTTCTCCATCCGGCCGCATCCCCAGGGTGGTCTCGTCGTGGCGGGCTCCACGGATTCCACGGACTTCCCCGTCACCGTGAACGCCTTCGATACCGTTCACGATGGCGACTTCGACGCCTACGTCGCTTGGATTCCGCCGTCGGGGACACGGCTCGTTTACTCGAGCTTCATCGGTGGAAGTCGCAAAGACCAGCTCTGGGGTGCTACTGCGCTCGGAGGCAATCAGTTCGCCTTCGCCGGGCAAACCCAGTCTCCGGAGTTTCCCGTCACCCCGGGTGCGTTCGATTCGACGCACAACGGTGGTAACGAAGACGCCGTCCTGCTGCGCTTCGAGCTGCCCGTGATCCTCGAGGTGGACAGCATCCAGCCGGGCAGTGGCCCCTACGCCGGCGGCTACACAGCGACTGTTCGCGGCTTCGGCTTCGATCCGGAATCACCTCCAGTCGTGCTCTTCGGCGGTGTCGCGGCGAGCGACGTCAGCGTGATCGACATCGAGACGATCGAGGTGACGGTGCCGCGCTCGCCGAACCCGGGCCCGGTCTCGTTCGGCGGAATAGCGCTCCTGCCGAGCGTCTCGGTCGACGTGACGGTCGTGAGCTCGTCCGGTTCGAGAACGCTCGAGCGCGGCTTCACCTTCACGAACAAGCGGTGAAACTGACCGTCTCGGCGACTCTCCTTCCTCACGCGGCCTGTGCCTCCTCCACGTACGACTTGGACTCGGGGTAGGTCTCGAACTCTCGGCAGAGTCTCTTTCCACTCGCGCCGAATCAGCGGGGAGCGCAGCGTGCGCTCCCCGCTCGGCTCGCCAGATTCGCCAGATGCGGCCCGAGAGGTAGCCGCGCTCCCAGAGGTAGTACTCCTCCGAGCACAGGTTGAGGTATCGCAAGATCGCAAACGTCAGCTCCTGGCTCGCCTCGGGTGGGTCGCCGGATAGGGCGAGGCGAGCGCCGCGGACGGTCGAGGGGAAGGCCTGCATGACCTCCTCGTAGCGCTGGGTGTACTGGAGGAAGAGCTGCGCGTTCATCTGACGCCGATAGATCACGGTCGCGGCCAGCAGCCCGATGGCTCCGGTTGCGGTCGACACCAGCGTTCCGATCTGGACCCATAGTTCGAGATTCATGGGCTGCTCCTACGGTCTCCTTCGGTGGCTCTCTGGTGTCGGTGGGAGTCGCCGAGATAGCTAGCTTCCCCAGATCGAGAGAGCCAGGATCTCGATCTCTTGGTGGTCCCAGCCGAAGCAGGTCGCACAGCTCTCCTTCGGGCCGATCTCGAAATGTCCCAGCATTAGAACCTCAAAACCCGCCGATGCTTGTGAGGGCGATGGAAACATCACCTCGTGCAGCGTAGTCACGAAGTTGACCTCGTCGAACTCGCCCTCTAACGCTTGCTTGTTCCGAGCAAGGAGAGTGCTGCTCAACTCCTGCTCCGTTCCCATGACGTCACGTACGACGAGCTTGATTGTCTCAGAGCCGGATGAGCCAGCGTTGCAACCTTGCCCCCAAGTCCCAAGGCGGTCGATCACCCGTATCGTCAGCTCGATCTTGAGATAGGATGTCGCCTCAAACGGCGCGATCGGCACAAACAGCGTGTCGCCACTGGCCGACGAGATGAAGGGGGCGATGTGATCGACGTCGCTACCGCGGATCTTTCGGCAGTCGCTCGGCCAGGTCGACCGGAACCCATCGGTTCGGTCCACGTGAAACAGCAGCCTGAGTGGCTGGCTTGAGTATGGTAGCTCGAGTCGACCGCGACCTGGTGTCCCGTGCTGGCCGATGGCGAGGTCGAGACCGAGCATCAGGAGGCAACCGCCAAGGGCTGCCGCAATCAGCGGATACACGTTTCTCTTCGGGTTCACAGCCTTCTCCTTTCAGCGACGGAAGGCGACGTATGTGTAAGCGTCTTCAAGCGTCTGGGTGCCGCAGAGATTGGTGACCGTCACGTCGATCGTGACCTGGCCGAATCCACCGAGCTGCTGCTGGCCAGAAGGCGGGTTCACGGTCGGTGGCGGGACCTCGTGGGGCGGGGGTTGGACGACGAGTGTCGTATCCGATACGAAGGTCACGCTCGCCGCCACGCCGTCGAAGAGCACCGACGAGCTGGGCGTGAAGTCGGTGCCGGTGATCGTCACCAGGTTACCGCCCAGGTAGGGCCCGCGGGCCGGGAACACCTGCTGAGGAGCTCCGACGTGGCAGAAGGGAACCGCTCCCATGTCAGCTCTCGAGCCGTCAGGGTCGGGCGGACTCGCAGGATCTCCGGCATCGATGCAGGGTGAGCCGGGCTGTAGCGTGAAGTCGCCGTTCGTGGGGTCGACAAAGAGCGGATTTAGGTCGATGTTGCCTTCGCCTGGCCAACCTCCTTGAATGTTTGTGAAACGCACCGTAAAAGGTGAGCCATCATTAGAGATCGAATAATTCAAGTCGTAAAAGATACAGTTGGTAACCTTGATGTCTGAGCTGGCGTAGAGGGAGAGGGCGCTGTCGCCGGCTACTATGGTGTTGTTGGCAAGGATGGCACCATGAGTGAACGAAAACCCGATGCCTTTAAAATGCCTCTCCTAAATCGTGAGTGGGTGGTTTCGGGCCGATCCTGGGCTTGGTATCTCGTCCGCTTGACCCGACTTGACGAGAACGGAGTGAATCGCCGTGATTGCAGTCTGCGACGTCGCGACTCCACGTCCTCTCCGCAAG
>JAJDCO010000117.1 GCA_029260795.1 Planctomycetota bacterium | reverse complement strand
CGAGACTAACGTCGGCTTGCGCCGCGGCGGCCAAGGCATCGCATCACTGCAAGCAGCCCTGCACGCCGCCGGCGCCCGCACGGCGATCACGTCGCTCTGGAAGGTCCCCGACGAAGCAACGCGCGAGCTGATGGACGAGCTCTACCGCCAGCTCTGGATCCTGAAGAAGCCGAAAGCCGAAGCCCTCTGGAACGCGAAGCAGAAGCTCCGCCGCCAGCTCAACGAGGACGATCAGCCCGTCTACACCATCCGCGACTGGGCGGGTTGGGTCTTGAGCGGCGACCCGGACTGAGCCGGAAGAAACCGCGCGCAAAGCAAGCGGACATCGGTGCAGCTGCCGCGCAAGTCGGAACCGCGCGCGAAGCAAGCGGCATCGACGGAGTCCGGAGGAGGTCGTTCGTGGCGTCCGCTCCTCGCAAAGCGCGCGGGAATGACATGCCGCGAAGAGAACCGCACGCGAAGCAAGCGGACATCGGTGCAGCTGTCGCGTAAGTCGGAACCGCGCCGCGAAGCAAGCGGCACCGACGGAGTCCGGAGGAGGTCGTCCATGGCGTCCGCTCCTCGCAAAGCGCGCGGGAATGACATGCCACGAAGAGAACCGCACGCGAAGCAAGCGGACATGGATGCCACCACCGCGTCAGTCCGAACCGCGCGCGCAGCAAGCGGCATCGACGGAGTCCGGAGGAGGTCGTTCGTGCCGTCCGCTCCTCGCAAAGAGCGCGGGAATGACATGCCACGAAGAGAACCGCACGCGAAGCAAGCGGACATCGATGCAGCTGCCGCGTACGTCGGAACCGCGCCGCGAAGCAAGCGGCACCGGCGGAGTCCGGAGGAGGTCGTCCGTGGCGTCCGCTCCTCGCAAAGCGCGCGGGAATGACATGCCACGAAGAGAACCGCACGCGAAGCAAGCGGACTTCGGTGCAGCTGTCGCGTACGTCGGAACCGCGCCGCGAAGCAAGCGGCACCGGCGGAGTCCGGAGGAGGTCGTCCATGGCGTCCGCTCCTCGCAAAGCGCGCGGGAATGCCGTCACGCCCCAGGAACCGCGTACGCAGCAAGCGGCAGCATCCCCTTTATTGGCCGTGCTGATCACTCGCTTCGCTTGCGGCTCTCCAAGGACTCGCCGGGAGGCCTGTCTCTGCCCTTGACTGCCGACAGCTGCACGGACCTGAGCCTCAACTTCTCGTCCCTGCGCACCGCCGCGATCGGTGCGGACGGAGTGGTGGCAACGCCGACGATCCCGTTCCCCGCGGTGAATCTGGCGTCTCCGCGCCGTTCGCCAAGGCGAGGGTGGAACCGCGCGGGCGGTTGTGCAAGCCTCGGGGATGCCTGGTTCACTCGAATTCGCGAAGCCGTCGCTTGCCTGGGAGGGATTCCTGTCGATGATGCTGCCTGCTGCCTGTCGATCCGTCTTGCTGTGCCTCGTGTGCGTCTCCCTCACCGCCGAGGGCATCGCCCAGACGCGTCGATACGTGCCCCTTGGGCCAACGCCGGTCGATCCTCCGCCCGTCTTCGTCGACGGCCCTTCGGTCCGGCAGAATCCGAACCCGCTGGTTCCCCTGGCGGCCATCGTCGAGGCCGAGACGAACGAAGCGACGCGGATCCAGCTGGACATCTCGGATGGGTCGCGCGCGTGGACCGTTCCGGCGGAGGGGCCCTACCGGGTCGAGCACGAGGTGCCCGTGATCCGGATGCGGCCGGGGCGAGATCACGTGATCGGCGTCACCGCCATCGACCGCTTCGGCAACCGCACGGTGGCCGCAGATTCGCTTCTGTTCCGATCGCCCGACCTGCCGCCCGGCTTCCCGCCCCTCGACATCCGAAAGCACGAGCCCTCGTTGATGGAGCCCGGTCCGATCGCGTTCGCCGCGACTGTCTCGGATCCCGACGGCCAATCGGGAAGCTGGCGCGTGATCCTCTCCCGCAATGGGGACGTCCTCTGGTATCACCGCGACCGCTCACGAGGCGGGAACATGGAGGTGCTCCGGAACGGCAACCTCCTGCTCGACTTCGGCGGCCGTGAGCTCCTCGTAGAGATCGACTCGCTCGGGAACGCCGTCGCCTCCTGGACTAGCCGCCTCTACTCGGGCGCTCCGGCTCCGGACGCCCTCCCGGTCGACACGGACAGCTTTCACCACGAGTTTCAGGAGCTGCCGCCAGGTCGCGGGGCGTTCCTGCTCACGCTCAGCACAGAGGCGCGGATCTACTCGGACTATCCGGCCGACGAGAAGCGACCCTCGATTCGAGCGCCTTTCGCGAAGGTCGTCGGCGACGTCATCATCGAGTTTCGCCGCGACGGTACGATCGCACGTGAGACGAAGCTCCTCGACGTCCTCGATCCGTATCGCATCTGCTACGACTCGCTCGAGGCTGGCTTCTGGGACCCCTTCTACGGCGATGAGGAATTCCCACACGTGCACGACTGGGCACACACGAACTCGGTCATCCTCGATCCGCGCGACGGGAACTACATCGTGTCCCTGCGACACCAGGACGCGGTGGTGAAGATCATCCCTGGCGCGAAGGATCCGAGCGGCGTGGTCTGGATCCTCGGGGCCCCGGGGCGTTGGGTCGCACCCTGGGCAGACAAGCTCCTCACGCCCATCGGCTGGCCCTTCGCCCATCCGTTCCATCAGCACGCGCCCGAGCTCACGCCGGTCGGGAACCTCGTCCTCTTCGACAACGGGAACTATCGCGCGATCCCACCGACCTTGCCCTTGCCCCCGGACTCCTGGTTCAGCCGCGCCGTCGAGTATCGGATCGACGAGGTGCACTCCACCGTGCGCCAGTTCTGGGCGTACGGCGGGCGGCTCGACATTCCACAGAATAACTTCTTCTCGACGTTTCTCGGGGACGCCGACCCGCTACCGAAGACCGGCAACGTCCTCGTGACCGACGGCGGGAAGACCACGCCGTCCGGCGTCAACTACGCCCGCATCGTGGAGGTGACTCGGGAGGATCCGGCAGTGACGGTCTTCGAGATGGTGATCCGAGAGCCGGACGACTCGAAGAGCTGGCGCGTCTATCGCGCCGAGAAGCTCCCCCGACCGCAGCAGTAGGGAGGAAGTTGCGATCCGGAGCTCGACGAGCATCGGTTCGGCCAGCCGATGGCTCTCGGGCCGCCCAACGATCAGCGGATCGTCTCGGCACTTTCGAATGGACGGAACGGCAGCACGTCATGAGACGAGCCCTCTTCCACGGGCCAGGAGTCTGGCTGCTCTTCGAGTCGCTGGCTTTGGCTCCGGAGGTGGGGGCCTCCCGATCGACAATCTGACGAGCCAGTGGTTCGCAAACCTCGCCCTCGATCGGCTCGATCACCATGTGAAGGAGGTTCTGCGCGCGCCGGGGTACCTTCGCTACACGGACGATTTCGTGTTGCTTGCGAACGACAAGACGAGCCTCCGGAATGCTCTCGCGGCCGTACAGTCCTTCCTCGAAGGTATCATTCGCCGCTCGAAGATCGGCTCGAGTGGATCGATCAGCGCATGATGGACGACGCGGTCGCGAAACGGCGCCACCGTGATCGTGCGCTCTTTCGGATCCAAGATCACGAATCGCGTGGGCTCTCCGGGACGATACGCGCCCGAGTCCAGCTCACGCTGGAGCGGAAGGACTTCCGGCTCCACCGTCAAACGGACTCACTCGTTGAATGGATGGGCGAGCGGCGCAAGGTCTTCGGATTCGAGGATGCGGAATCGACGCTCCTCTGGTTGGCAGATACGGGCCGGAGTACAACAAACCTCACGATCGAGGCCCCAGAGGAGCTGTCTCTTATCACGGTTCGACCTGAGAGGGAAGGCGATCAGGATGACGGTGCTGCAACGTTTCACCGCTCGGAATCCAGAGGCGCGATCTCGTGGCTCGCGCGGCGGTAGGTGCCGCATTCTCTCGACCCTGCTGGTCGCTCTCCTGGTGCCGGCCCAGCACGCGTGGGCGAGCTACTGCATCTACATCGGCAAGAACCTCACCGTCGACGGGTGCGTCTTCCTCGGTGGCTACGGCGACGAGCCGTCGAGTCATTGGCTCGAGATCGTACCGGCGCGCAATCATGCGCCGGGCGCAATGATCCTGGTCGGCGTGACCGACCGCGCCGAGCTCCCCGGTGTGTTGCGCGAGATCCCGCAGGTGGCGCGAACGGCGAAGTACATCACGATGAACTACTCGGAGTACGCGGGCTTCCCTGCGCCGCTGACCAACGGCGGACTCAACGAGCACGGCGTCGCTGCGCGCGACGTGTGGTCGCCGTCACGGCCCGAGCTGGTGCGTATGACGCCGTCGCCGCAAACGGGCGGCCCCAACTACAGCGACCTCTCACGCATCGTCATGGAGCGCGCGCGCACCGCGCGCGAGGCGGTCGAGATCGTCGGCGCCTTGATCGACGAGTACGGCTACTCCACGTACGGCGGCAACTCGCATCTGTTCGCCGACGCCGACGAGGGCTGGGTCGTCATCGACTTCGCCGGCGGCCAGGGGCTGTGGGCGGCCGAGCGGCTGGGCCCGGACCACGTGCGCGTATCGCGCCCTGGCTACATCGGCGACTTCCCCGTCGACTTCGAGAACGACCCCGACTACATGGCGTCGCCAAACTTCATCCGCTTCGCCGTCGAACAGGGTTGGTACGACCTCGATGACGGTGAGCCGTTCAACGTCAACGAGATCTACGGCGATGGACACATGCGCCATCCCGCCGTCGAGCTGATCGAGCGACGCATGCGGTCTGTCGGCGGCAAGGTGGGGCTGCCCGAGATGATGGCCGCTATCCGCACGACCGAGATCACGGGCGACTCCGCCGGGTACGGCCAGGTGGCACAACTGCGCAAGGGCCTGCACCGAGAGCTCGGTGTGCTCTGGGTCGCCGCGACCACCCCCGTGACGGCGCCGTTCATCCCGTTCTACATCGGCACGATGGACGTCCCGCCACAGCTCAAGCGACACCGGTACCTGACCGGCGGCGAAGCGACGAACTTCATGGGCAACGGAGTGGATCGCGGAATCGAGTCGACCGTGTTCACGTTGCGTACCTACAAGCGCTTGCTCTACCTGACACAAGAGCACCAGGAGAAGTTCCTTCCCGAGGTTACCGAAGCGCTGGTGGCTTTCGAAGCGCGTTTGATCGAACGCCAGTCGATCGTCGAGAGCACTGCCGCGACGCTGTTGAAGGCCGGCGAGCCAGAGCTCGCGCGAGAACACTTGACGTACTACAGCGGTTCGGAGGCGCTGCGTGGTTGGCGTTTGGGTGAGGCGCTCGCAAACAGCATCGAGGCGCGGACGGAGGCGCTGTACGGCATTCGGCAGTGAGAGGTCTCGCCGTGGGGGGTGCTGGCCACCCGCGGGTGGCGAGCGCCCGAGTCGGTGTGGTCGGTGTCGGGTGAGACACTCAGGCATGGTAGTTTACTGAGCAGGGCGACGGCGGATGCCAGTGAGCCGCGCGATCTGGGACTCGGGAACGCGTCAAGCACGTCCGATTCGGCCCGTCTCCGCTCTCACTCTCTGAATCGCTGGGACTTGCGCCAAGAAGTCCCCGCTCGAGGCGATGAGCATTCGCAGGCACTTACACCGGTCGGTGTTTCCACGAGTTCGACTTCCGCGAGGAGGTGTGGGCGACGCGTCGAAACGCGGAAAACAGCTCAGCACGATGATGAACAAGGCGGAGAGCTTTCGTCCGGTGAGCGGTGAGCAAACTCAGTAGACGGATCGGTTGATTGGTGAACAGTGATCCGGTCATGGGAGTCAGCCGGTGACTGGCGAGCCTGTCACCGGTGTCGATGCTCACCGAGTATTGATGCTCGTCGTGAGCGTCAAGGTGTGACGGCCTGTGGTCAGCTCCGCACACCGAACCAACCCGGCTACCGAATCACCGCTCACCGAACGCGCGGAACGCGCGGAACGGACGCCGAGGTTGATGAGACGGTCGTCCGGCGTGTTGAGGCTGCGGTTCGCCGAACGGGCGTACTCTGCGGGGTAGTTGAAGCCGCCCCCGCGGGCCACGCGGTCGCGGACGCCATCTGGAGTGCGTCGTCCATCGCCAGCTCGGGGCTCGATCTCGTAGTCGCCGTACCCATCGCGGCACCACTCCCACACGTTGCCGTGCACATCGTGCAGGCCGAAGCGATTCGCGCCGAAGCGCCCCACCGGGGCATGAACGGCAAAACTGTCGCTCCATGAGGCGGGCGGCTGCGATCCTCCGGCTCGCCGGTTCGACTGGTCCGCGATGTTCGCCTTTCCTTCTAGTTCACTCTCTTCGTTCCCCGGCCACCACACCGACGTCGTGCGCGCCCGCGCTCCGTACTCCCACTGCGCCTCGGTGGGCAGCGCCAGCCCTAATCGCAGGAGCACTTCGTCGCAGTCCAGCCAGGTCACCTGCTCAACCGGATGACGCCGCCAGGCTTGGCGCGCCCAGTTGTTCACATCGTAGAAGCTGGGCCGGGCCGCCCGGGCGCGCTCCCATTGCCCCTGAGTCATCTCGTACTTCGAGAGGAAGAACGGATCGAGTGCGATTCGGCGGATGGGGCTCTCGTCCGAACGCGCCTGAGGATCGACGTTCGGCGAGCCCTCGGGGCGATCGGTTGTCGGGCGCACCGCGCCCATGTCGAACTCACCGCCCGGGATCAGCACCAGGACCACGGCCATCTCGTCCGAGACGACGATGTGGCCGTCCTCGTCTCGCTCGGGGACCACTCCCGTCGACAGCACCGCGAACTCCCACAACTTGGAGTCCGGGTCCTGGCCGATCGGGATCAGGCCCTCCTGAATCGACAGCTCGAAGCCGGTCGCCTTCTCGCCAGTACAGCCGATGGCTGCGTGTGCCTTGCGGCAGCTCGCTGCCCCGAGGATCGATGACGAGCGGCGTCTCGCCCGTCAGATCGAGCACGCGTCCGACCCGCTGGCCGTCCGCTCGCTCGACGATCAATTCCAGGAAG
>JAJDCO010000116.1 GCA_029260795.1 Planctomycetota bacterium | reverse complement strand
AACAGCCTCGACAGCGACACGCAGAACTCCTCTCCCGATAAAACGCCCTCGATCGGGTCCAAGGCAGCTCTCCGAACGCCCTACCCGAGCACCCGATACTCTCCAGCCCAAGCCAAAACGCCGCTTGAATTCCTTATCCGCCCCCAGTTCGGTCTGGAAACAAAGAACGGATTCTGGGATCGAGTGTTCCCGTTTCTCGTGGCGCTGGTCGTGGTGCTCGTGGGACCGATTTCAACCGGTCATCGGAAGGGTCACAAAACGACTGACTGAAGCCCGTCCCACGGGCGCAGCACGCGAAGGGTAGCGGGGCAGATCACCAACCGTCGCTTGCGCTCCGCCCAGCACTCGTTCGGGCGCGAGCTGGCCAACGGGAAGCTGCCTCGCTTTCTTCGAACGACTTGCTATTCTGGCGGTGAATCGGCGATCGGGGGACTCCGGCATTTCGGCGGAGAGAGTCTCATGCTTGCGGCGGTGATGTTGTTTGCTTCGTTGAGCCTGGTCTCGGAGGAGCGTCATTCGCTGGTCATCGAGCCCGGCGATCCGCGGATCGAAGGCCATGGCCCCTCGAAGACGATTGTGTACACGCCGGTGGCAGAGGACGCGACGCTGTTCGTTTCCGCCGAGTCTCAGGTGCTGGATCTCGTTCTGCGCATCGAGATCGAGGGCGACGAGGCCAAGGGGGATGCTGCGGCTCGCATCACAGGCGGGAAGCCTGAGAGAGTCCACGAGGATGACGACTCCGGCGGAGGAACGAGTCCGTTCGTCTCCTTCGAGGTGAAGGGGCGCTCCACAGTTCGCATCTCTGTCGCCGCGAAGGAGCCTACGGTCAGCGGCGCGGTCGAGGTCGTGATCTTCGAGGCCAGCGAGACCGAGCGCACACGGTCGGCGGCGGCCGCCGCGCTCTCGGTCCTCGAAGAGGCACGGCGGCAGGCCGAATCCGGCGAGATGGGCACGGCGCGTAGCAATCTCGTGGATTGTGTCGATCGACTCCTCGCGACGGAGGGTGCCGAATCGAGCCCGGTGATCCAGGAGGCTCTCTCACGGCTTTACTTCGATGCTGGCCGACTCGGGGAGCTGGGTGCCAGCCTGAAGGCCGAGCGATCCCTGGCTACGTTTCGCGGCCACGCCTTCCCGCCACGGCATCCCCGGCTCCTGCGGACGCGTGGAAACCTTGCGTTCATCCTTCGAGCGACGGGTCGGCTCGAGGAAGCCAAGGAGATCGAGGAGGACATCCTGGAGATCTTCTCCCAGACCTTGCCTCCTGACCATCGCGATCTCCGAAGCGCGCGGCTGAACCTCGGCGCCACGCTCGGAGCGATGGGTGACCTGATTGCGGCGCGCGCGCTGCTCGAGGCCGCGCTCGATGACGCCGCGCTCGGCTTCGATGACCCGAATACTCAATCCGCTCGGCTCAACTTGGCATCGATTCGTTTACTCCAAGGTGACCTCGTCGGAGCCCGCGCAATCCAGGAGCGCGTCCTGGAAGCTCGCTCTCGGACCCTCCCTCGGGATCATCCCTCAGTGCAGGCGGTGCGGCAGAACCTAGCGGCGACACTCGTCAGGATGGGGGATCTCGCAGGCGCGCAAAGGCTTCAAGAGGAAGTGCTCGCGGCTTCCACAAGAACCCTTCCCGCCGACCATCCTCAGATCCTCACCGCTCGCGAGGGCGTGGCATTCACCCTCATGAGCCTGGGCCATTACGAAGAGAGTCGTGTGCTGCTGACCGAGACCATCGAAGCGATGACCCAGAGCCTTCCCCAAGACCATCCCGATCTGCAGCAGGCTCGCTGCAATCTGGGATTTGCAATGGCGCAGCTCGGCGAGCTCGAGAAGGCCAGGTCCCTCCAAGAGTCGGTGCTGGAAAGCCTCTCCCGCACGCTGCCCGCCGATCACCTGCGTCTTCATCGGGGGAAGGCGAACCTCGCCTGGACTTTGGCGAGGCTGGGTGAGGCTTCGCAAAGCCGCGACCTGGCTCGCCAGGTGGCACGCGGGACACTCGCCAGGTTCTCGGTCCTGGGCGCTCTCTCGATCAGCGAGATCGAGACGGCGACGGCGAACTCCTTGGAAGCCGCCTCGCATGTGCTCTCGCTCGTCTCGGGTGCCGGCATCTTCCCGCTCGACCCAAAAGGAGAAGCCGAAGCGTTCGCTCTCTGCGAGACGCTCCGGAACGCCGACGGGGTCCTGATGCCCTTGTTGCGCAGCATCTCCGCCGAGCCTCGAGCACGGGAGCTGCAGGAGCATGTTCGAACGGCGCAGAAGGAGATCGCTCGGCTCGCCGGCGACCCGAATCAAGAGCGAGGCTCGCTCGTAGAAGCCATTGCCCGTCGAGATCGGATCGAGCGCACGTTGCTCGAGATCGTGGAGAAGGACTCGACGCTCAAGAGACTTCTGCCGAAGACGGACCCTGCCGCGATCTCCAGCCGCCTCGGAGAACATGAAGCGGCCGTCGGATTCTGGAGCTACAACCGCTCCACGATCGACGCGCAAGATCATCGCATCTCGTCGGAAAGATCCTACCTCGCCTGGGTTCTCGAAGGTGGCAAGCCGTTCATTCGCATCGAGCTCGGTCCCGCGGTTCCGATCGAGGAAGCCGTCGATGCCTGGCGGGCCGCACTAGGCGCTCCGGTTCGCCGAGGGTTGACTCTCGTCGAATCGATCGACAGGAGCATCGATGGGAAAGGTGATCGGGTCCGAGCGCTCATCTTCGATCCGCTGCGAGCCTACCTCGAGAATGCAGAGCGAGTCTGGATCGCTGCGGCCGGCGCGCTGCACATGGTTCCGCTCGATGCCTTGCCCGACGGCGACGGCGTCATTGGAGATCGCTTCGAGATCGTTGTCCGTGCCAGTCTTTCCGAGCTCACCGTCGAAGACTCCTCCTCGTCCCTTGCGGCGCCCTCGCTTCTCGCTCTTGGCGGCATCGACTACGACCGCGAGGCAGAGCCGATCGCCACATCCGGGGACGTGAGCCGATCCGGCTCGACCGGCGCCGCGATCCACGCGCTGCGCGGGGGCTCGGCGCCGGCCGCCGCTGGCTTCTCCTGGTCCTTCCCCCGCCTACCCGCCACTCGCCGCGAGGTCGATGTCGTGGGTGAGTACTTCGCCGACGCCTTCGAGGGCTCGAGGGTCACGATCCTCACTCGTCGAGTCGCCTCGCGCGATGCTTTCGAGAGGCTCGCGCGGGACTACCGCTTCCTCCACCTCGCCACCCACGGCTGGTTCGCGCCTGAGTCAGTCTCCTCTCTTCGCGACGAACGACCCATCGATGAGCAGCTCGGCTTCGGCACTTTCATGACGTTGCTCGAGCAAGTCATTGGCCTGGCACCATCGCTCTTGTGCGGGCTGGCGTTCTCCGGCGCCAATGCCCCGGCCGACCGATACGGGCGAGTCCACGGCATCATGACCGCGCACGAGCTGATGGCCTTGGACCTCTCGGCGTGCGAAATCGCCGTTCTCTCGGCATGCGAGACCGCCGTTGGCTTGCAAAGAGGAGCAGAGGGAGTCGCCTCGCTTCAGCAGGCCTTGCGGGCTGCCGGCGTCCGCACGACGATCACCTCCTTGTGGACGGTGCCCGACGAAGCCACTCTCGAGCTGATGGCAGAGTTCTACCGCCGGATCTGGATTCTGAAAGAACCCAAAGGCCAAGCCCTCTGGCGAGCGAAGCGCAAGCTTCGGGACAAGCTCGACGCCAACGGCGAGCCGCTCCACGGCCCGAGAACGTGGGCGGGTTGGGTGCTCAGCGGCGATCCCGATTAGCGCTGCCTTCGCCTTCCACGACGGCGAACTTCGGACTGTAGCGGACCAACCCTCCGGAGGGCGGAATCGAACCGGGCCAGAGTTCCAGTGCCTGGAATGCTTCTCCTCCCCCGTACTGTGACAGCCGAACCTGCGGAGGTGACGAAGCAGAGCCATCCGCTTCACTTAACGCGCACCGTCTCGCGGAGCGCGTCCGGAGGCAGACCGCGGAACGCATCCTCTCGACGGTCCTCCAGGATCAACGAGATTGCCTCCGCCAAGCTTTGGCGAGCCTCTTCCTTCGTCTTGCCTTGGCCATTCGCACCGGGGACCTCGGGGCAGTACGCGATGAACCAGTCGTCGTCTCGTTCGATGATCGCGGTGAACTCGTTTTCTCCGCAAAATCCTCGAACACCTCGGCCTCGACCCAACACCACCTCGCATCCTCCCCCCGAGAGCACCTCCCGACCACGATCTGTTTCCTTTCCCCCAGTGAGTCTGATCCCTCGACGGAGCCCAATCCCTGAATCTCGCCCTCGGGCCAGGGACTCGTCCTCCGTCCGCCTCGTGGCCAAGAAAACAGCCTCGACAGCAACACGCAGAACTCCTCTCCCGATAAAACGCCCTCGATCGGGTCCAAGGCAGCTCTCCGAACGCCCTACCCGAGCACCCGATACTCTCCAGCCCAAGCCAAAACGCCGCTTGAATTCCTTATCCGCCTTATCCGCTATCCGCGATGACGTGTGCCAGCAGTCCCTCTTGGTCATCCATTGCGACGCCATCCACGAGCAGAAGCAGTGTGCGTCTGACTTGCAAAGCCCGGCGCAAGATATGATTCGGCGCAAAGCCCGGCGTCGGACGAAACCAGACGTGAGCAGCCGCTAGGGCCGGGGAGTGCTCACGTCCATCACGAGTCGGCAGATCGCTCGGAGGCCTGCGGTTCGAGGCTCATTTCACTGGTCGCGAGTCGCGGTGAAGGATGTCCAACCCTCCTCGTCGTTGCCGCCGCGACCTTCTAGGCGAGCTCCATCACTCGTGATCGAAAGGGTGTGATTGCCCATGGGAACATTCTGGTCCAGCTCGACCACATGGAGCTCGACCAAAGTGCTCTGCATCTCCAACAGACCGTTCTTCACGGTACCGCGAAAGGTCCCTCGGTAGCGGAGAGTCAACGGCTCGTCGTCTTCTCCAAGGGCCTTTCGATCGGCTCGGACCGACGCCCAGTACTCGCTCCCTCTTTTTGTGAGCTCGACTTCGATGGGAGTCTCTGCAATCGATCCATCGTCGTACTCGTCTCGCGCCATGCCTCGCCACGTGCCGCTGTAAGGATCCGAATCCGCGAAGATGGGCGGCCTCGGCTGGGGAGCGACCCTTGGTTCCGGTTGACTCGAGAAGTCGGCGACCGGTACATCCGGAAGCGTGTTGCGATCGAAGCCATCCTCTTCGATCATCTGTCGGTAGATAGCGGCGCGCCTCTCTGCCGCCTCGATTTGATCTGCAGTCATCTCCTGTTCACAAGCTCGCATGTTCCGAGGAGCGGTCGGGTCGTTCTTTTCGGCGGCCAGGATGTACCACGCATATCCTTCGACCAGATCTCGCCGGACGCCGGTTCCTGTCGCGCAGCAGTAACCGATGTTCAGCTGGCCGTCCCGATGCCCGTTGATTGCGGCGAGGTAGAAGAGCTTGGAAGCAGCAACCGCGTCCTTGTCGACGCCTCGTCCCCGCATGTACATCAATCCGAGGTTGTCTTGAGAGGAGGGGTTTCCCTGTTGGGCGGAACGGGTGTACCACCTCGCAGCCGTGAATTCGTCTTTGGTCACACCGCGGCCCTTTTCGAGCATGCGTGCCACGTAGAACTGTGCGTTCGGCTCGCCGGCTTCGGCGACGGGAAGGAGAATCTCCATGGCTGCTCGGTAGTCGCCGTTGAGACAGGCTTCCTCGCCCCGCTGCAGTTCCGACTGAGGAGGGGTCGCGGTCGAAAGTTCTTCCGACGAAGAGTCTTCTTTCGACCGAGCCGCACCTTCGATGATCGTGCTCAACGGGAGGCTCAACGAGAAGATCGCGCCTTGTTCCTTCTCCGTTTGGATCTGTTGGCGACGGTTCTTCTCGACGAAGTCGGCACGCTCGGTGAGGTCCTGGATCGAGGCTGTTCGCTCGAGCTCGGGAAGAATCTCTCTGGCACCTTCGTGCCCGGTCTCGGCCGCGATGCGAATCCACGCCAAGGCTTCAGCGAGATCGCGACGTCCCGAGGCGCTTCTCCCTCCGTTATAAAGGTCTGCGAGAAGCCACTGAGCGACGGCATCGCCAAAGACGGCGCCTCGCTCGATCCACTGATGCGCCAGGCTCATGTCAACCGCAACTCCGTCGCCAGCGTAATAGATTTGTGCGAGGAGCACGGCCGCTTGAGGACATCGCGCCTCGACGGCTCGTTCGTAGTGCGCAATGGCACGATGAACGTCAGCGCCCTCTTTCAGCTCGAAATCGTGCAAGATGCCGAGCAAGTAGTTCGGCAGGCCATATCCTCTGTCCGCGAGTGGCTGAAAGAGGTTTGCGGCTTCGACAAAATCCCGCGCCAGGAGGCGGTTCATGCCGGCATGAAAAGCCTCCCAATCCTCGGGGTCCTGCTCCAAATCGAGTGAGTCTTGGATCGCGGGCTGGGTCGCAGCCAGAATCATCGTCTGATCGAGGGCGAGGGTCAGGATCGAGAGCCCCGCGAAGGTGGCGGGCAAAAGCCTGGAGATCAAGGACTTCGCGGCGGTCGATGGGGTGGTCATGGATCTGCTCCGAGGTTTGGGCGATTGGTGATCATCGAGGAGCACGCGCTCCGTCCAAGTCTCGATGCGCCACATCGACGATTCCGGGGCCGCGAATAATTCGAAATTGCGACCGCGCCCGGCGCCTCAGTCTCGCTCCAGCTCGGTGATCGTCTCTTCGCAGGTGGCGATGAGCTGCCTCAGAGTCTCTGGCATGTGGACGTGCACTTCAGGGAGCGCTCCGTCTTGATGGAGTCGCTCGAAAAGAGCCAGGCTCCGTTTCATCCAGTCTCGAGCAGCCGCGTAACCGGCGATCTCCTCCTCGAGGGAGCGATCGTTGTCGATCTGTTCCGACCGATTGACTCTCAACTTCGCGATCTGAAACGTGACGAAGGCATCCTGAAGCCGCGCCTTGTTGAAGCTGTCGTCGTCCTTCAGGATCGCCTGGTACATCTCGTCCGCAATCCTCGACTCCGCAAGAGACGTCTCCTCGCGATCGAGATTGACGAGAACCTCAGCCAGCTTCTCATGGCCATAGGCGACCTCGTATCGAAGCTGGATGTTGGTGGGATCTTTCGCGAGCAACTTCTCACGAGTGTCGATGCAGGCTCGGAAGCTCCGCTCCGCATCCTGGAAACGGCCAAGAGCTGATTCGCCCCACCCCATCCGCTCGTAGGCTACGCCGAGTGCGGACTTCGCTCGGAGATCCGCTGGCGATGTCTCGGCCCAGTCCCGTCGAATCGTCATGGCTTTTCGGTAGCTCTCGTTCGCTTCCTTGTATCGTTCTTGGTCATATTGGAAATCGCCCGCCACGATGAGATAATGCGAAAAGTCCTTTCGCAGCAACGGAGTCGAGCTCGCCTCGAGATTGAGTGTCTCGGCGATCTCGAGAAACCTCTCATAATGCTGAAGCGCGGATTCGGGATCGGATTGGCTGGCGAGAAACATCGCCAGCTGGGCGTGTGACTCGGCGAGATTCAATGCCACCTCTTGCCGAGAGGCAAGCGGATCGTAGAGTGCCTCGGCTCGGGTGACGGACTTCAAGTAGCTCTCGCGAGCCTCCTTCAACTCTCCGCGCGCGGCGAGAGCTGCGGCGATCCGCCGCACGCTCTGACTCGAACCGAGATGGAGGCGCGATTGATTTGGGTACTTCTCGACGCCATCCTCGAAACACCTTTCCGCCTCGAGGTATTTGGCGAGAGCGGTATCGGAGTCTCCCTGGGACAACGAGACGTCTCCATCCTTGCCGAAGATCAAGGCGATCATCACACCGAGCTCAGCCGAACTGGTTTGGGAACCGTGGAGTCTCTCGAGAATCTTCAGAGCCCGTCCATAGCTTTCGTGAGCCGCGGCGAAATAGCCGAGGTTGGATGCAGGATCCCCAGCTTGAACATCGCCCAACCTCTCCCAAGCTCGAGCCACCTCCAGCATGAGCTCAGGATCGTCTTGGGCCCGAGCCGACACTCGCTCCAAGTGCTCACGCATTCGGTCGATCAACGACAGCCGGACCTCCAGCGAGCCCGAGATCCGGTTGAGCTCATCGTAGAATGAGCGGATCACCCACCTGGCTAGGTCACGCGTCTCTTCGAAGAGCTGTTCCGAGGTTTCTCGAGCCCGATGCTCGGTTCTGGCCCGATCTCGTTCTCGGAGATAAAAGACGGTACTGACGATGGTCGCGGCGATGAGGACGACGAGAGTCGCACCGACCGCTCCGGCAACGGCCTTGTGCCGACGGGAGAAGAGTCGAAGCTGATACGCCACCGTTGCTCGTCGGGCGAGGATCGGTCGAGACTCGAGGAACCTTTCGATGTCCGCGGCGAACGCGTCGACCGACGCGTAGCGTCGATCGCGGTCCTTCTCGAGCGCCTTCAGGATGATGGTCTCGAGATCTTCATCGAGCGTGACGCCTCCGTCGGTGGGCCGCCTCGGTGGTTGACCCTGAATCACTGCCGCCACCCGTGCCAGGGGGACGTCGCTCAGGTCGTAGGGAACGCTTTGGCACAAGAGCTCATAGAGCACGACGCCGAGGCTATAGACGTCGCTCCGAAGATCGATGTCGACGGCGTCGACATCGCACTGCTCCGGACTCATGTACTGCAACGTCCCGATGATTTGCCCGACTTGGGTCAACAATGTCGAGGTCGCAACATCCGTCATCCGGGCGACACCAAAATCGATGACCTTTGGCTGCCCGCTCGCATCGACGAGAATGTTGCTCGGCTTGAGATCGCGATGAATCACTCCCTTCTGATGTCCATAGTGCACGGCCGCACACACCTCGCAAAACAGCTCGAGGCGCTGGCGAAGAGTCAAACCCTGACGTTCTGCGGAGGCGACGAGCGATTGCGCTTCGGGAATCAGCTCCATAACGAAGTACGGAACGTCCTCGCCGAGCTCGCTTCGATGAGTCCCCGCCTCGTAGATGCGAGTGATGCCGGGATGCTGCAACCTGGCCAAGATCTCCGCCTCGTGCTTGAAGCGACGCAGGAGGGACGGCGTTGCAAGACCGGGACGGAGAAGCTTGACGGCGACCTTCCTCTGGGGCTCGTCTTGGACAGCCGCATAGACAACGCCGATACCGCCCGCACCGATGATGCTCGTGAGAGTACAGGAGCCGATTCTCTGGCCGCTGCGCGTCGTCACCGTGGCCGAATCCACCGCCAGGAGCGTCGCCGGCGTCTGCTCGAGAAAATCACCCGCCGCATCTTCACTGCCGAGCAAAGAATCGATCTCTGCTCGAAGCTCGGCGTCCTCCCCACACGCCTCGGCGAGCAATCGATTGCGCCCCTCTCCCGGTGGGATCTGGCGAGCCGCCTCGAAGACGTCTTTGATTTGATCCCATCGATCGACGCTCATCGCTTGCGCCCTCTCCGATCCACGAAGGCCTTCCTAGCCCGGACGATTCACGAGCCATCTGCTGCGGCACCGTATCTACCTGCAACTGCTTCGTTAGGCTCCCTGCGGTGCCTCGACGACCTGCAGCGAGGTCGACCTAGCACGAATCGTCTATCTTGGCGGCCGGGAGGATCGAGTGCAACCGGAGTCTCTCCGGTCGCACTCGAGTACCTGGGTCAAGCTGTCTTCGAGACCAAGAACCGAAGCAGCCACCGCCCCTCTTGTGCCTCGAGAAGGTTGAGAGGGATCTTTGTCGATGTTTGCCGCCCCCCGGTTCGGTAGACGAGCCGCGCCTTCTTTCGCTTCAGGATCTCGACCTTCTCGATGTCCCGGTAGAGAACCCTCCGCAAGGGTGCCAGGGGTCCGAGCTTCATCTCGACGTGATCGTCGAAGAGTTGAACGATCGAGGAACTCGAGCTCCAGATGCACATTGCGAGCGACACCCCGAAGAGGGTCGAGCCGCCTGACAAATGCTGCTCCGTCGCCAGACTGGTCGACAATATGACAAATCCGAGAATGGCCATGATCGTCCACATCGCTTTGACTTGCGACCTCACCTGAAACGACTTGTTCGGTTGGTGCTGGTTCATGTTCCATCTCTCCTCGCTTCGAAGACTTCCAGATTGACGGCGTCGAGAAGCCGGCGGGCGCCCAGGGCGCCAATCAAGCCGGCAGGGATCAGAGCGACCGAGCTGGCCAATACGATCACAGCTCCAGCGCGGCGATGGCCCGTTGCGATCAACGTCACACCCATCATCTGGCCGAGGGTCAAAGTGCCCACGACGAGTGCAAGTGCTCCCAGCTCGGGATCCCGCCAGAGACACCCAGTGATCAGCCCAGAGATCAAACAACCCAGGACAATGAGACGATTCATGACAATCTCCTTCGATGTGAGCAGCCCGGGATGAGAGCGCCTCAGAACTGACCGACGACGCGCTGCTCGGTCGTGATGGTCGTCTGGTCGGGGAGGACCTGGGTGTGCGTGCTGGTGACCAAAAGGCCGGTCTGACGATCGTAGGCCCACTGTTGTGAGGCCGCTCGCCCCTTCTCCGTGATGACGACCACCGATCGGCCATCACGGGCTCGACCGGCCCACTCCACGAGTATGCGATACCCTGTTACCGGGTCCTCGTCGAGAACTCGACCCGTGTCGAGGCGAGCGAGGACTTGCGGCGCGACCCAAAGGCCGCCCACCTGAGCCGGAGCACTGTAGCGCACCAAGCTCGACGTTTGGCTCCCGCCGAAATCGTCGAACGAGCCTGTCGTCTTGAACTCGTACTCCAGGAAGAAGGGATCGCGGCGAGTAATCTCGATCTGTCCGCTTAGACGTGTACCCGGCAAGCTCGTGCCCAGGTTCATGTCCATCCGATACGACCCGTCGAGACGAAACCCGCGCAAGTTGGCGAATCCATCCGGCATCGACTCTCGAGCCCAGGGAAGTTTGGTCTGCCGAGCGGTAACGAAACGAGAGACCATCATCATCGAGTTTTCCGACGTCCCCGGCTGATAGAGGCCGGTGGCCGGATCGATCTCGACGTGCGAGGTGCGACTCGCCGAGCTCGATCCCGACGAGAGGAGCAGTCCGCTCTCGAGGTCGTAGACGGAATGGGACGAGCCTGCGGCCGACGGACGGATCACCACGGAGTTGTATCGAACGCCGTTCACCTCGTAGGGTCCGGTGCCGACCTGGAAACCGTTCGTAGTTCCCGGTCGCAGCTGCCTCAGCAACTGCGGATGCACCCAGAACTCGCATCCCGAAGGGTGCGACAGGATGCCCTGCATCCCCGACAGGGCCGGGGACGAGATTTGGCCGTCTCCCAGGTAGCTGCGCAGGTCCATGACGACTGCGCCTCGCGTCACCGCGACGATGTCGATCTGTACGTAACCGGCAGCACCCGATCCCGACCCGGGTGAAGTCTCTCGATATTTCTTTCCGTCTTCCAGAGTCCAGTCGCCCTTCGGATCCTCGACGAGAGTGACCTTTCCCGACGCTCCCACGATCGACGCCGATCCGAGCCAGAACGTCAGCCGCATCCCAGGCCGGACCCACGAAGGCGCTTCGAGAGCGTTTGCACCCGGCAGGCTCGCAAACAACGGATGGAGCGGTCCGCGAATCTCGCCGCGATTCTGCGTTTGGGGAATGCGAGGCGATGGAACCCCTGTCGCACGGGGAGCTCGAGGAAGCTCCGGATTGCTGACCGGCCCACCGGAACCGGGAAACGGACGGTCGCTCGAGCGAGGCTGCGGGGACTGGCGCATCACCACGAGGTCCGTCCAGCCATCGTTTTCGTTTCCTGCCCGACCCTGCATCCGGTCGCCCCGATGCTCGAGCGTCAACGAGTACGGACCGATCGAAAGATCCTGATCGAGCTCCACGACGTGCAGTCGATGCCATCGGCTCCTCATGGTGAGCACTCGATTCGCTGTGCCTCCCTCGTACTCACCGGAGTAACGGATGGCCAACGGTTGACCGCTCTCCGCCGTTGCCTCCAGCTCGGCCTCGACTCGAGCCTCGTAACCACGGTTCGAGCGACGGATCTGGATCGTGATCGGATACTCGGAATAGGAACCGTCCTCGTACTGGTCTCGGGCAGTTCCCTTCCAGGCCCCGGCGAAGGAATCGGCGGCCATCGAGCCGGACTGGGCGAGGGAAGTCGGCGCTTGACCGATTGCAAACAGGACGAAGATGAGGCCGTGGAGCAAGGAACGCTTGATGAAGGCGACCGGAGTGAACATGATGATCTCCTGGAGATGTCGAGAGCTCTTGTGGAGCGCTTTGCCCCCCTCCGTGAGGTGTTGCGCCGGAACTCCTCGGTCGGGGCCATTTTTTTGCATCTCCTAATCGACGTGTGGGTTGATTCAGCTGGGTAGCGGTGGGCTGAGCGTTATTCCGCCGCAGCAGAGGAAGCCATGGAGATCAGAGCGTGGGCACTGTGGAAGCCGTAGGCGCGTCTGGCGATGACCCGGATGTGGTTGTTGGTGCCTTCGACGCGTTCGTTCGTCAGGCGACCGCTGCGGAGGTACGGGAGGATGCCGTCGAGGTGCTTGCGGATCGTCCGGCATGCCTTGACGAAAGGTCGGAGGCGACTTCGAGAGGCCCAGCTCATCCAGCCTCGCAGAGCATGTTCGGCCTCGTCGGGGTCGGGAATGTCGAGGATGTCCGCGA
>JAJDCO010000115.1 GCA_029260795.1 Planctomycetota bacterium | reverse complement strand
TGTTTCTCGAGCCAGCTCCTCCCATTCATTCGGCAGGAGCGAAGCCAGCACGCACCACTCTTCGTCCATCGGCTTGGTCATGCCGGAGAGGATACCCGGTGGCAAGCAAAGGGGCAAGCCTTTAGGTTAGTGCTTATGGGCGGGCCGCCCGCGGTCCCAGGGGAAGATAACGTTCCCCGAAAGTGACAGGAGTGCGTCCGCGCAGCGCAGCCGACGACGTCGCTCGAATTCACTCAGGTCGTCGCGGCGAAGCGGAGCTGACGCCCGGACAAGAGCGGGCGGGCCGCCCGCAGTCCCAGGGGAAGATGACGTTCCCCCGAAAGTGACAGGAGTGCGTCCGCGCAGCGGAGCCGACCACGTCTCACGGATTCACTCAGGTCGTCGCGGCGAAGCGGAGCTGACGCCCGGACAAGAGCGGGCGAGCCGCCCGCGGTCCCTGCGTTCTACGCCAACGAGAGCCACCCGCGGTCCCAGCGTTCTACCGACTCGGCGACCAACGAGCGCTCCATGATCCGGACGATCGATCAGTTGGCTGCGCCTGAGGACCCGGCAAGAGTGCCTACTGCGTGTGGCCCGAACCGATGGCGGTGACACGCGCGATTCCGCCGTCTTGTGCGTGCGACATCTACTCGAGAGCGTCTCATCGGAGTCGTGGGGCCGGCTCCGCGACCGACTGGCATTCCCCGAGCCAGTAGAGTTCACCGTCGTGGAAGACGTGAACTCTCCACGATTGCACATCCTGAATCTTCAGCCAGGACAAGGACAGAGTGGCATACGCCTCCGCCAAGTAGATGCCCGTCCAAGCGGCATGCGGAAGAAGGGCATGCCCGAGGCTTCGCTCATCAGCACTGAAAAGCTCGATCACCAGGAAGGGCACCTCCCTCAAACGCTCGCGCTTCTGATCCTCATCCGACATATCCCGATACGTCAGGCGAAGGTTGGTGTGAGTTGGCCAAGTCGCCACCGCGCGAATCTTTCCACCAACCGCGAGGGGGAACGCTTTCAATTCGAGCAATCCCCCGCCTGGGAACTCGCTGCTTCCAAGCAGCACCTCGTGCACGTCGTGTCGCAGCACATCGGCACGCGGCTTCAGACTCGGCAAACCCAGGTAGGCACCGGCAAGCGCAAGGACCAGGAGTAGCTTCACCGCCATCAGGAGCGCCTGCTCAGGCTCGAATGTCAGTCTCTCATTGCCCGCTGTCAACTGCCTGGCCTCTCTTCCAAGAAAGATCTCGCAACCCGTCGCGACGGGCGCTGCCCCATCGGTGCTCACCGGCGAGTACTGCCTCGTCGGGCCCCACCGACCCGCGGCCGACGACCCACGCTCCTCGCGTGCGCGGCACACTGCCAGTGCACTGCGACAAAGGAGAGCCCGCAGCCAAGCACTGTTCCCAGAACGAGGATCCCGCCGTTCACGCTCCGTGAGAGCGGCACGGCGATGAGAGACGACAGGAGAAGGGTAACAGAGAATCCGGCATAGCAGCCCAGGCCCGCGGTGAGCATCAGTGGGCCGGGCCCGAAGCCGTCGGCTTCCTTGCCTTGCATGACGGCATTGATCCAGACGGGTGCGACCAGGCAGGAGATACTGATCAGGGTAGATCCACCAACGACCAAGAGCAGGCTGAAGTCACTCGACGTCCATACTTCGTCAGCCCAAGAGCCGTCAACTACGGCAAGGCCCGCAACCAGAATCGCAGCAAGTGCCGTCGCCGTACCGAGCGCCATCAAGCCAGCCGAAGCCATTGCGGCACCCAGCCGAGGCGGGGATTGCATCATGCAAGCTCTCCTCGTCAAGCACCTCTCGATACGTCTGCTCGAGAACAACGATAGGCAGCGATCAGTGGACGATCCTTCGAGTGGGCACAGCCTTTCGCGACGGCCCGCCGGTGGATTCTTCGAGTCTACAACCTCCGGTTCGACGGCTCCACGAGCTCCCGGCTCCAGATCTCCTGCGCTCCGAACGCCCTCGGCCGCCAAGACGCCCGCGCTTCTCTGGGTGGGCTGGCCGCAAGACCTGCTGAGGCGATCGGCGGCTCACTCGGTTATGATCGCGGCGTGCCGACAGGATCTCTGCCCGGCGTCGACTGATTTCGCTTGGAGGCCAGTGCCACGTGGTGACGACCACGTCCCCCCCGTCCACCGATTCGACTCCGCGCCCGCTGCCCCCGATCTCTCCGTGGGTACTGCTGACGATCATCGGTTTGTCGATCGGTCTGTACGCTGCCAGTGTGTCTCACCCGTTCGTGTTCGACGATCTTCCGGCGATCGTCGACAACCCGATCGTCGAACGCTGCGATCTGGACGAGATCTTCTCGACCGGATACTGGGCGGGATCCGGCTCTCCTGGCCTGGAGCAACAGAAGCTCTACCGGCCGTTGACGATCCTGTCGTTCGCCGTCACTGCGCGGCTCGCCGGGATCGATGCTCGCGCGTTTCGCCTCGTCAATCTCGCGCTGCACGTCTTCGCCTGCATGCTGGTCTACCTCGTGGCGAGACGACTGTTCGCGAGCCCGGTCGGAGCGGGTGTCGCCGCGATTCTGTTTGCGGCCCATCCGATCCACACCGAGGCCGTCACCTACATCTCGGGGCGAGCCGACTTGTTGGCGGCGGTCGGCTTCTTGGCGGCGTGGTGGGCGCATCTGGCGAAGGAGCGGCAGTCCCTCCCCGTGCAATCCGCTCTGCTGGTCCTCTCGCTCTTCGCTTTCGCCGCTGGTCTCCTCTCGAAGGAGATGGCGATCACACTGCCGGCGGTCCTGATCCTCGGTGACTGCCAACGCTGGATTCGACGCGGGGCGAGCTGGAGCGAAGCGGCGCGTCGAGTCGGCCGGAGAGCCGGGCTCTATGCCCTGTATGTCGGCGTGATCATCGCCGTGCTCGGTCTGCGTTGGCAGGCCATCGGCGCGTTGGCTCCGGATCCGAGCGCCATTCCTCGACTCGACAATCCACTCGCCTCGCTCGGCTTCTTCGAGCGACTCGATGACGTGCTCGCCATCTTGGGTCGAGAGATCGGGCTGCTCGTGTACCCGCGCTTTCTCTCTGTCGACTACTCCTTCGACGCTCTTCCCGTCTCCACCGATCTACTTCCCTCGGGCGAGGGGTGGCTCTGGCTCACCGTCTGCCTCGTCACCTTTCTCGCGGGCGTGGCCGCCCTCTTCGTCCGCGGTTGGACTGGCTTCGGCGTGAGCGTCGCATTCTTCTTCTTGACCATGCTTCCGGTGAGCAACCTGTTCGTCATCATCGGGACGAACCTCGGCGAGCGGATCCTCTACCTACCTTCGCTGGGCATCTGCCTCGCCTTCGGAACGCTCGCCCGCGCGGCTTGGCGCACGGGCTTCGTCTCGGGAGTCGTCGCGACCTCCTTGTCGATCATCCTGGTCGTCTCGGGTGCGATCCGAACCGTCGAGCGCAATCGCGATTATTCCTCCCCACAGACCCTCTTCGGATCGACGACTCGCGATTATCCGAACGCCGCGCGCGCGCAGTTCAACTTCGGCAGGTATGCCTCCGAGAGCGCCCGCGAAGCCCAGGCAGAAGGAGACACGGAGCGTGCCACGAGCGAGCTCGAGGCCGCCCATCGAGCCTTCGAACGGGTTCTCGAGATCGATCCGTCGATTCCCGATGCTCACTGGGCACTCGGTAACCTGGCCCGCCAGCGACGAGATCTCGAGCAGGCTCGTGAGCGCTATCGGCAGGCCATCCGGCTCGCCCCCCCGGAAGCCGAGCTGCTGTCCGAGGTCGTCTGGGCCTCTCTCGAAGTAAGCCTCGCGCTCGGGCAGTCCGAGGCCGCCGCCGAGGACCTGAGGCTTGCCACCACGGAGCGCCCCCAGCTCGCGTTCGTCAGAGCCGCTGGCGAAGGGTTGCTCGCCCTCGAGAGCGGAGACCGTCCTCTCGCCATCGCTCGACTCGAGAGTGCTCTCGCCATCGATGGGCCCCTATCACCGGCTCGCTCCGCGCTCCGTCTCGCGGCGATTCGACTGCTCGCCCGTGCCTACGAAGGCGAAGGCCGTCGCGACGACGCCCGAAGGCTCCTGCGGCAAGCCGTTCAGAACCATCCCCACGCCGCCGAGACCCACTTGGCTCTCGCCGAGCTCTCGCTGGGAAGCGGGGATCCAAGCCGGGCGGCCGCAGAGATGGCCTTTGCGCGCAGCCTGGATCCCGGCGTTCAAGGGCTCCCCGCACTCGAAGCTCGCATACTCTGGGGGAGCGGGCATCCGCGCGACGCGATCGCTGCCGCAGAGAAGATCCTCCTGAACTCTCCCCGGAACGCGATCCGCTTCCATCTGGCCAACTGGCACCTCCAGCTCGGTTCCATCCCGGCGGCCGACCCGGACGAATCCCGCGTCGATCTCGAGGCGGCTCGACGCCATCTCGAGGCGTACCTCGGTGACGAAGCTCCTGGCGACCGGCGGGCACGCTTCAACCTGGGCGTCGTACTCGAGAGGCTCGGGCAGTGGCGAGCGGCCGTGGAGAGCTATCGGGCAGCGGCCGCTTCCGGAGGCAGGTCGGAGTTTCGAGCCCGGGCGAGCGCCGGGGAGCTCTTGCTCCACTTGGGCGACCTTCCGGGCGCGCAAGACGAGCTCCTCCATGCCACGACGCTCCGCCCTGATCACGCACCGGCTTGGCTGGCTCGCGGTTCCAGTGCCTCGACCGATGCCGAGCGCGAGACGAGCTGGCGGCGCGCTCGAGAGGCCGGCGCCTCCGAGCTCGACATCGCGTGGGCTCGAGTCCTCTCCGCGAAAGCGGGCGATAGGACCGCGGCCTTGCAGGCCGTCCTAGACGCCTCCCTCGGCACCGAAGATGCTCGTGTCATTTTGGCCGAAGCCGAGCTCGCCTTGCTCCAACGTGACTTCGCCAGCGCTCGAACGGCGGCTCGACGAGCGCAGGAGCAACTGGTCGTCGGCGGCCCCGAGTATGGTGCGTCTTGGCTGCTGCTCTCTCGAGCGTCCGCAGCGGCTGAGGACTTCGCGAGTGCGCGCGAGGAAGCGCAGCAAGCGTTCCGATGGCTGCCGGAGAGCCCCAAGGTCCTGAGCTGGAGCGAGGAGCTCGAAAGCCGATGAGCGACGCGATCGCATTCATTGGCGCCTCCGGCTCTGGAAAGACGACGCTCATCGAGCGGCTCATTCCCGAGCTGAAGCAGCAGGGTCTCGCCGTCGCGGCGGTCAAGCACACCCACCACGACGTGGACATGGATCGACCCGGCAAAGACTCCTGGCGCTTTCGCGAGGCCGGGGCGCGCCGGGTCTTGCTCGGTACGAAGCAATGGGTCTTCACCACCGAGCCGGCACCGAAAGCCGAAGACACACTCGAGCTGATTCGTCGGGCCGCGGCGGGAGTCGACCTCGTGCTCATCGAGGGCTTCGGTCGGCTATCGGTTGCTTCGCTCGAGGTCTGGAGAAGCACGGTCAGCCCGGAGCCGCGACTCTCTGCAACCGACGAGTGCTGCCTCGGGCTCGTCACCGAGGAAGACCCGCCCCCAGCGTGGCGAGACCATCCTCGGTACGGCGCAAGCGACCTGGGCGAGCTGGTTCGAGCGATTCAGGACTGGCGCGACGCGGGTCGACTTCGGATTCCTTAACGGCCTCGGCCTCTGCTACTGCTGGCCGACCTTCTCCAACCAACGGGCGACCCGCTTCCAGGAGTCGAGCTCGGAGGCATGCTTCAAGAGGCGGTCGATCTCGACCGCATCGACCGTCGGCTCGGGCGCGAGACGCTCTTCGCCGATCGAGAAGGCCATGATCGCGCCCGGCCCCGACATGCCGCCCATCACGGTCGCCACCGAGTAGACTCCCGGTTGGGCATGACAGGAGCCGCAGGTCTCCAGCACCACCCCCTCTTCGCCATGCCCCTCCGACTCGAACGGGTCCACACCGTGGCCGAAGATGGACGGAAAGCCTCGACTTTCTCGATCGAGCGCGTGCAAGCCGCCGGACTCACCTCGCCGCCAGGCAGCGCGTGAGAGCTCGAATTCGAAGACTTGCTGAAAGGGCGTGAGATCCGTTCGCATGCCATCCGTCGGAGGAGCTTCGAGCGAGAGGTAGTGCCGAAACTGAATCTGGGTCACGAACGGCGTAACATGACGTTGGCCGTCGACGGTGATGGCGAGCGCTCGGCGCACGAGTGCGACCGTGGTCCCGACCGGGAAATGCGGCAGGTCGCCCCGAAAGAAGTAGGTGCCGTCTCGGGCGACCGTCAGCGTGCGCGCCCCGAGCTTCTCGAGATATCGAAGCGTGGCATCGCGTCCACCGGGAACGCGGATCTTCACGAAGAACGCCGAGCGGCCGCCGAAGCCGGCCACGTGGACGGGAGCGGCGATCGAGCCGGGCCCCGGCTTCCCGAGCGTGACCCAATCTCCGGCTTCCTTCGCGAGCAGATCGGGTGGCAAGAACGGTCGTGCGTCCTTCGTCGGCGCCTTCTGCCAGCGTCGCGAGGTGACGGCGGATGCGTAGTTTCCTTCGAGGAGCTCGAGCGACTCCTTCTCGACGGCGACCCGGCGCATGGCTCGGGCGAGGCGCCCGGCCAGCGCCTCACCGGAGACATCGAGCTCGCGCCCGAGGAGCCAGGCGAGCACGGCCCACAGGTCCCGCTGAAGCAGCACGCGCGCCCGCACGGAAAGGTCGAGATCCTCCAAAGCCAACAGCGCATCGAGGGACTCAATGGCCTGCTGGTGGCTCTCACCCGTCAGCAAGTGCGTCTTCGTGCCCGGCCAGAGATAGGGATCGAGCGCATCGATGCCGACGCGTTGGTCTCCATCCTGACGCTCGAACAAGGCGCGATGAACGACGTTGGCCGGGTGATCGGACTGTGCGTGGTAGACCGCCCCGTCGGAAGCGGAAGTCGACGGGCTCAGGATCGTGAAGAACCCGACCAGAGTCCCTGCCCAAGACAACAGCATGTCAGCCTCCTCTCGAGGCATCGTCGCGGCGTTCGTGGAGCGATGCCTCGGCGGCTCGGTACTCACTCTCGAGGGCACGACGAGCAAGATCAAGAGAGAGGCTCTTCACCGGCGGATCTCTTGACCGTGATCTATCGCACTGGACGCGGCGGTCTGTCCAGTCGACGGGTAAAGACAAGATGCTCGTCCCGCGGACGACACCTGCGATAGCCGAAGAGGTGGAAGAGGTTCGTTACTTGGAAGCGCGCAATCCGAGGATCGACGAGAAGCGCGGAGGGATCGTGTGGGTCTCGACTCACGCCCGGCAGCAGCCGAAGCGTCCATTGCAGCCGCAAGCGCCGCAGCCATCGCGACACACCGAGCCAGAACGGAAGCACATCTCGCCCCAGGAAGTAGCCGTCGTTGCCCTGTCCCTGATAGAGCGGAAGGAGCAGCCGACCTCCGAGCTCGGCGCGCACCTCACCGCCGCGATCTCGGGCCAGGACCTGGTCCGCCTCGACTTGGTGAAAGTTGCCGAAGCCGGGCTCCATTCGGAAGGCGTCCTCCTCCGATATCGAGTGCCGCACGAGAATCTCGACGACCCGGGGAACGCCGCGCACGGCCTCGACGAGGAGCTGACGCGCAGCGGGAACTGCTTCGACCTCGCGCTCGTCGACAAATCCCATGGTGGCCAGCGTAATCCAGATCGCGGCTTCGAGTCGATCGACGGTTCGGGGATCGCCGTGCTGACCCCCTTCGATACCGACTGCTCGACAACCTCGATTGTTGAGGTACTCGAGGAGCCCACCGTCGATGGTCTCCTCCAATCCAAGGATGGCGGGTAGCCCGAGCGCGAAGGCGATCTTCCGATTCGGAAGCGTGTCTCCGAGGCAGCAGAACGGGGGGCCCTCGGCCGAGGCGCTATGGAGGTCGAGAAAGACGAGGCGCTCGACCTCGGTCTCCAGCAGCGGGTCGAGCACGGCGTGGATCTCGAGAAGCTCACGCTCCTCGGAGCAGCTCGGGCGGCCGGATCGGCGCACAGCCGCGACGTCTTCCCTCATCCACATGCGGTTGAGGTCTCGGTCGACGAAGCGTCGACGCTCGTTCAACGCGGCCAGGTTGCCTGCGATGGCAATGAAGCGGCCGGCCATCTCCACGCCGTCCTTGCCGAGACGCTCGAACACGCGACGCGACGCCAGGACGCCGGCTGGCTCATTGCCGTGGATACCGCAGCAGACGAGCAACGTGCCACCCGCTCCCGCCGTTCCGAGGTCACCGACCACTCGCCTCTCATAGGCGCGTGTCTCCTCCATCACCGAGGTCACACCATTCACAGACGTCAGGCTTCCTTCAGTTTCTCTTCCAAGAGCTGCGCGGCCACGTTGATGAAGTCTCGCTCGGTGACGATCCCGACCAGCTGATCGTCCGACACGACGGGCAGGCAGCCGACACGGTGGCGTCGCATCAGGGCGATCGCATCGAGGGTCGAGGTCTGAGGAGTCACAGTGACCGGATTCGGCCGCATGATGTCCTCGACCGCGACCTCCGTCGGTGGCGCTCCCCCTTGGCCCCGAGCCACCAGCCGCAGGAGCGCCCGATGGGACACGAGCCCGACCAATCGCCCCTGGTCGTCCTCGACGGGCACGTGTCGCACATGCTCCCAGTCCATCACGCTGGCCGCCAGATCGATCAAGTCTTTCGGCCGTACGGTGAAGAGATCGGTCGTCATCACCTGACGGACGGACTGATATCCGAATCGCCACTCCGGGCACTCGCCGGGTGTGGCGAGATCCCAAGTGTGGACCGGTTGCCCCGATTTCTGTCGTCGAAGCATGGCGGAGGTGAGGTTTCGAATCCGTTCCTCGGAGTGACCGACTCCGTCCATCTGTGCCAGCGACTGGAGGGCCCAACGGGCGCCCGTCTGCTGGTTGGCCACTCGATCCCCGAGAATCCCGAGATAGCGATCGATGTCTGCCGAATCGATTCCGGCCACCTTCAAGCCTTCGCGTGCGATCGGCAGCAGGCGATCGCGGATCAGCTCGCAGGCCGTCCACGTTTTGCCGCCTTCCCAGGTGAACTGCGCCTGAAGCCCATGTCGCGCGGCGGCGAAGAAGTTCGACTTGGCGTCATCGAAGTCCATCACCTCAGAGATATCGGCATGCTCCTCGGCCAAACCCGACATCAGTCCGAAATAGAAAGCCGCATTGGCGACCTCATCGACGATGGTCGGACCGGCCGGAAGCACGCGATTCTCGATTCTCAGATGCGCCACGCCATCTTGAACCCCGTAGCACGGGCGATTCCAGCGGTAGATGGTGCCGTTGTGGAGGCGGAGCGCCGTCAGGAGCGGTGCACGGCCCTGCTCGACCTCGGCCAGGGAGTCCTCCTCGATTCCGGTCGCCAGCAGAATCCGGAACCGAGCGATGTCCTCTCGGAAGATCTCGAGCACCGACTTTTCGATCCAACGATCTCCGAAGCGCACCCGGGAGCGGCTCCCCCGCGCTTGGTGTGTGCGGCTGCGAGTCTCGACCGAGTGGCGAAAGAGTGCGACTCGCGTCTCGTTCCACAGACGGCGACCGAGAAGGAGGGGCGAGTTCACAGCAGCCGCGAGCACCGGAGCGGTCACGGCCTGTGCGAGATTGTAGAGGCGGACGAACTCCTCGGGCACGACCTGAAAGTGGATCTGAAAGCTGGTGTTGCACGACTCGAGCATGACGTTGTCGTGAGTCGCGTGTAGCTCGTCGACGCCCTTGATCAACAGCTCGAACGCGCCTCCTCGCATGTCGCAGATCGCCCGGTTGAGAGCGAAGTAGCGCGGATTGGGCGTCATGTTGTCGAGGCCGAGATCCGACAGCTGCAAGGTCGGCAGGATGCCGGTCAGCAGGATGTCCCCATCGACGGACTGGGCGGCGACACGCGCTTGATCGACTCGGCGAACGAGCTCATCTTCCAGCTGACTCAGGCACTTTCCCCCGTAGACCTGAGGCTCGAGATTGGCCTCGAGATTGAAGCGCGCGAGCTCGGTCGTGAAAGCCGGGTCGCCGATCTTCTCGAGCACCTCGCCGGCCAACGGTGCGGGACGCAGAGCCCGATCGACCAGGAACATCTCCTGCTCGGCACCGATGCGCCGAACCCCGCGTTCGAATCGGTCCTCCTCGAGCATCCGCTCGAGCGCCCGCACGTCCTTGAGCAGCAGCTTCGTGAACTCGCGAAGCTGCCCCTCGCTCATCTGGTTGTCGACTTCGTGCTGACCCATGAATCGCCTGGATACCGCCGGTGTCGGTAGGATTACAGATCGGGCGCCGGTTCCGAGCGATCTCGGCGGCTCTCGATTCTACCGCGGCTCGGCGCAACCGTCAGCGGTCAACGGTGATTCGGAGATCGCCGATCCCGAGGCGCGCCCCGAGAATCCGGCACCGGAAAGCCTCGGAGCATCCGAACCGTGACCCTCAACGCACGTCGACCACGATCTCGTTCCAGTACAGCTGACGCCGATCTCGGTGGGCGTCGAGGTCGGCGAGCAAGAAGGACACGTCCCGCTCGACCACCTCGTTGAAGACGGTCTTCTTGTTGGCCTTGATTCGGATCTTCTTAGAGCCGCCGTAGCTGACGGGCACCCGAATCGCCAGCCGAGTCACGCCCTCGCTCTTGACCGTGAATCGATCGTCCTGTCGCGTCGCCTTCGCCCAGGCCGTCGAGCCGAAGACCGCCTTCTGGAAGCCCCCGAGCTTGCGCTCGTCCGACCAGCTGTCCCGAATGCCCTTGACCCTCACCGGCTTGCCAGGTGAATACGCTTCGTCGTCGAAAGCGTCGAGCCGGAGCCAGGCAAGGCGAGCGTAACGGGAGTCGTATCCGGCCAGCAGGATCTCGTCCGGCTCCGGATCGCGGGATCGCTCGAGAAGATACGCCGCGACTCCCGGCATGCGATCCAAGAACAGCACATGGCCACGGTCCGGATCCTCGTCGTACTCGACCGTCGCCGAAACGTGCTTGCGGAGCGTCTCCACACCCTGCCTCGCCGCGAACACCAACAGCGAGTCATCGAGGGCGCCGTTGACGATCGTGATGCCCATGACCGAGAGGTTTCGAAGCAAGCCGAAGTAGCGCGATTGCGGTGCTCCGATGACGGGGTTGATCCCAGCGAACAGTCCGGGGTAATGGTCCGCGACATCGTACGAGGCATGCCCGCCGCGGGACCAGCCGTTGAGATAGACCTTGTCGGTGTCGACGTGGAACGTGCGCTTGACGTCGTCGAGCACCGAGACCGTCAGGTCGCGCTCCGCATCGCTGTATCCCCAGCCTTTGCCGTGCTGATTGGGATGCTCGGTCGGACAGGCGAGCAAGAATCCGCGCTCGTTCGCGAGCGACTGGAGGAACTGCGCGCAGTCCGCGCCGCGGCCGCCGGTGCCGTGCATCGAGATCCAAAGCGGCCAGGCACGCGTCGGGTCGTAGCCCGGAGGCACGACCAGGACGTAGTCCGTGTCGAGCTCGGTGCCGCGAATGCGAACGGGACGAACCGATCGGCCGCTCTCGATCGGGGCACGGCGCGGTGGACGCTGCGCCGCTTCGACCAGCTGCTCGGGCGTCAGCGACTCATGCGACCGGATCGACTCTCGAATCGCGTCTCGCTCTCCACCCGAGTTTGAGAGCCAGCGAGCGATGGCCATCTCCGCCCACAAGACAGGGTCCCCGCCCTCCAGACGCTGGATCGAATGCTTCGGGATGCGGCGCTCTGCGCCGTCGTCGCCCCGAACGACGACCTCCCATTCGGCATCGACGAGCAGCCCAGACCAAGCCGATCCGCCCTCGACCTGGACGACACCGGGAAGGTCCTCCGCGGCACGGGCTTCGAGCGGCCCCATCGAAATCAGTGAGACACCGAGCCCGAGGAGCAACCGGTTGAGATGTGGCCGCAGACCGATCATAGGGCGTCTTCCTTTCTCGAATCGAAGCGGCAGGCTTCGCTCCCATCCTGCCGCAGACTCACCTCGATGCAAGGAACCGACCGACTCAAGAGCGCACCGACGGGCGATCGGGAGCCACCGAATCCGACGAGCCGTCGTCCGAAGAATCTGCGGCGCTCGCGACAGCGGCTCGGGCGCGTCGTCGGCGATGCAAGATGAAGAACAGGATCGCCGGCACGGTCAGCAGCACGCCCGCTGTCCAGAACGTCGCGCGAAGCCCGAAGCCCGCGGCCACGGCTCCTCCACCGATGGGACCCAGAGAGTTCGCCAAGGCCAAAGCGGAGAACGTGAAGCCGTGCGTCCGCCCGCGCTCGGCGACCGGGCTGAGCTTGGTCGCCATCGCGTAGGCGGCCGGAAAGACGCCCGCCACGAAGGCGGCGGCGATGAAGCGGAGGGCCAGGAGCGCGCCCACGTGGGTCACGAGCCCGGTCAGCGCAAAGAACACTCCCGAGGCGGCCGCGCAGCTCGCCAGCAGTCGAGCATGTCCCCAGCGATCTCCGAGCCGGCCCCAGAGCGAGGCGAAGCTCAGATTGGCGACGCCGGCCGAGACGAAGACGAGACCGGTCCAGGTCGCCAGACGGTCGGCCGTCGCACCGGCCAGATCCTCGACGAAGAGTGCCAAGATCGGGTTCGCCAGGATTCCGGCAAAGCGGATCACGAACACCGTGGCGAGCAGGCTCCGAAGCGGGCCCGGCGCCAGAAGTCGCAGAAAGCCGCGAACCGCTGTGGCCAGAAGATCGGCGACATAGACCTTTCGTCGGGCGGCTCGCTCCGGCGAACGCTCGGGCTCCCGAATGCCGAACACCGTCACGAGCATTGCGGCCAGGCTGAGACCGCTGCAGGCCACGAACGCCGCTTGCAATCCGAGCGCATCACTGATGAACCCGCCCAAGAACGGCCCGAAGACGCCGCCGGTCAGCGCACCGGTTTGCAGCAACCCGGTGACCCGGCCCTGCCGCTCATCGGGCGTTTGCACCGACACCAGGGTCATCGCAGGCGCGATGAATCCGGAGAAGACGCCCTGCCCGATTCGAAACGCAAGCAGCATCCAGGGTGAGGTGGCAAAGCTCATCGCGCCCACGAAGATCACGATGGCAAGATTGGCTCGGACCATCATCGGCTTGTAGCCGAGGCGGTCGCCGAGCTCTCCCCAGATCGGTGCCAGCAAGGCTGCGAAGAACGGCGCGGCACCCGTCACGACGCCGGACCAGATCTGCACCGCATCGAGATCCCGGACGCCGAGCTCCCGCACGTACAGCGGCAGGATCGGCAGGAACGCCATCATCCCGGCGGCCGAGAGGAAGTTGTTCAACCAGGTGTAGCGAAAGTTGCGACGCCAGTCGGGCATGGTCACTCGAAGCGATGCCCGGACGGCCGCGAGGGACCCGAGTCCAGGTCAGATCAGGATCGTGCTCTGTCGTGTCCGGTCAATGCTCACGTGCTGAGGCCCCAGATCACGATCACTCCCAGGAGCCCGCCGACGAGGGCGAGGCGAAACCACTCGCCATTGATGCGGATCAGCTTGGACCGAAAGCCGGCATCGGCCGACGGCCGCTTGCCCCAAAAACGGGGCACGAAGCGTGGGACGGCCTTGCAGTAGTCGACGTAGCTCTGCCCGTAGACTTTGACGAACTTCTTCTCCTCCCGAAGGATGTTCGGCAGATGCAGAGCCACGACCGCCGCGATGAGACCGGCCCCGATCCAAGAGAAGCCAAAGCAGAGCAACGCGAATCCGACCGCGAGCAGGAAGTTGCCGACGTAGAGCGGATGACGCACGAAGCGATACGGCCCGCCGGTCGAGATGTGATCGTAGCGCTGGCCTTTATCGAGGTAGCCGGAAGCCCAGAGGCGGATCACGGCGCCCCCGATCACCATCAGCAAGCCGAGGTGCCAGAAGCCGAGTGGCCACAGTATCGGTCGAATCGGCTCGGCGGACGTGAACACGAGCACGACCGCGATCGCACCGATGAAGGTGCTTCCCAAGACACGCAGACGATTCCAGGCGACGGCCATGGCCGATTCCTCGCGTTGACGGCGATTGATGTCACGTGGGACCGCCTGGCCCACGCGGCGAGCGGAGGGATCAGCCCCCTCCGCGGGCAGGTTGCCCACACTTTCTGGGAAGCCACCGGTAATGTCAACGGTCGCGGGCGAACGCGAACGATCGATGGCGACGCAGAGCCGACGTCGTCTGGCTCAGCCCCAACCCGCCGCTTGACGCTTCAGGGCATCCGCCGAGAGCTCGCGTCCCATTGCATCACCGATCGGTGGCAGCGCCGCATCGACCGGCTCCAGCTCGAAGAGACGATCGGCGATCGACTCGAAGGCGTTGGCATCGGCGCGAGAGAGCAGGTCTTCGAGCGCATCGACGGGCTCGAAGGCGGGCTGCCGCTCTTGAAGAGAATACCGGGGCGATCCGTCGCGCGGCGGCACCCAACGCCGGAGGAAGTCCAAGTGCCAAATCAGGAATCGCCGGACTCGCTCTCGGCCGTAGTCGTCATCGCCGAAGTGCTCGATCGCGAGCGCGACATAGCGTGTCAGCAAGGACCAACGCTCCTGCGAAGAGACGGCGCGTGAGCAGTCTTGCTCGAGCTCCCCGAAGATCCACGGCTTGATCAAGGCCGCCCGCGCGATCATGACGCTCTCGCAGCCCGAGAGCGCTCGCCGCTCTCGAAGGTCCTCGGGACCCGCGATGTCGCCGTTGCCGATGACCGGCACCGGCAGCGCCGCCCGCAGCTCGCCGATGAAGTCCCAGTCGGCGGCGCGGCGATAGCGCTGCTGCCGTGATCGACCATGCACCACGACGGCGTCCACGCCTTCGGCGACGGCGACCTCGGCCACCTCGAGCGCCGTCGGCTTCTTGGAGGACCAACCGGTTCGCACCTTGATGCTCAAGGGCCGATCGACCGTTCGTCGGATCGCCGCCACGATCTCGCCCACCCGCTTCGAACGGTTGAGGAGAGCCGATCCACCACCTCGCCGCGTGACCAGATCGATCGGACAGCCGAGGTTCAGATCGATGAAGTCGGCTCCACGTTCGACCGCGATCTCGGCGGCAGCGGCAACGACATCGGGTCGACTGCCACAGAGCTGGACCCCGAAGCACTTCTCCTCGGGATGGCGGCGCAGCAGCGCCAGCTCGTTGCGCGATCCCTTGGCGACCTTGGCGGCGATGGCCATCTCACTCACCGTCATCTCCGCACCCAGCTCGCCACAGAGGCGGCGGAACGGAAGATTCGAGCCGACGGTCATCGGGGCCAGGATCACGCGGCGGCGAAAGAAGTCACGACGCGCTGACTCGGTTTCGGGAGGTGTGCTCATGAGGCGACCTTATATGAGGGAGCGCTCCCGGTTGACAAGGAATGTTCAGGGGCCGCATCCTGCGCTCGATCGATCGACGAAGCCGAGCCGGAGAGATGCGATGGCGTGGATCCCGATGATTCCCGAAGACGAGGCGAAGGGCGAGCTCGCCGAGCTCTACGCAAAGTGCCGCGACCCGCGCTGGGGTGGCGTCGACAACATCTTGCGCATCCACAGCCTCAACCCACCGACGCTGCGCGCACATCTCGGCGTCTATCAGACCGCCTGTCATGCCGCCTCGCCCCTGACGCGCGCTCAGCGGGAGATGATCGCCATCGCCGTCTCGGCCACCAACGAGTGCCACTACTGAATCCGCCACCACGCCGCGGGTCTCCGGCGGATGACCCGAAACGACGATTTGGTGGAGTCGCTGGTCGCGGATCCCGGCACCGCGTCGGTCTCGCAGCCCGAGCGCGCGATGCTCAACTATGCCATCAAGCTGACGCGCACCCCGGCCGAGATGCAGGAGGCCGACGTTCAAGCGCTGCGCGACGCGGGCTTCGATGATCGCGCCCTCTTCGACATCAACCACGTGACGGCCTACTACAACTACGTTAATCGCATCGCCGATGGCCTCGGCGTCGAGCTGGAGCCGTTCTGGGAAGACGAGGGCTGAGCCCGCCCGCAGCACACACGGCAACGAAGCCTGCGACTCCCGCCGGGCACGAGATGGCAGGTCTCTGAGAAAAAGAAATCATTTTCTCGTCCCAAACTGACCGAGAGCTTGCGCCCTCCTGAGGGAGAGGCACGAACCAAGGTTTGAGGCGAGGTGATGTGATGTGGGTTCAGAGACTTCGAAGTGCCGTACAGATCAGCGCACTCATGTGGGTGGTGAGCCTGTGCGCTCCCGCAGCATCTGCGCAAGAGCTGCTGTATCCCCGAATCGATAATAAGCTGGGGGGCTATAACCTCGGCCACAGGCTCAGGGCCGTCGGTGATGTCAACGACGACGGCTACGAGGATTTCCTCGCGGACGGGTACGGGCTGGCATACCTGATCTCGTCAGTGGACGGGGATAGAATCGGGATTTTTAACCACTTGGATAACACGAATTTCGGAGTAAACCTGACGTCGGGAGACATCAACGGGGACGGTGTCCTCGACGTCCTCATCGGGCACGCAAACAACGAGGACAAACTCTACATCTACGAGGGTCCTAATTGGAACACTCCGATTGCGATGGATGGCCCTGTCGAAAGCAACGACTTCGGCTTCTCGATCGCAACCCTCGGTGATCTCAACCAGGACGGGGCCGAGGAGTTCGCAGTTGGATCTCCGAGATCGGCCCGGGTCGACGTGTACGATGGGTTGAGTCGGAGTTGGAGGTTCGCAATCAGTGATGGGTCGATCGGGACAGAAAACGGCTTCGGGTGGGACTGCAACAGCGACATCGACTTCGACGGAGACGGAAAACCGGAGCTCGTGGTGTCGAATCATGCAGCCGGTGTTGTCACGATCTACAAGGTTACCGACACGAGCGCCACAGTGCTCGCGACGCTCGCTCCCGGGCTCTCGTATTTCGGTATTGACCTGGCTTCTGCCGGTGACGTGAACACAGACGGCGTCGACGACCTTCTCGTTGGTGAGTGGGGGTACCCCGGATTCCAGAACGCTCATCTCTACAGCGGATCCGACTTCAGCCTGCTCGAGATAATCGAGCCCAGTCCTGGCGGCTGCTTCGGTTGGGGCATGGACGGAGGGCACGACCTCGATGGAGACGGCGTTCCCGACATCGTTCTCGGCTCCAACTGCGTCTCCAATCGGGACGGATGGGTCGCGGCCTATTCAGGAATCAACCTGCAAGCGGGCTCTGAGCTGTTCTCGATCGCCGGCAGCCCGCAACTCGCGGAAGATTTTGGGTCGGGCGTGCAGTTCCTTCAGGCACCGGGCGGCCGGTCTCTACTCGCGGTCGGGGTACGGCGCGCCGGCTCCGGCTCCGCAGGCGCCGTGGAGGTCTACTGCCTCCCGGAGCCGACGCCCGTCATCACCTCGGTCTCTCCGGGACTTCCGGACTGCTCTCCCGAGGTCACGATTCAGGGGTCTCGATTCCGTGAGGATTGCAAAGTCACTATCGGGGGATTCACCGCAGCGGTGATCGATGTCAGCGACACGGAGATCCGCGTCCTGGCTCCCGTCTTGTCACAGGGAAGCTGGGACGTGACGGTCTGCAACCTCTCGTTCTTACCGAGCTGTGATCGGTGCTCGACCCTCGTAGACGGCTACGTGGCCGAGGCCCCACGCATCGACTCGATCTTTCCGGCCTCCGGCCAAGCCGGTCATCCGACGACGGTGACGATCACGGGCGATCACTTCGTGCCGCCGGTCACCGTGCGCTTCGACGGCCTCGACGGCACGGTGCTCCAAGAGACTCCCACCTGGATCGAGGTCACCGCCCCGTCCCAGAGCCACGGATGTGTCGATGTGGTCGTGGTCAGCTCCGATGGTGGCTCGGGCTGCTCAACCGAGTCCTCGCCGCTCGTCGACGGCTTCTGCTACCGCAATCCGCCGACGCTCGACCGAGTAACGCCGAAACGGGGCTCGCTCTGCGCCTCCACGACCGTCACTCTTTTCGGGAGCGATTTCACCGACGTCTCGGCCGTGACCTTCGGTGGACTGCCCGTCGACGAAATGACCTTCGTGAGCGATCAGCGGCTCGAGGTCGTGGTGCCCTCGCAAGCAGCGGCATTCGTCGATGTCGAGGTGTCGACCGGAGTCGGCGCGCCCGCGACGCTCCTGGGCGCGTTCGAGTTTCGAAGCCTGCCTCCTCGGCTGGAGGGGATCTCGCCCGAACAAGGATCCTTCGTCGGCAACATGCCCGTGACGCTTTCGGGCGCTCGGTTCTGTGACTCGGGAGGCCCGAACGAGCTCCGCGTGTACTTCGGCAACCAGCTCGCCACGAACGTGCAGCGGATCGACGCTTGGACGATCATCGCGATGACGCCCAGCTACACGCCGAAGAACGGCCAGGAAGAGGAGGCTGTCTCAGTCCGCGTCGTACATCCCGACGAAGCGAGCTCGATCCTCGTCGATGCATTTACCTACGAGCCAGGGAATGTCTTCGAGGTCGGAACGGGCCATCCCTACTTGACGATCCAGAGTGCGATCGACGACCCCTTGGTGACCGACGGCAGCCTGATCAAGGTCTACGCGAAGACCGGCTCGGCGTACGACGAGAAACTGGATACGAAGGGCAAGGCGATCTTGATCCTCGGTGTGCTGCATCCGACGTTTGATACTCAACCCCGGATCGTTGCTCCACCAGGTTTTCGCTGCCTGACCATCCAATCGGGCGAAGGACCGGGCACCGTGATCGCGAACCTGAACTTTGCGGGTAGCCTAGGGGGTGGAGGCATCCTCGTTCAGAACGGATCGTCTCCTCTCATCCTGCACAACCTGATCGACGACACGCGAACGAGCGCCGATGGAGGAGGGATTCTTGTGCGGTCTGGCTCCTCCCCTTTGATTCTCGAGAACCTCCTGGTGAACAACGTCGCGCGTCATGGAGGTGGGATCGCGGTCCTCGATCTTGGTTCTGCACCTCGCATCATCAACAACGAGATCAGAAACAATCAGGCGACCGGTGACGGGGGCGGAATCTATCTGGGCAATGGCTCGTCTGCCGACCTCGTCTCGGGCGACAAGAGGGTCGATGACTGGCTCCCAAGTCTCCCGCTCATCGGCGGATTGTTTGGAAACCATGCGGAGGGCCGCGGCGGCGGCATCTTCTGCGGGTCTTCTCCGACGATCGAAGGCGTTCGCCTCCGTCGACGCCTGGTTCATAATGCGATTGTCGGCAACGATGCCATCCAAATGGGCGGAGGAGTCTTCGTCGAAGGAGGTAGCAATGTCTTGATCGCGAATAGCTCGATCACGGACAACAATCCTGAGCACTTCGACCAGGGACATAGCCATGGCAGCGGCGGAGGAATCGCTTGCGACGGGACTACCGCTTCGACAACGAGCATCGCGATCAGTACCAACCGAATCGAGCGCAATCGCGCAGATGGCCCCTGCGCGATGGGAGGCGGCATCTTCCTGGGTGGAACCCAAGGCTCGGAGATCTACCCGGCGATCACGGGCAACCTAATCTTCGAGAATGCAAGCCAGGTTGGAGGTGGCATCGCCCTGCACGTCAAGATTCAGCAGGCCATCATTCAGCACAACGTCCTTGCATCGAACTCGGCCCAGCTGCTCTGCACAGATCCAAACGTCTGCCCAGATGAGTCAGGTCTGCTGTGTCCATGGCAGCAGCCCGGGGCTCAGACGCCTGACGTGCTCGCTCCAGGCCTTCTCGCTCGTGACAGTGCCATTCCCGTTTTCGTCAGCAACACGATACAGGGTAACTGGGGTGGGAATACTCAAGCGAATGGCGGTGGGCTCCACCTCATCGACGGTCTCCTGAGTGGACTCTCGGTCCGGGACTGCATTCTTCACGGCAACGACAACTACCAGATCTGGTACGGCGGTAACTCGATCAACGTCTCTTACAGCAATCTCGCTCCCAATCCCTGGGGCGGTTCAACCGGTTCGGCCAACGACCTCGGTGGCAACCAGTTCGGGCCCGACCCGCTGTTCAACAACCCCTCATTGTTCGATTTCTCTCTCCAGTCGATTTCACCCTGCATCGACGCGGGTGACCCGAGTTTCCCGCCCCCGGTCGGCGGCGGAGACCGCAAGGACATCGGCGCCATCGAGTTTCGCCAGGAGCCTGGCGGCGGCGCAAACGGCGGTGGCCCGGGCGGCGGCAAGCGCAAGTAGTCGCCGAGGCCCAGGACGACTGGCGGCGCTGGGGCTTCACGGCTCCAGCGCCGCTTCTCTTCACGGCGGATCCGATCGTGAGGCCTCGTTCGATCGACGAGGCCTCAGCCCACGAGGCCGGCCGCCGGGCCCGATTGGCACAGGAAGGCCCGAAATCCCTCGGCGCGCTCGGGGAACTGCTGGACGTACTGTTTCTCGACGGCTCGGAGCACCTCGGGTCCGGCATCCGCCTCGACCCAAGCGATGCAGGCGCCTCCAAAGCCACCCCCACTAAAGCGTGAGCCGTAGACACCGGGCTGCTCGATGAAAGCCTCATAGAGAGCCTGCAGCTCGGGGCAGCCGGTCTCGTAGCATTCGATCGAGCTGCGACCGGATGCCGTGATCTGGGCACCGAACGCTTCGAGATCGCCGACGCTCCACGCGGAGACGCCCTTCTGCACGCGCTCACACTCCCCAAAGAAGTGCGCGGCACGACGCGCGGACACGGGAGTCAGCTCGCCACGATGCGCAGCGTAGGTCTCGGGTGAGATGTCTCGCAGCACATCGACCGAGTCGACGGCGATGCCGGCTGACGTGGCCAGCTCGCGAGCGGCCGTGCGACATTCGGCCACCCGGTCATTGAACCCCGTGCCCGCGACGAGCTGCCGCTCAATGCCCGAGTGCGCGACTGCGATGCGCCAAGGTGCCACCGAAGCGCCGCCCGGGATGCGTCGGAACGCCTCCGAGGCGCAATCCAGCTCGAGCAGGGACCCGGCCTCGGCGAGGAAGATCATGGCCGGATCGAGCAAGCCCACGTTGAGGCCGACGAACTCGACCTCGCTGCGTACGTGAAGGCGAGCGGCTTCGAAGGGATCGAGCTCGAGGTCGTGGGCGGCGGCCAGACAGAGGAGATAGGCCGCGCCGACGGCCGCCGAGGAGCTGAGCCCACCCACCGGCAGACCACCGCAGAGCACGGCATCGAAGCCGCGCCGGAGAGAGTGTCCGGCTCCGATCAACACCTGGGCGGCACCCCGGGCGTAGTCGCCCCAGTCGCCTTGGGGTCGATCGGAGAGCTTGCCCAGCTCGAGCTCGATCCGGCCCTCGAAGTCGCTGCTCAACAATCGAACGCGATCGTCATTCCGGGGCACGAAGCCGACCGTGATGCCGCGATCGATCGCCATGCCACAGACGAGCCCGAGGTTGTGATCGACGTGAGCGCCGATGGGGCAGACGCGATAGGGCGAGAAGATCCAGCGGCGGGCGCTGTCGAAGTCATCGGGCCAGAGTCGCTCGACCGTGCTGCGGCCGGCGTCGAGGGTGCCGGGCTCGGGAGGTGTGCTCATGGCGAAGACGATGCCAAGCCGCTCCTCGGATCGCAAGACCGCCGAGAGCGTCCGAAATGCAAAAGGCTCGAAGCCGTAGCTTCGAGCCTTGTCGCTCTTTTGGTGGAGGATAGGGGATTCGAACCCCTGACCTCTACACTGCCAGTGTAGCGCTCTCCCAGCTGAGCTAATCCCCCGCATGACCTGTCCGGCTGGACGGGTGCGAGAACGAGGAGTATAGGCAGCGCTACACCTCAGTCAAGGCGGAAATCGCGGCCTGACACCCCTCTATCCGGACTCGCCGCTGGCGATGTCCGTCTGTTCCTTTCGGCCGCGCTGACGGGTGAACTGAACCGCGCTCGACGAGATCAGGAGCCCCACTGAAGCGGCCTCTTTGCCCGCCGGCAATCCGGCTCCGCGGGCGATTCCTGGGGGGGGGCGGCCCCTCTTCCTTGCCGGTGCGGGGGCCATGGCGAGCGGGACCCGCGTTCCCAGGGTTGTCGTCTCAAGCGCGAACCGATCTCCGGGCCGCTTGCCTCGGAGATCACAGGCGGCTCTTTTTCCGTGGATCCCTCACCGGGGCAGGCGGATGATCGGGGCTTCACCAACTTCCGGGAGGGCAAGCCATCATGAATCAGAGCGCCTATCAGGACATCGTGTTCGACATCGAAACCGTCGGCGTGCCTTGGGAGAGCCTTCCGGAGTCTGTGCGAGCGAACCTCACTCGCAAGGCAGGCGATGGCGGTGAAGAAGAAGCGCGCTCGCTCTTGGGCCTCTCGCCGGCGACCGGCAAGATCGTGGCCATCGCCTACTTCGACGTCCAGCAAGGACGCGGTGCGGTCTACTACGAAAACGAAGATCCGAACGCCGTCGACGAGGACGAGCAGTACTTCCCGGGCAACGAACGCTTCCTGCTCGAGAAGTTCTATCAGATCATCGGTCGGTATCGCCGGTACCTCTCCTACAACGGCAAGTACTTCGACGTCCCCTACCTGCTGGCGCGCTCGGCCGTCCATCAGATCGTTCCGCGGCCGTTCCCAGTCACTCGACGCTTCACGCTGATGCCGCACCTCGATCTGTGTGAGCTCTTGAGCTCGTTCGGTGCTCTGCGCTTCCCGACCCTCGATGCCTGGTGCCACACCTTCGATGTGAAGTCTCCCAAAGACGGCATCGACGGCTCGCAGGTCCAGTCCTTCTACGATGCGGGCAAGATCCGCGAGATCGCGGCCTACTGCTTGGAAGACGTGCGAGCGACCGCCCAGCTCTTCGAGAAGGTGGAGCCGTACTTGATCGCACCGCGCGACGGCTGAGTCGCCTCCTTCGCCGACAGGCGTATCCTCCGCCGCTGGGCTGCCCAGCTCGAAGCTGGAAAAGGAAATGGCCACCGAGACGGGGGACATCTCGGCGGCCATTTCGGAGGGGCGGCGGCTCGGCAGGCGGGTGTATGCCGAGACACCTTTCGACGCAGGGCGATTGGATTTCCTCAATCGAGCGAAACGCTCGCTGGGTCCACTCGAGCCGGGGTCACTCGGCGACGAGCGGTGCGGTGGGGTCGGTCTGCTCTGTCATTCGCCGCCACGGCTCTCACCTCGAGAACCGACCGCGCCTCGTTCGAGCGAACCCAGCTCGCGATCTCGACAATCGAGAGGAGCTCCCATCGATGGGACCGACCTCTCGTTCATTCCTCTATCTTCGAGCTTCGACGAAGGCTCCCTCCTCACAGAGAGCCTTCGAAGCTTCGACATCCTCCTCGAGCGAGAAGATCGCGCTATCGGCGCGCCAGGCCGCGAACTCCCACGGGGCCTCGAGCACTCGGGGCGAGCCGTCGACGGCGCTCGACTTTCTTCGCGCACCGGACGCTCACCGCGCGATCCTCTTCAACCGAGAGCCGATCGTCGGACCGAGATCGACTCCACGCCCCTTCCTCGACCGTGAAGTATCCCCCGCCCCGACTCCTCTCGGAACGCGGCGTCTCAGATCAGAGCCATGAGAACGAAGTACAGCCAGAGACCGCCCGCCGTCAGAACGGCCCAGAGCACCTCCTTGCATCCGGCCAGCGCGCTCCCGTTCAGCTTCGTCTTCCGTCCGAGCTCCATGTCCTTGCCTCCAACACTCAACCCGCCACTCGATCGGGGACCCGAAGACGCCCGCCCTCTTACAGGCTCTCGGGAGCCAGCACCGGCTTGCGCGTTGCTTCCGGTGCATCCCTAACGAAGGCCTAATATAATCAGGCGCGCCGGCGAGGCAAGCTCGATTTTAGGTTTTTGTTCTTAGGGGAATGTTCGAGCTGCGAAAGATCCCATCGGCGGGCATTCCGGGGCGGGTTCTCCGCCCGGGAGGAGGAGGTCGGATCAGAAATCGACGGGTGTGGCCGGGGTCACGATCGCGTTCGAGAGACCGAACCAGACCGTCGTCACGTAGCCGCGGAGCCCGTAGGGACCGCCGATGACGAACTGATGGACGTTGTTCTGGCAGCTCGCCGACGAGCCGATCTTCAGCACGATCAGCTGCCCTGTCAGAGGCAAGATGCCGACGTTCTGGATCCACGTCTGACCCCGCTCGAAGCCGGCCACGACGAAGTACTGGCCGGCACCCCGGCTGGTCACGCGCAGGCGGCCCGCGCCTTGGTCGTAGCTCGCCGAGGTGAGGTAGATGCAGCCCTGGTCGAGATCGGACTGAGCAGCCGCTTCCGGGACACCGACCGTGAAGAAGGTGAGGAACAGACCCACGGCGAGGAGAAGAGGGCGGATCAAGCGCGGCATGTCGAGTTCTCCGAACGACGAGAGAGCAGAGGAATTCGCTTCCGGCCCTTCACGCATCGTTCATGCCGGGCACCCTCTCTCCAGAAAGAAACCCGGCGGGGTCGCTTCGGGCCCCATCCCCTCGGGATTCCACGCTCGGTCGGCCGGTCCGGCGCCTCGACCGATCCGTTCGATCGGCCGGATCACGTCGAGAAAACCCCTCAGTCCGTTTCGCGAATCGAACGACCGCCGGCCGCGATCGGGAGGGCTTGCCGGACCGCGCCCCGCCCTTCGACGGGCCTCGAGAGCCACGCCAGCCGGGCTGATCCCTATCATCCCCCCGATCCCCAGAAGCCCGCGCGACTGGAAAGAAGGACCTGGCACCGCGTATGCTCGAACGAAGCCGAATCCACGTCTTTGGATCGGCTGCAGGAGGCCACCCGAAATGAACCGATTCGCCATCGCGAGCCTGAGTCTGCTCGCCCTACTCTCGATGATGGTCGCACCCGCGCAAGCCGACGTTGCTCGGCGGGCGCCGGGGAGCGTGTTGATCTACCCGGTCTACGTCTCGACCGGCGGCAACACGACGATCATCTCGATCACCAATACCCACAACGAGCCCGGCTTCGAGCCGGCTTCGAATCAAAGCGGCGTCGTCAACGTCCACTTCGTCTACGTCGACGGATCGACTTGGAACGAGACCAATCGGTTCCAAACGCTCACGCCGAACGACACCTTCAGCGTGTCCGTGGCCACACACAACCCGAACTCATCGAGCGGCTTCTTGTACTGCGTCGCTTGGAGCCCGACCGGCGGGCGAGCCGACCTCGACTATCTCGTCGGAGACGCCCTCATCGTCGACACGGGATACAACTGCATCTTCGGCTTGCCGGCAGTCGCCTTCAGCGCCTTGACCGGCACCGGCAATCCGACAGACGTCAACGGCAACGGCGACATCGACTTCGACGGCATCGAGTACGAGAAGGCTGGCGATCAGCAGATCATCCGCTCCTTCATCGGTCAGGGCGTCCTGATGGACTCCTACCTCGCCTTCGTGAGCCTGGCCGGCACGGCGGACTTCGAGACGCAGCTCGACCTCGTCGTCTACAACGACAACGAGCAGCAGTTCTCCAGTCACTTCGCCTTCCGCTGCTGGGCCTATGTGCCGCTCTCGACGGTCGGCGGGGTCTTCAACGACTCCTTCCTCGCCTCAACCAGCACCGATCCGAACTCCACCGTACCCTTCACGACCGGTTGGGCCCGAGTCGATGGCGACCGCGCGGTCGACACCGTCGGCAACGAGCCGCCGATCAACGATCCGATGTTCGTGGGTGCCTGCGTCCAGTCGCTGTTCGGCTTCGCTGCCGCTCAGCTGCTCGCCCAGACGCCCCAGGAGAACCCGACCGCGGGGATCCTGGAATACTGAGCCCGATCGAGCCGCTCGCCCGTGAGTTCGGGCGAGCGGTACCCGACTCGGAAGGAGGCGCGTGAGCTCAATCGAGACGGATTCACTGGCGGAGATCGTTCGATCGGCCCAACGGATCTTGATCGTTCGGCTCTCGAGCGTCGGCGACGTCACGCACACACTCCCGCTGCTGCACGCCTTGCGTGAGATCGCCCCCCGAGCCGACATTCGCTGGGTGGTCCAGACCTCCATCGCCCCCCTGCTCGCGCCCATCGTCACCGTGATCCCCTTCGACCGCCAACGTCCCGGGCGAGGATTCTTGCGAGCCAGGTCGGCTCTGCGGCGCTTCGCCCCCGAGATCAGCGTCGACCTCCAAGGGAACGCCAAGAGCGCCCTCATCGGACGGGCCTCGGGAGCTCCGACCCGGATCGGCTTGAATCGCGTCGACTGTCGAGAGCGATGGAACGCCTTCTTCACCAACCATGCGCTCCCTCGTCTCGCGTCGAAGCATGCAGTCGATCGGACCCGGGAGGCCTCTCGAGCCCTGGGGGCTCGAGGCGAGCCGTGCTTCGACCTCGCCTGGTCCGAGCACGAGCGGCTCGCCGCAGAGAAGGACCTCGCGGCTCTCGGAGTGGAACCGGGCCGCCCCTTGCTGCTCCTGAACCTCGCCCGCTCCGGTGACGTGCGCAGCTGGCGTCTCGATCGTCAGATCGAGCTGGCTCGAACGATGGCGTCCCGCGAGATCTCGGTGCTCGTCCAGAGCGGCCCCGCGGAGTCCGTGGACGCCCAGGAGGCCAAGGCTCAGCTCGACCGAGTTCCCGGTGTCTGTTTGGCATTGAACCGCTGGTCACTTCGAGAGCTGGGGGCGGTGTACCATGCGATCGTCGGACGCCCTCATCTCGTCATCGGGAGTGACTCCGGCCCTCTCCATCTGGCGGTGGCTGCCGGGGCCCGCACGCTCGGGCTCTTCGGGCCGCAGGACCCGGAGCGCACGGGGCCTGCCGGCCCCCACGGCGCCGTCTTGATGGCTCCGAAGCGGCTTCCCTGCCAGCCTTGCCTCGAACGGCACTGCGCCTTCGAGCGTCCGCAGGCCTGCCTGGAAGATCTCTCGCTCGTCCGAGTGCTCGAGCGCGTCAGCGAAGCCTTCGAGCGCCGCTGAATCCAGTTGACTTCGTGCGGTCGAACTTGAAGGGGCTCGGTCACTCTGGTATCGAAGCCCCCCTTGGCCCGAAGCCCCTTACGGAGACACCGGCTCATGACGACGGCGTACGAAACCTACAAGCTGATTCACCTCTTCGGCATCGTCGTGTGGATCGGCGCGATGATGGGACTGTCTCGCATGCTGGGCAACCACGTGCGCGAGGAGGCACCGATTCGGGAGCGACTGGCGAAGATGGAGCGCCGCATGGCCTACCTCGTCTCGATGCCGGGCCTCCTCCTGACGGTGATCGGCGGCGGCGGCATGCTGATGGAGCGGGCTTCGGAGCTCATGAGAGCGCCCTGGCTCCACATCAAGCTCTTGCTCGTCTTCATCTTGATCGTGGCCGACTTCCTGATGCAGGCAAAGATGCGCAAGCTGCACCAGTCGGAATCGATGCCGTCCGCGGGGCTCTTCAAGGCGATTCATGGAATCGTGGGACTGCTCCTCCTGGCGGTCCTGTACTTCGCGATCTTCAAGAAGCCGATGCCTTCCTCGTAGGATAGGCTGGAGATTCGTCGCAATCGGACGACAGCGTGACGAAAAGTCGGGACAAGCGCTTCCGAACTTCGAGTGCACGCGGATCCGGTCAAAACTTCATTCCTCCCATTTGACGGGGCTCGGATCTCGTTTCGCCGACCGAGGCTTCACGTCTTGCTCCCCCCGGCACGCGCTTCGCGAAATAGCGGGTCGGGAAAATGGGAAAGCTGGGCTAAAGAACTGGTGCGGAAACCCGAAGAGGTTTCCGAGAGAACACCCACCGGGAGGCCTGACGTGAGGTCGGGCCTCCCGGCCTTTCGGTCGGTCATGCCGGGGGACCTCCTCCGGTCAGGGAGCATCGCAATGAAGAAGACGACTCAACACAAGGCTCACAAAGGCGAGCGCGATTTCATCCTGATGAAGTGCCCTCGCTGCGGCAAGCAGGTCTACTACCTGCAGCTCGAGGAGAAATCCTGCTGCCGATACGAGAAGGCCAAGCGCCTGATCACCGAGAAGCTCTAGGAGCCCGATTCCGCTGCCTGCCGACGCTCGACTCAATCGAAGTGGACGGGCAGCCGCCGCGACTCGAGCCTCGACGCCTCGAGAACCTCGAAGCGCAAGTCCGGCTCCGCCCCCGTGCGCCACAAGCGCCCGAGCCGCCAATCGGTGCCGGCCTCGATCCGGCGCTCGCCGTGTGGGCGAATCCAAACACGCCTCGTGGCGCCGGCACGGGCCACGATCCAGTCAGAGCCCAGGTCGATCGCTCCCGCCTCGATCGAGCCGCTCCTCGAGGTGAGCTCGAAAGCCACGAACGCCAACGGCTCGGGAGACGCGTTCTCCAAGCGCGCCTCGCCACTCGCCCGGTCGATCCGGATCCGCGGGAGTCTTCCGGGCACCATCGCCTCGGCCCAGCGACTCACGTCCGCATCCTCGACCGTGCCGGAGAGCAGGCGCAGGCGGGCCAACGAGCCCGCGACGGTCTCGGCGCCGCCATCGTCGACGAAGAACACGGCCCGGTGTCCGGGACCATCGAACAGGGCCCAACCGGAGTCGTCGACGAAGTCGATCTCGAGCTGCCCATCCAGCCAGACCCGGAAGCGCTGGCTCCCGGCTTCGCGGGCGAGGACCAGGTGATGAAAGCGTCCGCGCTGGAGCGGTGTCCCCCCTCGCCCTTTCTCCTGGAAGAACTCCAGGAAGGACTCGTCGCCGACCGTGCGGACGTACAAGCCATGGTCCGAGCGGCGCGCCTTGAAGTCGACGAGCTTGCCCCACTTGCCGTTGCCGAAGTCGGACAGGGCGACCACCATCTCGAAGACGTAGTCGGCGCCCCATCGGTCCTCGGGCCAATCGACCAGCTCCAGCCCCCGGTTCGCTCCGAAGGCGTAAGAGTCCGTGAGCAGCTCCCCGCCGAGCGAGCGTAGCGAAGCTTGCCCCTGCTGATCGGCCAAGCTACCGCGCAGCTCCCAGGTGGACACGAGGTGGATCGGTCGGGGACCCTCCCCCGGGCGCACTCGAAGCTCGTTGTCTCGCCGCGCGCGCCAGGCCGCGAAGTCCTGGAGATCGACGTCGCCATCGCCGTCGGCATCGGACGAGAGCGCCTCTCCCTTTCGATCCGCCTTGCCGCTTCCGAGCTCTCGGGCCAGCCGCTTGAAATCGGCTTCGTCGAGACGTCCGTCACCGGTCGGGTCGGGAGGCTCCGGAATACCCTCGGGCACACGCGGTCCCAGAACGCGATCGAAGATCGAGACCTCGTCGATCTGGCCGACGAAGGGGGCCGACCCGTCCGCGCTTCGACCGATGTGCAGGAAGCCGGCCCCGCCGCCGGTAGGAGAACGGTCGAAGCGACGGTCTTTTCCAAGCTGAAAGCCGTTGACGAAGAATCGCACGCGCCGTCTCCAGGCACTCCGAGAGCAGGTGATCCGTTGCCAGCGATCCGACAGGCGAAGGGGCTCGGTCGAGGAGACCGAAACGGCCTTGCCATCGTCGTGCTCCCAGCGGAGCTCCAGTCGGCGGTCGGCGAGCAGTCGCAGCGAGTACAGCGTGTTGACGGCTTCGGAATCCACGGACGGATGCCCCGTGGCGGCGCTGTACTCGACGAGCGTCGAGACCTGGCCTCGATGGTCGGGGTCGAGCCTTACCATCAGCGAAAGCCCGAGATCACCGACGAGTGCGAGGTCGTAGTCTCCGATCCCCACCGCGTCGGCGAAGCCCTGACCACTCAGGCGCATTCCCGTTCCACGCGCTCCGACACACGTCCGAGCGTCTCCATGGAGCCGACCGCGGTGCGCCTTGGATCGAGGCCCGCGGACCGAGTCCAGGTTCAGCGGGGCATGCTCGAATCCGAAATGAGCCACCGGTCCTGGTCGCTGGTTCCGGTCGCCGCGGAGCGTGAATCGATCGAGCACATCGTCGAATGCCCAACCATTCTCACTCCCGTCCGAGTCGCCGTGAAACCTCGCCTCGACACGACCGTCGCGATGGACGTCCACGAGCAAGAAGCCGTGACGATTCTGGACGGGTCGTCCCTCCAGCCCCCCTCCTCCGGTGCCGCTGACGACCTCCCACATGCCGGGGCGCATCGGATCGGGCCGGCTGGGTTGATACAAGTGCCAGTGGCCCGCAAAGAGCGCGCGAAGCTTGGAGCACCCGGACATCGTTTGCCACCCGGCGCCGTTCGTACCGCCGAGGTTTCCCTCGAGGCTGTCGAAGGTGACCGGGTGATGGGTGAGGACGAACACGTGCTCGACGCCATCCTGCTCCTCGGCATCGAGGAGTGCGCGCTCGAGCCAAACGAGCGAGCGCGCGGAGAGGTGGCTCGCCCCGTATTTCTCGGTGTCCGTCGTAATCGAGATGAACCGCGTCGCGCCGACGTCGACGAAGTAGTCCATCTGATCGAGGCCCGGTTCTCCGTCGAGAGGCGGGGAATCAGGCAGCCAGGGCTCGCCGTCGGGCGTCGTGCGAAAGGTCTCTCTCCAGCGAGCATCGCCTCCCGAGGGAAGATCGTGGTTGCCGGGCGCCATCACGATGCGGGTCAATCCCGGGGCAAACGCGCTCGCTTGCTCGATCCAGGAGCTCCAGGAGCCGAAGCGCTCGGCCGGCGTGCCTCCGGTGTCGACCAGGTCTCCCGGGATGACGAGAACCTCGGCCGCCTGCGCGTTCATGTCGGACAGGAGCTGGTCGAAGAGATGCTGGCCCTGCGTGTCGCCGACGACGGCGAACCGTAACACGACGTCGCGAGGAACGGCCGGAGACGATGCCCGGAGGGCGGAAGCCCGAGTGCCTTCACTCACCCAAGCCCAGGTCACCAACGTGCCGAGCAAGACCATCGGGGCCAGGATTCTTCGAAGCGAAGACCGGGGCATTCGGGACCTCCTCGGGAGATCAACGACGAGGTTTCATCGACTTGCGATGGAACGCGCATCAGCTGGGGCTCGTCCGCGACGAGCCGAGAATCCTTGCCGACGAGGAAGCATCGGGAGAGCACCATAGCGGCTCAGCCGCAGGACAGATTCGAATCCAGCCGCCCGCAGGGCGCGCTCCACTTCGACCGGCCGGTAGACGGCTTGCCGATGCGTCTCGTGGCGACGCCGAAAGGCGTCTCCCACTCGGCGAAACGTCGTGATCTCGCGAATCACGCATCGATCCTCGAGCGGCTCCCGAACTTCGATCAAGATGGCCCAGTCGTCCTCGGCCCACCAGGTCTTGGCATCCAGAGTCCCGGACGCCTCCACGATCACGTCGAAGACGATCAGGCCGCCTTCCTCGAGGGCTTTCGCGCAGCATTCGAAGAAGCTCTCGAGCGGCGGACGGGACTCGGCCTCGAAGTAGCTGAGCACCTCTCCGATGGCGGTGATCGCTCGGGCTTCCGGCAGCACTCCATCGTATGCCGAGCGCTCCAAGACCTCACACGGAGGAGCCGTTTTTCGCGCCAAAGCCGCGAGAGTCGGAGAGGGCTCGATGCCGATCGCCTCGAAGCCGGCTTCGGCGAGGGCGAGAAGCCAGAGCCCTCCACCACAACCGACGTCAACGACCCGACCGTTGCGGAGTCCCGCGTCCTCGAGGAGCTCGAGAAGCCCGGGGGCTGCCTGGCGTGAGAAGTCGCTCCAGCCGGCGTGATGGATCCAGGCGAGGTCTTCGCGATAGAGCGACCCGGTCACGGCACCGGAATGCGCACGAAAGTCGCATCGAAGACCTGACGATCTTCCGGGTCCTCGATCGCTTCGGCGGCCTGACGGGCCTTGCGATGCTCCTCGACGTGCAAGGCGTGCTCATCGGCGGCGTGAGCAGCATGAGCCAAGATCGCGTGCTGGAAGGCGATCTCCCAGTCCGGGCAGGCTTGCCGGCTCAGAGTCTCGTTGGCCAAACGCGCTTGCTTGAGAGCCTCCGCTCCCTGTCCGGCCGCCGCGAGCACGTGACCGAGCAGCATCCTGGCTCGAGCGAGGTGGAGCTCCGTTCCGACCTGCGACCAGTGAAAGGCACTCGCATGGGCCGCGAGCACCATCTCCTCGGTCTGGTCCGCGGTCCGCTCGGCGAGCTCGGAGAGGCGCCAGCCGACGTTGTTTCCTTCGATCGCAAAGTAGCGGTGCCAGTCGGCAACTTCGCTCGGATCAGCCTTCTTCGTCATCAGAGCCCGACCTCCGAAATGCGCTCGGATCCGGCGGCTCTCCCAGCATCTCGAAAGAGCGCGCGCAACGGGAGCCGACCATGCCAAAAAGACATCGGGGGCGAAAGCGGGTTCAGTCGATCGGCTCGGGCTCGCCCAAGAGGTCGAAACCGATGTCGTGATCGGGCGCCGGGCGGAGGTAGCCACAGTCGGCGAAAGCGAACGGTGAGGTCTCCCATCCACAGGAGACGTGGAGGATCTTCCAGCTGATGATGGCCCAAGCATCCGGCGGCAACACGATGCTCATTCGACGCCGAAGAACGGGGTACTGCTCCTGGCTGACCAGCTTCCAATCGGCCCCTTGACGCAAGTGGACTCGCCAAGCGGTGTGGTCCGGTCCTTCGGCCAAAGGCCGTAGAGCCCTCGAGAGGGCACGCAGCGCGACCGCGGTGCCCTGAAAGCGCAAGCCGTTTCGATCATGAAGCAGCCGAATGCCGGCAGGGAGACTGAGGTCCTTCATCAGGGTGGGCATCCATCAAAGACAGCCCCGCCCATTCATTCCCACGCTCCATCCTACTCACCCTGTCAAGAGCGGAGGCTTGGCTGCGCCGGCTTGCCGCGGATCTTCCGACAGAGCAGGCTGCCTGACGACCCGCCGTGAGCCCGTTTCCCGGTGGTTGCGGCATGCCTTGCGACCCTCCCTCGAAGAGCAGGGCTTGGCATCGACTTTGCCTTCACGGCGTGCGACGCTCATCGAATCGGCTGGAGCGCCCTGCGACCGCCATCGGAGCCGACGACGGCGGAACGATTGCCCAAAGACATGGAGGAAGTCCCCGATGAAGATCGCGACCACGATCCTGTTGTCCCTCGCCGTCACCTGGCTGATGTCGTGCGAAGCCGATCCCGCCTACGAGAAGGTCAAGGAGGAATCCCAAGAGGCGGTCGAGGCCACGGGCGAGTACTTGGCCGAGCAGAAGGAGAAAGCACTCGCCAAGCTGAATGACCGGATGGACGACCTGCAAGAGGAGCTCGCTCGGCTCGAGAAGCTCTTCGAGGAAGCCCGGGAGGAAGCGCCCGAGACCTACCGGGAATCGGTCGCAGCCTTGAAGGAGAAGATGAAGGAGACCGAGGGGAAGCTCCGCGAGCTGAAGAAGGAGTCCGGTGAGGCCTTCGGTGCGATGAAAGACGATCTGTCGCGAGCCCTGGACGAGATCGGCCAGGGATTCTCCAAGGCCTGGGAGGAGATCAAGAAGAAGGACTGAGGGACCCTCGCTCGGAGCGGCTGCGAAGACCGCAGGGATCCCAAGGCGGTCACTCGGGAGTGCTTCCAGGACAGCCGAGCTCTCGAGCGATCCGGTTGCCGCACCGTCGTCAGTCGACGAGCGACTTCGGGATCGCCTCGACATCGATGCGAAAGAGCGTCGCAGCCGTGCGCCAGGCGATGTTGTCCTTCTGCTCGACATCCAGCTCGAGGGTGTCGAGGAACTTCACATACGGGCGCATGTTGACGAGAGGCCAGTCGCTGCCATAGAGGAGCTGGCTGCCCGGGTCTCCCATGTACGTGATCATGTCGCGGACCCGCTGCTTCATGTATCGCTCGAACTCGTAGGTGAAGTCACCGAGCGTCAGCCCCGAGATGTCGGCATAAACGTTGTCGTTCTTGTAGAGCACCTCGGCGGTGTCCTGGAACCAAGGGTTCCCGAGGTGACAGATCACGAACTTGTTGTCGGGGAAGTCGACAGCGATGTCGTCGACGAGCAGCGGATGGGCCTGACGGACCTTGGCCCTCTTCGAGAACGTGTCGCCCGTGTGGATCATGATGGGCAAGTCGTACTTGGCGGCGATCCGAAAGACCGTCTCGAGCGAGGGATCGTTGATCGCGTACTGATCGTAGCCCGGATAGAGCTTGATCCCCTTGACCACTCCGGCCCGAATCCGCTCCTCCATCGAGAAGAGATCGGTCCGCTGATCTCCGCGCCAGCAGAGCCCCTCGACCACGGTCGTTCGAGGATCGCTCGCCAGGACCTCGAGGACCTCCTCGACGCTCGGACGATCCAGATCGACTCGATAGGAAGTCAGCACGACCGCGTGATCGACCTGGCACTCCGCCATCTTCGCGAACAGATCCTGGACGTTCTCATGGGTCGGTCGCCGCGTGCTCTCGTGGTAGTTGTTGAGGTGCACGTGGCAGTCGATCAGCATCAAGCTTCCCAGGAAGGCCAGGAATCGTTCGAGGCTCCGACCCGGTACGCGACCTCGAGTCAGGGGATCATGGTGCCGGAGGGGGGACTTGAACCCCCACATCCCGAAGGACTCGGGATTTTGAATCCCGCGCGTCTGCCAATTCCGCCACTCCGGCAGCCCGTGAGCAGAAGCGCCCCATATACCCTCTGGGACCGAGCAGTGTCAAGACGGGCGCGTTCGTGACTTTGCTCTCACCCGTTCAGGCTGCCCAGCCGTGTCGTTCGTGACGCCCGTGCGGAGGCGCTCGGGTGCCGTGGAGCCGGCGCTAGGTCTTCTCCGACGCGTATCACCGGCCTCAGGGCGGCGACTCAGCCTTTCGCTCGGGTGAGCTCGACGGCTCCATTTCCGAGCGCATTCGAGTCGAACTCACCGGTAAACGAGAGCGAGTCCTCCGAGAACTGACCACTCACGCGGAGCCAGAGGTCTCGATCCTTCCCCGGCTGGCGACAGCGCAAGAAGAGGATGGCGCCTCGAGACTCTGCGTCCCAAATGCTCGGGTCCACTTCGGCGACCTCGAGGCCATCGAGGGTGCATTCGATCTTCTTCCAACCGGTCTTCGGAGTACCGCGAAGAGTCAGCCCTGCCGTGTCTCCGCGGCCCAACCAGCGTCCTTTCTGACCGGTGAGCTGGCCCGACCAATCGCCGATCACCGTACAAGCCACCACCCGAGATCTCGTAGTCGATCGTCATCTTGAACGGTCGCCCCAGATTGAGACGCTTCGCCTTGACGGCCTTGACTTCGCCGATGGCGGCGCCGGAGACATCACTCAGGTCGCCTTTGGCGAAGCCGAGCTGCCAGCTCATCGTCTGGCCTTCCCACTTCCCCTTACCGCTTCACCGCGCGCGTGTCTCACTTCGAAGAACGCTGTCTGGTACGGCTGGGTGACACGATTCTCGAGGAGTCCGGCTCGTCTCTTCTCGGACATCAAGGTGCGGACGCGTCGATGAACTGCTCGAGAGCCTCGAGGTAGAGACGATCCGCACTGTCGGATTCGTTTCGCCGCAGCGCCAGCTCCGCCCGAAGCCGAGTCAGGTGGTGATTGCGGTAGCCGAGCTCATCGAGCTTGGCCAAGGTGCGCTCGGCTCGACGAAGATCGTTTCGCTCGAGGAACTCCTGTGCCAGCAGCACGAGCGTCCCGATGTACGGGAACTCGGCCAGCGTCGAAGCCAGGCGCTCGTCGTCGAGCTCGTCTTGGTTCTTCAGCAAGAGCTGCAACCGTTCGAGTACCGGAAGCGACGGCTGCCCCGCCCAAAGTCGGACGCCTTCGGACACGGAGTGAGACTGCACCTCGAGATCTCCGAGAAGCACGGTCGGCAACGCGAAGTCCGGGACGAGGGACGCGGATTTCTTCAGGTGCTGGCGAGCCTCGTCGAGCCGCCCTTCGATGAAGCACTGCTTGCCCCATCGAAAGAAGAGCACCCCCAGATCGCGCTTCGCCCGATCCCGCGACTCTCCTCGCAGCACCTTCACGATTCGCTCTTGCACGGCGATCACCGCTTGCGGATCTCCGTCGGCCGTGACGCGCTCGCGCATCGTCTCCAGCAACCGTAGATTGCGGGGATCTCCTTCCAAGGCGGTAGTCAGCTCTCGTCGGACCGTGGCCTCCATCAGCTCCGGATTGTCATCGTAGAGAAGCGCTCGCGCTTCACCGAGCAAGCGGCGCAGCGAGGGTGCCAAGTCCTTCTTCGGAACTCGCTCCAGCCACTGCATGCCTCGGTTCTGATCGCCGATGGCCTGGTAGCACAGCCCGAGCTTGATCATGGCTTCGGCGGCCACCGTCGGGTAGACCGGCACCGCTTGCTCGAGATCGATGGTGCGGTTCACGCGCGCCACCCGACGAAACTGGCGGATAGCGGATCGATAGCGTCCCATGGCCATCTGATTCATGCCGGTCAAGAAGCAGCGCAGGGCATAAAAGCCGAGGAGGCGAGCTCCGGTCGCCTTGATCTTGCGATAGAAGGCCAACGTCAGCACGATGCCGACCACGAGCAGGATGGCGAAGCGACCCACCGTCGTCTGCAGCAACGAGCTCAGCAACGAGGCCAAGAGCTTCATCAAAGGCGCGATGATCTGAAAGACCGGCCCCAGTAGCGTCAGGATGATGAGGATCGGCAGAGCGATGATCACCCACTTGACGAGCCGATAGCGGCGCCAGATGCCTCGCCCCCACACGGAGGCGCCCCGGACCGGATCGGAGCTCTTCAACCACTTCCAGGGGTTCAATCCGTCACCTCGTCTCGCTGCCCCTCGATGAAGCGCCGCATCTCGGGGTCGCTCTCGAAGGCCATCAGGTCGGTGAGGAGTGCACGGGCTTCGACACCGCCCACCGCCGCCATGGCCTCGACGATTCGGCGACGACGGTGGGACAGGCGACCGCGGTCCAGATTGAAGAACCCCAACACACCGGCTTTTCGATACTGGTCGGCCAGCGCCGAAAGTACCGACAGCCCCAGATCGGCAATCAACCGAAGGACGTCCTGCTCGGCCGCCTCGCTCTTGCCCGTGAAGTGGTCGGTGAGCCGAGGAACCGGCAGCCCTCCCAGCTCGACGATCAGGCGGCGCAATGTCGCTTGTCCTTCGAGATCACCGGCTCGCTGCAGGTAGTGCTGGAAGAGGTGGTCGACGGCAGCCGCGCCGAACGACATCACGACTTGGCGACTCGACCGGTCGAGATCGGGGTCGATCAAGCCTTGGACCATCGTCTCGAGAACGGCCGGAGTGAAACCACGAGTGGCGAGCACGGACGCGAGAGACTCGAGAGCAGTCCCCTCACGAAACACCGCCAGCAGCGCCTGCTCATGGTTGAAAGTGCGATCGACCAAGATCGTCTCGACCAGGTATCCCCCGCTAGCGGCCGCCCGCACGAGCGGAACGAGCTGAGCCCAAGAACGGCGGTTGAGTCGATCGATGATCTCGACGGGCGAGTAGCAATACTGGAGCTGATCGAACTCGCGGGCGGCGCCGAGCAGGATGTGGACATCGATCACGAGGTCACGAATGGCGCGATCCTCGGTGTCGACATGCTGCCTCAGAACGGTCAACGAGATCGCGCCGAAGCCGACCATGACCTGCTCGAGTGCCTTGGACCGGCTCGCCTGCGCGCCGCGCCCTCCGAGCCGCTTGGGCGTCGCACATTGACTGAAGGCCTCGAGGTAGCTCGGGATGTGATCGGGACCCAGGGAGATCAACAAGTCGACGAGCAGCTCGGCTTGACTGGCCTGAGGAAGCCGATCGAACACGATGTCGGCGATCCTCGGGCCGATCTCGAGGAGCTTCTCCCGCGCCGAAACGTCCCCCGAACCAAGATCATCGACCAGGGCGCGCACGTACCGATCGTTCTCCTCGATCTCGTCGAGTATCCCGCCCAGATCAGCAACCCGATCGAAGTAGAACTCTTCCCGGCTCGTGATCGTTCCCACGCCACCGCACTCGGAGCATTCCTCGGACCATCGCGCGAAGTTGGTACCGCACTCCGAGCAGCGACAGGTAATCTCGTGTCCAAGAATCGAGCGAGCGTACTCTCGGGGGCTCGCCTCCGCAAAGATCGGGTGATGCGTTTCGAGACGCACCGGACGCCGGCGATCGATCGGCTCGGCCAGCGCTCGAGATCGACGCGTGCCGAGTGTGAGCAGTCGCGGCCCGGCGACGAGAGGCAAAGCCGCGTCGGTCGAGATCTTCGGCTTGCTCGACTCGTCCTTCTCGCCGATGAGCTCGGAGCTGCGAGCCCCTCCGTCGAGCTGACGCCCGGCATCGCCGAGCTTCTTGAGCTCGACCAGCTGCTCACCCAAAGCTCGCCGCCGCGCCTCGTCTCCTTGCTCTCCGGCGAGATCGACCCGCCGCGCTCTCGCCTCGACCAACCCCGGCACGACCTCCATCGCCTCCTCGAAGTAGCGCTCTGCCGTGTCCGAGGCGCCCCGAGAAGCCGCATCCCGACCCAAGGCGACGAGGATCGCTCCCAGACGCTCCGTCTCGTGCTGGCGCTGCGATCCGTCGAGCTCGACGCGCAGAATGCGGCGTTGGGTCGCCAACGCCTCCTCCAACGCTCCCCGCGAGAGCTGGCAGTCCCGCATCAGAGACCAGCCTTCGAGGGAGCGGGACTCGTCCGAGAGCACCTTCTCGAGATACTCTTCCGCTTGCCGAAACTGACCCTGGGCATGAAGGTCGCGGGCGAGGGACCAGAAGTTCCGAGTCGAAGCCCGACCGAAGACCTTGTACACGTGGAAGTGATGCTTGTGCGCCTCGGCGTAGTCTCCTTCTTCGCGGTGGCAGTCCCCGAGGCAGATGCGCGCTTCGATGTTCTCGGGATCGTTCTCGAGCACCTTCTCGAGGCACACGATCGCCTCGCGATACTCGCCGCGAAAGTACAGATCCAGGCCCTGAACATACTCGCGCAGGGATCGCCGCTTCTCGAGCTCGCGCGCGAAGACCGACAATCGGCGGAGCAAGAAGAAGGCCACCAACACCACCAGCGAGACCAGAGCGATCTCGAGTGCGAGCGGGTCGCGAAGCAAGTTTCCGAGCAGCTCTCTCAACAGGCCGGCTCCGAAAACAGCAGCGATTCCAAGCCGATCACCATTCCGGGGAGCCCACCGACACGGCGTACACCGAGCAGCAGACCGGGCAGGTAGGCGCTTCGATCCATCACGTCATGCCGAATCGAGAGTGTCTGTCCTGTCGTGCCGAACACGATCTCCTGGTGTGCGACGCATCCTGGCAGCCGCAGGCTATGAACGGGAACACCGGCGATCCTCTGCCCACGTGCGGCGGCTTCGCCCGAGCTCGGACCGCATTCCCCCCGAGCCCTTCCGATCATCTCGGCCGTACGCTTCGCGGTACCGGACGGGGCATCCCGCTTCGTGGCGTGGTGAGCCTCGAGCACCTCGACGCCTTCGAAATGCGGAGCGGCCTCGACCGCGAGGCGCATCATCAGGAGGGCGCCAATCGAGAAGTTCGGCGCAATGAGCGCTCCGATTCGTCGCTCTTCGGCCAAGGTGCGGAGCCGGTCCAGATCGCCTTCCGAGAACCCGGTGGTCCCGCTGACCGGATGCACACCACATTGCAGCGCCGTCTCCACCTGGAGCCGTGCACAGGCCGGAGTCGTGAAGTCGATGAGAACGTCCGGGCGCTCCATCTCGAGCACGCGCGACAAGTCGTCACGCGACGTGAGGCGAGCGACGACCTCGATGTCCGAAGCCGCTTCGAGCCCCGGCAGCAGGGCAACGCCCATCTTGCCGCGATAGCCTGCGAACGCCACACGAATCGTCACGAGTCCTCTCCCACCGGTGTCTTCTCTGCTTCTTCGAACCGGGCCGACTCCCGGTAGGGTGCCCGTGCCTGCTTGCGAATCTCGCCGAATGCCTTTCAGCGGGTTGGCGGGCGTTCGAATCGTCTCAGGGCGAGCTCGATCAGCCGTTCGATGAGCTGAGGAAACGCCAAGCCGGCTTCTCTGGCCGCCTGTGGAAGCAGCGAGGTCGGGGTCAAACCCGGGATGGTGTTCACCTCGAGCACTTGGAGCTCACCCGTCTCGTCCAAGATCATATCGGCCCGCGACATCCCGTCGCAACCGGCCAGCTCATGGAGGGCGACCGCCAACTCTTGAACCCTTCGAGTTTGACTGGCTTCCAGCGGTGCCGGGCAGATCTCCTCGCTCGCCCCGGGTCGGTACTTGGCGTCGTAGTCGAAGTAAGCCGCCACTTTCGGCCGAATCTCGATCGGCGGCAACGGCAGCAGGTCCGGATCACCCGAGTTGCCGAGCACGGCACAGGTCAGCTCACGACCCACCACCTCGGGCTCGACCAGGAGTCGGTGGTCGAACTGCAGTGCCCTCTCGATCGCCTGCGCGAGGCAAGAAGGCTCCTCGACGCGGAAGACACCGAGGCTCGATCCCGAGTTCGCCGACTTCACGAAGCAAGGAAATCCGATGCGATCGGCGACATCGACCATCGTGGCGGAAGAGTCTCGCTGCCAGTCCCGCCGGCGGATCTCTCTCCAAGACGGCGTCGGCAATCCCGCTCCTCGAAGCAGCGTCTTGAAGTGGAGCTTGTCCATGCAGATGGCACTCGCCGCCACTCCCGAGCCCGTGTAGGGAACGCGCAGGCAGTCGAGCAATCCCTGGATCCGACCGTCCTCACCGTCCCCTCCATGCAAGGCAACGAAGACGCAATCGACCGGATTTTCGCCAGCGATCGTTCGCTCCAGGCCTCGATCCTCCAAGGCGATCGGTGACCTCTCCGTCGCCGTGCCGTCGTCGCTCGTCTCGACCGCTCGTTCGCCGGTGAGCTGGCGCCAGCGCCCGGCCCGGGAGATCTCGACGGGACGCACATCGAAGACACGCGCGTCGAGAGATCTCAGGACTTCCTGCGCCGAAGCCACCGAGACATCGTGCTCGGGCGATTCGCCACCAAAGAGCACACCGAGCCGGATCCGCCGATCCGGACGGCCACTGGCCGCTTGCGTCATGACAACCCCTCTCGCTGCTCCAGAGTCGAAGCCTGGAACGCCAACCGCTGAAGCCGGATTGTAGGCAGGCGTCACGAGCCTAGCAAGGCAACGACGACCCGACCCGAGAATCGCCGGGCTCTCGGTGCCACACCGACGAGACAGATCTCCTCTCCTCTGACGCATTCTCATGACGGATTCCCGAGAACGATCCGGGAGCATTCCCTTTCGACATCTCGACTTGCCTCTGGCCAGAGGGAGGTCCACCGTTTGCGCCACGGTCAGGCAGCTCGACGAACCCGGCCTGGCCCTCGTGAGGCTCTTCCCGTGACCACTCCCCGCGATCTCCTCGACGGCTCTCCCAGGCCTGTCTGCCACTGTCTGTGCGTCTTGGTATGGGTCCTCGGCATCGGTCCGCTCGCACTCGCGGCATCGACGCCAGGTGACGAGACCGCGAAGCGGTCGGGCCGCAGCGAGATCCCACTCGTCTTCGTCGAGAACTGCGGGCAGCTCGATGAGCGAGCTCGGTTCGCCACACGCACACCGGGACTCGAAGCGAACTTCACGGCGGTCGGAGTCGAGCTGACGCTCCGTGGCGCTGAAGGCCTGCGGACACGGATTCGGATGCTGCCGTTGGGCACGCGCGCGGGCGTCGAGCCGCGAGCTCGAGACCCTCGCCCCGGCCATGTCAACGTTTACCGGGGCCGCGAACGACTCGAGGGCATCGCGACCTTCTCCCGTGTCGAGTACTCCGGGATCTACTCCGGCATCGATCTCGTGTACTCGGGCGACGGCTCGACTCTCAAGGCGGATTGGGTCGTGCATCCGTCCGCCAGCGTCGAGCAGATTCGCTGGTGCTACGAGGGAGCTCGGAGCGTGGCAATCCACGACGGTCTCTTGAGGGTCGAGACCTCGATGGGTGAGCTGGTCGAAGAACGCCCGATCTTGTTTCAAGACGCTCCCGAGGGACGTCGACAGATCGAGGGCGGCTTTCGCTGTTTCGGACAAGCTGAGATCGGATTCTGGGTCGGTGAGTACGACGCGGATCTTCCGCTGGTCATCGACCCGGGCCTCGAGTGGAGCACGTTCCTCGGCGGCAGCCTCGAGGATCGAGGCTACGCAATCTCGGTCGACGCGGCTGGCAACGTCCTGGTCGGTGGCTCGACGAGCTCTTCGGACTTCCCGACCACTCCCAGCGCTTTTGATCAGACCTTCAACGGATCCACACGCGATGGATTCATCGCCAAGCTCTCACCCTCGGGGGCGCTCCTCTGGGCGACCTACCTCGGTGGGAACGATCTGGACTGGATCGAGGCCATCGCATTGGACGCGGCCGGTCGAGCGCACTTCGCGGCAGCCACGGGCTCGACGGACTTCCCGACGACCGTCGGCGCCTACGACACGACCTTCAACGGCCCCTACTCGGATTGCGCGGTCGGCGCGCTCGACGCCGGAGGCGGCACGCTGGTCTACTCGACCTTCCTGGGCGGCGAGAATCCCGACGCGCCTCATGCCTTGACGATCGATTCGCTCGGCAACGTCCTGGTGGGCGGATACACGTGGTCCACCGGCTTTCCCGTCACACCGGGTGCCTTCGATACGACACTCGGAGGGGGATGGGACGGTTTCGTCGCGAAGCTCGACCCGACAGGCAGCTCGCTGCAGTTCGCGACCTATCTTGGCGGCGACACGAGCTTCGCGACGGTCTTTGGCATCGCGGTCGACTCCACGGATCACGTGCTGGTCACCGGAGAGGCGGGAGGGACCGATTTCCCGACAACTCCTGGAGCCTTCGGAAGCTCGGGTCCCGGAGCGTTCGTCTCCAAGCTCGACCCCACAGGCAGCGCACTCGTCTACTCGGGCGTCCTGAGTGGCTCGTCCGGAGGCGCCGGCCGAGGGATCGCCCTCGATGCGGCTGATCAGGCGTGCGTCGTGGGGAGCACGAGCTCCTCGGACTTTCCGGTGACGCCAGGTGCATTCGACGGCTCCCACAATGGTCAAGCCGATGGCTTCGTCACCAAGATCAACGCCGCAGGAAGCGGCCTCGTCTTCTCGACATTCCTCGGCGGTACCCAGGTGGAACGAATCGAGGGCATCGCCCTCGCACCCGGCACGGACGACCTGATCGTAGCCGGAAGCACCAGGTCGTCCGACTTTCCGACGACCCCAGGTGCCTTCCAGACGTCGACGGCCAACAACGGAGTAGTCGCGGTTCTCGATTCGAGTGGCTCGTCCCTGCTCTACTCCACGGCCCTCGGGGGCGGTGGGTTCGAGGAGATCGACTCGATGGCCGTCGACGCAACGGGCACGGTCCATGTCACCGGAGAGACGAAGTCCCCCGACTACCCGGTGACGAGCGGCGCCTTCGACTCGACACTGGGAGGCGCCTCGGATGCCTTCGTCACTCAGCTGCGGCCGGGTCCCGTACTTCGCTTCTTGGGCACCCCTGCCGCCGGGCAGACGGTCCAGTACGTCCTCGAGGCCGCGGCGTCGGTCGAGACCGGGAATCTCGCCTTGGTGCTGTTGAGCTGCAGCGGGACAGGAAGCACTCCCCTACCAGGAGGAGCCGTCCTGCCGCTGACCTTCGACGCCTGCACGCAGCTGGGAATCCAGCTCGGTGCGATCCTGCAGGGGACGATCGACGCGAGCGGTCAAGCGGCCACACCTCAGGCCGCGTTCCCATCCGCTCGTGCTGGCATTCGCGTCACGAGCGCCGCCTCGACGTGGAACCTCTCCGGCGGAACCTTCGTGCGCTCCGTCACTCCCGCCATCGAGTTCGTGACTCAGTGACACTCGGGGACGGCCGGGGCTGCGCGCCAGCGCCAGGCGACGCCCCGTCCTGCCGAGAATCCGAGCGGATTCGTCAGGATGTGGAGACGTCCGTCGGCTCGACCTCGCCGGCCGCCACGCGTCGGATGAAGTCATCACGGTCGAGAGCGACGGCCGGCGCGATCTCCACGGCCGACGCCTTCGAGACATCGAGATCGAGCTCCGAACTCTCCACCCAGCTCCGGAACAGCTCGGTGAGTGCGTCGCGAGACGACTCGGGCGAGTCCTCTCCGAGGGCGTTCTTGACGGGCGCGAACTCGAGCTCCCGCGGGACCTCGAGCGTCACCGAGTGACGCGCAAGCCGAAGCGCGTCGAAGACGAAGGTCTCGAACTTGTATCCGTTCGGCTCGGACGGCTCGACGAGACGTCCTGAGTCGTCGAGATGGGGAATCTTCTTGTGCGCTCGGTGGTACGGCAGCTCGAACGTGCCGCCCTCGGTCAGCCGCTCGATGAAGTCTCGCCGGATCAGGTGGATCGCGATGTTGCCCGCGTTGTACCGGAGACGTCCCTGCGCATCGCGCTCCTGCATCTGCTCCGGAGTCAGGTCGCTGTACTCGATGACGCCGTGCTGACCATCGATCAGGCCGACGACCCCCACCTTCTCGTCGGGCGACCTCTTCGCCACGACCTTGGAAGACATCTCGGCAGTCTCGCGACGATGCAGAGCGATGAACGCGGGGTCCAGCATCCGGAGCAGCGGATTGTCGACTTGGAAGTAGAAGATCTCCTCGATGCCTCTCTCGCGAAGCTGATCCAACGCACCTGACGTTCGCAAAGCCAGCAGGGAGCCGCCATGGCCATTCGGGCTCAGGAAGAGCCGATCGCGACCGGCCAGCAGCAGCTTCCCGGCAGCATCGACCGCCGGCATCATCGCCTGCTGAATGAAGATCAGATCCTCGGCCGGCAGTCCGAAGCCGTCCTGCTGGTCGAAGTAGGCACGAGTCGCCTCGTCATTGGCATGGCTGGTCATCACGATCCACGGAATCGAGACGCCGTAGCGCTCGCGTATCGCGACGATCTTCTCGGCGTGCCATTGGAACAGGCTCTTCCCGTGAACCGGCGTGATATCGAAGCAGCCCTTGGGCCCGTCGTAGCCCAGGCGGGTTCCCTGCCCACCCGCGACGACGAAGGTCGCGACCTTGCCTTGGCGAATCGTCTCCTCACCCTCGGAGCGCATCATCCCCCAGTCGGCGGCTTCGTCGGGGCGAGGCTCGCGAATGACGGGAGCCGGCTCGAGCTTGGGCACCGCGGCCTGGCCGGTCTCGAGGAGCTCCCCCGCCAAGCGGACAATGAGGTCCAGATCGACGTCCTCGAGCTGCGCCTGGAAGGTCGATCGAGCATCGGCGTCGAGGTCGTCCCAGTGGGTGAGCACGTGACCTTGGCCGGCTTGCTCGAAGCGGCGGCGAATCTGATTCCAATCGGACATGGGTCGTGCCTTTGGCAGGAGTTCGCAATCCCAGATGCCGATGACTCGGGCCCCGGAGCTGCTCGTGATGAAAGGGACGAGCGCGAGCCTCGGTATCTCATGGCGGCCCCGACACCTCGGAGCGGCACTCGACTCAGCTCAGCTTGCCGACGATGAGAGACGTATTGTGGCCACCGAAGCCGAGTGAGTTCGACATGGCGTAGCGAACGGGCATCTCACGGGCCTCGTTGGGCACGTAGTCGAGATCGCAGTCGGGATCGGGCGTCACATAGTTGATCGTCGGCGGCACCACGTTGCGATAGGTCGCCATGGCACAGACCATGAGCTCGACGGCACCCGAGGCGCCCAACAGGTGGCCGATCATCGACTTGGTCGACGAGATGGAGACCTTGCGGGCATGTTCGCCGAAGGCGGCCTTGATCGCGGCTGTCTCCGACTTGTCGTTGTAGAGTGTCGAGGTGCCATGGGCGTTGATGTAGTCGATCGCCGTCGACTCGATACCGGCGTCTCGAATCGCGAGCTGCAAGGCACGAGCGGCGCCCCGGCCATCCGGGCTCGGTGCAGTGATGTGGTAGGCGTCGTCGTTGTTCGCAAATCCGACGAGCTCGGCAAAGATCTGGGCGCCTCGCTTCTTCGCGTGCTCGAGCTCCTCGAGCACCATGACAGAAGCCCCTTCACCGAGGACGAATCCGTCTCGATCCTTGTCGAAGGGACGCGAGGCATGAGCCGGATCTTCGTTGCGGGTGGAAAGTGCCTTGAGCGAGCAGAAGCCGGCGAGGGTCAATGGAGTGACTGCCGATTCGGCGCCCCCCGAGATCATCACGTCGGCGTCGCCGTACTGAATCGTCCGGAGTGCCATACCGAGCGCGTGCCCCGCCGAGGCGCAGGCCGAAGCCGTGGCGAAGTTGGGCCCTTGGTAGCCATGTCGGATCGCGATCTGCCCCGACATGGAGTTGACCATCATCTTGGGCACGAGGAAGGGCGATACTCGGCGCGGTCCCTTCTCGAGGAGCCTGGCATGCTGGCTCTCGGTCTCGGAGATACCGCCGATACCGGACCCCAGGATCACGCCGATGCGCTCGGGATCTTCTTGGTCCGCGGAGAGGCCAGACTCCTGGATGGCTTCGTCCGCGCAGTGCACGGCCAGCTGAGAAGAGCGATCGATCTTACGCGCTTCGGACTTGCCGAATCGCTCGTCACCGTCGAACTCCGAGATGTAGGCACCAAACTTGACGCTGAACTCGGTCGTGTCGAAGTGCTCCAGAGGAGCGACTCCGTTCTTGCCGGCCAGCATGTTCTCCCAGGACCCTTCGGCCGTCGTACCGAGAGCGGTGGCCGCCCCCATGCCCGTGATGACGACTCTTCTCTTCTCCATGCCTCGCAATCCGCTACTCGCCGTGAATCGAGCCTCAGCCAGGGCCACGACATCGACAGGCCCAAACGACGACGACGCGAGCCCGGGTTGGCCGGATCTCGCGTGACGCCGGAGGAATCGAAATGTCCTTCGAAGCCGCAACCAGACTACGGCTCGCGCTCACCGAAGCGAGCGTCAGGAATTGCCCTCGATGTATTTGATCGCGTCGCCGACGGTCTGGATCTTCTCGGCGTCCTCATCCGGGATGCTGATGTCGAATTCGTCCTCGAACTCCATAACGAGCTCGACTGTATCGAGCGAGTCCGCTCCGAGGTCGTTGACGAAATGGGTTTCGTCCGTCACTTTGTCCGCGCTCGCGCCCATCTGCTCGCAAACGATGTTCTTGACGCGTTCAGCGATCGAAGACACGCCTCTCATCCTCCACTCACCTCACCCGGAGCCGGGTGTGTCGCGGAACGACTGCCGGCAGGTCACCTCTGCCATCTGATCCCGCTCCGAACGGCCCCTCATTATAGTCAGGCCATGGTCTATAACAACCCGAGCCCAACCGGAACAGAATTCACAACAAACTCGAAATCAAACCGTTACGGCGTGCATCCGCGACGTCACATCGCCATGCCGCCATCGACGTTCAAAACGTGTCCCGTGATGTACGCCGATCGAGAGCTCGCCAAGAAGACCACCGCCTCCGCGATGTGATCCGGATGACCAAACTCTCGCAGCGGAATCATCGTCAAGGCCGCCTCACGCGTGCCTTCGGCGAGGTCCGCCGTCATGTCCGTATTGATGAAGCCCGGCGCGATCGCGTTGACTCGCACCTTGCGTGAGGCGAGCTCCTTGGCTGCCGCCTTCGTCAGAGCGATGACGCCGCCCTTGGAAGCCGCGTAGTTTGTTTGACCCGGGTTTCCGATCAAGCCGACGATCGAGCTCACGTTGATGATCGAGCCCGAACGCTTCTTCACCATGACCCGCGCCGCTGCGCGCAGGAAGTTGAATGTACCCTTGAGGTTGACGGCCACCACTCGATCGAAGTCCTCGTCCGACATGCGGAGCAGCAGACCGTCTCGCGTGATCCCGGCGTTGTTGACGAGCACGTCGAGCCCACCGAGCTCTTCGGTCACGGTCTGAACGATCCGATCGGCATCGGCCGGATCCGAAACGTCGGCCGCCAAGGCCATCGTCTTCACACCGTGCCCCGCCGCGCTCTCCGCGGCCGCACGGGCACCGTCTTCGCGGGTCGCGACCACCGCCACGTGGGAGCCGGCACGAGCCAGCGCCTCGACGACGGCGCGGCCGATTCCACGCGATCCACCGGTGACGATGGAGACCTTCTCTTGCAGCACGTTCAACCTCATGACGGGGTGAAAATCGAGCCCGAGATTAGACCGGAGCAGCCGGGATGGCGCAAGGCTCGCCTCAAAGAAATCGGGGAAGCCCGCGAATCCAGGTTCTCAAACTCCGAAGCCATCGACCGCCTCCGGATCATCGATGCCGCGGACCTCGATCGTCCGATCGATCTTCTTCATCAGCCCCGTCAACACTTGGCTCGGCCCAGGCTCGACGAACCGCTCGATGCCCTGATCGAGGCACTGCCGCATCGCTCGCTCCCAAAGTACGGGACGGAGCACTTGCTCGGCGAGGGCATTTCGAATCTCCTCGGGCTCCGTCAGGGCCCCTCCGGTCACGTTGGTGAGGAATCCGGTCTGGGGAGCCCGAATCTCCACCTCCGCCAAGGCCGCCTTCAAGCCCGTTGCTACCGGGGCCATCACCGGAGAGTGAAACGCTCCGGCGACCTTGAGCGGGATCGCCCTCCGGGCACCTGCCTCTTGAGCCAGCGACGAGGCTCGCTCGAGAGCCGCGTTCTCGCCGGAGATCACGATCTGACCGGGGCAATTGAGGTTGGCGACCTGGACGATTCCCGTATCCGACGCCTGGCGACAGACCTCTTCGGCAGCCGGGAGCTCAATCCCCATCAGAGAGACCATCCCGCTCGGCTTCGCCTCCGACGCCTCCTGCATCAGCTGTCCGCGTCGACGCACGAGCCGCACGGCGTCCTCGAAAGACAGCGATCCGGCAAAAACCAGCGCCGTATACTCGCCGAGGCTCAGCCCGCAGGTGAGTTGGAAATCCTCCGGGCGCATCCTTCCTCGCTCGAGCAGGGTCGTCACGATCGCCCAGCTCGTCGTGAGGATGGCCGGCTGGCAGACATCCGTACGATTCAGCTCGTCCTCCGGACCGGAGAAGCAGCGCCCTGAGAGATCGAAGTCCAAGGCCGCATCGGCCTTCTCGAAGACCGACTTGGCCTCCGGGAACTTCGCGAAGAAGCCCTTCCCTTGACCGACATACTGGGCGCCTTGCCCCGGAAACACCAACGCTCGATTCACGATCGCTCCTTCTCACTTCTGGCCGACTGCGACGCGGTCGGCCGGGTCCGCTCACCAGCGCGCGGCCACCGCGCCCCAGCTCAGGCCCGCCCCGAAGGCGACGAAGACCAGATGATCCCCCGGCTTCACGAGACCGCCCTCGACCGCCTCGTGCAGTGCGATCGGAATCGATGCCGCCGAGGTGTTGCCGTATCGATCGATGTTGGAGACGATGACGCCCTCAGGGAGCTCGAGCCGAGTGCGAGCCGACTCGAGGATTCTCAAGTTCACCTGGTGCGGAATGATCCGCGCGATCTGCGAGACCTCGATGCCGGCCCGATCGGCGACCTCACGGACCAAGTCGACCATCTTGCCAACGGCAAAGCGATAGACCTCTCGACCCCGGACGCGCATGAAGTGCTGTCGCGTCTCGACCGACTCGTAGGAGGCCGGCATGCGAGAGCCTCCCGCCGGCACCTTCATGACCTCACCGCCACTGCCATCGATGCCGTTGATCGCTTCGAGCAGCGCGCCCGATCGACCGTCGCTCGGCCTCAGTACCACGGCACCGGCTCCGTCACCGAACAGGATGCAGGTGTTGCGATCCTGGTAGTCGGTGATCCGGGACAAGCACTCGGCCCCGACGACGACAACGGTATTCGCCTGGCCGCTCTCGATGAACTGCCGACCGGTGTTCAAGGCGAAGAGGAAGCCAGCGCAGGCCGCCGACAGGTCGAAGCCCCAGGCGTTCTCCGCGCCGATCGCTGCCTGGATGTGGCAAGCCGTCGAGGGAAACACGTGATCGGGCGTGATGGTCGCGACGATGATCAGGTCGACCGACTCGGGGGTAACGTGGGCCTGCTCGAGCGCCTGCCGCACGGCCGGGATCGCCAAGTCCGAAGTCGCGGCACCTTCATCGGCGATGCGTCGCTCGCGAATCCCGGTACGCGTCTGAATCCACTCGTCGGAGGTGTCGACGAGGCGGGCGAGGTCGTCGTTGGCCAGGATTCGCTCGGGCAGGTAGGCTCCGGTCCCGGCGATCGCGACCTGTCTCACCTCGACCATGCCCTCTAGCCCTGCACGCCGGACTGCCACTCATCCGACCGCAGGATCTCGGCCAGCTCGGTTCGGATGTGAGAGTTGACTTGATTACGGACGAAGTCGCGCGTGGTGCGGAGCGCATTCGCGATCGCTTTCGCATCCGAGCGACCGTGCCCGATGACACAGGTCCCGTCGATTCCGAGCAGCGGGGCCCCGCCATACTCGGAGTAGTCGATCTTGGCCATGAGACGGCCCTGGATCCCGTTCCAGGTGCCCTGCCACAGGTCAGGCGCCTTTCCGTCCGGAAATGCCGAGCCCACCTCGTCGGCCACTTGCCGAATCAAGAACTCGCTGATTCCCTCGCTCACCTTGAGCACGACGTTGCCGACAAAGCCCTCGCACACGACGATGTCGCACACGTCACCGAAGACATCCTGGCCCTCGACGTTGCCGACGAAGTTCAGAGGAGTGGCCGCGAACATCTCGCGTGTCTTGCGAACGACGTCGTTGCCCTTCTCGTCCTCGGAGCCGATGTTGAGGAGTCCGATCCTCGGGCTCGCGATGCCGCGGCAGCTCTCGACGTAGTGATGCGCCATGAGCCCATATTGGAACAGATGGACGGGCGTGCACTTGATGTTCGCACCGACGTCGATCAGCGTCACTCCACCGGCTCGGCTCGGCAATGTGATGGCGATCCCGGGGCGGCGGATTCCTTCGATCAGTCGAAGGTGGAGCGTGGAAGCGGCCACGACCGCACCGGTGTTGCCGGCTGAGACGAACGCGTCGGCTTCGCCGTCCTTGACGAGCTGAACGCAACCGGCGATGGAGGAGCGCTTCTTTCGGCGCAGGGCATCGACCGGCTTCTCGTGCATCTCGACCACCTCGGGTGCATGGTGGATCGAGAGGCCCCGGCGCTCGAATGCTTCGGAGCCGATCGCCTCATCGAGGGCGTTCTCGATTCGAGGCTCGTCGCCGACCAAGATCAGGTCGGCCGCCTGGAGATGGCCCAATCGCACCGCTCGGACCGCCCCATTGACGATCTCGACCGGGGCTCGGTCCCCTCCCATGGCATCCAAGGCAATCCGCATCGGCGCTGGCTCTCACCTCACGGGGCCGGGACCACTCGGAAGCGGCGTGTCCACCGAGCGAAGCTCGCGATCACGGGCATCGCGGTCTTTCCCGACCCGAACTCCGGGTCAGATGATTTCCTTGTCAATCACCGTACGGCCGCCGTAGTGGCCACAGTTGTCACAGATTCGATGTGGCATCGACGCCGAACCGCATTGCTTACATCGGCTCAGGTAGAGAGGCTTCATCGCGTCATGAGAACGACGCTTACGCGTTCGAGATCGGGACTGTCTTCTCTTCGGGACTGCCATCTTGGCCCTCCATCAAATGCAAAGCCACCGCCGCGGGGCGATGGCCTCCAAGAGCTCGTCTCTAGGCGGCCGAGTCGACCTGTGCGCCGATCTCGACTCGCAGCGTCACGGACGCTTCTGGAGCGAGCCAAAGCCGGCTGATCAACGACTCACGGGCCACCGCCGGCCCACCGCGCGGCTCATTCTACGTTCGCGCAAGTTCTTGTCAAAGCAAATCGAACCGGCCATCTGCTCAGGCCAACGCCTCCCGGATTCTCTCCCGAACCGCATTCAGAGCCTCGTCGATCTTGCCCGCGTCTTTGCCGCTCCCTTGGGCAAAATCGGGCCGACCACCGCCTCCTCCCCCCAGCACCTTCGCCGCCGTCTTCACGAGATCGCCCGCCTTGAGACCGAGTCGGATCGCCGCCGGGCTCACGCCCGATGCCACGGGAACTTGACCGTCGGCCGGACTCACCAAGAGCGCAGCGACCGGTTCCTTGGCTGACTTCAATCGGTCGAGAGTCGCCCGAAGCTCCTCCGCAGAGTAGCCTTCCAGCTTCGAAACCACCACCGACACGCCACCGATGTCCTCACTCGGTAGATCGGCCTCCTTGCCCTGAGCCGCTTCACGTCGAGCCGCCTTGAGCTCCGACCGGAGCTTCTTCAGCTCCTCCTGCAGGGCCGAGATCCGCTCCGGGACCTGCTCTTCGCCCACTCGCAAGCTGGCCGCACTCTCTTGGAGGCTCTCGTGCCAGGCCTGGAATCGGCGGACGCCCTCCCAGCCCGTCACCGCCTCGATGCGTCGCACGCCCGAGGCGACCGAGGACTCGGACGTGATCACGAAGGGACCGATGTCCCCCACCCGCCCGACATGCGTGCCGCCGCAGAGCTCCCGGCTCCAGCCATCGACGTCGACCACCCGAACCGAGTCTCCGTACTTCTCACCGAACAACGCGACGGCACCCGATTCCCGCGCTGTCTCGAAGGGCATTTCCGTCTTGGTGACCGGGCAGTTGCCGAAGACGCGCTCGTTGACGCGGCGCTCGACGTCGTGCAGCTCTTCTCGCTGGAGCGCCCGATCGTGGCTGAAGTCGAAGCGAAGTCGATCCGGACCGACATGGGAGCCCGCCTGATCGACCGTGTCGCCCAGCACCTCCTTGAGGGCCTTGTGAAGGAGGTGGGTCGCGGTGTGGTTTCGCATGGTCGCCGCCCGAGTGTCGGCATCGACTTTGGCAGAGACCGAAGCACCGACCAACGCGGTACCCGAGACGACACGACAGCGATGGAGGAAGAAGTCCTCCTTGCGAAAGGTGTCCGCCACCTCGAGCACGAAGTCCAGGCTTTCGATTCGACCTCGGTCACCCACCTGTCCGCCACCTTCGGCGTAGAAGGGTGTCTGGTCCAGAACGACGAGCACCTCTTCACCCGAGCTCACCCGCTCTACCGCGGAGTCACCTTGAACCAACGCCAAGATGCGGGCCTCACTCGTCAAGTTCTCGTAGCCGTTGAAGCGGCTGGCCGGGACCTTGCCCTTGAGGTCCGTGATGGGTCCGGCCGCGAAGATGTCCTTCGAGAAGCCCGAGTGCTGGCGAGCACGCCGGCGTTGCTCCTCCATAGCCTTCTCGAAACCGGCCTGATCGAGCGTCAGCCCCCGCTCAGTCAACGCGAGCTCGGCGAGGTCGAGGGGAAAGCCGTGAGTATCGTAGAGGAGGAAGGCCCGCTCACCGGGAAGGACCTTCTCACCACTCGCGACGAGATCGTCGATCATCTCGTCGAGCACGATCTGTCCACGCGCGAAGGTCTCTCGGAAACGCCGCTCCTCTTGTCGCATCATTCGAGCGATGCGCTCCTCGTTCTCCAAGACCTCCGGATAGGCGGGCTGCATCACCTCACCGACGACATGCACCAAGCGATGGAGGAAGTCGTCCTCGATGCCCAGCTTCCACCCGTCGCGAATCGCTCGACGCATCACCTTGCGGAGCACGTAGCCGCGCTCCTCATTCGACGGGACGACGCCGTCCGTGATACAGAAGATTGACGCTCGTACGTGGTCCGCGATGCGACGCAGTCGAACGTCGGACTCGGGGGACTTCCCGTATGGAACGCCACTGATCTCCGACTCGACGGCAATGATCGGCCAGAAGAGATCGGATTCGAAGTTCGTCCGCTTTCCCTGAATCACCGCCGTCAAGCGCTCGAGCCCCCAGCCGGTGTCGATGTTCTTGCTCGGCAGCGGCTCGAGCTTTCCACCCTCCTTGCGATCGAACTGCGTGAAGACGAGGTTTCCGATCTCCCAGTATCGGCCGCCGTCATTCGCGGGCCCACTGACCTCAACCGGCCCGACGCTCGAGCTCTCCGCGCCCCAGTCGTAGAAGATCTCCGAGCACGGTCCACAGACGCCGTTCGGGCCTTGGGATGGCGCGTTGGCGGGCCAGAAGTTCTCGGACTCGCCATACCGGAAGATGCGATCCGCCGGGACGCCGATCTTCTCGTTCCAGAGTCGATACGCCTCGTCGTCCTCTTCGTAGACCGTGACCGCAAGCCGGTCGGCCGGGATGTGCAGGACCTCTCTCAGGAACTCCCACGCCCAGGCAATGGCCTCTTCCTTGAAGTAATCCCCAAACGAGAAGTTGCCGAGCATCTCGAAGAAGGTGTGATGGCAGGCCGTCACGCCAACGTTCTCGAGATCGGGCATTCGGATGCACTTCTGCGAAGTCACCGCCCTCGTGTAGGAAGCGTCCCCGATGCCGAGGAACATCGCCTTGAACTGATTCATCCCGGCGCCGGTGAACAGCAAGGACGGATCGTTCTCGGGGACGAGCGAGTCGCTCGCCACCACCGCGTGACCGCGATCGGAGTAGAACTTCAGGAACGAGGCGCGAATCTCTTCGGACTTCATGACGGAGCGCTTCCTGCGAAGACGGGAACAGTGGGCCACCGACCACCGGAACCGGCCCGAGAAAGTCCAATACTCTAGCCGGGCGACCGCATGGGGGCCAGTCGGCGTCTCGACGAGACTCGACGAGCCCTCGGTGTTCATGTCTGGAAGTGGCAATCGACGCCGCAGCCAAGAGCGGTGCCGACCGGAGAGGAAGCACTCTCGCCTCGGCTCCGATCAACCGATACCGGGCGAGAGTCGATCGCGGGCGAGGACGTCCCCTAGCCGGGTATCCTCGCCCTTTTGCGACGGGACGGTGGTATCAACCCGCCGTCTGCTCCTTGCTGCGGGTGCGCTTCTTCGCAGAGCCGGCCTTGGCCGGCTCACCATTACTGGACGCGTTCTCCGCGGCACTGTTCTCCGCGGCACTGTTCTCCGCGGCACTGTTCTCCGCGGCACTGTCCGTCGCGGCACTGTTCTCCGCGGCACTGTCCGTCGTTTTCGCAGCACTCTCCGTCGCAGCGGCGGCAGCCTCTTCGCCGGTCTCTTCGGGCTTCAAGAGGCCCATCGCGAGACGCACCTTGGTGTCCAGCTCCTCGAGCAAGTCGGGGTTCTCGCGGATGAAGGTCCGCGAGTTCTCCTTGCCTTGTCCGAGGCGGATGTCTCCGTAGGAGAACCAGGCACCGCTCTTCTCGATCACGCGGTGCTCGACGCCGAGGTCGATCAGCTCACCGATCTGCGAGATCCCCTCGGAGAACATGATGTCGAACTCGGCGCGCTTGAACGGCGCGGCGATCTTGTTCTTGGCGACGGTCGCTCGCACGCGATTGCCGACCGCCTGCTCCGAGTCCTTGATCGAGCCGATTCGCCGAATGTCGATCCGCACCGAAGCATAGAACTTCAGCGCTCGTCCCCCGCTCGTGGTCTCGGGGCTGCCGAACATGACGCCGATCTTCTCGCGAATCTGATTGATGAAGATCATGCAGGTGCGAGAGCGGGCGATCGCAGCCGTGAGCTTTCGAAGCGCCTGCGACATCAGACGTGCCTGCAGACCCACATGAGCGTCGCCCATCTCCCCTTCGATCTCCGCCCGCGGTACGAGCGCCGCGACCGAATCGATCACGACCACGTCGACCGCGTTCGAGCGGACCAGCATCTCGGCGATCTCCAGCGCCTGCTCGCCCGTGTCAGGCTGCGACACCAGCATGTTGTCCACGTCGACACCCAGCTTGCGCGAGTAGACGGGATCCAAGGCATGCTCGGCATCGATGAAGGCGGCGATGCCGCCCAGCTTCTGAGCGTTCGCCGCAATGTGCAGCGACAGAGTCGTCTTACCCGAAGACTCGGGTCCATAGATCTCCACGATGCGGCCCCGGGGCACGCCCAGGCCACCGAGCGCTTCATCGAGCGCCAACGACCCGGTCCGGATCCCCTCGATCTGAAGATGAGCTCCCTCCGACCCAAGCTTCATGATCGAGCCCTTGCCGTACTGCTTCTCGATCTGCTGAATCGCCGTTCCGAGCGCCTGCTGACGCAGCTTGTCGTTGTCGATGCGTTCCGACTTACCCACCATGAACTCGTCCCTCCTTCAAACTCCGCCCATTCGAGGAGCCGACCGACGCCGCTTTCGGGCGAACCGGCGGTCTCACAACCGAACTCGAGCGACCACGTCGTAGTGCGATCCCGACGACGTCATCTCGCTCGACATCAGATGGAGCTCCTCGATGACCTGCTTTCCGTACTCGTTCTGCTTCCGTCGCCGAATGAACCGCTCGAAGCCCTCGGGATCCTCGAATCGCTTCACTCGACCCACTGTCACGTGCGCCGAAAACGGACGACGCTCTCGTCGAATCCCCAGCGGAATCAGCTCGTGATTCAACGTCTCCGCCAGTGTCGCCAAGAGACCCGCCGGCTCGTCCTCGACCCCCGCCCAGATCACCTTCGGTGATTCCGAATCGGGAAATGTCCCCAGTCGAGCCACGCGGATTCGAAATGGCTTCACCTCTCTAGTCGCCGCCTCGAGCGTCCGGGTTACATCCGGAAGCGTCTCGTAAGGAATCTCTCCCAAGAACTTCAACGTCACGTGCATCTGCTCGGGAGGGACCCAGGAGACTCGGAGCCGCGCCACGTCTCGACATGCCAGCTGCGCTCGCTCCAATCGACTCGCGATCTTGAGCGATATGGGCACCGCGATGAACGTGCGGATCGTTCGCATGGTCTCCGGGCTCCGGCCGTCCGGCTCCTCCCGGTCGGGCCCGATTATGTCAGGCGCACTGCCGGCGAGCCAGAGTCGTTTTAGGAATATTTTAGGATGGGCTCTCGGACCGCGTCGGCTCCACCGTCACGAACTCGATGAACTCTCGATAGCGCCGTTCCACGTCCGCTCGCTCGATCTTCTCCAGGGCGTCGAGGCTGAATCCTTGCACGCAGGTCGACGCCACCACCGTCCCGTAGACCATCGCTCGCCGCAGATCCTCCACCGTCCAGCGTCCCCGCTCGGCGAGGTAGCCCATCAGGCCGCCCGCGAAGCAATCGCCGGCTCCGGTCGGATCGATCACGTCGTCGACCGGGAAGGCCGGAATCGCGAACCGCATGCGCGGAGAGAAGAGGAAGGCCCCGTGCTCCCCCTTCTTGATCATCACGACGTTCGGCCCCATCTCCAGGATCCGATCGCCGGCCCGGATGAGGTTCGACTCTCCGGACAGCTGCTTCGCCTCCTCGTCGTTCAGCACGATGCCGTCGACGCGTCGGAGCAGCTCCACCAGGTCGGAGCGCGCCGTGTCGATCCAGAGATCCATCGTGTCCGCGAGCACGAACTCGGGTCGCTCCACCTGATCGAGAACCGCCAGCTGGGTCATGGGCGCCCCATTGGCCAAGAACACGAACCGGGCTTCGCGGTAGGACTCCGGCACCTTCGGCTGAAAGTTGCCAAAGACGTTCAGATGCACGGCGAGCGTGTCTCGATGGTTGAGATCCGCCGAGTACCGCCCACTCCAACGGAAGGTCTCGCCATCGACCACCTCGAGACCGGCCAGGTCGATACCGTGGCGCTCGAGGACCTGAACTCGCTCGGCGGGAAAGTCTCGACCCACCACACCGACCAGCTGCACCGGGTGGAAGAAGCTCGCCGCCACCGAGCAGTATACGGCCGAGCCGCCCAGCGCGTCCTCCACCTTGCCATGCGGCGTTTCGACGGTGTCGAAGGCGACCGAACCGACTACGAGTAGCGACATGAAATCCTCCAACGAGCAGCGAATCGAGGGTTGAATCAGGAAGACGCGGCCGGCGGCCCGGCTGCCGGAGGCTCCGACGCGGCAGCGCTCTCGCCTCCGGTCTCGGCCTCCTCAGAGAGAGGCGGATCCGTCGAGAGCTCCCGCTGGATCTCCTCGTCGCTCACCTTCGAGCCGCTCATGGCCAGGAACAAGCCACCGGGCAAGCTGGAGACGAGCAGGCTCAAGCGGAACAACAACGAGATCGTGAAGGCCTCGGTCACCGCGATTCCGGCCAGGTCCAGGAACTTGACCGAAGCCATCTCACCGATCCCCCAGCCACCCGGAGCCAGCGGGATCGCCGTCACGATATTGATCACCGGGACGGTGATGAAGTACGAGATGACCTCAGCCTCGACTCCGATCGCCATACCGGCGAACACGTAGATCGAGATCACCCCGAAGTGATTGAAGAACGACATCACCACGGCGATGGTCAGGGCCAGCTTGCGATGCCGATAGATGAAGAACGCGGCGTCGATCTCTTGAAGCACCTGCTTGGCTGGCAGCTTGGCGAAGAGGACATCCAAGCGGAACCATCGTCGGATACGCCGGCTGTAGAGCACGATGCCCCCCAGCGCCGCGATTCCCAGAAAGCCGTAGATGATCACCATCACTTCGCGGAAGGCGACCGGCTCGAAGAGCACCATCACGGCCGCGATCAGCGCCAGGGCCAAGAGACCCACGACGCGATCGACGATGACGCTGACGACCGCTCCCGTCTTGCGATCGGTATCGCGTGCCACGAAGAAGGCTTTGACCAGGTCGCCGCCCGTCAAGCCGGGAATGATGTTGTTGAAGAAGTACCCGACGTAGGTCAAGGAGTACGCTCGCCGGAAAGGCACCACGATGTTCTGGGCGCGCAGCAGAAGCTGCCAGCGGGCGACCGCCACCACGGTTGCTAGCGCGAAGGCGAGCAGCCCCATCAACAGCCAGTTGAAGTTGGCACGCCGCAGCAGGGTCGGAAGCCCCTCCTGCACGATGACCCGGACCTTCTGACCTTCCGACACGTCGCCGACCTCGCCGGCCGTCCCCGGGGGAAGCATCACGGTCAGCCCGGACTCGAGCTCGACTTCCCAGGATTCGCCGGCCCGGGCCAGAACGCCTGCGGGGCGGCCGGTCGGGATGGAGAAGATCGCGTCCGAGCCCTCCTCGAGGCGGAAGCTCCAGCTACCGTCGACCGGCTGCGCGACGACACCTTCCCAGTCTCCGAGCAGATCACCCTCTGGGTGAGTCTCGATGACGAGGTGGTCTTCGAAGTTGATGAGCGTGCACACCCAAGCGATGAGGCCGGCCGCCAGGATCAGCTTCGCCAGCGTGAACCAACGCTTCCTCTTCTTGTCAGCCATTCTCCGCCTCGGCCGCGACTCGCTGCTGATACCAGCCCGACCAGAAATCGGGATCCAGAATAGTGTGGTCGGCGTAGTGCCGGCTCAAGGCGACCATTGCCGCTGCGGCCACCGAGGGATCGCTGGCTCGAACGCCTCGGTTGCCAATCAGGTTGTCCAGCGCACTCCGACGGATGTCGGCCTCGCCACGGGGCGTCAAACGCACGGTCGTCTCGAGCGTCTCGGTCGGGAGCCGCGTGAAGCGACGATACACCTGCCGAAGGACCTGAGGCTCACTTTCGACGTCGAGAGCGCGAAGCAAGACCAGCAACACGTCGTCGTCGTCGAGCACGAAGGAGACGTCGATCGCTGCCTGTCGGACCATGGGCTCATTGCGGCGCAGCCCCTGGAGCATCCCGAGCCATGCTGCCTGGTACGAGAGGATCGGCAGAACCTCGAGTGCCGCATCGCGCACCGGACCCCGGAACTGCTCGCTCCCCTCCGCGAGCAATCGGAGGATGGGATAGACATCTCCCAGCTGTGCGTAGCCGACCTTGCCGAAGGCCGCGATCGAGGCGGCCAGGAGCTCGGGACTCTCGCGGGGCGGGTCGCTCCGTCGCCCCTCCCAGATGCTCCGAAAGCGCTCGAAGCGCTCGCGAACGCGCGCGCCACTCTCGAAGGGCAAGTCGGCCAGGCCACGGCTCGGAGGCGCGCTTCCCTCGAGATGCGCCGCCATCGCCGTCAGAGCCGTCGCCTGCACCAGAGCGTGGGAGTCGCGTTGATAGCACTCGGCAGCCAGCCCGATCACGCGATACCGCCGCAAGTCGTCAGGCGCCAGCTCGGTCTCACCCAGGGCCCCGAGCGCTTCGACCAGCAGCTCGGCTGGATCGTCGACGTCGGCACCATATCGGAGCTCGACGAACGGCAATCCGTTGAGCCAACCCAGCACCGGGACGTCACGCTCGATCTCTTTCTCGTATCCGCCGAGTGGGTCGCGGACGTACTCGAGGGAATCGAGGTGATACCCGACACCATGACAGCCGCCGAGCCACCAAACTGCGAGCCCCAATAGCGGGCTCCATGGACGCCTCGCCATATGAGCTCCGAGGTCCTCGCAGGTTCCTCTCAGGGTTGATCTGGACGAATCTGAGCGCGACGAGAGCCGAGGCTCCGCCGCGAGCGCCTGAATTATAGGGAAAGGATCCTGGAGGCAAGCCGAAAACTCGTCGGGAGTTCCGCACGTCACGCCGATTTTCACCTCGATCCCTCCAACCGGCACTCAACTCTGGTGGAAACCGTGGCCGATCCTAGGGAAGATGGAGGGTACGCCGTGAAGTGCGTCCTCGTCGGTCAACGATTCCCAGGAGGTCCTTCGGCATGTCTGGTTTCGGTATCCGTCGTCTCGTCCCCTCGGATCTCACGACCGTGGACCGGATCCTGACCACTGCGGCCGGATATGCCCGCCTCAGCGGCCGGTCTCCCGTCACGATTCCCGACGTCCGGCTCTCGCTCTTCGAGCAGCTGATCGCCGAGAACCCCGAGGGCAACTGCGTCCTGGTGCGCGACGAGCATGTGATCGGTGTGGGATTCTCCCAGCTCTGGGGCAGCGTTGGTTGGATCAGTGCGGTCGCGGTTCTGCCGGACTTTCAGGGGCTCGGGGGTGGACGACGGCTGCTGACGACCATCAGCCACTCGCTCGAGAGCGCCGGCGCCTGGACCATCGGCCTCGACGTCCCGGCGACCGCTCGCATGAGCGACGCTCTGGTGCGCTCGGGCTTCGAGCCCAATCCTCCGACATTCTTTCTCGAGCGTCCGGTCGGCGCGCAGAGTGATTGGCGTGGAAATACCATCACTCATGAGATCTGGCGCGCGGGAGCGAACGCCTCGTGGTCCGAGCTCCGTGAGTTCACCGGCTCCTTCCAACGGGGCTTCGATCCGACCTGCCTCTTGCGCATGACGGATCACCTGCGCTTGGGCAACTCCGTTCTCTTCCGCCGCGATGGCGAGCTCGTCGGGTTGGCCGTGTGCCACGAGGCGACGGACGTTGGACGCTCTGCGACCGGTGCCCTCGGGACGCTGCACGTGCCCATGCTTCTCGTCGATACCCGACAGGGAAACGACGTTCTCGATGCCGTCTGCAGCAACCTCGAATCGCTGGCCCGCTCCTGGCGTGCGGCAACGATTCGACTCTGTGTTCCCGGCCGCTACGTCACCGCGCTCAACCAGCTCCTCTCTCTCGGATATCGCACTCAGGAGAGCTATCAGCGCGCAACGCAGATGGGCCACCCCGATGCCTGCCCGGCCGACCTGGTCAACGGGACGCTCTGGAGCTGAGTCTCAATCGGCAATCCCGGACGACGAGGTGGACGAAGACAGCCGCGAGTGAATAATGCGGACGCTCGGGTGATCGCACGCCCGGCACTTCGAGACTGTTTCCATCGGAGCCGGTTCCGCTCGTGGATCGATCGAGCTTTCCTACACGCGCCGAGTTCGAGCGCCTCGCCGGCGAGGCTTTCGATCGGATCCCCGTGGAGTTTCGGTCCGGCATCGCCTCGCTGACGGTGCGGCCCGACCAGGAGCGTCATCCCACGATTCCCGATTGGTTCACTCTCGGGTACTGCGAGGCGTACTTGCCGTCCCTGTATGCCGAGGACGACGCCTCGGTGGTGTCCGAGATCGTCCTGTACTACGGATCTTTTCGAGCCATCGCGAGTCGAGACGTCGGCTTCGACGTCGAGGCCGAGCTCTGGGAGACGCTGACCCACGAGGTTCGGCATCACCTCGAGCACCGGGCTGGTGTGATGGACCTCGACGCCGAGGATTACGCGCTCGAGCAGGATCAACTGCGCCGCCAAGGCCTTCCTTACGAGCCGTTCTACTTCCATGCGGGTGAAGAGCTGGCTCCCGATCTCTACCGCGTCGACCTCGACCTGTACCTGGAGGTCGCTCTGGGAGAGCATGAATGGTCCCGCAGGCCGGGGACAGAGCTGACGCTCGAGTGGAACGAGACGCGCCGAACCGTCATTGTGCCCGACCGACCGAGCGACGGGCTAACCTACGTGGCTGCCGGAGCATCGCCCTATGCTCGGGGTGGCCACCTCGGCGAGCTCTGGCTCGTCTGGGTGATCAAGGGCTGGAACACTTCCCCACCGCGATAGTGCCTGTGGACCGAGAGCCCGAGGTTTTGGAGCCCGCCCTCATGACTGAAGCGACTCATCGCTTGCCAATCCTGGTGCCCGGTGCGCCTCGACTCATCGGAGTGATTCATCTCCCGCCTCTGCCGGGTAGCCACCGATTCGCCGGTGACATCGAAGCGATTCTCGAGAGAGCGGCGCGAGATGCCCAGGCGCTCCAGGACGGCGGTATTCGGGCGGCCATCCTCGAGAACTTCGGAGATGCCCCCTTCTACCCGGAGGCGGTCCCCCCGCACATCCCGGCGCTGATGGCCGCGATCGCTCGTCGGCTCGCTCCTCTGGACCTGGCGATCGGAATCAACGTCCTGCGCAACGACGCCCGGTCGGCTCTGGCAGCCGCAATGGCTGGCGGCGCACGGTTCATTCGCGTCAACGTTCATGTGGGGGCCGCCCTCACGGATCAGGGTGTGATATCCGGGCGAGCGCACGACACCCTCCGATACCGTCGCGAGATCGGCGCCGAATGGATCCAGATCCTAGCCGATGTCGACGTCAAGCACGCGGCGCCCCTCGCCCCTCGCCCCGTCGAGACCGTGGCGCGCGAGACCGTCGGTCGGGGAGGTGCGGACGCACTCATCCTGTCCGGTGAAGGAACCGGACGCCCGACCGACTTGGCCCAGGTGGAGAGAGTACGTCGAGCCGTCCTCCACCACCCCGTTCTCGTCGGCAGCGGAGTCAATGCGCAGACGGTCTCCGCGACTTTGGCCGTTGCGGACGCCGCCATCGTCGGGACGTTCTGCAAGCACGACGGGAACACGCAGGCTCCCGTGGACGTCCGTCGTGTCCGTGAGCTCGTCGAGGCCATTCACTGAGGTCACGAAGTGTGCGGGCCTCCCCGGCCCAATGACCGAGGAGGCTCGCTTCGAATCAGTTCGTGATGCCTTGGAAGGTCGGCGTGTAGTTCGGGAAGATGGTGCCGAAGGCAGGGTTTCCGAGACGCTGCGACACGATCTCGGCCACGATGTCGCGGTAGTCGATCGTGATCGCCAAGTCACCGCTGTCCAGGTTCTGCGGCGCGAGGCCCGGCCACTGAGTCATGACCTGACCGCCTGCGATGTGCCCTCCCATGGCGATCATGCAGTTGCCATGACCATGGTCGACGCCCTCGCTACCGTTCTCGGCAACGCGGCGTCCGAACTCGGAGACCAAGAGCACGGTCACGCGGTCGATATCCGCCAGCATGTCGAGGTAGAACGCTTCGAGCGTGCTGGTGAGCTCGGTGAGCAAGGCCGCCATCGCTCCGTCAATGGGTCCGAGACCTTCGTGAAGGTCCCAGCCGTGCATCTCCATCATGTAGGCCTCGACGCCGACGTCGGCCTTGATGGTCGCCGCCGTTTGTCGAAAAGCCGATCCGACGGCTCCGGCCGGATAGCTAGCGCCGTTGGCAGGCTGGTAGCCCTCGTAGTCGATGGGAGCGAGCAGATCGATCGTATCGAAGCTGGCATCGGCCGACGATCGCAGGAGCGGCTCGCGCGACCGGGAGTACATCTTCTCGATCACCTGCCGCCGCTCCGTTGCACTCACGGGGTTACCTGGAAAGTCGAACGTCGACAAGTCCTCGGAGGAGACCGTTCCGGGCGCCTCTGCCAGTGACAGCGCCATGACGCTCCCGAAGTTGATCGCCCGCACCAATCCGTTTCCGAGCGGATCGATGGTCTGGAGGTGGCGCGCCAGCCAGCCCGATTTGACCGAGAAGATCGGCTGGTTGGGAATGCCGACCTCGATAAGGTGGGTCGCGTCGAAATGGGATCGGGAGGGATCCGGGGACCCCGAGGCGTGGACGAAGGCCAAGTGACCATTGGCCCACGGCGTCAGCAGAGGTGCCCCGCTGGGAGGCAGCCCAAAGAAGCCATCGAGATCGGTGGCGCCATTCGGTTGCCCCGGAGGCGAGATGGCCAGATTCGGCCGGGCGAGGTAGAGATCTGGATCACCATGGGGCACGCAGGTCGTCAACCCGTCCATACCGCCCCGCAGAAAGACGTGCACGAAAACGTCCCGCTGAGCGGAACGTCGAGGTTTTCCCAGACTGTGGCGCATCCACCACGGTGTGGTCGCGATCGCGGCCAGAGTGCCGCCCGTTCCTCCGAGGAACTGACGTCGAGAGACCGGGTTCTTCTTCTTTTTCGAGTCGCTCATTCGAGTTCTCCTCTCGTTTCGTTTCTTGGATTCCATGACGGGCACCGAGCCATCAATGGAACTGGTAACTGAGAGAAGAGACTGCGAGAGCAATGCCTTCGCGAAGGATACGCCAGTTGTAGACTGGGGCACTCTCGATGAACTCCCGAATGCTCTGCACATCGCGCGGATCGAGCTGTCCGCCCGTCAACACCTCGTTGATCGCGTCAGCTTTGTCAGGAAGACCGGTGCCGTTCACGAGCGCGACGATGTTCTGTCGAATGACCGGGGTGCCGTAGACTTGATTGTCGAGGAGCCGGGCCGCAAAGCTCCAGCGCGGGCGCAGGTTGTGCCCCCAGGCTGAAAGCTGGTCGGGGTACCCATTCGGCGGATGCCACCCGAAGGGGTAATGACTCTGCAGGATTCCTTCGTACAGGATGCCGAGCGCGTCGGTCACTCCGATCTCCAAGGCCCGCAGCGTCGAGGCGATCAGATGCATCGGCCGGCGGAACTTCGGACGGACATAGTGGGCGAATCGTGCCGGGGCATCTGGTGAGAAGACCTCGCGCAGCATCGACTTGATGTCTCCGCCCGTCGCGAGAAAGACCTGAGCCACACGGTCCACGAGATCCGCGGGCGGGCTGTCGCCCACGAAGCGAATGACGAGCTTCTTGGCGATGAAGTGGGCCGTGCTCGGATGGTGGGCCAGAATGTCGAGAACCGCCAGGGCATCCGACTTGCCACCGCCGGCTGGGATCGGGACACCCAGCACCGTCTTCGCACCCGTGTCATGCGCTCCCGGACTGAAGTAGAACTCGCCGAAGCCGGGCAGATTGGCGACTCGGTGAAAGGTCCAGCCGGTGAAGCAGCGAGCGACCTCCTTGACGTCGTCCTCAGTGTAAGGACCGTCGACGCCGAGCGTGTGCAGCTCCAAGAGCTCCCGCGCATAGTTCTCCTGCGCGACCCCCTTCATATTGGAATAGTTGTCGAGGTACTGCACCATCGCCGGGCTCTGGGCCGAGGCGTGAAGCAGATCGGAGAACGTCTTGAGTGCGTTGGGACGGATCACGTCTCGATCGTCCTGTGTTTTGAAGATCAGGCACAGGTCGTCGGCGTGCTCGATGCTGAAGTGATCGCTCCAGAACTCGACCATGCGCTCGTAGAGCTGACGCGGAGAAAAGATCTCACGCAGCATCGCCGCGTACTTCAGCTCGTAGAACGGGATCTCGATCTGATCGTTCAACCAGTAGGTGTTGTAGATCTCCGCCGCGCTCATCGTCAGCGATACGTACGCGGTCAGCGCGGCTTCGATCTCCGAGTCGTCGATGCTCTCGTAGTCGAGCTGATACTCGAAGTAGCCGCGATAGCCCAGAGACTCGGCAAGCGCAGCTTGGCTCGGGTGATAGCCATAAGTCAGCCGGTCGACCAAGAGGCGCTCGGGGCTGGCGGGCCAGCGATCCGGCTTGCCTTGGCCGGGCGGACCAGCGGTCGCTTGGGGGGTCGCCGCCGTCGCAGGTGGCGCTCCCGGGCGATCGGGTCGCCTGTTGCGAGGCATGAGCGACGAGAGCAGCTTCCGGCGCGAGACCGGGCGGGAAGGCATCGCTTTCGCCGACAGGTGCGGAGTGACGAAGGACTCCGAAGAGGCGGGCATGGTATCTCCTCCAGAAAGGGCCGCTGGAGCGTGAGGAGATCGACCCGCCGAGCTCGAAGGATCGATCGACTCACAACAGCGGTCTCACGATGAGACGGCTGACGAACCCCCGAGCATCTGCGTGCCCCATTCTTGTCATCGGAAGTCGTCACCTTCCAACGTTTTCTCAGAATCGATCGTCGCTCTCGCTGATTCGACTCGCATCAACTTTCTCGCTCCGAGGCCTGACAGCTCGTCCGCCGCTTGGCATAAAGAGAACGCTCGACGCGACCGAGAACCATGCGCCCCCCGGAGCCGCCGCGATGCCCGCTGTGCCGACTCGCCTCTCCATCCGTCTTTCCCGTTGGCTCGTGCTCACGAGTTACCTGGTGATCGGATTGTCCTGCGAGCGTCCTCGCCGCCGCGAAGAGCCTCCTACGGACCCGGCGCGCGCCGCATTGATCGGCCGCATGAAGCGTCTCTCTTCTTCCTTCGGGGTCGAATGCGAGCATTGCCACGTCGACCGGATCACCTTCGATCGGAACGGTGCCGGAGACGTGGCCGAGCTCATGATGGAGCACACGGACTTCGCCGGTCCCGATTGGCTCGAGCGGGACACCCCGCGCGCCGACGCGTCAGAATGCACGGATTGCCATGTCGCGGGCGGTCAGCTCCACGAGCTCACCGACGAAGGCCGGCTGACTTCGGCCATGGTCGACCTGCCATCGTTGCTTCGAGAGGTGCCGTCGGAGGAAGGCCGATGAGACGACGATCTTGCCTCCACTTCGACCACCCACACCGGCTGCACGAATGAGCCAGACCGCCACACAGCCGATCGTCGCCGCGAGCGACGTCGACAAGACCTATCGCATGGGCGAGATCCAGGTACCGGTACTTCGCTCGGTTGGCCTGGAGATCGCCGAAGGTCGGTTCGTCGCCATCATGGGTCCATCCGGCTCGGGCAAGTCGACGCTGCTCCATGTGCTCTCGGGTCTCGATGCTCCCGATCGGGGTCGAGTGCTACTCGAAGGACACGATGTCTACGCCCTGAAGGATCGCGCACGCACGCTGCTTCGACGCGATCGCATCGGCTTCGTCTTTCAATTCTTCAACTTGGTTCCCAACCTCACCGTCACCGAGAACATCCTGCTCCCGGCGATGATCCAAGGTCAGGATCCGAGTGAGCGCCCACCCGAGCTGGCAACGTTGATCGAGCGCTTTCGGCTCACGGGACAGGCCGATCGGTTTCCTCACCAAATCTCCGGCGGTGAGATGCAACGCGTCTCGATCGCTCGCGCGCTCTTCAGCCAGCCGCGCATCATCATGGCCGACGAGCCGACGGGGAACATCTCGTCGCGCGCCGGACAAGAGGTCATGGAGCTGCTGCGCGCCTGCCGGGACGAGCGAGGGCAGACGATCTTGTTGGTGACCCACAATCCGCGAGACGCCGCCTTCGCTGATCGGGTCCATTTTTTGAAGGACGGCGAGATCGCCGCTCACACGACCCTCGAGGACGATGCCGTCAATGAAGCTCGCATTCTTGATTGCCTCAAGGAGCTTGACGTCTAGGAAGCTCCGGACCGCCGCGTCGATGCTCGGCATTGCCGTCGGGATCGGGACCGTGATCGCGATCTTCGTGATCGATCACAACACCAACCTCTCGCAGGAGCGCCGCCGCTCCGAGGACTCCGCCCGCCCGGACATCGAGATCACTCCGTTGCACTCGAACCCGGCCGGCGTCCTCGACATCTCGAGGTCGCTCGAGAGCATTCCGGGCGTCCTCGAGGCGACGGGGGCGTTCTTCAACGGGATCACCCTCGTTCGAAACGAGCGACCGATCGCCGATCTCGAGCTGTGTGGGCTCGAGCCCGGAAAGAGCGAGACCTTCTCCGCCTATCGGATCGCCGAGGGTCGCGACCTCGAGCCGGGCGATACGGAAGCGTTTCTCTTGCCGCGCGGTCTCGCGACCCGCCTGGAGATCTCGCTCGGGGACTCGATCGTCGTCCGGCGCCGCCGACCTCCGGTCCGCGGATGCCGTGACGGTCAGATCGTGACGGTCGACGAGGGAGGTGCTCGAGACGAGGACCAGGTGCAGTCCATGCGCCTGGTCGGCCTACTGGCACCGGAACGACTCGGACGACGCCAACTGGCGATCACGACCTTTCAAGCCTCGGTGAAGCTCTTTCGCGACGATCACTTCCTGCCGATCTTCTGGGCTCGGCTGTCGAGCTCGACGACCGCCGAGGAGGTCCAGCGACGAGTGCAGTCGGACTTCACGGTCTCGACGCCGCGCTTCGCCCTCGCCGGCGAGGCGCTCGAGGAGAAGGCGTTCCGGAACGGCGTGCTGGCGAGCGCCATGATGGCCTTGCTGCTCGGACTGTTCATCATCTTCAACTCGATGTCGATGTCGTTGAATGAGCGCATCCGACAGATCGGGTTGCTCTCGGCTCTCGGCACCACGCGCGCGCAAATATCGGCGATCTTCCTGGCCGAAGGAGGCATCTTGGCGCTCAGCGGTGGAGTGCTCGGCGTGGCGATCGGCCTCGGTCTCGCCGCGTTGCTCAAGGCCTACCGGATCACGACACTGGGGCTGGGTGAGCGAGTCGACACGTTCGAGATCCCACTCCCGGCCGTCTCGGCCGTCGTCGGGCTGGGCGTGTTGTTCGCCTTGCTCGGCATCTTGTGGCCCCTGGTGAAGGCCCGTCGCCTCTCGACCACCGAGGCGCTCCGTTCGGGCCGTGCCGATTTCAAGGACCTCCGTCAACGAACCCGCATCGGTGTCTACCTCGTACTCGTGATCCTCATCCCACTCGGCTTCCTCGGGGTCAGCCATCTGGTGGTGGGAGGGACGCAGCGCATGCTGTTGATCCTGCTGAAGGCCGGCGGCGCGCTGGCAGCGGTTTTCGGCGTCCTTCTCTTCTGCCCCGGCTTCCTCACGCGAGCGACGCGTTGGGTGCTCGGTCCCTGGTCGCGACTGTTTCGTTTGGAGACGCGGCTGGCCGAAAGCAGCATGACCGGCTCGGGACACAGGATCTTCACTTCGGTGACAGGCCTCATGCTCGTTTTCGCGACCCTGCTCGGCGTCAAGAGCATCACGGGCTCCCTGCAAGACGAGACCCGACAGTGGGCCGATCGCGCGCTGCCTCCCAGCCTCTACGTGCGCTCCGAGCCTCTCGATCGAATGCGTCTGCTCGAGCTGGAAGAGCTCGAAGGCGTCCGCGGCGTGGTCCCACTCACGGCCGAGATCAACAGCCCGTTCACAATCCGCGGTGTCGAGCCGGAGTCCCTGGCGCGCACCGCTCGGAGCGCCGAGCAGCACCGCCTAGTCGAGAAGCTCAGCGCCGGAGACGGCATCGTGCTGTCCGAGTATCTCGCCCGCAGCTATCGATACCGCATCGGCGACACGATCGAGCTGCCGACCTTCGACGGACCCCGTCCCTACGAAGTGATCGGAGTGAGTGACGCCTTCGGGTTCTTTCCCGACAACCGCAAGTACGGCCTGATTCGCGAGGCCGACATGCGTCGCGACTTCTGTCGCACCAACGACTCGCTGACCCAGCTGGCCGTGATCCTCGAGGACGGGGCCGCCGAGCACCGAGTCGAGGAGCGAGTAAGGGCCAGCCTTTCCAGCCTAGAGTGGCTGACGATCAAACGGGCCAGCGCGATCCGAGCCCGCCATGTCCGTGAGATCGAGCGCGACTTCTTCATCTTCGACGTCATCTTGCTCTTGATCGTCTGCCTGGCCGCTCTCGGCATGCTCAACTCGCTGGTCATCGCGGCGCTCGAGCGTCGCAAGGAGATCGCCTTACTACGCATCATCGGCCTGACGCGAGCCCAGCTCTCGGGCGTCTTGCTGCTCGAGACGATCAGCATCGGCTTGATCGGGGGCGTGCTGGCGGCTCTTCTCGGCGTTCCCGTCTCCTGGATCGTCGTTCAAGGACTCGCCAACGTCAGTGGGCTCGGCGTCGCCTTCGAGCTCTCACCCGTGCTGCTCATCGGATGCGTGCTCGGTTCGGTGCTGGTGTCTCTGATCGCCTCACTGCTTCCGTTGCGACAAGCGCACCGCGTCGACTACGCGACGGCCATTCGCTACGAGTGAGCTCGATCGTCGGGCCCGAGCAGCATCCAGACGAGAGCTCCGAGGCAGACGGTGAGCAAACCGATCACGGCCCCTTGCCACGGACTGGCGCCGATCAGCAGCAGGGCGTTTCCCCCGAGGCACAAGGCGAGCAGGTAGAGGCGAGCCAACACGGCCCGATCCGTCGTCTCGTCGTGCCGCAGGCGGTGGGAGAGGTGCTGGTTGTCACCGACCCAGACGGGTCGCCCTTGGCGCAGACGCAGCACGCTCACGCGGATGAGGTCGAGCAACGGAAGGCCGAGTGCGATCGGCGGCAGCAAGACCGCGAGCGTCGCTTCACCGGCTCCCGCCACGTAGGAGAGCAGCAGAGTGACGGAGCCGAGGAAATGCCCGATGACGTGGCTGCCGAGATCACCCAGGAAGATCGAGGCCGGGGGGAAGTTGAAGCGAAGGAATCCCAGACAAGCTCCCGTGTGGGACGCCAAGATCATCGCCATGAAGTACTGACGCTGCGTGAGCGCGACTGCGAGCAGGATCGCGCCCGAGATCGCACCGACTCCGGCGCAGAGCCCGTCCATGTTGTCGATGAAGTTGAACGCATTCGTGATCGTGACGATCCAAAGAACCGACGCGATCGCGTTGACGAGCTGGCCCCCCGGCAAGAACTGGCACTGCGCGCCCGCCGCAACCGTGACCGAAGCCGCCACCACCTGTCCGAGCAGCTTGGCTCCGGCGCCCAACGGGCTCCGATCGTCCCGCGCACCCAGCACCCCGACGATCAGGGAGCCCCCGAAGAGGCCCGCCAGCGGGAGCCCGACGCGAGCGAGCTCGACGACGTCCGAGCCGAAGGGACCGAGCCAGGGCTCGAGGACTCCGAGGCTTCGAAGAAGACCTGCTCCGAGCAGGCCCGCCGCAACGATCGACCAGAGTCCGAGGAAGACGGCCGCACCGCCGAGCAGAGAACGACCACCGGCATGACGCTTCCGCCCTCCCGGATCATCGACAAAACCGTGTCGCTCGGCGAATCGGCGACAGAATGGCGTCCCGAGCCAAGCGATCCATCCGGCCCCGAGCAAACACACTCCGGTCACGAGGAAGGGCATCATTCCTCCGCTCTCGACTGGAGAAGGGACGAATACAAGGCGTAGGTCTCGGTCACCAACCGCTCCGCTGAGAACTCCGCCAGTGCCCGGCGGCGCCCCTCGTGGCCGAGCCGAGCTCGGGCATCCCCATCCTGAGCCAGCTTCAGAATCGCGGCCGCCAAGGCCTCGGCGTCGCCCGGTGGCACCCGAATTCCCGTTTCCTCTTCGACGAGGATCTCACCGACTCCACCGACGTCGGTCGCGACCACCGGTCGGCGGCTCGCCTGCGCCTCGATCAGGGCCAAGGGAAGCCCTTCCCGATCCGACGTCAAGATCCCGATGTCGCTCGCCGCCCAGAAGGCCGGCATGTCCGTCTGCCGACCGATGAGCCGAAGACGAAGCTCGGGCCGCTCTCGGAGCATGTGCTCGAGCCGGTGGCGCTCCGGTCCGACTCCCGCCACGACGGTCCAGATCGGGACCGGACTCCTCTGCCCGAGACGCTGGACGGTGTCGCACAGCAGATCGACCCGCTTGATGGGAGTCAACCGCCCTGCCCAGCCGACGACGATCGCCTCAGGAGGCACATTCCAAGCCTCTCGACAGGCTCGCCCTCGGGCGAGGGCGTCCTCGCTGCCGAACTCGGCGAGCTCCACTCCGGAGCGAATGACCGTCGGTGAGCCGACTCCGAGCGCGCTGAGCTCTTCGGCATCGGCTCGCGAGACGCACAGCAGCGCGTGCGATCGCTTCGCCAAGAATCGCTCGATCGCGAGATGACACCGCGAGCGCAAGGGAGAGAAGTATCCGCGAAGGCTGTGGCCATGGAAGGTGTGAACAATGTTCGGCACTCTCTCTCGCCAGGCTGCCCATCGCCCCACCGCCCCGGCCTTTGCCGTGTGTGTATGCACGATGTCCGGACGGTGCTGACGGATGAGTGCGCGGAGCTCCCTCACACTCCGAGCGTCCCGCCGAAGATCGACGGCTCGACGGAGCGAATCGAGCCGCGTCGGTCGCACGCCCCGCGAGGAGAGCTCTTCGAGGAGGTCCTCCTCGTCGGGATCCTCGACACCGCTCACCAGGACGGTTCGGAATCCCTGCGACTCACTAGCGGCTGTCAGCGTCGCGACCTGCCGCGCGGGCCCCCCGACATTGAGACGCGTGATGACTCGAACGATGGTTCTCACGAAACCACTCGATGAGGAAGTGGCTCGCCGGCGAGACCAGCCCGCAGATTCGCAACGGCCAAGTCGGACATCCGACTCCGAGTGGCGAGCGTGGCGCTCCCCAAGTGTGGCGCCAGAACGACCTGCGGCATCTCGAGGAGGTCCGAATGTGCGCGCGGCTCTTCTTCGAAGACATCCAAGGCAGCGCCCGCGAGATGTCCCCTTCCGACGGCTGCCGCCAAAGCGGCCTCGTCGACGACCGCCCCCCGAGAGGTGTTGATCAAGATGGCACCGGGCTTCATGAGTGCGAGGGCATCGGCGTCAATGAGATGACGAGTCTCGGGGGTGAGTGGGCAGTGCAGCGAGACGAAGTCGGACTCGGTCAGGAGAGCCTCCAAGGTTCGCGGCTCGACTCCCAGCTCCGCTTCGACCTCCCGAGGCGCTCGGCGACGCCCGTGGTAGAGCACTCGCATCGAGAAGGCGCGAGCGCGGTGTGCGACCGCTCGACCGATCGATCCGAGCCCCACGATTCCCAGCGTGGACCCGGTGATGTCCCGTCCCAGATGGTAGTCGGGCATCCAGCCCGGAAACTCCTCGCGCCGCATCACGCCGTCCCCCTCGACCACACGCCGTGCAACGGCGAGGAGGAGCGCCCAGGTGAAGTCGGCGGTCGATTCGGTGAGCACTCCCGGTGTGTGACCGACCGGCAGGTTCCTCGAGGCGGCAGCGACGAGATCGATGTGGTCGGTTCCCGCTCCGTAGTTCGAGAGGACACGCAAGGCGTCTCCGGCCGCGATCACCTCCGCGTCGATGGCGTCGGAGATGGTGCAGAGCAGGCCATCACAGCCTGGCAGTCCTTCGAGGAGAGAACCGCGTTCACACAGACGACTCGTGAGGTTCCCGACCAGCTCGACTTCCCTCCCCAGCGCGGCCAGCGCTGAGCCCGGCAGGCCGTAGGTCACGAAGACTCTCACGCCTCGGCTCCTCCCGCCTGGGCAGCGGAGTCTCGAAGCCTGGGCTCTCGGGCGATCTGACGAACCGTCGTCTCCAGAGGAATCGAGGGCCGAAATCCCGTGAGCTCCAGCAACCGGTCCAGTGAGGGGCGACGCCGCGCGATCTCTGCGAAGCCGGGCGGGTAGAGTCGATCGGGCTCCACGTGCTCGATCACCGAGCTCGATCCCAGCCACTGCACGACGCGCTCGGCGAGCTGGCCGATCGTGAGCTCGACGTCCGAGCCCACGTTGCAAATGGTGCCGATCGAAGCCGGGCTCTCGGCCAAACGCAGGATGGCCTCGACGGCGTCTGACACGTCGCAAAAGCAACGGCGTTGCTCTCCGTCCCCGACGACCTGGAGCGGCTGACCGGTCTGAGCCGCCTGCACGAAGCGAGGGAGCACCATGCCGAATCGGCCTCGCTGCCGCGGGCCCACGACATTGAACAGTCGAAGAACCGTGGCCGGGAGCCCGTGGCGCCGGTGGAAGTTGAGAGCCTCGAACTCACCCAGCGCCTTGGAGCAGCCGTAGCTCCAGCGAATCGAGTCGGGGGACCCGATCACCAGCGGTTGATCCTCACGGAAGGGACCCGAGCCGGGTCCGTAGACCTCCGAGCTCGAAGCGATGAACGTGCGCAAGCCGTGCCGGGCCGCTTGGGCGAGGACGCGCTCCGTTCCTTGGACATTGATCCGGATTGCCCCGAAGGGTCGCTCGAGGATCCGCTTCACACCGACGGCGGCCGCCAGGTGGAAGAGGTGGGTGGCTCCGCGCAGCGCCTCATCGAGGGCTCGCGGATCGAGAATCGAGCCTCGGACCAGACGAACCTGATCGTCCGCCAGCCGCGGAAGCAGGTTCTCCAGCCGACCGGTGGAGAGGTCGTCGAGTACCGTCACATGAGCGCCGCTATCGACCAGGGCATCGACCAGGTGAGATCCGACGAAGCCGGCACCACCGGTCACGAGCACACGCCGCCCTTGCCATTCGACCGAACGTTTGGAATCCAACGAATGGCTCCCGCCAGACCGAGACTCGATCGACCCCGTCACGTGCGAGGTTCCCAGGATTGCAGAAGCTCTCTCGTCACTGTCCGCAGCTCGCTCAAGGGACCCGCGAGGAGCAGGTGGTCGCCCGCGGCGAGCTGGGTAGCCGGCTCGGGACGGAGCCTCACGGCACGGCTCTTCCCTTGCCTGCGTTCGACGCCCAGCACAAAGACACCTTCCCGAAACAAGGCCACGGATTCCAACGGGAAGGACTCCACACCCTCGGTAATCGGCAGGGTCACCACCGCCTGCCCCCCGCCGAGATCGACCGTCTTCAAGCCGCGAGGGAAGGTCGCCCTCAATGCCAGTGCCCGAGCGCTCTCGATCAGAGGCACCACCGTGACATCCGCACCGACGGCCGTCAGGATCTGCGCTTGCGCCTCGGTCTCGCAGCGAGAGAGCACGACGGGGACGTTCATCTGCTTGAGTGCGACCACCGCGAGCTCGTTCGCCTCGAGATCATCCGAGACGCAGACGATGCCGACATCGACTCGTTCGAGCCCTTGCCCACGGAGCGCCTCGATGTGCCGCGCGTCGAGACGGACCGAACGATCGGCGAAATCCTTGATCGCCTCCACCGGACGAATGTTCCGATCCACGGCAATCACCTGGTGCGAATCGGAGATCCGTTTGATCTGGTGCACGAGCGCGCGGCCGAATCGTCCGAGTCCGATGACGGCAAAACGAGCCATCGACATCCTCCGCAGCCGGGTTCTGCAACATGCTCCTCGGGGCGCGATTCTACCGGCCGAGCGCGCAACGAGCCATGACGCGGAACCACCGCCTCATCAGAGCACGCTCCGCAACACCTCAAGGACCGACCGAGATATCCTCGTCTTGCAGGAGTGACCGGAAATGGTCTTCGAACACACTTTGATCGAACCGCAAGGCCTGGGCACGACACGTCGCCACGTCGAAGTCGCCTTCATGGGCCGCGTGCTCTCGAACAGCATCTGCCAGTGCCAGGGGAGTCGCGTCGGTGAAGAAGATCCCCGTGGGTCCTTCACGGCCCACACCTCGCGCACGCACCGTCTCCAGCACTCCCCCTCGCCCCAGGGCAATCACCGGCCGCCCCGATGCCTGAGCTTCCACGGGAACCAAGCCGAAATCCTCTTCGCCGGGAAACACGAGCGCCCGACAACGAGCGAGCAAGTCGGCCGCCGTTCGATCGTCCACGCGACCCAGGAAGCGCACGTTCGATGAGGCGACGCTCTCGAGGCGCGCTCGCTCGGGTCCGTCCCCGGCGATGACCAGAGGGAGATCCAAAGTCCGAAAGGCTTCGACCGCGCGATCGATGCGCTTGTACGGCACGAGCGCCGACAGCACGAGATAGAAGTCCTCGGGCGCTCGACCGGTCGGCCGGAATCGATCACACGCAACCGGCGGGTAGAGCACCTCAGCGGAGCGGCCGTAGAAGCGGTTCACTTTGTCCGCGATGTTGCGGGAGTTTGCAATGTAGCGATCGACGCGATCGGCCGTTCGCCGATCCCAGCGTCGGAGTGCCGCCAGGAAGGGACGGGCCAACGCGGCGCGACATCTCCCCGCGATCCCTGAGGAGAAGTAGTCGTCCGTCAGATCCCAAGCGTAGCGCATGGGTGCGTTGATGTAGCAAATGTGTCGGGCCCCTTTCTTTACAGGAGCCGACTTCGCGACGCAGGCGCTCACGCTCACGATTCGATCGAATCCATCGAGGCGCCAACGGGAGACCGCCCAAGGAAACAAGGGCGGCAAGCGTCGATAATGGCGAGCGATCCCAGGCAAGGATTGCAGCGGCGACGTGAGAATCGGTCGATCCTCGATGACTTTCGACACGCTTCCGGGCACATGGATCAGGGTGAAGAGAGGCGCTCCGGGAAGGAGTCTCGCGATCACTTCCAAGACCCGTTCGCCGCCACGCATGCCGGTCAGCCAGTCATGAACCAGCGCAACTTTCACGAGCGGCTCCCGGCATCGATGACTTCCCGATACAGCGCGAACGTGTCCGCGACCGTCCGAGTCCAGGGAAACTCCCGGCAGCGCGCCGACCCGGCCGCCACCAACTCGCGCCGCAGCGCCTCGTCCCGGTCGAGCTCGTCCCAAGCGGCAGCGATGCCTTCGATCCGGACCGGATCGAAGAGCCGGGCCGCGCCACCGGCGACCTCGGCCAAGCCGTCGACGTCGCTGGCGCCGACCGGGACTCCGGCTGCCATGGCCTCGAGCGCCGGAAGTCCAAACCCCTCGGACAACGACGGAATCAAGACGCCCCGCGCCCCTCGATACCAGGCCACGAGCTCCGCCTCCGTCACCGGCCCCGCCCAGACGATCCGATCGGCGAGACCGAGCTCCCTCGCCTGCCGCCGATGGATCTCCGCTCTCCGCTCGCCGAGCCCACCGACGATGACGAGCTTACCGTCGAGACGCGCCCGCGTCTTCGCAAAGGCGGCGAGCAAGCCTGAGAGGTTCTTGTGCGGCTTGCCGTTCGTCACGTGGAGCCAGTAAGGACCGTCCACGGGCGAAACGGAGACGGCGACCGAGCCGAAGCGCTCGACGTCCACTCCCATCGGGATCACCTGAACAGGGGTGCGGCTGTTCGGAAAGCGCTGGTGGAGAACCTGCGCCGTCGCTCGCGAGGGGACGATTACCCGCTCCGCTCTCGAGAGCGCTGACCGGATCAAGCCGGCCAGGTACCGCCGAGCGATCGGGTTCCGAACCACGCCCGGAACCTCGAGGTGGATCAGATCGTGAATCGTGAAGACGGCTGACCGCGCCGACCAGCGCCGTGGATGTGGAAAGTGCGGGAAGTGCACGAGGCTTGCCGGCTCCTCGAACCACTTCGACGCCGTGAAGCGGCCTCGCCAACCGAAGAGTGGAATGGGAGTCGGCGTCACGCAGGCGATCACCCCGTCGGGCACTTTTGCTCCCGGCGGCACGAGTGCCGTCACGGTACCGGCCCCGAGGCCGCTCGGGGCGGCGCTCACGAGCTCGCGCAGGTAGCGACCGATACCACCCCGATCGATCAGGCGCGCATCGAGCCAGATGCGTGCCGAGTTCACGAGCCCACCTCCCCATTCCCTTCATGGAGGGACTCGAGGAACGCGTCGATCGATCGACCAGCCGCTTGCTCATCGAGCTCGTCACGATCGACGGCCTGCGCCACTCCCGGAGGACACCATCGCTTCCGGTCGAGCGAGGACTCGAAGATCACCCAGGCCGGGACGTCTTGCGCCGCTGCGAGATGTGCACTCCCCGAATCGGGTCCGACGAAGGCTTGCAACGCTCCGATCCGGGCCGCGAAGGTCCGCAGATTCCCGCCGATGCCATCCATCGACGCGCTCGGGACGATCGTCTGGACCGCAGCGGCGCGCAGTCGCTCGGATTCGGAGCCGAGAAGCACCACTCGCCACCCATGCCGGCCGGCCCGCCGGGCCCAGTCCGTCAACCAATCGATCGAGATCTGCTTTTCGGGTCGCCCTCCGCCGACATGAAGGCCCAGTGCGGGCCCTGGGCTCGCAAGCCTTCTTCGAGCTCCCTCTCGCTCTTCGCACGACAGGAGGATAGACGGCGACGACGACTGGACGCTCAACCCGATCGGCTCGAAGAGCCGCTCCCATTGTTCACGCTGGGGACGATCGGTCGAAACCGGGACGGCGCGATCGAGGAAGCGCGCGCCCCCGAAGCCGGAGAATCCCCAGCGTCGCGGGAATCCTGCTGCGGCTCCGAGCAGATTGACGAAGAGGTCGCCGGCGAGGTCGACGAAGACCTCGTCGGATCGCAGCGACAGCTGCTTCACGAGCTTGCTCCACTCTCCGAGGCCGGGCACCTTGCGCCCGGTGGAGCGCCGTCGCCAGCTGGCCTCGTGCACCACGATCTCGTCGAGTGCCGCCTGGCCTCGGAGCAGTGGCTCGGTCCAAGGAGTGACCAGCATCGCGATGTGGTCCTTGGGACGCGCCGCTCGCAGCGCGTTCAGGACCGAGGTGGAGAGGACCACGTCCCCGACGTGATGAAGCTGAACGAGCAGCCATCGTCGTGGCACTTCCGAAGGCGATCGACGGCGCTTCTCCCAGACTGTGGCCAACGCGCCTGAGCAACCATCGAAGACGTGAATCAACCCCCGAACGAGCATCCTTCGATAGACAAGCCGGCTCATGGGGCCGTCTCTCGAGAGCGCCACGCCTTGCGGTAGCACTCAATGGTTTGCTCAGCGGTCGTCGCCCAAGAGTAGCGAGCGACGCGGCGGCTGCCGGCTGAGATCCAGCGGGACCGTTCGTCCGCGGAGTCGAGGAGAGTACGCAGCGCTTCGCTGAATGCCTCGATCGAGAACGGCTCCGGCACTAGCCAGGCCCCTTCCCCCGACACCTCGGGTACTGCGCCAGCCGCCAGCGCCACGACCGGCACCCCGGCCGCCATCGCTTCCAGAGGGGGCAAGCCAAAGCCCTCGGCCCGCGAGGGAAAGGCGAACACCTCCGCCGCGACCAGCGCACGATGCAGCTCCTCATCGGGAAGATACCCGACCCAGTGCACGTGCTCTTCGACCCGGCACTCGCGCACGGCCGCTCTGACGCGGTCCCGATCGCCCCCGTCGGGACCGACCAGGACCAGCCGGACCGACTCCTGCAACGATGCGGGCAGAGCCGCGTAGGCGCGCACGAGGAGCGCATGGTCCTTGCGAGGCTCGTGAGAGCCGATGGCCAGCACGTAGCGTCGCGGCCATCCTTCGGGTGGTCGCCGATCCTTCGGTAGACCGCCGCGCACGACTGGAGCCAGCGGCACGACGTCGAGGCGCGAGGTCGCGATCCCGAGCCGATCTCGCGCGAGCCGCGCCGTATGCTCGGACGAAGCGATCACTTGTTGACACCGACGAACGCAACGAGGCAGGTGGTGTCCCCAGTACCAACGGGCACCGCGGCCTCGCACCAGATCCGGGCGTTCGAGGCCGATCAGATCATGGAGCGAATGCACCCGCACCCGATCGGTGAAATAGGCGGGCGAGAAGCCGGGCGTGTGCAGGATCTGCGCTCCAGACGCGCGAGCTCGTCGCGGCGCTCCCAGCTGGTCCCAAAGGACACGACGAGGTGTCGTCCAACGCACCTCGTCGTGGCGAGAGGGAACGAGCGCTTCGATGTCGAGATCCGGCGAAGCTTGTCGCAGCGCCGCCAAGAGGCTGCGAGCATACTGACCGATTCCGGTCGCGGCCAGGCTGGCCCCGGCTTGAAACTCGAACGCGATTCGAGGAAGCGCCTCCGCTTCTGGGCTCATCCTTCAGCGCCGATAGAACTCCGCGATCGCTTCCACGACGCGGTCCTGACGGTCAGTACCGAGCTCGGGGTAGATCGGCAGAGCCAAGACCTCCTCCGCGGCTCGCTCACTCTCGGGCAACGAGCCCGGCCTCTGCCCCAGGTCCGCGAAGCAGGGTTGGAGATGAAGCGGCACCGGATAGTACACGGCATGGCCGATTCCGCTCGCCGCCAGATGCTGCTTCAACGCGTGCCGTCGCGGCGCCCGCACGACGTACTGATGGAAGACCTGGTGCCCCCCATCGTCGCCGGCCGGTAGCGTCAGGGTTTCGCTCAACCCGGCGGCCTCGAAGGACGACTGATATCGATCTGCATTCTGGCGACGCGCCTCGTTCCACTTGGGCAGGTACCGGAGCTTCACCTGCAGAAGCGCCGCCTGAAGTGCATCGATACGCGCATTGGCGCCGACCTGCTGATGGTGATACTGAGAGGACTCTCCGTGCACCCGAAGTCGGCGGGCGGCCGCGGCCCGGTCCGCATCGTTGGTCGTGATGAGCCCGGCGTCGCCACAGGCACCCAGGTTCTTGGCCGGGAAGAAGGAGAAGGCTCCGAAGTCGCCCAAGCCACCGGCCGGCCCCGTCGAGTCGCGCGCGCCAATGGCCTGCGCGGCATCCTCGAGGATCCAGAGTCCATGACGTTCGGCGATCGACGCGAGCGGTGTGTTCTCGACGCACCGGCCAAACAGATGGACCGGCACGATACCGCGCGTGCGCTCCGTCACCGCTGCGGCGACCGCCGCCTCGTCCAGCAGATACGTGCGGGGATCGATGTCGACGAACACGGGCCGGGCACCGAGACGGGCCAGACACCCACCGGTCGCGAAGAAGGTAAACGGGGTCGTGATGACCTCGTCTCCCGGACGAACGTCGAGCGCCATCAGCGCGACGAGCAAAGCGTCCGTTCCTGATGACACACCGATCGCATGCGCGACACCGAGCTGATCGGCGATGGCGCTCTCGAATCGCTCGACGGTGTCTCCCAAGATGTACCGACCGCTTCGAAGCACCTCGAGCGCGGCGGCCTCGAGCTCCGGGCCGATGACACGGTACTGCTCGGTGAGATCGAGGAGCGGAACGGTCGTCTGAGTCGTCATGCGCGGTCGAGCCTCGAGTCGACGATCTCACCCGAGATGCGGGCACGCGATGACACGTCACGTGGCGGGGTGAGGCCTGGAGTTTACCCGATCGGATGCCGAGGGCCGGATCGGAAAACGGAGTCCCCGAGCCCGGAATCCGGTCCGTGAAACCAACAAGAAACGCCCGGCGAGAGGCTCACCGGGCGCTGGAAGCAGCCGTCTCGTTTCGAGTGGGCTCGCTTCTCAGAAGACGGTGATGCGGAACGGGGTCGCACGCGCCGCCGTCCACTGGCCGAGCAGCAGATCGTAGGTCGCGATGCCGAAGTACACCGAGCCGGAGAAGCCGCCATTGTAGCCCGGCAGCGTCGTCTGGTGGGTTCCGGCCGCGTCGAGCGAAATGATGCTCCAGAGCTGCGCATTGCCGACCGGGAGCGTCACACCGTTGCCGAGCGGCGTCGTGCCACCGTTGGTGCCGACGAACTCGACGTAC
>JAJDCO010000114.1 GCA_029260795.1 Planctomycetota bacterium | reverse complement strand
AAGCTCCTCGGCCCCCAAAGCGAGTGAGGGCAGCCTGGATTCGAATGGCATAGACACACCTCCCCAACAGCTTGAACCAACCGCTGGAAGAAGTGTGACATCTTTACCCTTGCAATGTCAATTTGGAATCGATCTACTAGGGACCCGGTTTGAGGCGAAGAGTACGGTGGCAGGGACAACCAGTTACATGCCAGTGGACCACCGTGTGCTCCCTGATCATTAATGATCGAGCCCAGTGACGGCGGAGAGCAGGCATCGTCGAAGCTCACCTGAGGGTCACCTGCATCGATACTCGGCGACCCCGGGACAATCGTCAAATCATCACTACCGCACGCGGCACCGGCGAACGCGGGCTGAAAGCTGATATTCCCCGTCCCAGGAAAGCCATTCTGCACGTTACTGTGGGTAACGGTCGGAGAGCCCGCGATCTGAGTACCACTGGAGTTATTGAAGAACAGAATCGAGTTCTTGATCGCTCCCGAGCTACTTCCCGTCATCCACACGCCCTCGACGTTGTTCCGCGCCACGGTCGTATTCACCAGACTCAAGGTGCCAGACTCCATATAGAGTCCACCGCCTCGCCTGGTCGAATTCGAACCACTCGTTGAGGCATTGTTGCACCCAACGACCGAATTCGTAAGCGTGAGTGTTCGTTGCGCGTTCGGATCTCGAAAGTGGATCCCACCTCCATACGAGGTCACAGACTCGTTGCCGCACGGGCCCGACTCCCTGGCACGCCCCGTATTATCACGGATGATGGAATTCTCGATGACCAAGTCTGTGTCGCTGCTGTAGATGCCGCCTCCACGCGACAATACCGAAACCCCGCAGCAACCACCACACGCCACGGAGTCGTTGAGGTTGTCGCTGATCAATGACCTCGTGATTCGGCAGTCTCCAGAAAAGAGTGCCAGACCGCCACCGACCAGACCTCGCTGATCGCTCTGGCCGGGATTGGTGCGGTTCAGACTGATCTCGCACCCGTCTATGGCCAACTGGGAAGCATTGGTAAGACTGGCGGCGATACCCCCACCGTGCCTATGGGCCGTGTTCTCAATGATCGTGCAGTAATCCAGTGTCATCTGAAGACCATTCGAGATGGTCAAATCGATACCACCGCCATCCTGGGGACTGTGGTTCTCTCGGATGGTGCAATGACTCACGACTGGATTCGAATCGGTGATCTTCATAGCACTTTGACTCGAACCTTCAATTGTGCAGTGAACGAACTGAGTCCCGGGAGGTACGTTCTGCAGGATGATCCCTCCCCACCCCGATCCCGGCGTCATCTGCCCAAAGTAGATGGGGCTCGATTGGGTACCAACCGCAATCATTGACGAAAGAACGGTGATTGAGGCCCCTGGAGCGACTAGGACACAGACGCCCGGCTGAATCGTCAGCAAGCTCACTTGAATGCTTCCTGTGACGCAGTAGGGCGAGCCAGCCAAGGTCCAGGTTTGGTTATTCACCAAACCGGGCGGTACAGAGGTCCCACAGGGAGTCGCGCATCCTTGGCCCAGGCCGGTACACGGTGTGAGAACCGCGGTCGAGATCAAGAGAAGCCAAAACTTCATCATCGCTTCTGTCTCCTGTGTTCGGTTTCAATGGGAGGATCTTGAAAGAGCTTGGCGATCGATACTTCCAGCATCATCGCGACTACGCACTCCTGCTCCCATTACTCGGCAAAACATAGATACGCTGCGCTCTGCACGCCGAGGACTGCCTAACCGCGCGTCCTCATGCCCGTCGGTCTCGGCGTGTTAGCACTAAAACCAAAGAAAGAGGACACGCCGATGGCCACCGAGTATCGCGCAATGGTCAAGGATCAACGCTTCTGGTTGAAACCCGCTCGCCTCGTATGTCTCTGATGTAATCCTATCGACCCTTCGGCTGTTGTCTAGCCGAACAATCAATCCCACACTGTTCTCCATGACAGCCAATCCCGTCTTGCCGTCGGGAGAGAGCCTGAGGCTCTTTACCTTCTCCGTTCGCTCGAGCCGCATCACAATAGTGCCCTCCATCAAGTCGACGAGCTCGAAGCAATCTGGAGCGGTAATCCAGAGGCGAGCACCGGTGCCGGACAGCGCTGCTACCCCATTGCTTTCGTTTTCGAACTTCGGGAGCCCAATTTCCTGAATGACCTCGAGTGTGTGAAGATCGACCAGCCTTGCGATCGGGGCCTTCCGCTCAACAAGAACCGCCCATTCGCTGTTTTCGCTTCCCTTCTTGAACTCCTGTTCCCACATGGCTACCGCGGCCTTTGGAGTTCGTAGTTCTTCGGGGAGGGAGCCTCGAGCTTGACCAAGCTTTATATCCAAGACGGTGCAATTGGATGTCGCAGAAACGACAACGTTGCTTCCCCCGGAGAACGAGAGGAGGCTAACCACGTCTCCCAAGCCGTCGACTGGAATATCTTTAACTTGGACGCTTTTTTCACGACGAAGGAACTTGCCGATGCCAATGCAGTCGCGGCCTCCGAGCACCCATCGCCCCTTTTGGAGCTCGGCTGCAGCAAACACCCCTGGACTTGGAAAAGTCTTGCGATCGATTGCGGCACTCGGAATACCAAACTCATGCGCGCTGAGATCGTTCTTGCCAAGAGTAATGAATGCGAGCGCATATCGTCCATCAAGACGATTCTGCGTGCCGCCGCTCGTGCAAAGAAACGAACCGTCCTCCCCAACCCCGAGCACTCTGTAATGATGCTCCCAAAACGGCGATCGCTTCGGAAACACTCGGTTCTTCAAACTACCTGTACCTGGGTTCATTTCTTCGAGGACTGCCTCGACCTCGCTGGGGACCCAGGGCTTCATGAGCGGGCGAGCGCGTGCCCTCTCTGACAGGGTGGTCAGCTCGATCCAGTCCCGGTGCACCTGACAATCCAGGAGCGGGCAGGTGTGGTCAGCGAGAGAAAGCTCCAAGCCACGACGAACGCGATCCGCCACCAGCGGCGAGAGTGGACTCGGGTCGGTGCCATTTACCTCCAGCAGCAGTCGCGCCAGCTCCCGCCACTTTTCTTCCACCGTCAGTAGATCGTCCGGAAGGTTGGCCAGCTCTACGAGCTTGCCCGTGTCCGTCCCCGCTGCGCCCTTGAGCAGTCTGAGAGCGGTCTTGTTCGAACCGGCCAAGATCGCCGGAATGGCCGCTTCGAGCTTCTCTCGCTTCCTCAGCTCTTGCTTGAAGAAGTCCTCTCGGTGCTTGCTGGCAGAAGAGAGTTTCCTGATGAGAGTCTTGGCCTCTTCGAGCTCCTCCCGATGCAGCCTCCCCACGATCAGCCGTTCTCGAAAGGCGTCCTGCATCCGCTCCGGCACATCCTCGAGCGACTCCAGCAGCGCAGCTTCGGTCTGGTTGTAGACCTCAGAATCGTCGAGGGTCTTCAAGCGGGACAAGAGCTCTCGGCAGACTTGCTCTGGGGTTCCCTCGACCGCACGAATACCTTCCGGCTTCTCGTCTCGCGATTGGATCGACCGACCTCGCGATCCCGCTCCCTCTCTCGTCGACTCATGGCCAGCCCCGATCGCCGCTGATGCGAACAGGGCTATCGTGACCGCAATCATCACGCACTCCAATCGCTCGAGTGCTCCTTGCATGGGTTCTCTCCACGTTCGCTTCCTGGTTTCACATCTCACGAGCGGATTGCCCTGCTCCAAATGCTGGGCACGGTACCCGAGGGCGAGGATGCACGCCGCGCGGCTTACTTCTGGGCGCGGTACCCAAAGCCCTTCGTGAGCGTGTCTTCGCCGTAGGCCGTCGTCACGTGCACGTCGGCGTCGTGCCCGAGTGCCTGCAGACCGGGGATTCCCGAGGCCGGCAACGGGCACGGAGGTGTCTCGACAAGGAGCGTTCGACGATCGACGACCGTGACTGAAACGGCGGGTCGGTCATCGAAAGCCACTTCGGTCTCGGGAGTGAAGCCGTCCCCCGCAATCGTCACGAGGTCGCCACCGCCCATCGCACCGCGATCCGGCGAGATCGACCCGACCTGCGGCGGAAGCTGGTGGAGGATCGTCCAAGCACGGGTGTCGGTCAGCTTCTGCGCGCGCGCGGCCTCGTCTCGCACCCAAGTCGTGGGATCTTCGACCCAAACCGAGACCGTGTAGACCCCTGGAAAGAGATCCAACGCCGCGACGTCCAGCTGGAGCCCCTGCTGGCCAGGCAGGGGGTTACCGTCCAGGGACCACTGCACCGAGAGGCTGTGGGTCGTCGGATCGATCGGATCGACGAACAGTACCACGTTCTCCGAGGGATACGGACCGGGCGCACTCGCACCGTCGATGGGCCGAACGAAGTCGTAGAAGCGCAGGATGAACTGCTCGGCATTCACCGGCTCGAAGGGTCGG
>JAJDCO010000113.1 GCA_029260795.1 Planctomycetota bacterium | reverse complement strand
CGCGAGGGTCGCGAGCCCCGTGTATCCGGCGCCGCCATACTTCGAGGAGTTGGCGACGGCCAAGACGAGATCCGACTCGGGAGCCACCGCCGCTTCCGTCAGGGCTTTGGAGACATTGACGCACAGCAGCCGCTCGATGTCCCCGCACCAGAATCCCATGTCGAGCGCCGTGTTCTTGGACACGCCCTGGGTGGGATCGTGGTCGACTCCGGAGTCGGCGGAGATGACGTCGACGCGGTGTACGTTGAAGTAGCTGGCGTAGGGGGCGAGCGGAAACTCCGCGAAAAAGGGGGCCAAAAGGACGTTGACCTGGCTGGCGTAGGCGGAGAGCTCGCCGACGGTGTAACCGTCGCCAACGACCACGATGTCCAATCGGTTGGCCGAGGGCCCGTTGTCGATGACGGTCGTCCACGAGGAGGCAGCCACACGGCTCTCCCCCTGCTCGGTGGCCGCGTGCAGCGGGTTTTCGGGATCGACCCGAATGCGCCCGCCGCGCAATTGGCCGCCCTCGATCCAGTCGTAGTAGATGTAGGCTGGCTCGGAAGAGGCATCCGAATGAGAAGGTGTGATCTGGCCCGAGGCAACGGCACAGGCGCACATGATCAGGATGAGACGCATTGATGAGGGCATTCTGGCTGTCCTTGCTTGCAAGAGAGTGCGAAGGTCGCGATACCGAAGGCGGATGTTCCCGAGTCGCGTTGAGCAGGTGACTGCTGAACAGTCCGTACTTTCACTCGATGGAGGTTTGAGCGGGAGAGCTCCGTTCCGGCCACCTCTCATGAATGCGAGATCGGGTCCCGATGAACGCACCCAAAAATCGGTCGGCGCATCGCCAAGGCAGCACCCGGCTCGTCGTCGCCGGCCAGGAGCTCGTGCCGAGTCAGCAGCAGCCTCTGTCCAAAAGCACGGTGAGGCAGGTCCTTTCACAGCGAGTCGGTCGCAGACCTCTGCACGGCCGAAGCGTGACGCCCTGCCCGCATTAGTTCAACGTAGACTGGGGTGGTCTCGTACTTCCCTTGATTGTGCGAAGCCATGTCGACAACCATCGAGATCGGCACGCCGGGCCAGAGAGGAAACCAGAGAAGCGAGCCCGGGAAGAACCACCCGTTCAGGACCTTGTCGCGGTCCACCTCGACTCGCTCGTATCCTGCGAGCTCGAACGTCAGCAGACCGTCTGAGTTACGCGGAACCGCGACGGTCATGGGCGTGCGACCGACGGCAACTCCGTCGAGGAGCACTCGGGCCCCTTCGGGAGCGCTATTGACGGGAACCATGTCTGGACCTGACGAGACCGTGGAGGCACAACCGGCGAGGAGGATCCAGCTACTGATCAGAACGACAGTCGAGATCGTGTTCATGACGTTGTCTCCAAGAGAAGTGCGTGCGACTCGAGAATGTGCTCGCCTCGAGGCGATCCGATGCAACAGATCGAGCCCTCTTTTTTGCCGGACCAGGCGAGCACGACGGTTGTGCACCCTCCTCAGTGCGAACGGCCGTCTCGTGAACGAGGAAAAACCAAGAAACGCGCGAGTTCGTTCAGACCTCGTGTTCGCAGCGGAAGGCCCCTCGCCTTTCATGCCGGTTGAGTAGCCCGCCCGAGCGACCTCGAGTGCTCGGTCATCAAGCCTCGGACCTGCGAGGTCGGACGAGAGAACTCGACTTGCTCTAGGGTCCCTTGCCGCTACACTTGAGGATCGGCGTAAGGCTCAGAAGGAGACTGTCTTTAGGGAGGAGAGCGCCGATGGGAGATCGAGTCATGAGCGACGACGAGGCCGAGCTCCGGAAGCTCTATCAGCGTCTACGTCGGAGAGCTGCTGAGCTAATGGGGGAGCGCTCGGACCTCACTATTCAGGCCACGGAGCTCGTCCAGGAAGCCTACTTGAGTCTCGTGAGATCGGGCCGACACTGGCGAGACTCCGATTTCTTTCCGGTCGCGACTGCTGCCCTCCGGCATGCGCTCTTGCAACACCTTCGGAGGCGCGATGCGATCAAGCGGGGGCGAGGCCGGGCGCGGCTGACTTTCGACGAAGAGAACCTGAACGCAGAGAGGGCATCCGAGCTGGAGGTCCTCGATCTCTACGAAGCGCTGGAAGAGCTCAGGCAGCTCAAGCCCGAGCACGCGCAGGTCGCGGAGCTCCGTTTTCTTTGCGGCTTCACGATTCCTGAGACTGCCAAGGCTCTCTGCGTGGATCCGATCGAAGTCCAGCGAGCTTGGTCTCGCGCCAGGCCGTGGCTAAACGCCCGCTTGCGGAGTGCAGACTTCTGAAACGGAGAGATCGGTGACGTCTGAACACTACGACCACCTCATGGATCTCTACGAGCGGGCCCTTGGCCTCAACGCCGCGGAGCGCGACAGCTTGCTTCAATCGACTCTGCGGAAGGCGCCAGACGTCGGGCGACAGCTAGGCGCGCTCTTGCGAAACGGCAGCCGAGGCCCGCTTCCGAGCGAAGACGCGGGAGAGACCTTCCGCGCGGCCTTTCAAGCGACCCGCCAGCCCCCGGCACCGGAGCGCATCGGTCCCTACCGGATTCATGCGCCGATCGGGCAGGGAACGGCGGGTGTCGTCTACTTGGCCGTTCAGGACGGATCAGGCGATCGGGTCGCCATCAAGGTCCTGCGACCCCAGTGGCGGGACTCACCGAAAACGGTCGAGCGGTTTATCCGCGAAGCCTCGGCGACTTTCCGTCTCCGGGATGTCACCGGTGTCGTCCCAGTCACCCAGAAGGGCCGACACGACGGACTGCCCTACCTCGTCATGCCGTTCGTCCAAGGCCAGAGCCTGCGCCGCGTCATCGAGTGTAGGACGTCGGATCGAGGCTTGGGCCGTGGAGAAGCGAGGCCCGGACAACAATCGGGAGAGAGCTACGAGGAGTGGTGCGTTCGGACGGCGGTCGTCATGTTGCGGGCGATCAGCGTGGCTCATCAACGAGGAATCCTCCACCGCGACATCAAGCCCGAGAACATCCTCATCGACGTCGATGGCAAGCCCTGGCTCGTCGACTTCGGGCTCGCCAAGGACAAGGAAATGCTCAGCCTGAGCCTGCCGGGCGAGTTCCAGGGTACTCCCGCCTATGCCAGCCCGCAGCAGCTCTTCAGCGATGCGAGCATCGATCACAGAACCGACATCTACTCGATCGGAGTGGTTCTTTACGAGATGCTCTCGCTCCGCCACCCGTTTGCGCATAACTCCCGCGAGGGATTGCTGCACGAGATCTCTACCGGCTATCCCCCGCCTCTTTCCAGTCTCAATGGAAAGGTGCCCCAAGACCTCCAGACCATCTGTCACAAGGCGTTGGAGCGAAATCCGGACAACCGATACGAAGATGCTGAAGAGATGGCGACGGATCTGGACCGGTTCCTGGGTGGTCTCCGCATCACGGCGAAGCCTCCTGGATACTGGACGCGGCTAAAGCGATGGTCGCATCGTCACCAGAAGCTCGCGGCGGTTTCAGGATTGCTCGTGATTCTCGCCGTCGTGATCGCTGCGTCATTCGTCGGTCGCTTCTCGGAACGGGACAAGATCCGTTCTCGGATCTCGGAGATCGATTCGCTTCGCCGCAGACTGGACAACGCTCTCGTGAGCGGCATCGTCAGTCCAGAGGAAATGCCAAGACTCGCTTCCGGGCTGGTGTCGACCAATACCGTCGGGTATGACGATAGCAAGGTGGACGCTGAATCGGAGGAGGCCGCGCGTCAATTGGAAGAGCAGCTCGATCGATTTGAGGCGGAATTCGCAACGGCGTCGTGGTCACAGGCGGTCGAAGAGCAGCTGCTGATCGCCAGGGCTACTGTCCTTAACATTCAAGGAAGGTCTGAGGAAGCGTTGCTCTTGCTAGAATCGGCGAGCGCTAAGCGGATCATCGAAAGGGCGGCCTTGACGGCGGGAGCGCTAGCCTTTGCGAGCTCGAACACCGGCCGACCAAAGGATGCAATCCGCTGGTACGAGTTCGCTGTCCGGGCTGAACCCGAAAACATCGAGTTCCTACACAACTTGGCGCTTGCCTACTTAGGGGTGAATGACTGGGACTCAGGCAGCAGATACGTGGAACTCGCGATCGCCCATGACGGTGCATTCACCCAAGCCCTCATTACAAAAAGCGCGATCTGCTCAAAGTTCGAGGACTGGAAAGGTGCTCTCGAAGCATGCCGAAAGGTGACGAATCTAGAGCCAGACAACCCTGTGGCTCTCAGCAACCTGGGCATGGCCCTCCATCACCTCGGGGATGACCGAGGCGCCCTAAAGGCAATTAACCGCGCCATCGCGGTCGCACCAAGATTTGCCTCTGCGCACGCGAACCAAGGTGTGGTCCTCGCAGAACTGGGGAGCTTCGAACGAGCCCTGGAGGCTTACGACAGAGCGCTGCTTCTCAGGCCGCACCTTGCAGGTACTCGGAACAACAAGGTTCTCGCTTTGGCCAACATGGGCCACCATGCCGAGGCGCTCGAGTTGTGCGATCAGATCCTGACGACCGAATCGGGTTCGGGTTTTCTACTCCCCACTCGAGCTGTCCTGCTTTCGGAGCTTGAAAGGCACGAGGAGGCTCTGGCTGTCTCGAGGCACGCCGTAGCCACCCGGCCTGGCATGGCCGAAGCCCATTTCGCACGGGGATTCGCCTTGGAGAAAGCGGGCAGGTACGCAATGGCTAAGACGGAATACGAGGAGTGCCTAGAGTTGAGTCCGGATCACCCGTTCGCCGCAACGCGCCGTGACCGTCTCACTGTCTTGCGGCTACTCAGCCCGATTACGGACCTCCTTCGCACGCCTCCCCCCGGTGACGACTCAGTTCAGCCCTCCGACTCCGAGGATCGCTAGTGTAGCAACTGATCGCGACGCGGAAGCGAGTCCACGGAGGCTCGAGCTTGCAGCCTCAGACTTGCCTGCATTCCGAGGTTTGCTTGCGATCTCGTTGGCCAAAGATGCAGACCTGGAGCCCGAAGTAAAGATCACCGCGTCCTCGATCTTCTCAGACGGCCTTGTCCTCGGCGGCAAGCGGCCCCAGCTTCTGCAGCGCGCCGACGTCTCGGCGTTCATCACGCCTGCGCCGACGTGGCTTCGGCCTCACCGATCAAGCTTTGTTCGGTCTCGAAGGCCACGTTCAAGCGGCTCTCGGCGAGGCGGATGAGGTCGTCGGGGGTCTCGATGTCGTCGTGCGGGACGGTGACGAGGCCGGCGCGCGCGACGACCGCGGTTGGGAACTCGCGCTCCTCGATCTCGGCGAAGATGCGCGACGCCATGGTGCGCGCGCCCGCGTCCCCGGTATTCGGCAGCAGGAACAGCAAGGTCGAGTCACCGACCCGTGAGGCGACGTCGATGTCGCGCGAGCCACACAGCACGATGCCGGCGACTTGCGAGACCATGTCTTCGGCACTCTCGCGACCGGCGTCCTGCTCGATCTGATCGTAGCCATCGAGGCCGACGAGCAGACACGTGAGCGGATGC
>JAJDCO010000112.1 GCA_029260795.1 Planctomycetota bacterium | reverse complement strand
GGTCCAGCGGCGCACGAAGCCCTGATTGATGCGGCGGCTCGTGATGAGCTCGCGCGCGATGGCGAGGAGGAGAGCCGACTCGCTGCCGGGCCAGGTGGCGATCCAATGATCGGCGTGGGTGACGGTGTTGCTCAGGCGAGTGTCGACGACGGCGATGCGGGCGCCCGCTTCCTTGGCGGAGATGATGCGTTGGGCATGCGGGTTGAAGTAGTGCCCGGTCTCGAGGTGGGCCGAGAGGAGCAGCATGAACTTCGTGCCGTCGTAGTCGGGCGAGGGACGATCGCTGCCGCACCAGGTCGCGAAGCCGAGGCGAGTGGACGCGCTGCAGACGTTCGTGTGGCTGTTGTGCCCGTCGATGCCCCAGGCGCCGAGCAGACGCGGGATGAAGTGATCGTCCCCGGGTCGGCCGACGTGATACATCACCTCGTCGTGGCGTTCTTCGTCGATCGCCTTGCGAATGCGCCCGCCGATGTCCGCGATCGCCTCGGCCCAGCTCACCTCGGTGAACTGTCCGGAGCCGCGCGGTCCACTGCGCTTCAGCGGCTTGAGGATGCGCTCGGGATCCTGGACCTGGTTGATCGTGGCCGGTCCCTTCGCGCAGGTCCGGCCGCGGCTGCCGGGGTGCACCGGGTTGCCCTCGAACTTCACGACCTCACCGGTCTTCTTGTCGACAAAGCCGAGCAGGCCGCACGCCGATTCGCAATTGAAGCAGATCGTCGGGACCACGCGGAAGTGACGCTCCTGGCGCTCCGGCCAAGCCTTCGCGTCGAGCTCGACCCAATCATCCCAGCGCTCCGGGGGTGGTCCGACCGCCAGCTCCCAGGGAGACGTCCGGTTCGGTTGCTCGGGGCTCGTCATGTCGGGTGCGTCCTACTCTCGAAGTCGTGAAGGGAATCCGGGGATGGGAGCGGGCTCGTCAGGAGATCGGCAAGGCTTGACCCGCGCGCACGAGGATGTCCTCGAGCTGCCAGAGACCGTAGAGCGACAAGGCTCCGGCCACGGCCAACAGCACCGGAGTGGCGGGCAAGATCAAGAGCAAGGCGGGCAAGCCGATGCCCGCGATGACGCCCCGAATCCAGAAGCGCTGCCGATACGGGCCGCGGTGGATGAGCGCGTGCACGCGGGCGAACTCCTCCTCCCGCCCTTTGGGCGACATCTTGGATTCGAGCAGGATGAGCGCCAGATGCAGGACGAGTCCACCGGCTAGCAGAATGCGTCCGAGGGTCGAGGCGGCTCCGCTCATCGAGAGGATCGGATCGAGGAGCAGGATCACCGCGCCGCCGGCCGTGATCGCCTGGGAGAGCAGTGTCATCCACAGGCCGCGGCTCATCCAGAGCACTCGGCCGTGGGCCTGGCCGAAGAGCCAGGCCGTGTACGTCGCCGACAGGATGGCCGCGACGGCCGTCAAGATCGTCAGCGCTCCCGCCAGTGCACCGCCGGGCAACGCGCCGAAGGCGCCGCCTGCCAACCAGACCGTGAGCAGCACCGCGTAGGCGGTCAGGATGATCGAGCCCTTGCAGATCCACGAGCTCCAGTTCGGCCGCATCAGGATGTAGAGAAACCGTTCCGGCCGCTTCAGGTCCAGGACCAGCAATGCCAAGGTCGCGAGCAGAAAGACCATCGCCACTGCTGGCAGAGCCAATGCGCCGGCCCAGGTCGGCGCCTCGTCGGCAAAGGGTGGCAGCAATCCGATGGCACCCAAGAAGGCGCCGGCGGCGATCGACTTGGTCAGCAGGTATGCCGTGATCTTGCTTCCCCACATCGGGGGATGGTCGACGTCGTAGGTCGTGCGCGCACGAGGCGCCAGCTCACCTTGCTGGGCCGCGAATGCTTGGGCCTCGAGCTGCGGCGTCGGGCGTTGTTCGGCCCAGAGATAGCCGCCGGAGCCTTCCGTCGTGAGTGGCTGCACGCCGGCTGGCGCGACATCGCGATAGAGCACGTTCGGCCCCGTGCCGGCTTCGGTCTTCCGCGCCGTCAGAGTGTGCTCCTTCTTGAGGCGCGAGACCACCGAGCCCGGATCGTCGAAGTCGCCGGGGATGATCGCCTCGGTCGGGCACACGACCGCGCACGCCGGTGCGAGGCCTTGCTCGGTGCGGTGCGCGCAGAAGTGGCACTTTTCGGCGACCCCGGTCTCGTCATTGAGATAGATGGCGTCGTAGGGACAGGCCTGCAGGCAGCCCTTGCAGCCGACGCAGGCTTTCGAGTCGATGTCGACGATGCCGTCGTCTCGCTTGTGCAACGCCACCACCGGGCAGATCGAGACGCAGGGTGCGCTCGTGCACTGATTGCACCGAAGGACCGCGTAGGAGCGCTTCACGGCCGGAAACGCGCCCGTCTCGGTGTACTTCACCCAGGTGCGGAAGCTGCCGACCGGCACGTCGTTCTCCGACTTGCAGGCGACGGTGCAGGCGTGACAACCGATGCACCGCGAGTGATCGATCACGAAGCCGAGTTGCAAGGGAGGTCTCCGCCGAGTCGTCATGGGTGGGACGCCGTTCAGGACGCGCGATCCTACCGCACCCCATGTCTCGCTTCCACGGACGCTTTGGGCCTCGATCCATCGCCGGAAACTCCGGCGATCGGATGCGAATCCCGAACTGGGACGACGATCGCGCTCGGGTCGATCGGGCGTTAACATCAGGGCCCGACAAACTCGAGATCTCCGAGAGGAAACGATGGGCGAACACGACGCCGGCGAGACGAAGCGGCCCCGAAACCTGAAAGAAGGCGTCGAGGGCCTCAAAGGACTGCCACGGTGGAAGAAGCTCTTGCTCGGTGGAGCGGCAGCCCTCCTCGTGCTCGGCCTGATCGGGCAGGGCGTTTCGATGATGAGCAGCCCGGAGCCCACTCCGAGCGGTCCAAGCGCTCGCTCGGGCGATCGGACCGGACCTCCGCCCGGTGTGAACTCGCTACTCCCCTCGGGACAGGACCAGACCGGCACGGACGCCACCGAGGACGAGTCCGCCGAGAAGGACGACTCGCTCCTCCACGATTGGTCGCCGGCCCTGGTCAAGCTGGGATTCAGCTTCTTCGTGGGACTGGCGATCGGATACGTGCTGCGAACATTCCTCAAGCTGACGCTGATCGTCTCCGGCCTGATCTTGCTCTCGGTCTTCGGGCTCGAGTATCTCGGCTTCGTCGACGTGCGCTGGGACCAGATGGATCAATCTTGGTCGGCCCTGATTGAAGGCATGAAGGATGAATTCTCGGCTTTCAAGGCATTCATCGAGGGGAGCTTGCCCTCGGCCGCGTCCTTCGGTGCCGGCGTCTTTACGGCCTTCAAGCGGAAGTGAGTGTCGAGGGACGGGGGCGTCGCAGCAACTTCGCTCCAACGACCCACGCTCATGGGCACGTACACGAGAATGTCGCCTCGACCGACAGCACACGGGACCACGCCCGACCCGTCCTGGAGGCCGACGCAGAACGGCGCTAGAATCCCCCGGCGTGGACGCCGCGGGTCGCGGCGACAGGATGACTGGCTCCCCGGACCCCGGTTCGGAGAGACGACGGATCGGGATCGATGATCAACTGCTCGAACTGTGGCCAATCGGCCGAGGACCCTGTCCGCTTTTGCCCGGCTTGCGGAACGCAGATACTGGGCGAGGGCATCTCGTCGGATCCTCTGATCGGCCGCACCCTCAACAGTAAGTATCGACTCCTCTCTGAGCTGGGAGCTGGGGCGATGGGGCGGGTGTACCTGGCCGAGCACGTCAGCTTGCGCAAGCGGGTCGCGATCAAGGTGCTCCACAGCGACCTCGACGTGAGCGAAGAATCGCTGCAGCGATTCCAGCGAGAGGGAATCGCGGCCGGAAAGTTCAACCACCCGAACGCCATCCAGATCTTCGACTTCGACCGCGAAGGCGATCGCACCGTCTACTTGGCCATGGAGTACGTCGAGGGCAAGACGCTCAAGGCCTTCCTGGCCGACGAGGGCCGGCAAGCACCTGAGTCCGCTTGCGATCTTGTGCGCCAGATTCTCTCGGCGCTCGAAGCCGCCCACGCTCAGGGAATCGTGCACCGCGATCTCAAGCCCGAGAACGTCATGGTGGTCATGGACCCGAACGGCCAGCAGACGATCAAGGTGCTCGACTTCGGCCTCTCCAAGCTGGTCGACATGCCGCTGCAGGCGAGCCTTCAGACCCAGACCGGGCGCATCCTCGGCACGCCCCAGTACATGGCTCCCGAGCAATGCGGTCCCGGTGAGGTCGATCACCGAACCGATCTCTACGCGGCCGGGCTCCTTCTCTACGAGATGCTGACCGGCGAGCCGACCTTCCAGGGCAGCACGCTGACCGAGGTGCTCGTCAAGCTGACCACCGAGGACGCGCCGGCCATCGGCGAAGCCTACCCCGAGCTGAATACGCCGTCCGACCTCGAGGACATCCTGGACCATGCGCTCGCCAAGAAGCAGGACGAGCGGTTCCAGTCGGCAGCCGAGATGATCGAAGCGCTCGACTCCGTGCAGCTCGATCGCGTGGGCACGAAGCGGAAGCGCCGTCGAAAGAAGGGACGCTCGGGACTGAGCGAAGCCCGACGCAGCTGGCTGTTCGGTGCCCTGGGAGCGGCTGCGATCGTCCTGGCCGTCTGGGTCGGCGCCTCGATGTTCGGTGGCAGCAGCGAGGCCGGAGGCGAGAGTGCCCTGGTCGAGCGCGTCGCGCGTGTGCGCCGCAAGCCCGCTGCTGATCGCACCGAGCAAGAGATCCGCTACCTCGGCTTCCTCGAAGAGTCGCAGCGAGCACTTCGGGCCGAGGACCTGACGACCGCTCTGCGCGAGATCACCGAGGCGCTCCGGCTGCCTTGTGCCGACGCCGAAGGCTACGAGACTCGGGCCGAGATCTTCCAGCGTCAAGGCAACACCGAGGTCGCGCTCGCCGACTACGAAGAAGCTCGCCAACTGGACTCTCAGTCGGTGCGAGCCTTGGTCGGTGCGGCTTGGATCTACTTCGACAATCAAGACTACGCCGAGGCGCTCAGTCGCTTCGAAGTGGCCTCCCAGCAAGACGCCGACGCCGCCGAAGTCTGGACGGGTCAAGGCGCGGTGCACTTCGTCGCCAGTGAGTGGGCGCTGGCCGAAGGTTGCCTCGAGCGTGCCATCGGGCTCGATGAGAGCTCCTACTTGGCGCAGATCTATCTGGGACGCCTGCGCCTCGATCAGGATCGACCTGCCGATGCGATCGAGCCCCTGCGCAAGGCCCAGCGCGCCGACTCGGCCCGGGTGGATTCCTATGCCTTGCTCGGCCGTGCACTTCTCAGGTCGGGAAAAGCCTCCGAAGCCGAGAAGCAGCTCGTCACCGCTCATGACCTCGCGTCGGACTCGGTCGAGATCGCGGCCGATCTGGCGACGGTCTACCTCGATGCCGGGCGGCATGACGACCTCGAGACGCTGCTCGTTCGCGGTTTCGACTTGCAGCGAGAGGGGCAGCTGGCGGCGCTGTACGGCGCCTCTCTGATGGCGACCAAGCAGGAGGGCCGAGCCGCCGACTACCTGCAGACCGCCGTCGCGCGCGATCCCGAGGACGTCGGATCGTGGCGGCTCCTCGGCCTGGCCAAGCTCCTGTCCGATGATGCCGCCGCCGCCCGCCGCTGCTTCGACACGGCACAGCGCCTCGACGGTCCGAGCGCCGCGGTCTCGGTCGACATCGCGATCTGCGAGATGGAGCGGCGCAACTTCCTGAAAGCGCGGGATGCCTTGGAGGTCGCGGTCCAGCTCGACCCGGAGTACCCGGAAGCCCGGCTTCTGTACGGCGTGCTCCTGCTCGACCTGCTCGGCGAGCGCGAGGCCGGGCTCGTTCAGCTACGAGCCTATCGGTCGCTGGGTGGCGAGGATCCCCGCGTCGCGCAGTGGCTCGAGGAGCGCTGAGTCAGCGCTCGATCTTCGGGAAGACAAAGGACCGGAGATCGCTCTCCAGCGCCGCCGTGTCGTTGAACAGCAGGGCGTGCACCGGATGCTGTGCGACGTTCCGGCCGGACACGGCGGAACGCAGGTAGCTCGCGAAGGGGCCCGGCTCGCTGGCCCCCGGCTCGGTCCGTGTGTCTTCGCGATGATGCAGCAGGTACCAGAACAGCATGCCGAGCTCGACGAAATGAGCGTGGGCATTGGCGCTGGTCAGAGAAGAGCTGTTGCCGTCCACCTGAATGGCCAGCAACAGGCCGAGGGGAATGAACTGATTCTCATCCTGCAGACGCTGGAGCTCCGAGATTCCGTAGCCGTAGGCCCACGCGATCTGGAAGTAGCTGGCGAGCCCGTAGTCGATCCAAGCCGGCGTGCCACGATTGGGGAATCTCTGCTCGAGGAACTGTAACGTCGCGCCGTGGGTGACGAACATTCGGAGGCGCGTGAGGTTGGCATCGCGATAGGTCGCGACCGGCTGATCCGGATGTCCCGTGGCGTGAAAGCTGCCGTAGATCGACGAGCGCGCGTCTCCATGGTCGTCGCCGAACTGCTGATAGTCGGCGAGCGACGGGAGGACGAAGACTGGGCTGCGGGTCGGTCGTGCCGGGGTGGACGGGGCGAGCAGGTCCTCGAAGCGGTCGTGCATCTGCTCGAGGCCCTGGCCGAGGTCGTGCACGAGTAGCCAGCTCTCGAGGGAGCGGACCCGAAAGTGGGACGTCTCCACGATCCAAGGGTCCGTCCAGTCCGCATGGGACTCTCGAAGATTCTGGGTTCGCAGGATCTCGGCGCGAACTTCGTCGGCGATGCGATTCGCGATCTCGTCATGGCTCTGGGCGCCAGCCGTCGCGCTCAGGCACGAGATCGTCACGAGCAGGAGGGACCATCGGGTCGGGGTCGGATTCATCGTCGCCACTTCTCTTTGGGGGGGGGGCGGGGCCGGTCGATCGGGCGCGGACGGTGAGGGGGCGCTCCCTCCTATACGTCAGAGCGTCGCCGCGTGCAGCAAAAAGCCGTCTCCGGTGGGCTCAAGCCGGAGAGGAGGGCGGTCGATGAACGAGCTGGTGGACTTTCGGGCGTTCGGAAGCCATCGAAGGTTCAGCCGGTATTGGAGACACCGATGGCCCCATTCTCTTGGGTCGCTGGGGTGGGCATCGTGGTCGCCATCGCGGGCTGCGGATCGTCCGACCATTCGGACCGAGAAGGGCCACCGCGTCGCGTCGTGGTCATCTCCTTGGATACCCTGCGTGCCGATCACCTGGGAAGCTACGGCTACGAGCGCCCGACCAGCCCGGCGCTCGATCGATTCGCCCAGGAGGGCGTGGTCTTCGAGCGTGCCTATGCTCAAGCAACCTGGACCTTGCCGTCCCACATGAGCTTGCTGACGGGGCTCTATCCCGACAGCCATGGCGTCGTCCATGACGAGCATCGGTTGGCCGATGAGGTCCCCACGCTCGCCGAGGTCCTGCAAGACCGAGGCTTCGAGACGGCGGCCTTTACCGACAATGGGTTCGTTGCCGGAAGCTTCGGGTTCTCGGACGGCTTCGATACCTATGATGACCACGTGGCCGTGGCCGATCCCGACGCTGTGAAGGGCCTCGAGCGAACGCTGCCGCTCATCGATCGCTGGCTGGACGGGCACGCGGACGACGACTTCTTCCTCTTCGTGCACACCTTCGACGTGCATGGACCCTACCAGGCCCCCGAGGAGCTCGAGCGCGAGTGGCGGGAGAACGCTGCGGACGGGTCCTGGGGTGATGAAGGACCCTACCTTCGTTCGTTGCGTCTCCTCGACTACCTGCAGCTCGAGCAGTACCGCTCCCTCGAAGATCTCATTGCCGACTACGACGCCGGAATCCGACACACGGACGGCTTGGTCGAGCGACTGTTCGACCAGCTTCGCGCTCGAGGACTGTATGAAGGCAGCCTGATCGTCGTGACGTCGGACCATGGCGAGAGCTTCTTCGAGGACGGCTTCTACGTCGGACACGGCGTTCAGCTCTCCGAGGCCGAGATGCACATCCCGCTCCTGGTCAAGTTCCCCGACGGCCGATTCGAGGGGCGACGGGTCGAGGAGATCGTCGAGATGATCGACGTGATGCCGACGATCCTCGAGACGATGGGCGTCTCGGAGACCCAGCATCCCCCGATGCAAGGGAGAAGCCTGCGACCCTTGCTGCTCGGCGAGGATTCCGAGTGGTCGTCGGTCGCGTTCGCCTCCCACGCCTACGCGCAGACTTGGTGCCTGCGAACACCGCAGTGGACACTGATCTCGCCCATCGAGCCTTGGATCGCGCGAGGCTACGTGATACCGCATCTCAAGGCCGAAAACCCGGAAGCGCTCTTCGAGCGGCTGCCCAAGGATTATCAGCTCTATCGCGCCGGGGAGTGGCCCACGCCGAACCTCGCCGGCGAGCAGCCGCAGCGAGTCGAGGCACTCAAGAAGCAGCTCCTTCGTTGGAAGCGCTCGGAGATCCGGTTCCGGCAACAGGTCGCTCGCGCCGTCGAGCGGCGTGATTTCCACGAGTGGGAGATCGACTACCTGCGCCGTCTCGGATACCTGGGACCCAAGGAAGACTGATCCCCAATGGACCGGAGACGCGAACGGAGTCCGTCACTCGGGTCCAGAAACGGCGTCTCACGAAGTCGGGCCGAGACGCAAGCGAGGAACGGGGGTGAGAGAGTGGTCCTCAATCTCCTGATCCCCAATGGAACAGAGACGCGAACGGAGTCCGTCACTCGGGTCCAGAAACGGCGTCTCACGAAGTCGGGCCGAGACGCAAGCGAGGAACGGGGGTGAGAGAGTGGTCTTCAATCGCGCCCAGCAGGGCCCGGCTTTCAGTCGGGATGTTGCGAACTCGCTTCGGGCACGCTTCCCGGACACTTGACGAGTATCCAACGCTCAGATCTCGAAGTCGCCCGACGAATCTCCCTCAGTCGAGCCCGGGGAGACCGAGCGCCCGCAGCACACGGATCGCGTTCGTCGTCGGCAGCACGCCCGGGCGGAGCCGGTAGTCGAACACCATCTCGTCGCCGCGGGCCTCGTCGCGAAAGTGGCCGACCCAGACGAGCTCGGGGTGAGCTTCGGCGAGCTCGGCCAGTGCGAGGTCGTGGGTCGCGACGAGCGTGAGCGCGGAGCGTCCGGTGAGCGTGTTGAGGAGAGCTCGGGTTGCGGCGTGACGCTCGTGCGAGTTCGTGCCGGCCAAGATCTCGTCGAGCAGCACGAGAGTAACGGGGGCCTCGTCGAGGCGTCGCACGCATTCGACGAGACGGGTCGCTTCGGCGAAGAATCGGGAAGCGCCACGCTGCAAGGAGTCTTCGACCCGCATGCACGTCACCACGGAGAGCTCGGGATGCAGCCGGCATCGCTTCGCGGCAACGGGCAGTCCCAGGCGGGCCATGACGACCGCGAGCCCCGCCGCTCTCAAGAAGGTGCTCTTTCCGCTCATGTTGGAGCCCGTGATCAAGGCCACCTCGCCGCGCCGGGTCAGTGCGAGATCGTTCGCGACGCGCTCCGAGCGAGGCAGCAGCGGGTGCGCGAGGCCTTCCGCTTCGAAGGTCTCGCTATCGGGCGCGGCCTCGGGTGTGCAGGCCTCCGGAACGCCGGCCGCGTAGCTCGCCAGCGCGACCTCCGCCTCGAGACGAGCCGCGGCCTCGAACAAGAGCGGCACCCGATGTCCGTGCTGCCGCCACCAGCTTGCGAGTGACGCCCAGGCGTGAAGATCCCAGAGCCAGAGCACGTTGATCGTGAAAGCGAAGAAGGTATTGCGCCGCCAGGACAGGCGATCGGCGCGGGCCTTGAGCTGGCGGATCACGGCCGACGCGGTCGCCGACCCCTCCTGCAGTACCGCGACACGCCGACGCCCTTCAGCGCTCTCTGGTTGCCAGGCTTCGAGCCGCGAGAGGACGGTCGACCACGCCTCGAAGGTCGAGCGCAAGACCTCGAAGGCGCCCATGCGCTGGCCGACCGGGCCGGAGACCAGCGCGAGGACTCCGAGCAGGGCCGCCCACACGGCGAGCAAGACGCTGAAGGGCCAGAGGTGAGTCAAGGTGCCGATGACGGCGAGGGTACCGAGACTCGTGCCGATCCACTTCACTCTCGTCAGCAGGGGGCCGGGAGGATCGGCGAGCCAGGCGGGTGCGGGTTCGAGCAGCGACCGCGTATCGCGCTCGAGGCGGTCGAGCTCCCGGGCATCCTTGGGGTTGCGATCTCGAAGCGTGCACCAGGCGAGCTCGAGATCCTCACGCAGCTCCCAGGCCTCCGAGAGCTCCCGAATCAGAGCCTGCCGATCGACGAGGGGGGCCAGGTCGTCGCCACGCAGCAGAGCGGCCAGGGCGTCGCGGCCGAGCACGGTGTGTGTCGCGGCGACGCGCTCGTAGAGAGAGCCGGACCCGAAGAGATCGAGATCGCGAGCAAAGGGATGTGCGTCCTCCCCGTACTCGGCACCGTCGGGTTGACCCAGATCGAAGCGATCCTCGAGACGGGCGATTGCACTCTCGAGCCATTCGACCGAGTACCGGGCCGCTCGTCGACGGCGCGTCGCTCGCACTCGCCAAGTCGTTGCGCAGGCGAGGGCGAGCAAGGAGCCGGTGAGCCAGGTCGACCACGCGCCGGGCAGCCAGGAGTTGTTGGCCGCGACCGCTGATGCAAAGCTGAAGAAGAGGAGCCCGACGGCCAAGGTCGTCGCGCGTCGCTCGTCGCGACGCCACCGCTCGAAGCGGGTACGTCGCTCGACAAGCCAACGCTGCAGAGTGTCTCGGTCGATCGGCATCGTGGGTCTCGCGGAGAGCGGTCGGGGAAGCAGTGAATCGCGAGCCTCGCGAGATGCCGCGGGACGGCAAGCGCCGGTTCGCGCGCGAGGCTTCGGGCGCTACTCGACTCGAGCGGCCTTCCACTCCTTGAACTCTCGGCTGACTCGGACGCCGTTGCGCCAGCCGAGGATGCCCTGGATGGGGCCGATGGCGAAGAAGACCATTCCGGAGTAGCCCGTGTGGACGAAGATCATTCCGATCGAGAGCAAGCCGAGCAGCACCATCGCGGCGTTGGCCCGCAACGCGCCGCGGCAGATCGACCGCTCGGGCGGGTTGAGGTCGAACGCATCGCGTTGACGCCAGGCGTGCCAGTACATCAGCGTGAACCAGAGGAAGATGGCGGTGAAGCCGACGTTGTAGAAGAGCATCATCTTCTCTCGGCCGGCCTCGTCAGGGGGCCAGTAGGCTCGCCAATACTCCGGGTCGCCCACTCCCGTCATTTGTCCGATCAACGCCGTGAAGAGGTACTTGAGCGGGAAGACGTAGGCGAGGACCGAGAAGAGCAGAAAGCCGTTGAGCGTGATGGTGATGCCGTCTTCGAGTCCAAAGCGGCGGAAGAAGTAGTAGTGGATCACCCAGATCCACCCGATGAGGAGAAAGCAGGCGAAGAAGGCCGGGAGCTGAATCAGGACCAGCTCGAGCTCGCTCCACTTCTCCGGCACCTTCAGCGAGACGACCACCAAGGTCATCGCGAAGGCCAACATCGCGTCGCTGATCCCCTCGATGCGCGAGACGTCGCCGCCGCGCCAGCGGAACTCGAGCTCGTCGCCATGATCCTGCTCCATGAAGAGCCGGCGCGCACCCTTCATCGGGCCGGGACCTTGGCGATGTGCTCCAGGAAGTTCGCGAGCAGGCGAGCGCAGCCCGGCGCTTCGCGGATCTCCGCCCGCAACCGCTCCGAGGCTCCGCTGCCGAGCTCCGCATCGATCTCGCCGGCGCGCGCCTCCAGATAGCCCCGCAGGATGTCGGCATCGAACTCGGGATGCCATTGGACCGAGCGAACGTGGTCTCCGATCGCCATCGCTTGAATGGGCGTGTTCGAAGTGGACGCCAGGCACCGGGCTCCGGGAGGCAGCTCGAGCACGGCATCGGAGTGCGTCTCGAAGACGGTCAGCGGGCGAGGCAACCCCTCAAAGAGCGGATCGTCGATGACGATCTCCACCTCGAGCGTGCCGATCTCGCGGCCGTTGGGGTTGCGAGCCGATTGGCCACCCAGGGCATGGGCCAGGAGCTGATGGCCATAGCAGACACCCAGGACGGGACGGCCGGCATCGATGGCCTCCCGCAACCAGGCCGCGGTCTGTTCGGACCAGTCGGCCCGATCGTGCACCGCGAACGGGCTGCCCGTCACGATGGCCGGAACCGTTCCGGCCGGACCGGGCAGCGCCTCGCCCCGAGACACGTCGCGCACGTCGAGCGAGCTCAGCGGGCGACCGAGTCGCTCCGCGAAGAATGTCTCGAAGTCACCGCGGCGAGGAATCAGGCTCGGGATCGTCGAGCCGGTCTTGATGATCAGGATCGGCGAAGTCGCCACTCGGGAACCCTCCTGGAGATCGAGTGGCTTGCGATCCTGTCTGAGCCGACCAGCGGTTGCAACTCCCAGCTGGGAATCCCGGGCGTGCTGTCGGAGATCGATCAATGCACCCGGCGAAGGCGAGCGCGGTCGTCCATCCGGTGCGCCACGAACTGCGAGCGCAGCATGCCCCAAGAGAATGCGTCGGAGGAGGACCGCGCTTGCCTACCAGACCGCCAAACACGGGCGCGCACGAGCGCGCCCCGACGAATCGGGACGCAATCCTCCCCCGACGAATCTCAGCGACGCACGTACTTGCCGTCGAAGGCCGTGCTCCAGCTCGTGCCACCGTCCTGGGAAGACTGCCAGTGCTGACGAACACTGCCATCGGCGTTCGGTGTCCAGGTGACGCGGTGGAGCGTGTGGCCGGTCGCGTTCTGGGTCTTGCCTTCGAGCACCATCGCGCCCTCCTTCAGGCGACCTTCCAGCATCAGCAACGTGCCTTGGTTGTCGACCCAAGTCTGATGCCAAACACCGCGCGTGCCGTCGTAGATGTTGAAGCTCTCACCGACGCTGCCGCCGCCTTGGGCCTTCCAATGCTCGTGCAGCACGCAGCCTCCGAGCTTGGCCTCGATGCGGTTGGTGCCGATCTGGTTGCCGGCGCGGTCGAAGACGTCCCACTCGCCGATCCAGAAGTCGAACTGTCGATGCTCGGCAATCGTGCAGGGCTTCTTCTTCTGACCGATGAGCGAGTCCGCGTCTTGAGCCAAAGCTGTCCAACCGAGAACGAGTCCGACTCCGACCAGCAAGATGAGCGAGTGACGCATGGCAAGGCTCCTTTTCGAGGGCGTCCGGCGAGACCGCTCCCGAGTCTAGCTTCGAGTGGTATGCTCACAAGATCCACTTACTGGATTCTCGAGGGTACCAATTGCATGGCAGCATCCGACTGGCTCTTCACCTGCACGCTCGACCGACGAGGCGAAGCGCCGCTGCACCGTCAGCTCTATGCCGCCCTCCTCGACGCGATCCTGCGAGGCGTCCTGACACCGGGCGCTCGCCTTCCGTCGACGCGCGCGTTGGCCATCGACCTCGACGTCTCGCGCAACACCGTGCTTCAAGCCATCGAGCAGCTCGCCGCCGAGGGCTATCTCGAGGGTCGAGGGGGATCCGGGACCTTCGTCGTCGAGTCGCTTCCCGGGGATCTCGGCAGCCGACGGCCCCGATCGAGCCCCGGGAAACAACGCAGTGCGCGACGCCGCTTGTCTCGACGAGGCCGGCGCCTGGAACGTCTGCCCATACACGTCGTCGAGAGGCTCGAGCCGCCGCGCCCCTTCGTGCCCGGTGTGCCGGCCCTCGATCAATTGCCCCACCGCATCTTGGCTCGGCTCGCCGCCCATCGTCTCCGACAACCCTCCTCGGAGCTGTGGACCTACGGCAGCTCACTCGGGCATGAAGGGCTTCGGCGAGCTGTAGCGCGGTACTTGGAGCGGGCCCGGGGCATTCGGTGTGAGCCTGGTCGCGTCCTCATCGTAGAAGGCTCGCAGCAGGGGTTGGACCTGGTGGCGCGCGTCCTGCTCGACGAAGGCGATCCCGTCTGGGTCGAGGACCCGGGATATCGAGGCGCGCGGCATGCCTTCTTGGCGGCCGGCGCGCGGCTGGTGCCGGTCCCGGTCGACGGGGAAGGGATGCGAGTCTCGACGCGCGGTCGACGAGTGCCTCCGCGGCTCATCTCCGTGACGCCGTCCAATCAGTTCCCGCTCGGCGGCTCACTGAGCGCCGCTCGACGCCTCGAGCTGCTGGAGATCGCTCGCCGAGCCGGAGCCTGGATCCTCGAGGACGACTACGACAGCGAGTTTCGGTACTCGGGAGCGCCTCTTCCCGCTCTGAGCAGCCTCGATGACGAGGGACGCGTGCTCTACCTGGGCACGTTCTCGAAGACGTTGGCGCCGGCGTTGCGGCTGGGGTTCCTGGTCGTGCCGTCCGACTTGGTGGAGGCCTTCTCCAAGGCGCGCGTCGTGGCGGGCGAGCACGCGCCGACCTTGGTCCAAGCCCTGCTGGCGGACTTTCTGGAGCAAGGGCACTTCGCGCGGCACGTGCGACGCATGCGGCGCTTGTATGGCGTGCGGCTCGAGGCCCTTCGCGAGCACGTGGCCCGGGAGCTCTCCCCTTGGATCGAGCTCGGACATCAAGAGGCCGGACTTCATGTGATCGGCTGGCTACCACCCGGCATCGACGATCGAGTCGTCGCCGAAGCCGCCGCCGTGCGTGGCCTCACGACTTTGCCACTGTCGATGTTCCGTCTCCGGCGATCCCGGCGGGGAGGCTTGCTCCTCGGCTACGCTGGAATCGACGAGCCGAGGATGCGGCGAGCCGTGAAGGAGCTGCGAAGCGTCTTGGAGAGCCTGTCGATCATCTAGGGGCGGCCCGAACGGATCACTCGAGCTTTCGACGCGGGTGACGGATCTCCCGTCACCGGCGTCGGAAGGTCTCGGCCGTCCTTACTTGGCATCGATGACGATGGTGCCGTTCTCGTCGAGGGGGACGATGCGAACGAGGATGAGCTCGGGGGTGTTTTCGCGTGAATCGACGGGAGCGGAGACGCGAATCAACACGCCCGCCTCGGTCGTGGCCGTGCTCGACAGCTCTCGGCTGGTCAAGGTCGGAACCTGAATCGTCACGGGCGATGTCCCGGGGATGAGCTCTCTCTGCTCCTCGCGCAGCTCGGTGACCTTCTGCACGTTGAGCACGAAGTCGAGGCGCGTGGCATCGTTCGCATCGATGGCACGAGGCGTGATCGACAGCACGAGCCCGTCGTGAATCGTGTCGATGACCGGGTCGGCGATGACCACGTCTTCGTTTCGCTCCACATCGAACTTGCTGATGTAGGGAATCTGCGAGAGGTAGTTCACTTCGATCGTCTGGTCGATCGAGACGACGGCAACGACGCGACGGGACGAGCCGCCGTTGAACTCACGGTCCCAGTCTTGGAGCGCTGCCAACGCGTTCCCGTCTAGCGTCTCGAAGGGTGTGGGACCGGCTTGGTCGCCGGCTCGATCGATGAATCGAATCTCGAGCAGCACGCCGCGTCGCGACTTCGAGTCGCCCGCACCAAGCTCTCCGACCCGGCTGCTCAAATGAGCCTGGGTGCCCAGCTCCCGATACGCGAGCAGCAGTGCTTCATTGTAGCGGCCGAGCGGTGCTTTCGGACCCTCGGTCGGACTCCACTTTCGCGTCAGGAGCGCCGCTCGCAGCTCGGTCAAGAGTCGACTCGCCGTCTCGATCGCTGTCGGGCTGGCTCGGACGATGATCGTTCGGGACTGAACCCGTACCTGGATCGGCTCGCCTGGAATGAGCCGCTTCAAGTGAAGGCGAATCAACTGAGCCAGCTCTTCTTCATCGTCGCCCTCGGACAGGAGATCATGGACGTCGAAGAAGCTCTGCTGCGATCCGGCGGGAAGGTCGCGAGGATCGTCGGGCTCCCTGTCCGCGAATCGCGACAGATCGGTCAAGAACTCCTCGAGCTGGCTCTGATACTCCTCCGAGCCACCGCAGACCACCCAGCTACCGTAGAGCAAGATGTTGTCCTCGGAACCTCTCAGAACATTCGCTTCGATCAGCGTCTTCAGATTGTCGTGGGAGCCCGCGACGGCGATGAGATCCGCCACGTCGAGGCATTTGTCGGGAGCCTCTCCGAAAAGGTCCTCGAAGTAGAACTTCGCCAGGATCTTCTGCATCGCTTGCTCGACGGACTCGACGGTCTCGCGCTGGGAGGCGCCGACGTATCCGAGCTGCGAGAGGACGTGCCGGTTCGCGGGGTCCACGGCTGGCCCGGGATCCTCGTCCTGCGTTCGACCGAGGTATCCCAGCTCGGAGAGCGCTTGGAGCTCGCCCGGGTCGAGCTTCTCCTTCGAGTCTTGATCCGAGGTTCGCCCGAGATACCCGAGCTCCGATAGCTCCCTCAGCTGGCGAGGGACGCGCTCTCGTGCACCCGCCTCACGTGGGGCTTGCCGCGCGTATCCCAACGCACGGAGTGACTCCAGCACGTCCGCTCGTTTCTCCTGGGGGGGATTCTCTTCCTGAGCCGCTGGCTTGGCAGGGCCTTCGGAGGGCACGGTTTCCTGTGCTGCCACCGCGGGGGCCGTCGCGAGAGCGACGAGCCAGCCGGCGAACGAGTGACGCCAGGTCGAGCTCCAATTCGTCATGGTCGAATCCTCTCCGAGTTGGTTGCGGGCGGTGCCCGAGGTCAGGAGTGCGATGCACAGGAGGGGAAGCCAAGTCCACCGAAGGGCGCGGGAAGCGCGCCGCCCGTGGGAGCTGCTCGAGGGAAGGCCGATCAAGCGAAGGACGCGTCGCCCGAGAGCGGATCGGTAGCCGGGGCCGATCACCCGCGAGCCGATCGCGATCACCGGATCCGTCAACCGGCGGCCCAGGCGCACCAAGCATCCGGCCAGGATGCTCGGACCATCCGGCATCAAGAGGCTCGCCTCGTCAGCAGCGTTCTCGGCCGCGTGGCGGGCCCGATGGTGCAGCCACCAAGTCAACGGGTGCCACCACAACCAAGCGCGCAGCAGATCCGCCAGGCCTCGCCAGAGCGGATCGTGTCCCGCGATGTGCGAGACCTCATGCAGCAGGATCGCCCGACGCTCCTCGAGTGAGAAGGAGCTCTCGAAGTCCCGCGGCAGCCAAAGGGAAGCCCGCATCAAGCCCGAGGTCGCGGGACCGTGAAGACGAGGCAGCGATCGAGCTCGGACCGGTCGTCGTAGTCCGAGATCTTGGGCGGCGGCGGCCACCTCGTGCTCGAGCGTTGCTGAGACGTCGCTCGCATCCCTTCGAATCCGAATCATGAGGAGGACATGTCGAGCCACCAGGTGCACCGTCAACAAGAGCGCGCCCAGGATCCAGGCTCCGATGAGGACCCAAGCCGTCAGGCTCGGCTCCACGGGCGTGAGAGTCGCGGCCGGAACCGAGTCGAGCCGCGCCGGCGCCGCGACCCGTGCACTTTCCAGTCGAGGACTGGAGGGGGGACGCAGGTCGTGAGCCGACTCCGGATACGGGGCACGGATCACGGGAACGGTCGGTGAGCGGCGGGCAGGTCTCTGGAGCGGGTCCGCCACGGGCGTCCGGGGTGCGGTCGCCTCGGCTCTCGTCTGGGCGGTCGTCCGATGGGCCAGGTACGAGCCGACGCCCGTGAGCTCGGCGACGGAGACCAGCAGGGTCACGATCAGACAGGCGTGCCAAGCAGCCCGGTGCCAGCTGGCCTTCTTCGTCCATCGCTGGATGAGCTCGGCGAGCATGGCGGCGATGGCCATTCCACCCGTCAAGGCGATCAGGGAGGGCAGGAGGGAAGGCATCATCGCTTCTTCCTCCTCGCCTCGAGCAGCTCCTCCAAACGATCCAGCTCGTCACGACTCACCTGACGAGACTCGAGCAAGTGCGTCATCATCGCTTCGAGGCTACCGCCGAAGAGCCGATGGACCAGGTCGTCGACCATGGTGTCCGTGACGTGTTCGGCTTCGACCGCCGCGCGGTAGACGAAGCGCCGGCCTTCGGCGCGGTGGTGCACGAGGCCGCGGGTCTCCATCTTCTGGAGCATGGTGGCCACGGTCGTGTACGCGTGCGAGGTGGCCAACGACTTTTGCACTTGAGTCACCGTCGCCTCGCCCTCGTCCCACAAGGCCTGCAAGATGGCGAGCTGAAGATCGCCGAGCCGGAGATCGCGCTTGCGCTTCATCGAAGCTCCTCTACTACCCAGGTAGTTCTACTCAGGTAGTACTACCGAGGTAGATGACCGAGCGCAAGGGAAAAGATGGCGAAGTGGCCCCGAGAACCGCGCGCGGCGTGAGCGGTCGACCGGAGCGGTCCCATGCTCGCGGAACCGCGAGCGGAGCGAGCCGCGGATCGACCCGCCGCGACGATTTGCTATCGTGTCGCGCGTCACCAGGCACGGCCTTGGAAGGTCCCAGATGCCAGATGCGGAGAACAGTCCCTTCGAAGACTCGAGTGACGGAGGCCGCCGGACGCCGCCGAATCTCGATCCGAGCTTTCGACTGCCCTCGGACTCGGATCAGGAGACGCAGCCCGATCCGGTCGAGGCCCTCGTCGCCGAATGCTTGGCGCGCGTGTTCGTCGAGGGCGACTCGGCCATCGACGACATCTGCTCAGAGCATCCCGAGCATGCCGAGGAGATCCGCGCCTCGCTGAAGGCACTGCAAGGCATCGGGTTCGCCGAGACGCCGTCGCACGAAGCGGCCTTTCCCGAACGGCTCGGTGACTTCCGACTGCTGCGTCGCCTGGGCGGAGGCGGCATGGGTGTCGTCTACCTCGCCGAGCAGGAGAGCCTCCAACGTCAGGTCGCGCTCAAGCTGATCCGACCCGACCAGCTCTACTTCCCGCAAGCGCGGCTTCGCTTCTCGCGCGAGATCGAGGCGATCGCACGCGCGCAGCATCCGGGGATCGTGCCGATCTATGCCGTCGGCTCGGAGCGAGGGCTTCCGTACTTCGCGATGGAGTGGGTGCCCGGCGCGACCCTGGCCGAGCTCATCGCCGACCTGGGAGACCGCGACCCGGCGAGCCTGTCGGGGCGAGACCTCGCCTCGATTCTCGCGACCCGCGTCGGTCGACCCGAAGCGCGCGTCGACGAGCTCTTCAGTGGCGGATGGACCGAGACCTGCTTGCGCATCGTTCGGCGCGTCGCCGAGGCACTCGAGCATGTGCACGCGCGCGGCATTCTGCACCGCGACGTCAAGCCGTCGAACGTGATGCTGACGCTCGAGGGGCGAGTGCTGTTGCTCGACTTCGGCCTGGCGAGCCATGCCGAGGCGGCCCGCATCACCCAGACGGGCTCGCAGCCAGGCTCACTGGCGTATATGTCGCCCGAGCAGATCGAAGGCAGCATGGATCGCCTCGACGCGCGCACCGACGTGTACGCGCTCGGCGTGACGCTCTACGAGCTCCTCGCGCTCGATCTGCCTTTCCGTGCCAAGACTGCGCAAGCGCTTCGTCAGCGCATCGTCTCGGGGCACCCGTCCTCGCTGCGCGAGACCAATGCGCGTGTGAGCTGGGAGGCCGAGACGGTCTGCTTGACGGCGATGGATCCGGATCCGTCGCGCCGCTACCCGTCGGCAATCGCGATGGCCGAAGATCTCGAGCGGGTGCTGCAGCACCGTCCGATCGCGGCCCGTCGCCCGAGCGCCTCCTTGCGCGCGCGTCGATGGGTGCAGCGTCATCCGACTTTGAGCGTCGGCGGCACGGTCCTCGCCGCGGCGATCGCCATCGGCACGAGCGGGTTCGCGTGGCAGCAGCACGCGGCTCGCCTCGACCTCGACGATGCGAACACCCAGCTCAAGGACGCTCTCGCCGATGCCGAGGCTCAGAGCGCTCGAGCCCAGCGACACTACGGTCGCACGCGCGCAGCGATCGAGGAGCTGCTGTACGAGGTCGGGCACCTGGGCCTGCGCAACGAGCCGCAATCCGAGGAGATTCGCCGACGCGTGCTCGAGCGAGCGCTCGCGCACTATCGCGACTTGCTGACGGAGGACGAAGCCCGCGACGACCCTCACCTTCGAATCGACCTCGCCCGCACCCAGCTCGCCATCGCCGGATTGTTGACGCAACTGCGTCGCGACGAGGAAGCCCTCGCGGCTTGTCGGGCGACGCGATCGCATCTGGCGGAGCTGCCTCAGTCCGCGGAGCTGACGGCCGAGGGTGAGCGCGCGGCTTGTGAGGAGCTCCAGATCCGGACGGCCATCCTCTCCGAGATGCGACGAGACCGCGAAGCCCGCGAGGCGGCCGAGGCGCTCGTGCGGCGAGTCGAGAGCGTCGGCGAGCAGAGTCGATGGGAGACGTTCGCGGTCGACCGGGCGATCTCGTGGGAGACCCATGGCTCCCTGCTCTCGAACCAGGGCGAGCTCTCGCGCGCTCAGGAGTCGCTTCGCCGGGCGTGGGAGATCCTCACGCCGCTTCACGCCGAGGGGCTCCTCGATGACCGCGGTCGCAAGGTGCTCGCCGACACGCACGACCAGCTTGGATTCACGGCGAGCGAGAGTGGGGATCTCGTCGAAGCGGAGAAGAGTCGACGCCGAGCGCTGGGGCTGCGTGAGCAGATCTGTGCCGACCGACCCGATTGGTACGAGGCCCGCATCGATCTCGCGACGACGGCGACCGGGCTCGCCGGTGCGCTCGAAGATCAGGATCGCTACGTGGAGGCCCGCGTTCAGTTCGACCGCGCCATCGAGCTGCTGGATGACATCGTCACTGCCTTCCCGGCGAGCCCGCACTACCGTCGCCAGCTCGCGGCGGCGATCAACAATCGAGCGCGCATGAGCGAGTGGGCGGGGGACGGGGAGTCCGTGATCGCCGACTACGAGCGTGTGAGCGGGCTGATGTCGACGTTGATCGAGGAGCGGCCGGAGGTCGAAGGCTTCGTCGAGGACCGCGCCACCGCGCGCCAGAACATCGGGCGCATCTCACGGGACGCGAGCGATCTCGCCCGGGCCGAGCGAGAGCTCTCCGCGGCCTTGGACGACGTCGCCCGACTGGTCGAGCGGAATCCGGAACACGCCGACTATCGCCGTCTACGAGCCGCGATCCTCGATGACCTCGGGCTCACCTATGAGGCCGGTGGAGATCCCGAGCGCGCCGAGCCCGTGTATCGCGAAGCACTCTCTCTGGCCGAAGGGCTGGTCGACCAGGCGCCCGACGACGGCGATAGCTACCAGCTCCTGGTTCAGGCGCAATACCGCCTCGCGTGGCTCGACTATACGCGCGGGCGCTGGAGGAGCGCCCGCGAAGCGCTCGCCCAGCCGTTGACGTACTGGCGAGAAGCTACCGAGGCCGAGCCGACGAATCCGAGCTTCCGCTTCATCGCCGCCCAGCACGAGTGGCTCTTGATCGAGCTCCTCCTCGCCGACGGCGAAGCGGACGCGGCGCGCCGCGAAGCAGAGCATCTCGGGAACAACTATCGCGATCGATCGGGAGAGCAGCTCATGACGGCGGACTTTCTCGTGCGCGCTGCCGCCCTCGGGGAGGGAAGGGAGCGTGAAGCGGCTCTCGAGCAGGCGATGGTGTGGCTCCATCGAAGTGTCGAAGTCGGCGGTGTGGCTCGCGAGATGTTGGAGAGCGATCGTCGGTTCGAGGCGTTGCAGGGGCGAGAGGATTGGCCCGCGCTCCTCGAGGCGGCCGACCGGATGGCAGGGGACTGGACGGACTACGAGACCGCGTGGACGGCAGTGTCGGCGCCGGGTCAAGACCAGGACGCCTACGAGCGGGCGCGCGATCGCCTGCAGGGGCTGTTGCGTGATCATCCCGTTCAGGCGACGTTCCGAGTCGCTGCGGCCGTCGCGGCCTGGCGATTAGGGGAGACGGAGAAGGCTCACGACGTGCTCGACGCGATCGACGTTCCCGCGTCGTCCGACCCGGCGCTGCGTCGCGAGGTGTTGCGATGGATCCTGCGTTTGGAGGCCGGGAAAGCGGAGGCCGACGCCGCCCGGCGCTTCGCGCGAATGAGCCGCAGCCGCGAGGTCGTGAAGAAGGACGCGGGCGTCGCGCGATTGCTCGACGAGATCGAGGCGTTGGTGGAGGGGTAGGGGGCGGGTGTCGTGCCGCTTGCTTCGCTCGCGGTGGTACGTTCTTGGCTTTGGACATCGCCGTTGGCCCGCTTGCTTCGCGCGCGGTTCTTTTGGGGCCGGGTCGTTCCTTGGCGGGACTTGTTCGTCGTGGGCGAGGGACGACCTCCGACGTGCGGACGCGGGTGCCGCTTGCTTCGCTCGCGGTGGGACGCGCTTGGCTTTGGACATCGCCGTTGTCCCGCTTGCTTTGCGCGCGGTTCTTTTGGGGGCAGGTCGTTCCTGGGCGGGACTTGTTCGTCGTGGGCGAGGGACGACCTCCGACGTGCGGACGCGGGCGCCGCTCGCTTTGCGCGCGGTTCCCTGCGACGCGGTTCTTTTCGGCATGTGGTAGAGTCCCTCGATCGCTTCGTGCCCTCACTGGAGATCTCACACCATGGCGACGTCCGGGGCCGGGTATCGCCGGCCGGATCCGCTGCTCGAGCGGATTGCTCTGGCGCCACCGCCACCGTTCCTGGCGCTCTCACCGAGCGGCGATCATCTGCTCGAGGTGATGCGCGCCGGGCTACCGCCCCTCGAGGATCTGGCCACTCCCTTCTGGAGACTGGCCGGTCGGCGCATCAACCCCAAGAATGCGGCACCTCATGGCCCACGCAGCTTCGTGGGGCTCGCTCTTCGTCACATCGACACCGGTGAGCGCCGCGAGCTCCCGTTGCCTCCGGGGACGCACCTCGGGCACTTCCTCTGGTCGCCCGATCAGACCCGCTTTCTGGTCACGCTGACCTCAGAAGATCGCGTCGAGCTGTGGGGTGGGCGCGTCGAATCCGGTGGGTTGGAGCGGTTGCTCGATGCACCGCTCAACTCCGTCGGACGCCAGCCGGTGAGCGTGCTGCCGGACGGTCGCACGCTGCTGGTTCGACTGGTGCCGGACGATCGTGGCGAGGCGCCCGTGCGTCCACCCGTGCCACCCGGGCCGAACGTGCACGACTCCGAAGGCGTGATCTCCCAGGTCCGGACCTTCACGGATCTGTTGAAGGATCCCCACGACGAGGCACTGTACGAATGGTCGCTCCGATCGCGAGTCGTTCGGATGGACTGGGACTCGGGCGTCGTGACTCCCCTGGGAGACGCGGCCAACTATCGTCGATTCAGTCCTTCGCCGGACGGACACTGGCTGCTCGTCTCGCGCATCGAGCGCCCGTACTCGTATCGACTCCCCGACAGCCATTTCCCGGAGCGCTTCGAGGTGTGGGATCTCGATGGGCGCCTGGTCTGTGAGATCGCTCAACGGCCGCTCCTCGAGGAAATCCCCATCGGTGGCGTCCCGCGAGGCCGGCGTCAGATCGCCTGGCAGACGAATGCACCGAGCACCTTGCTCTGGATGGAAGCGCTCGACGACGGTGATCCCAAGCGCGAAGTTCCCGAGCGAGATCGACTGGTACGCTGGAACGCCCCCTTCGATGGCGAGCCCGAGGAGCTGATGCGCATCGAGCATCGCTGCGTCGGCGTGGAGTCATTGGAGCAGCCGGGCCGGGCCTTGGTGTCCGAGTACGACCGCGATCGATACTGGTACCGCTCTTGGATCTGCGAGCTCCACCCCGGCGGCGAGCGGCGACTGCTCTGGGACTTGAGCGTGCGCGACGCCTACAGCGACCCCGGAAGACCGCTCTCGGTCGTGGACCCGGCCGGACGGTCGGTGATCCGCGTCGACGACGGTGCGGTCTACCTCTCGGGCGGCGGTGCGAGCCCCGAAGGCAACCGTCCCTTCCTCGATCGATTGGACCTCGAGTCGCTCGAGAGCACGAGATTGTGGGAGTGCGACCCCGATTGCTTCGAGTACGTATTGGGTTTGCGAGGACGGCGCCCCGAGATCTTGACGCTGCGCGAGAGCCCCGACTCACCGCCGTGCTATCGGCTGCGCCGCTTGGACAACGGAGCGCCGCCGACCGTGCTGGTTCAGCATCCCGACCCGGCACCCGAGTTCGCGGGCGTGAAGAAGGAGATCGTGCGCTACTCGCGTGAGGATGGCGTCGACCTCTCGGGCAGCTTGTACCTGCCGCCCGACTACCGTGAGGGCACGCGCTTGCCGCTGATCATCTGGGCTTACCCCGAGGAGTACCTCGACGCCGATACGGCCGGACAAGTGACCTCCTCGCCGCATCGCTTCGTGCGTCCGGCCGGCCCCTCGCCGCTCCTCTTCCTGCTCCGTGGCTACGCGGTGCTGCTCGACGCGGCCATGCCGGTGATCGGCGATCCCGAGAACATGAACGATCGCTACGTCGAGCAGGTCGTCAGCAGCGCCGACGCGGCCATCCGATACCTGAGCGAGCGAGGCGTCGCCGATCCCGAGCGAGTCGGCATCGGCGGTCACAGCTATGGCGCGACCATGACGGCGACACTTCTCCTCCAGAGCGAGCTCTTTCGCGCTGGCATCGCGCGGAGTGGTGCCTACAACCGTACGCTGACACCTTTCGGCTTTCAGACTGAGCGCCGAACGCTCTGGGAAGCGCGCGACACCTACCTCGCCATGTCCCCGATTCTGTTCGCCGACCAAGTGAAGCGGCCCTTGCTCATGATCCACGGCGAGGTCGATCCGAACCCGGGCACACAGCCGCTGCAGTCCGAGCGCTTCTTCGACGCGCTCAAAGGACACGGAGCGACGGTGCGGCTCGTGACGCTCCCGCACGAGGGACATGGATACAGAGCCGAGGAGTCGGTGCTGCACGTCATCGCCGAGATGGTCGATTGGTTCGACCGCTATGTGAAGGGCTGAGTCTGTCCTGACTTCGCGGAGGCCCTCGATGTCCGAGCCGTGGATCGAGACCGAGATCGCCGAGCAACCCGAGCTGCTGCGCCGACTCCTCGAGCGGGGGCGGTCCGAGTGGGCCTCGCGAGAGCTCGCAGGCTGCGAGCGCGTCTTTCTCGTCGGCTGCGGGGACATGGCCTTCGCCGCCGAAGCGGCGGCGTGGCAAGCGCGGCTCGTCGGTGCCGACTCCGTGACCGCGGCTCGCTCGATGGACATGCGCTGGTGGGCGCCCCGGCTCGGACTTGATGATCTCGTGCTCTGTGCCAGCATCTCGGGGCGCACGCCTCGCACCATCGAGGCCGCTCGGCTGGCGCGGCAAGCCGGTGCGCGCGTGGTCGCCCTCACGGACAACGCGGGCTCCGCATTGACGCAAGAAGCGACCGAGACTTTCCTGCTCGAGACCAGCCCGCCCGAAGCGTTGGCCGACGGCGTCTACCCGGGGTACCACCATCAGATCGCTCAAACGAAGACCTTCTTGGCGGCGCTCCTGGCCGAGTGGTTGGCTCTGGAGGCCACTCGGGGTCGAGAAGCCGACCTGACAAACCTCGCGGACGCGGTGTCCGAGGCGATCGCCGCCAGCCGTCGTCCGATCACCGAGGCTGCGTCAGCGGCGGCGGACGGGCGCGATCGCTTCGTCGTGCTGGCGAGCGGCCCGTACCTGCCGATCGCGCACTACGTCTCCGCCAAGCTCAAGGAGTATGGGCTCGACTCGCAGTCGCAGTGTCTCGAGGAGTTCAACCATCTCGAGATGTTTCGGGTCGACGAGAAAACGCTCATCACGATGCTGGCACCGGACGTGGCGAGCTTGCAACGAGCCCGCGAGCTGGACGGCGGCTGGGATGCCCTCGGTGCTCGGAGCTGGTTGGTGAACCTGACTGGCGATGACGCCGGGCTCGACTGGACGGGGGGGCTGGTCGGCCTCCTCCAGGTGGCGGTGGTGGGCCAAAGGATCGCTCTCGCCCTCGCCGCAGCCGCCGGTTGCGATCTCGATCGGTGGTTGGGAGGGCTCCGGATCGATGTCGTGAACGAGGTCAGCAACCGGGTCATTCGGGGCTCGGTGATTCTCGAGTGAGAGCCCCCAGGCCGCCGGACAGCTTGACCGACATCTCATGACTCCTCGTGGGTGACTCGATTGACTGTGCGTTTCTGTAACGACGCCTGAGCTCTCCATGGATCCACTTCGTCTTCATGATTCTGAATCCGCTACGCGCGCGAAGGCGACGTGCTCCGAGCGCGTGTCTGGGACGAGGCCGGTCGGGAGGACCTGAAGTTCGAGTATGAGCTCCGCTCCGCCGCAGCGTCCAAGCGCTAGACCTCGCAGCCCTCGGAGCCAAGTTCTCGTCGTCGCCGCCGCGTCGGCTTGGCTTGCACGCCACCGTCGTGTTAACATCTCCCGAACATTCGGGTGAGTGACTTGGGCGGTGGCGATGTTTCGATTCATTCATGCAGCGGACGTGCACCTCGACAGCCCTCTGCGCGGGCTCGAGCGCTATGAGGGCGCTCCGGTCGAGGAGATTCGTGGCGCCACTCGCCGTGCGTTCGCCAACCTCGTCTCGCTCGCCATCGAAGAAGAGGTCGCCTTCGTGCTCCTCGCCGGCGACCTCTACGACGGCGATTGGCGCGACTACAATACCGGGCTCTTCTTCGTCGATCAGATGTCGCGCCTGGCCAACGAAGGGATCGGCGCTTACCTGATCGCTGGTAACCATGACGCGGCGAGCCAGATCACGAAGGTGCTGCGGCCACCCGCCAACGTGCACGTGTTCTCCACCCGGCAGGCGGAGACGGTGCTCGATGAGAAGAACGGCGTCGCGATTCACGGCCGCGGCTTCGCGACGCGAGCGGTCACCGAGGACCTTGCCGCCGGCTACCCCGATGCGATCACCGGCCTTTTCGACATCGGTCTCCTCCATACCAATCTGGATGGCCGACCCGGACACGACGACTACGCACCGACATCGCTCGACGTGCTTCGCTCGAAGGGGTATGCCTACTGGGCCTTGGGGCACGTGCACCAGCGTGAGGTCGTGACCGAGGACCCTTGGATCGTTTACCCGGGCAATCTCCAGGGCCGGCACATCAAGGAAACGGGCGCGAAGGGTGCGTCGCTGGTGACCATCGACGGGGGCGACGTGACGTCGGTGGAGCATCGCGACTGCGACGTGTTCCGCTGGGCGAGGTGCGCGGTCGACGTCGCCGACGCCGAGAGCGCGGAGGAAGCCTTGGATCGCGTGGAGCCGGAGCTCGGCCACGTGATCGCGGCGGCGGAGGGTCGTCCGCTCGGCGTGCGCGTCACCTTGACGGGCGCCGGCCTGGCCCATGCCGAGCTGCACGCGCGCAGCGAGCACTGGAAGCAAGGCATCCGACAGATCGCGACCGGCCTGGGCGGGGATGGCGTGTGGATCGAGCGAGTCGAGCTGGCAACGCGCCGCGCGGCTTCCCTGTCGGATCTCCTCTCCGAGCACGAAGCCCTCGGTGGCCTGGTGCGATCAATCCAGCGGCTCCGGGAGCATTCCGACGAGCTCGCCTCGCTCGTACCGGAGCTGGCCGACCTGCGCAAGAAGCTGCCGAGCGACGTTCTGGCGGGCGAGGACTTTCTCGACCCGACCGCCTCGGAGTCGCTCGCCTCGGTCCTCGAGGACGTCCAGGAGCTGCTGCTCCATCGGCTGGCGACCGAGGAGCCCGAGGGATGAGGATCTGCGAGCTTCATTTGAAGGCATTCGGCCCGTTCGCCGACCGCACCCTCGATCTCTCCGACGGGCAGGCGGGCCTGCACGTGATCTTCGGCGAGAACGAGGCCGGCAAGAGCTCCACGCTGCGCGCGCTGAAGGCGCTGCTGTACGGGTTCCCGCATTCGACCTCCGACGACTTTCGGCACCCGAGCCCACAGCTCCGCGTCGGCGGACGACTGCGGCATTCCGACGGCACCGAGCTGGAGATCGTGCGCAAGAAGGGCCGCAAACGGACGCTGCTGGGACCCGACGAGACGCCACTCCCCGAGGATGCGTTGGCACGGTTCCTCACGGGAGTCGGCGAGCAGCTCTTTCAAACACTCTTCGGCATCGACCACGCCACGCTGATTCGTGGAGGCGAGGATCTCCTGCAGCAAAAAGGCGAGGTCGGGCAAGCGCTGTTCTCGGCCGGCGTGGGTGCCGGTCGGCTGCGACGACTTCTCTCGCAGCTCGAGACCGACGCGGAGGCGCTCTTCAAGGCTCGTGGCTCCAACCCCTCGATCAACAAGACTCTGTCGGCGCTCGACGAAGCGCGGCGGGCCCTCAAGGAGGCCTCGCTGCCCGCGCGCCAATGGGAGGAGCGACGTCAGGAGCGAGAGGTCGTCGGAGATCGCTTGTCCGGCATCGAGCAGACCGTGGGAGCGCTCCTGGCTGAACGGCGCCAGCTCCAATCTCTCCAACGCGCACTGCCTCGCTTCGCGAGCCGCCGGAGGCTCCAGCAACGCCTGATGGCCTCGGGCGACGTGATCGAGCTCGCCCCCGACTTCGCGGCGCGACGTCAGGATGCGGAGCGTCGTCTCGAATCGGCGCTCGAGCTGCAGAGCCGCGCGCTGAAGCGGCTCTCCGAGCTGGAGCACGAGCTCGAGCAGCTGGTCGGGCCCAAGCCTGTCCTCGAGCAAGCCGAGCGCCTCGATGCGCTCCGCGAATCCCACGGGAGCCACAAGAAGGCTCAGGCCGATCGGCCTCGCATCTTGCGCGAGGAAGCACGACAGCTCGATGAAGCCCGCCATCTTCTTCGTCGAGTTCGACCGGATCTCGATCTCGGGCAAGTCGAGCTCCTGCGGCCCGCCTGGGAGCGGCGCGCCCGACTCCTCAAGCACGCCCAGGAGCGACGACGCGTCGACGAGCGCATTGCCGAGGAGCAAGAGGCGCTCTCGCGCTGTCGGGAAGCACTCACGCGCTTGGATCAATGTTGGACCGAGACGCCGGCACCTCCGCCGAGCGACGAGCTGCGAGCCGCCTGGAAAGCCGCCCAGCGGGCGGGCGACCTCGACGCCGAGTGGCATGAGCTCCACCACCAAGTGGAACGCGAGCGGCGACAGCTCGCAGAAGCGCTCGCCCGGATGCCGCTCGGTCCACGCGATCTGGAATCCCTCGCCCGCCTCGCCGCGCCTCCGGCGCCGTCGGTCGCTCTGTTCGAGCAGCGCGAGCTGGAGATTCGCGATCGGAGCCGTCACGAGACGACCGCCCGCGAGAAGCTCACGACCGAGCTTGCCGAGCTCGACGTGCGACTGGGAGAGGTCGAGGCCGGTGGCTCCGTTCCGAGCGAAGACGAGCTGCTGGCCGCGCGTCGCGAGCGCGATGCACTCTGGCAAGCGACACGAAAGGACGGTGCCGATGGCGAGGCCGCCGAGCGCTTCGAGGCCGCTCTTCGGGCGGCGGACCAGCTGGCCGATCGACTGCGGCGGGAAGCGGATCGTGTGCATCAAGCGGCGTCGTTGCGAGTGCGTCGCGAGCGCTGCGTCACTGCCTTGGCCGACGCGGACGAGGTGGCCGCGACTCTGCAGGCGGATCGCGACCGATGGGCCGACGAGTGGCGAGGCTTGTGGGCCGATACGGGTCTCGAGCCTCATTCGCCGAGCGAGATGGGCGCCTGGTTGGAGAGTCGCCGGCAGGTTCTGGAGAAGCAGCCCCGTCTCGAAGACCTCACGGGCCGCCTTCGAGCCGTGGCCGATCGGCGCCGAGCGCTCGGAGCTCGACTGGCCGAGCTTCTGGGTGAAGAAGCGCCCGGCGATCCACTCTCGCTCCTCGAGTGGGGAGCGCGGGCCGAGCAGCGCTTGGAAGAGGAGGATCAGCGCCGACGGGCTCGCGCGGATCTGGAGCGAGACCTGCGGGAGCGCAAGCAGCAGGAGACCGGGCACACCGAAGAGCTCGCGCGTCGAAACGCGGATCAGCAGCGTTGGGACTTGCAATGGGACTCGCTGCGAACCGAGCTGGCGCTGCCGGCCGAGCTGAGCGCGGAGCAGGCGGACGAGCTCGTCGGCGACCTGACCCGCCTGTTCGACCTGGTGGACAAGGCCGCGACCAACGAGCGCCGCGTGGCCGGCATCGACGACGACGCACGTCGATTCGAGCAAGAGGTCCAAGCCTTCGCTCGCCAGGTGGCGGCCGATCTGGCGGAGCTGCCGGTGGAGGTGATCCTGGGCCGGCTCAAGACGCAGCTCGAGGAGGCGAGGCGTCGCGAGACCCTGCGCGAGAAGAACGGATTGCAGATTCGGGAACAGCGTCAGGAGCTGAACAACGCGGAGTCCACCGTGGAGACGATTCAAGCTCGCATCGCTTCACTCCGGACCGAGGCACGCTGCGGCGACGAGGACGACCTGGAAGCGATCGAGCGCCACTCGGCGGAGCGTCGTGAGCTGCGGCTGGAGCTGGAGAGGTTGGAGCAGCTGCTCCTGGAGGACGGTGACGGGGCGGATCTCGAGGAGCTCGAAAGGCGAGCGACGGGTGTCACGCCGGCCGCGCTCGAGGAGCGCTTGGTGCGCATCGGGAGAGAGCTGGAACAGGCGGAAGCGCAGCGAAACGATCTGTACACGCAGCTCGGTGTTCTGCAAGCCGAGCTGGACCGCATGGATGGCAGCGCCCGTTCGGCCGAGCTCGCCGAGCGCTGGCAAGCTCTGGTGGCGACCTTGGACACCGGCGTCCGACAGTACATCCGACTCCGGCTCGCCGCCGCCCTGCTCCGTCGTGAGATCGATCGCTACCGCCAGGAGAATCAGGCGCCCGTGCTCCGACGCGCCGAGGGCCTCTTCGTCCATCTGACGCGCGGCTCCTTCCAGCGCCTGGTCGAGGACGTCGACGACAAGGAGCGCCCGATCCTGGTCGGAGTGCGCGACAGCGGTGAACGCGTGCCCGTCGCGGGCATGAGCGAGGGCACCTGTGACCAGCTCTACCTCGCCCTTCGCCTGGCGACGCTCGAGCAGCACCTCGAGCGTGTCGAGCCGATGCCTTTCATCGTCGATGATATCCTGATCAACTTCGACGACGAGCGCTCACGCGCCACGTTGGAGGTGCTGGCCGAGCTCTCGAAGCGAACACAGGTCATCTTGTTCACGCATCATCGCCGCGTGTTCGAGACTGCTCGTGAGCTGTCGGGCGAGCACGACATCTGGCTGCATGCCTTGGGGGAGGCCTCGAGCCTGAATCTCGAGCGCTGAGGATCGGACCGCGTGCAAGGCTCGGTTTCGAGGCCACCCAGCCCCGAGGAACGAGGGGCGAAAGCCCCAAGCCCGCGGTGTAAGCCCCGGGGATCCCGAGGAACGAGGGGCGAAAGCCCCAAGTCCGCGGCGTGAGCCCCGGGGATCCGGGTGCCGCCGGCTCAGCTCAGGTCGTCGAGGCTGGCGCCGAAGTTGATGTGGAAGGGTTGGTCGCCCAGGACGAGGGCCGGCACCGACTGGACGCCGAGCTCTCGGGCCTCGGCGAGACGGTTCTTGTGCTCGCCCAGATGGACGATCTCGAGCTCGTAACGTTTCGTGTCGAGAGCCTGGGCAACGTTCTGCTCGGCGCTGACGCAGACAGGACAACCCGCGTGGTAGAATCGGGCCTTGGTCTTCATGGTCGATCTCCAATGAAAGTCGTGACTCGGATTCGAAAGCCGAACCATGGATTGGCAGATCGCGGGGAGCCCGTCAACCGGGTACATTGTAGTCGGGTAGTTACCAGGCGGTCAGTCTTGTGAGTGGGTCGCATTCCGAAGATCGAGAATCGGGGGCACTCCGAAGCAATCGGGTGACGGTGTCCGACATGCTCCAGAGCATCGTGGGCTGCAAATGGTCGCTCGAAGTGCTGGCGGCCGTGCGCGGCGGCGTGCACCGACCCGGCGAGCTCGAGCGAGCCTGCGCCGGCATCTCGGCGAAGGTGCTCCAGGAGCGACTGCGCAAGCTCGTGCGCTTTGGCATCCTCGACCGCCACGCGTTTCCCGAAGTCCCGCCGCGGGTCGAGTATCGCTTGACCTCTTGGGGCGAGCGCTTTCAGACATTGCTCGACGAGGTCGACCGCCTCGATGGCGAGCTCGGTGACCGGAAAGAGGACTGACGAGGGAGGTAGTACGGGCTCCCGCCCGTCCGACGCGCGGCGGCCGCTCTCGCACCCGAGCTCATCTCTCAGACGAACAGAACGAGCCGAATCCACCCGGGACCGTTTCAGGCGCCAAGCCGGTTCAGCCCACTCAATAAAGCGATCCGGCGACAAGTGACCTCGTCGCCGGATCGTGTCCGTTCGGCTCGCGATCTCTCTCTGAGCTTTCCCTCGCTACAGTGATAGGAATGAGATCGGTGGCGTCACGGACGAGAAGAGCAGGTTGACCAGGTCCAACGTGTAGGCCGCGCTGTAGAGCGTGATGCCCGGGTTGGCGTTGGGCCAAGTCAAGTTCGGAGTCGTCGCGGTGCCGTCGGCCTGGATGATGCCTTGGAGCGCCACGGCGATGTTCAAGCTGAGCTGCGTACACCCATCGAACGTCAGTGGCAGCACCAAGCCGCCACTGTTCGGCAGGGGAATCCCCGCCGTCCCGCTGCAGCTCGAGAGAACCTGAGCTCGGAAGCCAGCCTCGCTCGAAGGCGCGCCCTCGAGCACGTAGTAGAGCTGATTGCCGGGGATGGCTCGTCCCACCAAGCGCAGGACGGGGCCCAGGCGCAGCTTCGTGATGAAGCCGTCGCGTCCGCCGTTGGGCGTCGAGTCGTAAGCACCCGGGGTCGTGACGAACTGATCACCAGCCCAGCCACCGACGATCGTGTCGCCGTTGCCATCGACTTGAATCTCGGTCGCGCCGCCGCGCCCGAGGAACGTCGAGTACTGGACCTGGCCGGCATTGCCGCTCATCCGCAGAGCGAACACCTCACGGCCACTGAAGTCGGTCCGGAAGGCACCGGGCGTGATCGGGAAGTCCGACGACGTCGTCTCCCCGGCGATGAACAACGTCACCAGGCTGGGCGCGGCGTAGATCCCGCCGATCCAGTCGTCACTCGAGCCGCCCAGGAAGGTCGAGTAGAAGAGGCCGGTGCCGTCGGCTCGTACGTTCGTCACGAAGCCGTCCGTGGCGCCGTTGTAAGTCGGATCGTAGGCGCCAAGGACCGGGAAGTCCGACGAGGTCGTCGAGCCGACGATCGTCGTGTTGCTGAACGAGTCGATCGTCAGGTCGCTTCCGGAGTCGAAGCCGTTGGCACCTCCCAGGTAGGTCGACATCTCCAGCGTGTTCCCCGAGACGTCGAGCCGAAACACGAACGCATCCGTGTTCCCGCGATAGACGCTCTGATACGCTCCGGCCGTGGTCGGGAAGTTCGACGACGTCGTGCTTCCTGTGACCGTGACGTCCAGAGTGCTCGGATCCAAGGCGAGGCCGAAGGCGCGATCGCTCCCGCTCCCGCCGACGTAGGTCGAGAGGACGATCGTCGCGCCATTGGTGTAGAAGCGGCACACGAAGGCGTCCGTGCTTCCGTTGTACGTCGAGTCGTAGTCCGAGGCGATGGTCGGAAAGTCGCTCGAGCTCGTCTCGCCGCACACGAAGGCAGTGCCCGCGTCGGTCACCGCCAGGTCCCAGACCGACTCGCTGCCGGTGCCACCGAGAAAGCTCGACCATTGCAGCGTCGTGGCTGCCGCGTCGATCTGGAGCACGAAGCCGTCACGGCCGTTGAAGGTCGTGTCGAAGGCGCCGGCCGTCGTTGGGAAGTTCGAGGAGTCCGTGATGCCACCGATGAAGACTCCGAAGCCGGGCGTGACAGCGATCGCATTGCCCTGCTCGTCGTCGTCGCCGCCGATGTAGGTCGCCGACAGGAGCGTCGTGCCATCCGGGGAGAGCTGGAACATGACGGCGTCAGTCTGAGCGTTCAGCGAAGCGTCGTAGGCGCCCGGCGTCGTCGGAAAGTCCGTGCCGTCGGTGAAGCCCGTCGCAAAGATTCGGCCCCACTGATGGACGGCGTGGTCGAGCACTTCGTCTCGGGAGGCACCGCCCACCACCGTGCTCCACTCGAGGCTGGGGTCGATGACCAAGCGCAGGTCCTCGTCGTAGGGATCGACCTCGAAGCCGATCGTTTGATCGTCGAGGATCCGGTAGCGGCAGGGGAGCGGCTGGCGGCGTCCGTCGAAGCCCTCGGTCCACGTCGCCGGAATCCGTTGCTCGATCGCGCCCAGAGCCGTCTCGAGGACCAGACGATCGCCGTCGAGGAGCGAGATCGACTCGATACCTTCGTAGCGAATCCGCACCGACTCGAGATCGGAGCCGGGTGCCAGGAGGAGGTCGTACTCGAGGGTGCCGGAGTGATCGCGCACGACGACGTCGACGCCCGGGTACAGATCCCGGTAGAAGATCTCGGCGAAGCCCGGCACATTCGTGCGCCAGCGGCTCGGATCGTCGCCCAAGTAATAATGGAAAGTGGTCTCGAGCGGCTGGCTCCCTTCGACACTCTTCGAGCTCGCATTCTCGAAGACGAGGCCCACGACGACGCCCTGTCCACACGCGTTCTCGCGCTGGAGAACCAGACGGTCGGGCTCGGCACGAACCCAGCCGCCGTCGCGGCGAGCGATGAACTCGGCGGGCGTGTCCCACTGACCCAGGTTCTGGACGAACCCGTCGGGAGTGCGGGCAGCGGGAGGGGCGTCGGTGCCCGCCCACGTACGGAAGCTCGGAAGCGCCAACAAGATCAGCAAGAAGACGTGCGAGCGGTTGATCATGGATTCCTGCCTGTACAGCGGAGGAAAGCGGCGGTCTTGGCCCCGGCGGGCCTTCGGTTCCCTCTCGCAATCCGGAGACGGCTCGCGATGTTTCAGCCAAAAAGTGGGACGTGGTGGGGCCCCACTGAGAGCACGGAGAACGCAGAGGGGAGGCAGGTGTGAATCGAACCCTGGGACCGCAGGCGACCCGCCCGCTCTTGTCTTCGGTGCGTCGGCGGCACTTCGCCTCGGGGCCTCGAGAGACTCCGCCCGAAGGGTCGGCTCCGCTGCGCGGACTCACTGGGTCACACGGCTACCTCGTCAACGCCTCGACCAGGCCGGTGGCTCGGCGGGTGGGGCGTTGGAGCGCCTCTTGCAGCTGGCCTTCGTTGGCGACGAGCCAGACTTGCTTTCGAGCGCGCGTGATTCCCGTGTACAGAAGCTCGCGCGTGCAGAGGGGGCTGTCGGCGGGGGGTACGACCAGCAGCAAGCGATCGAACTCGGATCCTTGGCTCTTGTGGACGGTCATCGCCCAAGCCGTCTCATGATCCGGAAGACGCGCTGGCGAGAGCGAGCGCGGTGGCCCTTCGGGTGAAGGGAAGAAGACACGCAGCCCCTTTTGGGTCTGCCGGCAAATGCCCACGTCGCCATTGAAGAGGCGGGTCTGATAGTCATTGGTCCGGATCAGGATCGGCCGCCCCGGATAGAGCTCGCCGGACAGGCCGAGCCCTCGTTCGATGGCGAGTCGTTGCTCGACGGCCGCGTTGAAGGCCGCCACGCCCAGTGGGCCTCGTCGGAGCCCGCACAGGATTCGAATCCGAGCGAAGTGAGCCAGAGCCTCGGCCGGTGAGGCCGCGTCGAGGATCGACTCGATCCCGTTCCAGAGGGGGGCAATGGCGTCCGCGGCGCGCCGAGGAGGGTCGATCCGCACGATGTCGTCATGTTCGTCGAGCGCTCGTCGTACGGCCGGGAGATCGCGCCGACGCACCGCTTCGCTGAGAGTGCCGATGCCGGGTTGCTCGTGAAACCGGTAGTTGCGTCGGAGGCGCACGACGCTGCTCGCGAGCGGGCCGGACCCGGAGCAACGGGGCAAGGGTGAGTCGAGCAGCGAAGCGGCGGAGGTCGCGAGCTCCTGGGACGCTCCGGCCTCGATGTCGGCCGCGTGACACAGGTCGCCGAGTACGAAGCCAGAATCGACGCTCGCCAGCTGGTCCGGGTCGCCGAGCAAGATCAACCGCGCCCGGTCCGGAAGTGCAGCGAAGAGCGCATCCATGAGCAAGAGGTCGACCATCGAGGCCTCATCGACCAAGACGACATCGGCGGAGAGCGGCGAATCCGAGCCGCGCGCAAAGCGCTGGAGATGGGGTTGCACACCCAGCAGTCGGTGGACGGTCGACACCGATGCGGGGAGTCGGTCCCGAACCACTTCGGAGATGTCGAAACGGTCCGGGTCGGAGCGCAACGAGTCCTCGAGGCGGGCGGCCGCTTTTCCGGTGGGCGCTGCCAGCGCGATGCGCAGCTCGGAATCCTCTTCGAGCAGCAGAGCGAGCAGACGGAGTACCGTCGTGGTCTTGCCGGTTCCCGGTCCGCCCGTGATCACCGCGAACGGCCGCCGCAGAGCAGCGATCGCCGCCACGGCTTGCCAATCTGGTTGGTCGGCGTGCTTCGGATCCGGTGGGAAGAGCCGCGCGATCCGCGGACGCCAGATCGTCGGGTCCAGATCGCGAGGCGGTGCGATCAGCCTCAGTGCGATTGCACTGGCCACGCGCCGCTCCGCCTCCCAGTCGCGACGGAGGTAGAGTCGATCTTCCATCAAGACGAGCGGCTCGTGTCCTTCTCCGCTTCCGACCCAGCCTCCTGCAATCAGGGCAGTCCGCCAAGCGTCGATCTCGGGCAGCCTCGGAAGCTCATCTCCTTCCTCGGAAGGGAAGGGCGCGCCGGCGAACGCTTCTAGCCGCAGACAGCTGTTGCCGAAGCGCCGCTCGCGGCTGACGAGCGCGGCCGAGGCGGCCAACAGATCGGCGCTCGAGTCGCCCGGAGAGTTCCGGCGCAGGAGCTCCGCGAGCTGCTGGTCGATCGGCGCCAGGTCGGCCCGTCCTCGAATCTCGGTCCAGTCGATCATGACCGTCCGCTCCTCAAGAACTCGTCGATCGCCTCGATCAGCTCGAGGGGAGGTCGATCGATGAACCAACCGCGTTTCGGCTCGAGAGCCACGCCCCGGATGAAGACGTAGGCGATGCCGCCCACGTGGCGCCTGAAGTCGTAATCCGGGAGCCGAGAGCGCAAGAACCGGTGCAGCCCGACGAGATACAGGTGGTACTGCAGGACGTAGTGGTGCTCGATCATCGCGCGCCAGAGGCTCGCCTCGCCGTAGTCGCGCGGGCGTGTGCCGAGATGATTGGACTTCCAATCGAGCAAGTACCAACGGCCATCGTGCTCCGTGACGAGGTCGACGAAGCCGTGGAGAAAGCCGCGCACAGTGTCTCGGCTGAGCTGCTTTAGTCGAGCGGCGTACTCATCGCGAACGGGACCGATGGCGCGTCGAGCGAAGACCTCGGAGAGGTCCGCGGGCGAGAAGCTTCCGATCGGGAGGTGGAAGGCCCACTCTTCGAGACGTTGTTTCCGTGAGAGGTCGGCAAGGCGCCACCCGAAGCTTGGGAGCTCGGCCGTGACCACGCTGTTCAGCATCGTATGCACCGCCTCGACCGGATCGTCACAGGCGGGGTGACGCATTGGGTCATCGAGGCCAAAGCGCGCCAGCCGTTGCCGGATGAGGGCGAGCGACTCCTCGGTGTCGAGATCTTGAAAGTCGACGTGCTCGAAGATCTCGTGGAGACAGATGCCCGCGCGTGCTCCGCGGGCGAAGCCGAGGAAGCCATTGCTCTCCGGTGCGGCGAGTGCCGCTTCCGGCTCGACCGGATCCAGGTGGTCCGGGCGCTCGCGGCTCTCGGCACCGGTCTTGAGCGAGCTGAAGCTGGCGAGGCGCCAAGTGGAGAGTTGCTGCAATGGCGTCGTGAAAGTGCGGGCACGGAGCTCGGCCGGCTTCTCGGTCGGCGGCTTCCAGCGAGGAAGGCGATCCGGAGCCGGAGCCGGGTCGAGTGCCATCGTGTCGGAGTTCGCGGCGATGAGTGCCTCGAGTCGCGCGAAGCTCGCCTCCGGGATCAAGTCGTCAGCGAACGCGCACGGAGGACCGATGAGATGGCCGAGCGGAGTGTGGTGCGCCTTCTTCCGGCCTTGTCCGATGGCGGCGAAGGGCAGGTAGCACCGCTCCTTGGCTCGCGTGATGGCGACGTAGGCGAGTCGCAGGTCCTCAGCCAGAGCTTCCTCGTGGGCGCGGGCGACGAAGGGCTTGGGGGCGTCGAAGTCGAAGACGAGTGCATCGCCTTCATGGGCCTTCCAGTAGCCACCGGGTGCCTCGAGCTTTTGCGGCTTCTTGTAGAGCGTGAGGAACGGGCAGAAGACGATCTCGTACTCGAGCCCCTTGCTCTTGTGAATGGTGAGGATCCGGACGGCGTGCTCGTCGCTCTCGAGGCGCAGCTCCGCGGCTTCGCCGTGATGGTCCTTCTGATGCCGGTGACGACGAAGCCACTGGAGTGTGCCTTCGGGAGACTCCCCCGGGTCGCCTCGCTCGGCGTGGACGATCTCGATGCAATGGAGGAGGTTCGTCAGGCGGCGCTCACCATCGGGGAGACGGAGGAGGCGGGCGCGAATACCTCGCTGGGCGAGGACGTCGAAGAGCATGGGCGCGAGCCCGTGTTGGAGCCACAGGCGACGCCATTCTTCAAACAGTGCCACCCGCTGCTCGAAGGCCTCGTCTTCGGACAGGGCGAGGATTCTCTCGGCGTCGTCGCCCCAGAGCTCGGTCGCCCAAGCGGCCCTCAATCGGAACGGGTTGCGCGGCTCGTGGATCGCTTCGAGCAGTCGTTGAAGCTCGTTCATCTCGGGCGACTGGAAGATGTCGTTGACGTTCGTGACGATGGCGGGGACGTGGGCCCGCCGGAGCTCGTCTTGCATCGCGAGAGCTTGAGCGTTGGAGCGAACGAGCACGGCGATGTCGCGCGGTTGCAACGGTTCTTTCCCCAGACGCAGGTCACTGGACAGGAGGCGAACGATCTCGGTCGCGACGGCGCGATTCAGGAGGCACGAGGCCTCGTCCTTTTTCTTGAGAGCGTCCTCGGGCAAGGACCACCATTGGAGCGGCTTCGTCGCCGAGTCGTCTCCTTCGAGACGGGGCAGCTCGGCGCCGGGCGCGGCCGCGACGGGTTGATAGTCGATGTCTTCGACGGCGAAGGGGAGCGGATGGCTGGCGAAGAGAGCGTTGATGGCGGCGAGGAGGGGGGCGCGGCTCCGCCAGTTGGTCGTGAGGCCGTAGCGGCGGTCGGCGTGGCGCTGCGCTTTCAAGTACGTGAAGACATCCGCGCCGCGGAAGGAGTAGATGGCCTGCTTGGGATCGCCGATCAGGAACAGCGTCTGCTCGGCGAACAGCTTGGAGAAGATGTCCCACTGACGCGCGTCGGTGTCCTGGAACTCGTCGATCAGAGCGACCTGGAAGCGCGCGCGAATGGCACCTTGAACGCGCGGGCCCGCCTCAGGGTCGTTGAGGGCGGTGGCGAGGTGGCTGAGGAGATCGTCGAAGGTGATCGTGCGCGCGTCTCGCTTGCGGCGATCGAACTGCGCGGCCACCTCGGTGAAGAACGCGGTCCGAAGTGAGCTCTCGAGCGAGTCGACACTCACCGCCAAACGGTGGAGCGCGGCGTGGAGAGCGCCACCGTCGCCGAGCGCTTGCCAGGACGCTCGGGCGGCTTTGGACTTCGCGGGCTTCCGGCCGGCGAGGAACAGGGCGACGTCCAGTCCACGACTCGGATGATGCAGGAAGTCGGCCAGGCGACGGCTCAGCTCCTCGGCGGGTAGATGAGACAGCGGCTGGCTCTTGGTCGGCTTCTTCGGGAGGATCTGCTCGATCATCTCGATCGATCGATCGGACTTGCTCGCCTGGACGGACTCGTAGGCCGACTGAATCTCTCGAAGGCAATCGGCGAGGGGACGGCCCTCCGGACGGATCTGCGGGTCGATCTGCCGCAGCACTTCGGTGAGGCCTCCTAGAAAGCTCGTCGGGTCCCAGCCTTCGTGCTGGAGGATGCAGGTCGTCAGAGGCGGGGCTTCGTAGAACGTCCTCCGCCAGAAGTCCTCGGCACACTCCCGCAGCAGCGCCCACTCCTCCTCGACGAAGTCGGGCTGGAACGGTAGCCCGCTCTCGAAGGCGCTGTCTTCGAGCGCGCGTTTGCAGAAGGCATGGATCGTGTAGATGCCGATCTCGTCCAATTGCAGCAGTGCCAGGCGGAGCTTGTCGCGGCCGCGGTCACCCTGCGCGCTCCGGAGCTCGGCGAGGAGCGGGTCCTCGGTGGGGGCGCCCTCGAAGACCGCCAAGGCTTCGGAGAGTCGTTGGCGAATCCGGCCCTTGAGCTCGTCGGTCGCCGCAATCGTGAACGTCACGACCAAGATCTTCGGGAGCTCGATGTCTTGCTCGAGCAGCAGCCGCAGAACCAAGCCGGTCAGCGTGTACGTCTTCCCGGTGCCCGCGCTCGCCTCGATGAGCGTGATGCCAGGCTCGATCGGTGTGGACGGGAGGTCGAACGGCTTCATGTCCCCTCCGTGCGCGTCGTCGAGGAGAAGAAGGGCTCCCAGACCAGGCGAGCTAGACGATCGAACTCGGGCTCGGCGAGCGGCTCCCGTTGACGGAAGCAGAGAGCGTTGTAGAGGTCTTCGGACTCGCTGGGGAACGCGCGCTTCCAGGCCGGACGCCAGTCGGCGCTGACCTTCCTCGCGGCCTCTTCGGGCGAGCGGTTTTCGAAGATCACGAGCTCGGCGTAGTGGAACGAGGCGAAGCCGAAGAAGCAGAGCGGTCTGTGGAAGCCGGCATCGAGCGGGTCGAGCAACGTCCTCAGCGGCGTCTCCCAATCATCGACCGGTGCGAGCTCCCAGCTGCCGTCGGTGCCAAAGACCTGCGTGCGCCGTGGAGCGTCGACTCCCTGAGACGCGAGCCCACAAAGGAAGAGATGGCTGATCCAAGCGCGGAGCAGGTCCTTCGGCTTCACAGAGCTCGGTCTTGCCAGCAGCCGGACGCCGTCGTGGGCGCGGAAGTCGACCCGCCCTCGGAGGCGTCGATCTCGCAAGGAGAGCTCGCCGCTCACGGGCTCGTGGTGACGCGAAGGACCCATCCGCTCCACGAAGCTCCGAATGCGGTCGTAGCTCTGCACGAAGGCCGTCTCGCCGAACGTGCGCGCTGGCAGGTAGCCGAGCTGACGCAGTGATGCCAGCGCGTGGTCTCGCTCGGGAGGGGCGTCGACCATGCGCGCGAAGAGCCAATCGTCGACGAGGTATCGGTCCAGCGACGAGAGCGCGAACGGCTCTTCGCTCGAGCCGGTCGGGTCCACGTCGAACAGCGAGAGCTGGAGAACCTGCCGACAGTAGAACTTCGCGGGATGCACCCAGAGCTCGACCAGCTGCATCAGCTCGACGTCTCTCGGAGACTCGAGGGGGACGGGAGGCTCCGAGGGCACCTCGGGGAGGAAGGGGGGAAGCTCCTCACGAGCCTGGCGATACGTCGACCCGGCGGCACACTCCTCGGTGGAGTAGCTGAACAGGTGCGGGTCACGCCCATCGAAGTAGGCCGGGCTGAAGGCGTGCATCTTGTGCCAGACGATCAGCTCGTGCGCCTTCTCGAGGCTGCCCAGCATGCGACCGATCTGGTCGAGCAGCTCGGTCAAGCACAACGACGGCGCTGGCCGGCCGTCGTCTTTCTGAGACTGACCGACCCACGACAAGATCAAGCGATCCTGAGCGGCCAGCAGGGTCTCGAGGAAGAGGTACCGATCGTCCTCACGGATCGAGCGATCGCCCAGGCGGGCTCGCCGGGAGATGAGATCGAAGTGCGGCGGACGCGTCGGGCGGGGAAACGACGTGTCGTCGAGACCGGCGATCGCGATCAGCCGGAAGGGGATCGTGCGCATGGGCTTCAGAGCACAGAAAGTGATGCGCCCACTCAAGAAGCCCTTGCCGAAGGCTTCGGCCGCGAACGCCTGATCGAAGTGCTCCTCGATCACGGCCGGATCGATGGATTCGTCCCGTTGAGCCAGCTCGTCCACCCATCCCAGCTCACCGACCACTCGCCTCACTTCGAGGAGTGCGGCTTCCTCGTCCTCGTGGCTCGGGTGGAAGAGCTGATCGAGCGCCAGCTGAAGTGCGGCCGCCCAATCGGCACCGCCGTGCGGTTCGCGAAGCACTCGCAGATGTCGGTCGCACGTCTCCACGAACTCGGCGAATCGGCCGAGCAGCTCCGTGCGCCCGGCCAACACCTCGCCATGTGGCAAGATGCCACCGACCGTCGATTCGCAGGGGCCCGTCGCGAATCCGAGCAAGAGGCGATCGACCGCCGATCGCCAGGTCGGGGCCTCGAAGGGCGGGAGCTCGTGATCGTGGCTCCGTTGCTCCGAGTCGAGTCCCCACGTGACGCGAGTCGCCTCGACCCATTGCCGGACGATGGGGAGGTCGGGCTCCGCGATACCGAACGCATTGCGAATCGGTGCCTGATCGAGGAGGCCGAGCAAGTCGCTGGAAGTGAATCGACCCCGGGCCGTTCGAAGCAAGAGCAAGAAAGCGGCCATCAGTGGGTCTTCCGTGCTCGCGACCCGGTCGGCGATGTGGATCGGAAGGCGAGGGATGCCCGGGACCGGCACCTCGAACACGGCTTGGATGTAGGGCGCATAGCGCGTGATCTCGGGCACGAGCACGAGCACCTGATCGGGCGTCAGCTCGGGATCGCGCTCGAAGGCATCCAGCAACCGGTCGCGCAAGACCTCCATCTCGCGGCGCGGTGAGTGACACGCATGGAGCTCGAGGCTGCGGTCTTCCGGCGACGGCTCGATCGGGAGCTCCGTCGCGCCCGGTCGGCGGTCGATGAGCTCTTGGATGTCCGCCTGCACGTGATGGAGGAGCGAGTCGCGAGGCGGGGGCTCGAAGTCGAGTGGCTCCCACGCCTGCCCGGAAGCGTCGAGCTCTTGGAGCAGCGTGAACAGCTCACGTCCTTGACGACCCAAGCTGGCCAAGAGCGGATTGGAGGCCGGCGACGAGGTCATCAACGCTCGTTCGGGAGCTTCCCAATCGAAGTCGAGCTGTCCGCGCTTGCGCTGCTCCTTCTCCGACCGCAGATCGCTCCAAAACTCGGGCGTGGGGCTGACGAAGGCGATCGTGACCGGCACGTGCTGCGCCAATGAGGCGAGCACCTTCAGGAAGATCGGCGGCAACGAGCTCATGCCGAACACCGTGATGCGCCGAGGCAGGTCTTCCAGAACGTCCGCCTCCTGCGCTCGCCGCAACAAGCGCTCGAAACGTCCGGCCAGTGGCGGGTGCGGCGTCTCTTCGACCAGGGCTCGCCAGAGCTCGGCCTGCCAAGCCTCGTGCTCGCAGCCGACCGGGTCTGTGGCCTCGAAGGTCCGTTTCCCCTTCTCCCAGCCGGACAGCATCTCGGGGCGGTAGATCTGATAATCGTCGAAGCGTCCGGCGAGGCGCGTTGCGAGCTGATAGCGTCGGATGCCGGTAGAGTCTCCCCGCAAGTAGGTCCGGACCGGGTCGAAGCAGGGCTCGTCGTGGGTCGCACCCAGTGCGGTGAAGAGTCGCCAGGTCAAGGCACCTCGCTCGAAGGGGTCGACGGCCGGGGGCTCGTCCTCTCCGAGGCGCTGCGCCAAGTCGTCACAGAATGCGGCCGGGAACGGGAGGTCCAGAGAGGCGGCGATGCCCAGCTTCCTGGCCAGCTCGAGGGTCACCCAACGCGCCATGCCTTGGCTTTGGACGACAATGACCTCGGACTCGCGGGGCGGAAGCGGCTCGACCGCGAACCGATCGGCAATCCGCTCCATCAGCACCGAAAGCTGATTGCTGGTATGAATGACGAGCTGAGTGGCTTTCATTTCCCCAACCCTGAGCCGCGACCTGCAATTGGCCGGAACGAATAGCCTACTCGGGGAGGTTGGTCGGACGCACAGGAAAAAGGGCGGCCTCGCTCAGTGGGGTGTCGGTGACGGGTTGTGACGAGTGGCTCCGCTTGCGACCGCGGTGATCGATCCGGTACAACCCACCGCATGAGAACTCTGAAGCGAGTCTGTGTCTTCTGCGGATCTCACGTCGGGCGTCGACCCGAGCATCTGGAGACCGCCCGCGCGCTGGGCCGCCTGATGGCCGAGCGTGGCATCGGGTTGGTCTTCGGCGGAGGCCAGGTCGGACTGATGGGAGCGATCGCCGACACGGTTCTCGAAGCGGGCGGCGAGGCTCACGGAGTCATTCCCGAGGCATTGGCGACGCGTGAGATCGCGCATTCCGGGCTGACTGAGCTCCATGTGGTGCCAGGAATGCATGAGCGAAAAGCGCTGATGGCCGAGCTCTCCGATGCCTTCATCGCGCTACCCGGAGGCTTAGGCACCTTCGAGGAGCTCTTCGAGGTGCTGATCTGGTCCCAGCTCGGCTTCCACCGCAAGCCCATCGGCTTGCTCGATGCGGTCGGCTACTACGAGCCCCTCCGCGAGCTGCTGCGGCATGGCCTCGACGAAGGCTTCATCCCCAAGGAAGACCAGGGTCTGCTCTTGGTCTCATCGCATCCCGCGGAGCTTCTCGAGAAGCTGACGACGACCGAGCTCCCCGAGGTTCCGCGGTGGATTCAACGCTCTGACCAGACCTGAGCGGAACGCCGGAGGCGAGGTGATTCGTGGACGGTCCGGGCGACCTCTGGCCCGCACCGTGAGACGGCCACCGCTCTCTCCTCGATGGGATGCGAAGGCATCGCTGCCCGCCAGGACGCGTTGAAGGTCCCGGTTCGACGTGACGAGCTCCGTTCGGGACTCTGTTCCTTGATGCGGCGTTCCACGGAGACAGGACCGGAGCTCGTCACGTCGACGCGAGCTCTCCTTCAGTCCCTGCGGGCCGTCCCGCGTTCGAGCGACGACGGTGAGAGAGTGGTTCGAAGAGACCGCCTAGTCGCGCCTTCTCTGCATTGGAGGCGGGTGTCCGTGCTTCTCACGAACACCCGCCTCGTCGACCTACTTGATCAGCTGGACGTCGAAGACCAGGGTCGCGTCGGGCGGAATCACGCCCGGGATACCTTGGGCACCGTAGGCGAGGCCGCCGGGGATGCGGAAAGTGAAGTGACCGCCGGGCTTCATGAGCTGGAGCCCTTCGTTCCAACCGGCGATCACGCGACCGAGCTGGAACTTCGCCGGATCGCCGCCTTTTGAAGTGTCGAACAGTGAGCCATCCGTCAGCCAGCCGGAGTACTCGGCCGTGACGACGTCTCCGAGCATCGGCGAATCGCCTTCACCGTCGGCGTGCACGACGTACTCGAGGCCGCTCTCGGTCTTCTGCCATTGATCGTCGTCGAAGGTGGGCATCTCGGGTGCCGAGACGGACTCGAGCCGCCAGATCGAATCGCTGCCAGGCTCGAGCTTTGGATGGGGCCGTTGCGGGAAGGCCTGCGTGTAGGAGGCGCGGACGATCCAGATGGCTTCATCGGGCATGTTCGTAAAGGCCTCTTTGAGGATCGGGATCGGCAACCGTTCGGCCGATGCCTTGAAGGGGCTGCCCGACATCGCGCTCGACTCGATCACCTCGCCCTCCACCGTCCAACAGGTGTAGTGCATGATCCGAATCTTCGACGCCGCCGGAGCAGGGTCACCCGAACCTGCGTCGATCTCGTGCACCAGCAGGCCGGGCTTGGCCTCCTTGCTCTTCTCGGGATCGGGGGCTTGGAAGGCGGGCAGCCCCGGGCCCGCCTTCAGGTCGAGCAGCTCGACCACGAAGATCAGGGTGGAGTTCGACGGAATCCGGGGAGGGCTGCCGTTCTCGCCGTAGGCGAGCTCCGGCGGGATGGTGAACTTGTACTTGGCGCCCACCGTCATGAGGGCGAGACCTTCATTCCATCCTTCGATCACCTGGCCGATCTTGAACTCGGCCGGCTCGCCGCTCTTGTACGAGGTGTCGAACACGGTGCCGTTCGTCAGCCAGCCCTTGTAGTGCACGTGGACCGTGTCGGTCAGCTTCGGATGCGCAGCGTCGGGCTGGCCTTCTTCCAGGATCGAGTACTGGAGCCCGGAGTCCGTGGTTTGCTGGACCGTGTCCTCGGGAGGACCGACGTCTTGGGGCTGAGCCATCGACAACGGGGTCAGCAGGCTCAGGGCGAGGCCGCAAATGAGCAGAGTGTGCACGGGGGCGTCCTTCCGGATCGTCGTCAAACGCTCGGAGACATCAGCCGATCGATGCGTCGAACCGAAGGGCCGAAACGAGCTGATCAAACTAAGAGATGCCAAGGTCGTTTTGAAACCAATTGTGAGCCCGCAAAGGCGCCTTCGGACTCCGGGTCGATCGTCGGCTACCGACCGGACCGGGAAGCCGCTGACGATTCCGAGTCCACCAGCACGGGCCACTCCGCGGCCCGAATGTGATCGAAGATGACCGAGGTCTCGATGTGAGCCACTTCGGGACGCGTCGTGATGCTCTGCCAGGTCAGGTCCCGAAGGTGGTCCGAGTCCCGCACGGCCACGTGGATCAGGAAGTCGTCCCGGCCGGCCACGTGAAACAAGCCGACCACCTCGGGGCGGTCCAACAGATGCTCGCGGATGGCGAGAAACGACGAGCGGGAGTGCTGGGCGAGCTGGATCGCGATGAGCGCCTGCAAGCCGACTCCCACCGCCTGGGGAGCGACGTCGGCGTGAAAGCCTCGCAGGACGCCATGCTCGCGGAGTCGACGGACGCGCTCCAGGCAGCTCGAGGGAGCGAGTCCGATGCGCAAGGCCAGCTCTTTGTTCGAGAGCCGAGCATCGTTCTGCAAGGCGCGCAAGATCTCGAAGTCCGTTCGGTCGAGCTTCAAAGTCTTCCCTCCTTCCGAATATGATTCGATCGATGTTTCGGGATCCGAATCGTATCTTATCAATCAGCCATAGCAACGATCATTGTTCGAGAGCGAGCCATGCTGACCCTGGACACGACCACCCAACCCAAGACCGTTCAAAGGGACCTGCGCGAGCGATTCCTCGTGCGCCTCGCCGAGGCGCTCCACCAGGCGGGCACTCCGGCCGAGTCCCTGGAAGTCTCGATGCTCTCGAGCGCCCGACGGCTCGGGCTACACGCCGAGTTCTTCACGACCCCGACCTCGATCCTCGTGCGCTTCGGCGAGATCGAGGAGCACCGGACGGTCCTGCTCCGCGTCCATCCCACGGACGCCGACCTGGAGAGGCTCGTGCTCGTTCATGAGGTTCAGCAGGCCGTGCTCCGGGGGGAGGTCCCGCTTTCCGAAGCCATGAAGCGGCTCGAGACCGTTCGCGATCGTCGACCCCGTTACGGCCCGATCGCCAGCGTCGGCAGCTTCGCCCTCGCATCACTGACCGCGTCGAGGTTCTTCGGGGGTGGCAGCGCCGAGATGGCGGCCTCGGCCGGCATCGGTGCCCTGATCGGCGGCCTGGCGGTGACGACCGGGCGCTGGCCCACGATCGGGCGAATCTTCGAGCCGCTCGCCGCTGCGTTGGCGTCATTCATCGCCGTGGCGCTGGCCGCGCTTCTTGGAGGAATTCGACCCGACCTGGTGACGCTCGGCGGCCTGATCGTGCTCGTTCCGGGACTGGGGCTGACGCTCGCGCTGAGCGATCTCGCGGCACGTCACCTGGCTTCGGGAACGGCACGACTCTTCGGAGCCGTCATCGTGTTCTTCACCATTGCCTTCGGTGTGACGTTGGGACGACAGCTCGGTGCCCTGCTCCCGGCGCCCGTCCTCAGCGGAGAGGTCCTGTTGCCGACTTGGGTCGATGTCGCTTGTCTGGCGGTCTCGCCGCTCGCATTCGCGGTTCTCTTTCGAGCGCGACCCCGTGACTTCGGGTGGATCTACTTGGTCTGCGCCTTCGGGCAGCTCGGGGGCCGGCTCGGAGGGGCGTGGCTCGGTCCCCAGCTCGGAGCTGGGCTAGGCGCCCTGGCCGTCGGAATCGGTGCGAACCTGGGAGAGCGACTCGGTCGTCGGCCGGCTCCGGTCATGGCTCTCCCCGGTTTGATCCTGCTGGTGCCGGGCAGTATCGGATACCGAAGCTTGGCGGCGCTCCTGGCGCACGATATCGTACCCGGTATCGAGTCTGCCGTGACGGCGACCTTCGTTGCGGTATCTTTGGCGACCGGGCTGCTGATCGCCAACGTCGCGCTGCCGGCCGTGTCGGCGCGTGCTTCGATCGTCCCGGCAAGGATACTCTCGGAGATGGAACGATGACCGGTTTCGACCCGATTCGATCATTGGCCAACATGCGTCACGAGTTCGGCGAGCACGGTGGCGTGAACATGTCGATCGAGACCAGCACGACGTTCACGGTGCTCGATCCGGCGACGATGCCCGATATCTTCTCCGGCCGCCGCGGCCCTGAAACGGGCGGCTGCTTTCTGTACGGTCGCCATTTCAATCCGACGGTCTATGCGCTCGGCCGCGAGCTCGCAGCGCTCGAGGGCAGCGAGTTTGGATATGCGACGGCGAGCGGATTGAGCGCGATCACGTGCGTCTTGATGCAGCTGGTGAAGACCGGTGAGCACATCGTCTCGAGCCACGCGATCTATGGAGGCACCTTCGCCTTGATGAAGGACTTCCTGCCGCTGCGCGCCGGAATCGAAACGACGTTCGTCGATGCTTCGGATCTCGCCGCCGTCGAGGCCGCGCTCACCGACCGAACACGCGTCCTCTACGTCGAGACGTTGACGAACCCGACGTTGACCGTGCCCGACCTTCCGGCACTCGCCGAGCTGGCGCACGCGCGCGGCGTGAAGCTGGTCGTCGACAATACGTTCGCGCCCTTGATGGTCGCTCCCATACAGCACGGGGCCGACGTCGTCGTTCACAGCTTGACGAAGTTCGTCAGCGGGGCCTCGGACATCATCGCGGGTTCGATCTGTGGCACTCAAGAGCTGATCGGTGACCTCATGGATCTCCATGGAGGTGCACTGATGCTGCTCGGCCCCACCCTCGATCCTCGGATCGCGTTCCAGCTCAGCATGCGCTTGCCGCATCTGGGACTGAGGGTCACCGAGCACAGCCGCCGAGCGTTGTTTTTCGCCGAGCAGCTCGACGGGCTAGGCCTCGACGTTCGCTACCCGGGCCTGCCCTCCCATCCGCATCACGAGCGGCTGGCGAGGCTTCGCAACCCAGAGTTCGGATGGGGCGGCCTCCTGGCGTTGGACGTGGGCACCGAGGAGAAGGCGTATGCGCTCATGGAGGCGCTGCAGAATCGTGACCGATTCGGCTACCTGGCGGTGAGCTTGGGCTATCACCACACGCTCATGTCGTGCTCGGCGAGCTCGACCTCGAGCGAGCTGAGCGACGCCGACCTCTCTGAGGCCGGCATCTCACCGGGCTTGATCCGATTCTCCATTGGCTACACGGGATCCCTCGAGCAGCGCTGGGAGCAGATGGAAGACGCCCTGCGAGCCACGAAGCTGATCTGACGGCGGACCGCCATCCGAGCCGCTGACGGCATTCGTCCAGTCGACCCGAGGAATCGGCAGTCGTCGTCGGGCCGTCTCGCGACGCGCCGACCAAGATGAGTCCGCGGTGCTCAATAAGAAAAGCCCGGCACCCGCGAGGGCGCCGGGCTTGGTGTCCCGATCTCAGTCGTCGATCTCTTCTTCTTCGACCACGTCTTCGGTCCAGCCCTCGAAGAACTCGGCGCTGATGCCGAGGGTCGCGAGCTCAGGATCGGCCACGATGTCGAAGCGTTCGCGGAACGTGTCCTCGTTTACGTCGAGGACGACGCGGTAGGTGCCCGGGGCGGCTGCGGCACCTCGCCGTGCCCGCTGACCGCCGCCGCCACGCGCGTTTCCGCCACCTCTGAGATCCCACGTGACGCGATGGAGCCCCGCCTCAATGGGTGCTTCAATCTCCCGAATCTCGTTGCCGGCGAGGTCTTGGATCGACAAGCGAAGCTTCTCGACGGGCGCAGCGAGATAGTAGAAGAGCTGGGCACCGGCGTTACCGTTGCTGCCCGAGAAGCTCTGTGAGCCACCCGAGACTCCACGCTCCGGATGACGACGCCAGGCGACGACGTTGTTCGGTTCGAAGAGATGGACCTCGGCGGCGAAGACTTCGGGAGTGACTTGCCGGAGCACCGCCGCGTCGAGTGCCCACAGACTGCGGCCATGGGTCGCCACGACGATCTCACCCGATGGACGGTTCTGTGCGAAGTCGTGAACGGCGACCGTCGGCAGGTTCGTGTTCAAGGAGATCCAGCTCTCGCCGCGATCGATGGTCACGTAGGCGCCGAACTCGGTACCGAGATACAACACGTTCTCGTTCTCGATGTCCTCGCGAATCGCGCGCGTGGAGGTGTCTGGCAGATTCGCCCGAAGCGAGCGCCAGGTCTCACCGTGATCCTCGGAGACGAAGACGTAGGGCGAGTCGTCGTCGGAGCGGTGAGCATCGAGCGTCAAGTAAACGCGACCTGCCGCAAAGCGCGATGTCTCGAGGGAGCTGACCCATCGGGGGGCGGGGATCAGGGCGTCGAGTGCGAAGGTCTCGACCTCGGGCTCCACCTCCTCGACCTCTTCAGGCGTCTCCTCGGGTGCGTCCGGAGACGGATCGCGATCGGGACCGCTGTCGCGGGAGGCCGAGAAGTCGATCTCGGCCCCGAGCCCTTCGATGATGAAGACACCCGTCATCGTAGTCCCCTGGACCCGACCCTTCACCGAAGCCTCACCGAGCTCGCCCTGTAGGGTGAGATTCAGCTCGCCGGTGGCTCGGTCCCAAGTGCCCCCGACGATGTCGGTCTCGGAGCCGTCCGCGTCGGAGACGCTCTTGCCGCTGATCTTGCCTTCGGCATCGACGGCGATCGTCATCGAGAAGCCGGCGGCGTCGGCAGGGACGAAGTCGGACTCGATGGTGCCGGTCCATTCCCCCGTCAAGATTCCGACGACGTTCGGGGCCGGCGGCTTCGGGGCCTCGGTGGCTCCGGGCAGATCGCGCAGGCGGGTGGCGGTGAAGTCGACCTCCAGCTCCAGGGCTGCCAGAGAGAAGGTTCCGGACATCTTGTTGCCTTCGACCAGAGCCGTAAGCGTGGCGTCGCCCTCCTCGGACTTCAGCTCGAGCACGAGCTCCGAAGACTGGGCGTCCCAAGTCCCGCTGACGATCTCGCTGCTCGAATCCTCCTGCTCGACGCGTCCACTGAACTTGCCATCGGCGTCTCGCCGGAGCTGTATCGTGAACAAGCCGGCTTCTGGCGGAATCAAGCTCGACTCGAGCCGCCCTTCCCATTCACCCGTCAGCTGAACGTCCTGAGGCGGGGGAGCCTCGCCGCCGGGCGAGAGGCCGGGCTCCTCGTCCGGCGGCTCGGTCGGCTCTCCCGCCTCAGTGGGCGAGGTGCCAGCGGGAGCCACCGACGGGTACAGGCGGTTCCACTCATAGCCGCCGTCGCGCGTGCCCCAGAGGGCACCGTCGTCGGATCCGACGTAGAGCAGGTCGGAGTCGAGCGGCGATTCGGCGAGCGCGGTGGCACTGCCCTGATCCGTCAAGGTGATGTCGGGCGAGATCCGCTTGAGATCGTTGCCGCGATCGAGCGAGCGGAACACGTAGTTGCCCGCGTTGTAGTAGATCCGTGAGTTGTGGCTCGAGAGGATGAACGGTGTGTTCCAGTTGTAGCGATAGCGCTCGCCCTGCGGTGCCCGGGCGCGTGCGTTGCCGCGTTCGCCCGTGCGGAGGTTGATGCGACTGGTCGCACCATTCTGACTCTCGGAGTAGACGAGGTCGGGCTCGTTGGGATCGACCGCACAGCGGAAGCCGTCGCCGCCGCCGACGCGGAACCAGTCCTCGTTGCGCGCACCGCCGGCTCGGCTGCGACTCGGTCCGCCCCAAGTTCCGTTGTCTTGCAAGCCGCCGTAGACGCGGTAGTCGAGCTCCGGGCTGACTGCCACGTGATAGAACTGGCCGATGGCCGCGTTGTTCAGGTGCTCCCAGGAGTCGGCGCGGTCGTAGGTTTGGTAGATCCCGCCGTCACAGCCGCAGAGAATGTGGCGCCCGTCCTGCGGGTTGATCCACAGCGCGTGCTGGTCGGCATGGACGCCACGGCTGGCATCGCTCTTGAAGGTCTTGCCTCCGTCTTTCGAGCGGTACATCGAGACACCGCACACGATCAGGTAGCTCTCGTCGCTCGGATCGACTCGGAAGCTGCTGAAGTACATCGGACGGGGGTTGAGCGTGTTGATCCGCGTCCAGGTGGCACCGCCGTCCGCAGAGCGATAGATGCCACCGTGATCGTGGCCCTGGCTGCCCTGCTCTTCTTGGCGGTTCTCACTCTGTCCACCGAGCTGGCCCTGGAACGGGTTGCGCTGACGGTTGCCGCTGCGGCCCCGCGGGGGCTCGCCGAGCGTGACGACGACCTCCTGAGACGCGTCGCCACGGGTGAGCTGGAACGCGAGCTCTTCACCGACCGACTTGCCGGAGATCTTCTGGCGGATCGAGTCCTGATCCTTCACCGCGTCGCCGGCGATCGAACGGACGACGTCGCCGACTTTCAGTCCCGCCTTTTGGGCCGGGCTGTCTTCGACCACTCGTGTGATGCGGTAGCCCGAATCCACGGCGTCACCCGCAATGCCGCAGTAGCCCGAGTTCGCGGGGCCTTGGCCGGTCAGCTCCGACTCGATGATCGCGAAGACGACGTTGGGGTCCTTGCGATAGTAGTCGAGCCCGATGCGTCCCATGTTCACCGTCGGCAACCCTTCGGTCACCTCGGTGAAGCTGGTTCCGCCATCCGTCGTTCGGTAGAGGCCGGAGCCGGGAGCGTGGCGGACCATCGGGTCGTTGCCGTCGAAGGCGTCGCGCTTGCGCTCGTAGGTGGCGACCAGCAGCTGGTCGGGATCGCCGGGGCTCATCTTGACGTCGATGACGCCGGTCTTGTCGTCGATGTAGAGGATGCGCTTCCAGGTCTCACCGCCGTCGACGGACTTGTAGAGGCCTCGCGCTTCGTTGGCGCCGTAGAGGCGTCCGAGTGCACCGACGTAGACGATGTTCGGGTCGGTGGGGTGCAAGGCGATGCGACCGGTTTGGAAGGTCTCCTTGAGGCCCATGTGCTTCCAGGTCTTGCCGCCGTCGATCGACTTGTAGACGCCGTCGCCATAAGAGACCGAGTTGCGCGGGTTCGCCTCGCCGGTTCCGACCCAGACGATCTCGGGATTCGCCTGAAACACCGCGACGTCTCCGATCGACACGACGCGCTCGCGGTCGAACTGGTGCTCGTAGCTGATGCCGCGGTTGGTCGTCTTCAAGAGGCCACCGGAGGCCGTTGCCGCCCAGTAGACGCTCGGGTTCTGCTCGTAGACCGCCAGAGCCACGATTCGACCGCCCATGTTCGCCGGGCCGATCTCACGCCATTGGAAGGCATCGATCCACGAATCGTTCGTGCCGGTTCCGGCATCGCTCTGGGCCAAGCTCGAGGCCGGGAGCAACAGGAGGGCTGCGAAGATCCAAGGGAGGAACCGAGCGATACGGGTGGTCATGGCGACTCCTCTCGAGCGCGCATTGTTGGGAGAGGCGGGAATCGAGACCCAGGCCAGGGTCGCGGTTTTCGAGGCAGGGATCGACGAGTGTCTCTCGCGCTGAAGCGAGTGGACGATAATCAAAAACGTCATTCATTTCAAACGGTTACGGCCGTCGTGTGCCTCGGTGGGAGGCGGTGAAGGGCTTAGATCGCGGTGGTGTGCCGAGGACGAACCTGGCCTCGATACGACAAAAGGCGCGACCGAGTTCGGTTGGAACTCGAGTCGCGCCCATTGTTGCAAGGCGGTGGAGTATTTCGGCAGGGGCCTTACTTCTTGTCTTCGCCCATGCCCTTCATGGCATCCTTGGCATCCTTCATGGCGTCGCCCATGCCCTTCATGGCGTCGCCCATCATGCCTTGGACCATGGCTGACATGGTCGCTCCGGCGTCGATCTTCCAGGCACCCTCCTCCTTGACGAGGACGGTGTCGAGCTTGACCTCTTTGCCATCGACCTTGAAGGAGGTCGGCACGGTGGCCTTGTCGCCGTCGACCTTGGCGTCGCCGATCGTCAGATCGGTCATGTCGATCTTCTCGTCGTCCTTCGGCTCCTTCATGTCCTTGATCGAGTCCTTCGTGACGAGCTCCTTGCCCTTCTCGAAGTCGTTGTCCTTCATCGCCTGGAAGAACTGCTCGGTGGTGTCGGCGGGATCATCACCGGCAGCGCAACCGACGACGAAGACGAGAGCGGCGACCGTCAGGCTCGCGCGGAACAAGCTCAGCATGGGAATCTCCTCGGGGATTTGAATGATGAATGGCGGCCTCGTGCTCGTGGGGCCGCCTCGTTGGTCGGTGAAGGCTCGCGTGGCGAGCCGTGCGCGACACTATTGCCCTCTCGGCCGTGACATTCATCGAAGAAATCTTTGCGACTCACTCGATGCCCGGCGCGTCGGGCATCCAGACCGCTCTCGGCGTCCATCGACTTGACGCGATCCTGGGGAGCGGGTCTCTTGTCGATCGCCGACAGACGCACCGAATCCGAGGAGGACACCGTCGATGTCAGGGTGGGCCTTAGTCACGGGGGGAAGCCGAGGCATCGGGCGAGCCATCGCGCTCGAGCTCGGTCGCCATGGGGATCGGAAGGTCGTGGTCAACTACGCCCGCTCGGAAGCTGAGGCGGCGCCATGACGGAGGACTTGCCCGAGGAGGCTTGGCGAAGCCGGATCCCCATGCGACGAGTCGGGCAGTCCGAGGAGGTGGCCTCCGTCGTGAGCTTTCTCGCCTCGCCGGGCGCTTCCTATGTCACCGGGCAGGTCAGCTCGGTCAACGGTGGCCTGGCGATGTGAGTGAGCCTCGGTTGGCGGGTGGCTGCGAACCTTCTCGTTGTTCCCAATGCGATCGGATGGCAAACTCGGTCGCTTCACTCGGTCGAATCCTGTCTCGAACGCTCCGGAGGTGACGGAACGATGACTCGCTTCTTGGCGATTTGCCTGGTTGGTATCGGAATGCTGGGCGCGATCGCGTGCGGCACGTGTGAGAACTACGTCACCCAAGGGGGGGAGCTCACCAAGTGCCGTGACGGGCATGTTCAGGTGAAGTTCGCGCCCGGTCAGGAGACGTACACCCTGGGTGACGCCGTCGTCCTCGAGGTTCAGAAGCTCAGCAATCACCGCTCTCTCGACCGGATCGAGGTCTGGGTGCGGGTGGAGAACCGCGGCAGCCAAGAGATCCGCTTCGATCGCTACGAGGTCGAGCTCGACTATCAAGGTCGAATCATCACCGCCGACGAGGTCGGCGTGAAGAAAGCGTCGAATCTGTCGATCCACCCAGGGCGCTCCACCGAGCAGCATTGGATCTTCGCGGTCGGGCTGCCGCCAGAGCTCGGCGTCTACTCGATGACGCTGAAGAACGTCCGCACCCACCTCAATGGGGATGAGAACGCGATCGGCGAGCTCGTGGCGTCCGTGAAGCTCCCGGGTCCTCCGAACATGACGATGAATCAAATGGATCAACCGGGCGTGATGAAGCCGGGCGTCCTCGACGAGAGCGAGCTGAGTCCCAAGGAAGTCGAGCCGGCCGAAGAAGACGCCGATGACTACTGGGGCGTCTCCGGCGAGACGGGCAACGCCACGAACCCCATCGATCAGTGACATCCGTTCGGCGCCGAGCGGTGCAACACCGCTCGGTCGCCACGCATCGGTCCTGGGCCTGGCGCGTTGGCCTCGTCCTCGCCCTGGGAACGGGCTCGATCGGCTGTCGATCGACCCAAGAGCGGCCGGCGGGCGAGAGCTTTCCGGATGCGGAGGCTCCCGCCGACCGCGAGGCGCCCGGTTCGGATGACCCGGGTCCGGGCGACGGCGAGACTTCGTCCCGGTCCGGTCAGGAGCTCCTGCCGGGAATCGAGGCCAACGGCCGGATTCCCAAGGTCGAGCTGCCCTCCGAGCTCGAGCATCCGGAGCGATGGCGGTATGTGCCCGAAGGGCGGCTGATCCCCGGGAACCTGTTCGATCGGTTCCTGGTCAGCTCGTTCATCGTGCCGCTCTTCTTCTTCGAGGAGGACATCGGCTTCGGCGGCGGGGTCTCGATCACCGACATCGACTTTCGGAACCAGCGGCGCCGCGAGTTCGCCAGCATCAACTTGAGCTACACGACCGAGGGGCAGCAGAGCTATCGGATGCGCTGGCGACGCTGGCTGCATCACCGGGATCTCGAGAAGGGCGGCGTCATTCAGGAGGAGCGGAGTCACATCACCGCGAGCCTCGGCTACACGAAGACGCTCACGCGCCGCTTCTTCGGATTCGGCTCCCGGGCTCCCGAGCGCTCAGAGAGCTCCTACACCTCCGAGGCCATCGGTGGCGGCTTCTCGTGGCAGCAGACCTTTCCTCGCACCGGGGACGACTTCGTGATCGGCGCTGGCGTGGGGCTGGAGCATCGCGATCTGGCTCGCGGGAGGGTGAGCGGCGTCCCGAGCACCGACGATGCTTTTCCCGTCGTCTTCCGGGATGCGGACTCGCATGACAGCCTGACGCTCACGGGCGGCCTGCGCTGGGACACGCGCGACTCGCAGCACTTGCCCTACCGCGGAACCACTCTCGGAGTCGGAGTCTACTCTCAGCCTCTGCAGACCGACAGCGACGCGGGAGCGATCTTCAGCCTGGATGGAAGTGGTGTCCTCACCGTGCCGCCTCTGCTCCACGACGGCGGGGACGACGACGAGGAGCACCCCCCGACGGACTCGGTGGCGGTGGGCGGCTTTTTGGCGTCGACCGCAGGCGAGCTCCCGTTCTGGGCCCTTCCCAGCCTGGGTGGCTCGGACACGCTGCGCGGATTCATCGGCAATCGCTGGACGGATCGTGCCGCCTGGCACTCCAGCGTCGAGTACCGCTTCTGGGCGGTCCCCCGAGGAATCACCATCACCCGTCGGGTTCGAATCGAGCGTTTGGGCTTGGCTCTGTTCGCGGACTTCGGCTCGGTCGCCCGCCGCGTGGATCGGCTGGGGAGCGCTCGCATCCGCGAGAGCTACGGCGTGAGCTTGCGAGCGACCTTCGATCGCCAGGCACTCTTTCGAATCGACATCGGCCGCTCACCCGAAGGCGTCAACTTGACCATCGCGTACGGCCTGAGCTTCTGAGCGAGCAGCGGGCCGCCAACAGAGCCGCCGCACGGCGATCGTCCCAGAGGTGGTGCGATCAAACAGAGCCGCCGCACGGCGACGCGTCACGATGACGAATGAACGGCAATCCACAAGGCACGGTCGAGGAAGCGGCCGAATTGAGCCCGGCCAGTAAGCGGGTTTCGGGAAGCAATCATTCGAATCGGGCCAGGCCAGTAATCGGGCTACTCCATCTCAATCGAATACGCGTTGAAAGCAGAACCACTGCGTCGGTGCGCGAGCGATCACCGCCTCGACGTCGGCGGCAATCCGTTCCGTCGCCTCACGAACGTCGCGATCGCGATCGTCGGTCTGGGCCACACGGATGGGCGGGCACAGGATGGCGCGGTAGCGCCGGCGACCACAACGGATCAGACAGAGCAACGTCATCGACACATCCGCGGCCCGGGCGAGGACGGCCGGTCCTTCGGGTAGCGGAAAGGGGCGCCCGAAGAGGCGCGTGTCGATCGTGCGGCCGCCGGATCGGGGGCGGTCCGCCGGAAGCCCGACCAGCTCTCCGCGGCGGAGCGCCGACAGGAGAGACACGCCGAGCTGGAAGTCGTCTCCAGTCTCGAAGTGCGTGACGATGCGGCCTTCGCCGTATCGTTGGAGTATCTCGTCGATCCAACGTTGTGCCCGCTCGTCCCTCTCCGGCTCTCGGACGACGTGCATCCGTCGCTCGAGCAACCCCTCCGGCAAGAAATAGCCTGTTTCGAGCCGATCGGATATTGCTTCGGTGAGCGAGAGCTGGAGGCGAGCGAGAAGCGCGTTCGTCGTTGGTTGCGCGGCTACACTGTTCCGGGCAGCCTGTGTCGTGCGGCGCCAGCCAAACCTGGCGATCCGGCTCCAGCTCTTCGCGGACGGCGGTGGCAAGGTGCTCGATCTGGTCGCCGATGAGCAGGGCTTCACCGGCTACTTCCCCCAGGCGGCTCGCGGTCTGTCGCATCGTTGGGCCGAGGGGCCGGCGCCGCGGCATCGGCTCACGTTCTTCGCCGTCACGCTGCTCGAGCAGCACGCGGCTTTCGACGACACCCTTCTCCTCGATGCTTGGTCCGAGGGCGACAAGCGCTGCTCGGGTTCTTCGCACAAGAGTTGTGCGAAGCGAATCGTCAAGCAGCCCGCGAGATCCTCGCGAGCTGGTCGCGACGACAGGCCGAGGTCGAGACCTTGAGTGCGACCTTTCGTCAGGAGATCCGGACGCCGCTGCTCCTGGAGCCACTCCGGTCCCGCGGCCGGCTCCTCTATCGCCAGCGGCCCGCCTGCTTGCTGTTCGTCCTCGAGGAGCCTCGAGCCACTCGAGTGCGATTCGATGCGACGAGCTACCAGGTGCACCAGGTCAAGGAGCGTCGCGCCGAGCGTTTCCTCTTTTCCCGCGACGATCTGGCGGGAGCCCTCGTGAAAGTGTTCGGATCCGACGTGCAGAAGCTCGAGCAGAGCTTCCGACTGACGGGCTTCGAGCGGGAGGCCGAGCGAGCGACCATTCTCTTGGCCCCCGAGAGCAAGGCATTTCGTGCCTTCATGACGTCCCTGGCCCTGGTCTTCAGCCGAGAGCGCGACTTGGAGAGCATTCGCTACCGAAATGCCGAGGGGGACGAGGTCGAGATCGTCCTGTCCCAGTTCGATCGAAAAGCCGAGATCGCGCCCACCGAGTTCTCCGGGGACCTACCCGAGGGGACCGAGCTGAAGACGCATGTGGTCAAGCACTGAGCTCGACGACGCTGTCCGTTGAGCACTCGATCTCGAACGTTGAGATGGGATCGGGTTGAATTAGGCGGATGATGGAGCTTTGAGCATTTGAAGTCTGATGGCTCAGCTCGAAATGGCGGTGCGTGTTGGGGGGGGGGAGAGAGCTTTGGGGGGGCGCTCAGGCTTCGGGGGCTGAGCAGGGCGTGGAGCGGCGGCGGAGCCAGGGATGGATGAGCCAGCGTGCCAGGTGGGGAAGGGGCCGCGGCGTCGAGGCGATGGGCTCACCGACCTCCGTCTCGATCTTCCGGTCCGTTTCGGCGGCCCGCTCTTCCGAGCCGCTCGCTTTCTCGCGCAGTCGGCGGATGGACTCGGCACTTCCTGTGACGAGCCAACCGCCCGGGGTCGTCATGGATTCGATCCGCTTCATGGTGACCTCCCAGGTCATTCGTTGCTCTCTATTACGGCGAGCCGGTCGGATCTTTCAGATCCAAGAAGTGAAAAGGCCGTGAAGTGCCGCCACTTCTCAAGACACGGAGGATTCCCAGTAGCCGCAGGAGTCGCGGATCGACAGGTATTCAGCGAGGTGCGTCGAGAACGAGCCAAGCCGCCGTGCCGCCGGCAGCAACGCTCGTCATCAACACTCGCTCGGCTCGCTCGGGTGCGACATTGCAGAGACGGACCCCGATGTCGGGATCTTCCTGCTGAAACCCGATCGGTCGCTGGAAAGCTCGTCCGGCGAGGGCGAGAAGGGCAGGAGCGAGCAAGCCGCCGGCGTACTCGCCGGTCACCGCCTTGGGGGCGACGAGGGGGGGAAGCGAGTCGCCAAAGGCACCGCGGAGCACTCGCCCCTCGACTCGATCACCCCGGCGGGAGCCCGAGGCACCGCTGACGACGCGATCGACACTGTCGAGCGCGATGCCGCTTCTTTGGAGCGCGTCGAGAAGATCTCGAGTCAGGAGCTCCGGACGCTGTCCCCAAGTGTGTCCGGGGGCCGAGGGATCGAAAGCGCGAGCCCAGGCCGAGACGGAGGCGAGGGCGGGGGCGAGGGCGGGGGCGGGCGTGCGACTCACTCACGAGCAACCAACAGGTCGCTCCCTCGCTGGCAATGAAACCGTCGCGACTCGGATCGAAGGGACGGGGCAGCTCCGACTCGCCGCTTCGAGACCGCGCCAAGCTGCCGAAGCGATCGAGAATGGCATGGAGGAGGGGCGGCATCTCTTCGACCGCCCCGACGAGTGCGGTCTCGGTGCGCCCCGATTCGATGTCTTGGGCGCCACGAATCACGGCGAGCAGAGGGCCAATCTCACGCTGTGTGAGCGTCGCATTCGGTCCTTGAGCATTCAGTCGGATCGCCACCTGGCCAGCCGGAGCGTTCGCGACGCACTCGGTGCGCTTGGGCGCGTTCATCGGAACCAGCACGGGCGGGATGCCGGAAGGCGAGCGCGCCTATCGGGCCATGCTCGAGGGGAAGGTCCGTGTATCGCGACTAAGTGTCGCAGCTCACGAGCTCGCCGGCCGAGTCGATCGCGCGCGCACTGGGTTGCCGGGGCCCCGTCGAGACCCTGGCCTCGGCTTGCTCCGCCGCAGCCAGGGCGATCGGATCCGGCCTCGCGGCATTACGCAGCGGTGAGGTCGACGTTGTGCTCTGTGGTGGGGCCGACGGTCTGTGTGAGCTGACCTACGCCGGCTTCAACTCGCTGCGTGCGGTGTCTCCGGAGCCATGCCGACCTTTCCGACGAGATCGGGACGGGCTCTCGCTGGGTGAGGGAGCCGCCATCCTGATCCTCGAGCGACGTGGCGAAGCCGAAGCTCGAGGCGTGTCCATTCTCGGGACGCTCTTGGGAGCGGGCGCATCCTGCGACGCGCATCACATGACGGCTCCCGATCCGGAAGGGCGAGGACCCGCGCGGGCGATGCAAGCCGCCCTGGCCGATGCCCAGCGATCACCAGAGTCGATCGATTTCGTCAACGCTCATGGAACCGGCACTCTGCACAATGATGCCGCCGAGGCAGCGGCCTTGCCGGCGCGGTTCTCCGGATTTCAGAGCCGCCTGTTCGAGTGCTTGCCGGGCAGCATCCAGGCCGAAGCGATCCGTTCGAGATTGACGTCGCTGGGCGACCGTTTCGACGACTTCTCCGCCCAATCGAGTCCGGTGACGTGCGGTGTCGAAGAGCGTCAGCTGCCGCAGGGCAGGTGGCTCGTGGAAGAGTGACCGTCGGAGCCTTCCGAATCCGCGACCCAGGCAGGACACGGTACCGACTCCGGTGATCACGGTCTCGTCGACTCGGCTCATGACCCCTGAGAGGCTTCCTTCTCTCCACCATTCAGCTGATGGCGCTCGACGAGATCGGCGAGGCGGCTCACGGTCTGAAATGCCTCGCGCTCCGCTTCGGGACTGCGGATCTTGATCCCGAACTCCCTCTCGAGACCGACGATGAGCTCGAGGGCATCCACCGAGTCCAATCCGAGCCCTTCGGGTCCGAAAAGCGGAGTCTCGTCCCCGATGGACTCGGGTGTGATGTCGGGCAGCCGCAGCTTCTCGACGATCAGCTTCTTGATCCGCTCTTGTCGCATGGAGGTTTGGCCCATGATGGATGGCTCTTTCGTTCAGCGAATCGGACGGGATGCCGCGGCCGGAGTCCGGCTCGGATCCGCACACATCCTCCCACGCCGCTCCGAGGCGGTGCACCCGAATCAGGCTGCGGGCGATCGGCGTCAGGCAGCGATTCCGCGCCAACAATATCGACCCGCCTCGAAACTCCTCAATCGGCTCCGTCCCCGCGCGGTCGTTGCGGCGAATTGCCCCAGAGGCTAGGAAGGGCCCGTTCACGGGTGGCTGACCCGCATGAGCGCCTGGAAATCGTCTCCTGGGCTGACGAGCCGGGCTCGAGTCGGTATATTGTGCGGCTCGAATCCCCTGCCAAGAACTAGGTCGGTTGCCAGCGGGGACAGCCCCGAGCGGCAACGCGACCGACTCAATAGACCTCGATTTCGACCATGATCATCGCGCCGTGCCGGTTCCGCGAATCCGGACCGCCGGCCGCCGCCATGTAGGAGAAGAACTAATGACCGAGACCACGATCAACCCGGCGACCATCGTCGGAAAGCCTGCTGCCGACTTCACGCTCCAGGGCTTCTACAAGGGCGAGCTCAAGCCTTTCAAGCTCTCGGACTTCAAGGGCAAGTGGGTCTGCCTGCTGTTTTATCCGCTCGACTTCACCTTCGTCTGCCCGACCGAGGTCCTGAGCTTCTCCAAGCATGCTGCCGAGTTCGAGAAGCGCGGCTGCCAGGTGCTTGGAATCTCCATCGACTCGCAGTTCACTCACAAGGCGTGGGTGGAGACGAAGCACGAAGAGGGCGGACTCGGTGGTGACCTCAACTACCCGCTTCTCGCCGACATCAACAAGTCGGTCGCCCGCAGCTTCGGAGTTCTCGCCGACGCCGGCGTCGCCCTGCGCGGCCTGTTCCTGATCGACCCCAACGGCACCGTCATGCAGGCCACCATCAACAACCTGCCCGTCGGCCGCTCCGCCACGGAGGCCCTTCGCAATCTCAAGGCGTTCCAGTACGTCGCCTCGCACGACGGCGAGGTCTGCCCGGCCGATTGGGACGAGGGCTCGGACACCATGAAGGCCAGCCCCGAGGGCATGCGCGAGTACCTGACCAAGCACTGAGTCGCTAGCGGCTCCGAGAATCGAATCGATTTCCTCGCCGAGTGATCTTCCGGGTCACTCGGCGAGTCTCGTTTTCGGGGACGGCCGCTGGGAAGCGCGGGATTGATCCGAATCGTGCGGTCGGTATCTTGTAGGCCTGCTCGGGCGCAGAGGCGGCGACCGAGAGGAGGCAGCGACGATGAGGGAGGGGAGCACCCGTTGTCGACACGCGGCGAGAGCGGCCCGATTTGGGTCGTGGCATCCGACGACGGTACTTGGCGGCGAATCGCCGAGCGGCTCGCGGTCGGGGGATACCGCCCGATCCGGTGGCCGAGAGAAGCGTCCGAGAAGTCGACGGACGTCGTGCCTGAGGTCGTCGTCCTCGACGGGGCGTGCACCATCCCGGATTCGCTCGATCAGGAATTGCCCCACTGCGCTTGGGTCGTCCTCGCGGACGATTTGGCTGGTGAGGTATCGGACGGCGCCGTTCCCTGGGACCCTCCCGAGGATCTGTGGCGAGAGATCGAATCGGCTCGCCAGCGGTGGGGCGGTCTGAGGCGCGTGCTGGGAGAGCGACCGACGACGGCGATCTTGGAGGACCTGCCCGATGGCGTTTGGGCAATCGATGCCCGGTTCGAGTTCGTCTTCGTCAACGCGGCCGCCGAACGGCTCCTGGGCGCTCCGGCTCGACAGCTCCTGGGATGTTCGATCCTGGAGTCTGTTCCCGCCGGAGACACGAGCTGGTCGGCGTGCGCCTTCGAGGTCGTGCTCGCGGAGCATCGACCCTTCCACGCCTTCGAGCGAGAGGTTCAAGACCGACAGGGCGACCGGCGATGGCTCGAGACCTCGGCCGAGCCTCGATTCGATGAGACGGGCGCCTTCGTCGGATACACCGGTGTCGATCGCAATGTGACGGACCGCTTGGTTGCGGAGCGCGAGCAGGCTCAACGCGAGACCCAACGCCGTGAGGCGATGCTGCGAGCTCAGCTCGGTACGATCAGTGGTGAGGTCGCCCATGACCTGAACAACGTGCTGACTGCCATTCTTGGATATGTCGAGCTGTCGCGTACGAAGACGACCTCCGCCGAATCGCACGCCGCCGTCGATCGCATCGAGGCCGTCGCGGCGCAAGCGGTCGAGCTCGGACGATCCTTGTCCTTCCTCGCCGGCCCTGGAATCGAGCCCCGGCGGCTGCTGGATCTCAGAAGGCTCGTCGATGAGGTCGTCGAAGCCCGTCGACGCACCGAGGTCGAGGTCGAGATGGAAGGTGAAGAGTGCGATCCGCTCTGGGTGCGGGGTGTGCCGACACGGCTGGCTCGGGTCGTCGCGGAGGTACTCGACAATGCCTGCGAAGCTTCGCCTGGAGGCCGACCGGTTCGAATCGCGGTGAACCAGATCGGCGTCGGCCGCGACGCCCGGGCGGCGATCACGATCGCTGACGAAGGGAAGGGGATTCCTTCCACAGCGAGCGGCGACATCTTCGCTCCCTTCGTGACGAGCAAGCCGCGCGGCGTGGGCACCGGCCTCGGGCTGGCGGTCGCGCGCAGCCTCATCGAGCAACATCAGGGCTCGCTGACTCTGAGGCCGGAAGCAGGCGGAGGCACCCGTTGCCGAATCGAGCTTTCATGCGCCCGGGATGCCGCCTGCGAGCGAGGCGGCCCGGAACATCCTCCCGTCGTGCTGGTGGCGGAGGATCATGATCACGTCCGCGAGCTCGTGACCGAGGCGCTGGCGTCCGCCGGCTTCCCGACCTTGGCCGCCGCCGACGGCGACGAGGCAGCCCGCCTGATCGAGCTGCACGCCGCGCGCATTCGCTTTGCCATCATCGACCTCGACTTGCCGGGGCGCTCCGGGGTGAGCGTGCTCCAGGCATGTCGCCGCCGAAACCCAGCCCTCCCGGCCTTGATCATGACCGGCCGAACCGAGCCCTTCTCGCCCGACGAAGTTCCGAGCGACGTCGCCATACTACGAAAGCCCTTCGTCCTCACCGAGCTCGTCGAAGCCGTCCACCAAGCCTGGCAGAAGCCGACCCGCGAGGCCACGCTCGAAGCCGAAGGCTGAGCGCGATGGCAACGGCGCTTCGCGCCTGCCCCGAAGGGGCAGGACAGGATGTCCGGGTTGCTCGGGTATAGGCACTCCCGCGAGTCTGGGAGGTTACGTCCTCACTCGTCCCGTCGGAGAGCAGCGCGATCACCACGATTTGCCCGGTCTCACCGATCTCGGTGAACGTCGCTGGATAGTTGGCTCGAATCGAAGCGACGGTGGGGATGGGCTCCGGCGAGAGCGGGACGGACCCGAACTCGACGGTCTGGCCGTTGGCAAGTGGCCTGAATAGCGTGGCACCGTACAGCGTCACGCCGTCCTGGACACACGAAGCCTCGACCCGCAGCAGTCCGTCTCCGACGGGGATGTTTTGCAGCAAGTAGCTGCCGTCGGAGCGGACGCGTGTGGACTGGCCGCCAGCGATGTGGGTGCAGGTTTCGTCGAAGGTCTGCCACACCTGTTGCCCGGTGCCTTCGTCAAGGCTCGAAGCTCGAATAAGAGAAGCGCGTTCACTGAGCGATTGACGCATGGAAAAGATGAGAGTTTTCGTGCGCGGTTGGATCGTCCGAGTGGTCGGGCCGTTCCGAATTCTCGTTGATTCCGTGGTTTCGAAGCGATTGGATGAGTGCCAGGTGAGTGAGAGGTGTCGCTATGAACCGAAGCAAAGAGATCTTTGCGCAGATCATCGATCTGGACGTCGAGGAGCGCGAGGCTGCTCTCATCGAGTTGAGCGGAAGTGATCCGGAGCTACTCGACGACGTGCGAGAGTTACTGGACGGCTTCGAGGAGAAGGGGGGGCTGCTCGATGCTCCGCTGTTCTCGGCGCCGGGACGGCTGCGGCCGGGGGAGCGGCTCGGGCCGTATGTGATCGAGAGCCTGGCCGGGCACGGCGGCTCGGGCGAGGTGTATCGGGCGCGTCGGGCCGAGGGAGGGAGTGACGTCGTCGCCCTCAAGATCCTCGCACGGGAGGATCTCGGCGAGACGGAGCGGAAGCGATTCTTGCGGGAGTCGCGCGCCGTCGAGTCGTGTCGTCACCCGAGCCTGGTCGAGGTGCTCGAAGCCGGAGAAGATGCGACGCAAGGCCTTCTCTACTACGTCATGCGCTTCGTCGAGGGACCGAACTTGGCGCAGGTCCTGGATTGCTGGTCGCGCGGCGGATACCGGCCGAACCGCGAGGACCGGCGACAGATCGTGCGCGTGCTCGAAGAAGTGGGCCAAGCTCTGCAGTGCATGCACGAGGCCGGCCTCGTGCACGGCGACGTGAAGCCGGCCAACATCGTGCTCGAAGGCGCTTCGTTGGAGCGACCCTGGCAATCGGGATCGCGCGCCGTGCTCGTCGACCTCGGCCTCGTGCGCCCCCAGGGCAAGGTGCTCTCGACGATCCGCGCGACGCCGTCCTATGCTTCTCTCGAGCAGTGGGAGGGGGAAGAGCTCGACGGCCGCACGGACATCTACAGCCTGGGCGTCACCGCCCACGATCTCGTCTCGGGTCGGACGCCGGATCGACGGACGGGGCTCCCCCGCGGCAAGCCGCGCGAGCTCGAGCCCCTCGAGAGCCTCGTACCCGAAGTGGAAGAGGGCTTGAGTCGTATCGTGCTCGTGGCGACCGAGCCCAAGCGGCGGACGCGCTACGCGTCGATGGCACGCATGCTGGCGGACTGGGCGGCGTGGCGCGAGGGCCGGAGCATTGCGGCGGGGCGGTTCGCGCTGCTCCGCGACCTGAGACGCTGGATGCGACTGCATCCGGGACAGGCACTTCGAGGCGGCGCGGTCCTCGCCGTGTCGTTGGTGCTGCTGGCCGTATTCTTGGGAGCGTTCTTGGACACGGTCTCGCGCGCTCAAGCGATCGAGAGTGCGTGGAGCGCGGGGGATCTCCCCGGCTTTCGAGCTCGGTTCACGGCGTCGACGTGGCTTCCGATCGAGTGGCTGATCGAAGGATCGATCGTGTCGCGGGGCCGGGCCCTTAGCAGCGGTGATTCGGAAGACGTCGTCGTGCAAGTGATGAGTGTGTTCGACGCGGAAGGGGAGCTGTCCGCATTCCGCCGGGCCGCCGCGATCCTCGAGCGCGACGGCGTCACGGCGCATCCCGAGCTGCTGCGCTTTCTGAGCTTTCACTGGCGAAACGGCGAGGAGCGTCCGGCCAAGACGGCATTGATGGCAAGGCTATTCTACGACCATCCGCTCGAGAGCCGCGCCGAACGAAGCGCCAGCCGCTTTCTCGGTGACCAGATCTGGGCGGTGGTGCGCGATCCCCGCACGAACCGCGAAGGCCACGAGGCCCTGACGATACTGGCGGGCTGGGGCGAGCTCAAGGATCTCTTCCTGCTGAACGCGTGGATCTTCGGCTTCTTCGAAGGTGGCCAGGAATCGGTCGAGACCGGGCTCGCCCACCTCGAGTCGACCTTGCGGGCGGAGACCGAGATTCTGCGGCGAGGGCGCGGACTCGGCCGGCACCACACCTGGCCGAAGGCGACGCTGCAACGATACGTTCGCGAGCTTCTCGATCTGTATCAGGCCTGCGAGCAGAGGTCCGGTCGACGGCTGGATCTCAACTTCGGGTTCAACCCGCTCTACCGCGTCGCGGCCGTCTACGCCCGTGACCGGTTCCCGGAAGTCGTTCGAGACGCGTTGCCCCAGGGTGAGGTCTATCAGCACGCGTTGATCCTAGCGACGTTGAAGGACGACGAACATCGCAGTGTGCTCCTGAGTGATCTGCCCCATGACCTAACGCTTCCGCGTCAAGCCGGTCCCGAGATCGCGAATCGCGTTGCGGTTATTCTGCACAGCTATGGACAGCAAGTGGCCGCCTACGGCGATGAGGAATTGGTCGCAGCGGCTCGACGCCGAGCGGCGGCCTTCGGGCACAACGGAGCAATCAGCCCCAGACGCTCCGTCGAGCTCTTCGAAGTTGGGTTGCAGGACGGACAGCTGTGGCTCGAGGATCACTTCCGCCCGCACCTTCCTGACGCGGGAACTCACCTGGGCGATGAGTTGAAAGTGATACGCCGCGATCCAGCGGTCGATGCTCATGCCTTGGAATGGCCGATTCCGGCGGAGGTCCGTCCATTCGAGCTTGGTTGGGACTTCATTCGGGAGGCTGTGCGGCTGAGCGCCGGTTGCGACGTCTGGACCGAGAACACGGTGCTGATGTCAGACGAGGCTGCCGCGCAGAACACCTCCCACCAACGATTGCTCAACCCCGGAGTCAGTCAGGTCGTTCTGTCGATGCCTCGCCAGACTTTTCCAATCTGTATCCATCTCAATGCGCAGAAGAGCCAGAGATGGCCCCTGTACCAGACCGGGATCGCGAATCTGGAGATCTTCCAGAACGAGCCGTTGATCGCGACGATACGTGTGGGGCAGCGGAGCGAGCACATCGTGCGTGCATTTCCGGATGGTCATCCGGACGACTGGATCCTGCGAATCCGACTCTCGGCCGACTCTACGACTACAGCACGCCTGCATCGCGTTTGGATTCACATCAATCATCGCAGCTTCAACCAGCCTTGCCAGCCCTGGCCAGACGAGGAGGCCCGATGATCAATCCGTTCGGCTCCGCGGATGGCTTTGGCGGGTACGAGCCGGAACGGGCCGGCGGCCCCAATGGCCGATTGATGTCGGACGTGACACGAGCCCTGGTCAAGATGAGATCCGGACGCCCCGAGGACGCCAACCGGTTCTGGTCGCTCGTGGATGGGCCGCTGCGCAAGATCGCCCGCCGACTGATCGGTCAGCGAGCGCGCAGCGGCGGCATGATCCAGACCACCGCCGTGCTCAACGAGGCGTACCTCCGGCTCGTCGACCGCAGCGCCGTCGACTGGCGAGACGGAGCGCACTTCTATGCCGCCGCCGGTAAGACGATTCGGCGCTCCTTGATCGACTGGATCCGTCGTGAAGGGCGAGTCAAGCGCGGTGGGGACCACGTCCACGTCACACTCGAGCTCGCCGGAGACATCGCACTCCGCCAAGGTCTCTCGCCCCTCGACGTCCTCGCCCTCGACGAAGCCCTCAACGAGCTCGCCACGAAAGACCCCCGCTCCGCCGCGGTCGTCGAGCTGCGTTACTTCGGCGGCCTCAGCGTCAAGGAGGTCGGCGCGGTCCTGGGGATCGCCGACCGAACCATCGACAAGGACTGGCACTACGCTCGCAGTTGGCTGCACCGGCGGCTGTCGAAGTAGGGGCGAGCTCAACGGCTTCTCCGGCCGCGAGGGACAATACCCAAGAGTCGTTGCACCTTTGTTTACCCTATAGCTTTGCAAAAGATCAGGGGGACGAACCGCGGCACGATGGAGGGATAGTGCCCCTTCAGGGCACGCGAACGTCGGCGTCGAGAGGGGTGAGAAGAATTGGCGTTCCGATACCCCAGGTTCCGGCGGCGCGCTTCGCGCGTCGCGCCGCCTCCACCTGGGGCTATTCGATCGCCGGCCCTTCAGGCCTCGCAACCGTCGTTCTCACGTCCGCTTGTGCGGCGCCCGTCGTGGTCGATCCGAAGAATGATGCACCATCAAACGTGCGCCACACCATGCCACGCAGCGCGAGGCTTTTTGCAACGCTGGGGTTCAGAGAGAGGTCGCGATCCGGAGGTCGCTGTGGTCGGCCCGTTTGCCCGCCCGCGTCCGCCTGACTCTATCGGCTCACTCCCGCACGCCCTCGGCCCAGGCGAGGGTGTACCAGAGGGCGGCGTCGGGGCGTTGGCGCCACTCGGTGATGTCATCCAGCGGCAGTGAACGATGTCGAAGCTTCCGCGTTCCTCGGGAGTGAGCGGGAGCGCGAGGACATCGCCGTCTCGAAACTCGACGGCCAGATCCGGGCATCGCTCCGACCGCACGCGCTCGGCGCCCGCGCGTTGCTCCGCGCTGCGCTCGATCCCGAGGACTCGGCCTTCCTTGCCGACCGCCCGAGCCAACGCGCAAGAGAGCTGCCCCAGGCCGGACCCGACGTCCAGGATCTTCTCACCGCGCTTGGGTGCGAGCTCGTCGAGGCAGCGGCGATTCAGGTATTCATTGAGCTGAGAGAGCCGGTCTTGCTCCTCGGGCGTCGTGCCATGCACGTAGAGCGACGGCGTGTTCTTGGGATTCATCGGCGAGGCGATCTCCGAAGGAGGCGGCGCCCGGCAGGCGCGCTTGATTATACGGAGTGAGTGCTCGGCTGGGGATCGACGGTTGGAAGTGACCGCTCTCTCGTCGAAGGAACTCGAGCGCGATCGAGCCGTCGTTCGCAGGTTGCACGAAGATTGTTCCTTGAGACGGATTCCGTTCGCGTCTCTGTTTCACCTTGGAGGCGGGCTCCCGAGACGTGTTCCGCGCCTCAGTTTCAGGAATCCTTGCGTCCTTTTGGCGATGAGGCTCGTCTTCTCGAAGACCGGCCGCTCGGTGCGGTGGCGATGTGGTCGTGAGTGCACGGCCCTGTTACAACGTCGGCAGCCTGCCGGCGCCAGCAACCGAAAGCTGCGAGACCGATGAACCTCCACGACGCCTACGATCCCGAGACCTTCCGACGGGAGGGCAAGCAGCTCATCGATCGCCTCGCCGATCTGTTTCTCCGGTTGAGCAGCGACGAGCCGGGTCCCGTCATCGAGTGGACGCCGCCGGAAGAGCTGCTGCCGCAATACCCGGCCGAACTCGAGGGCGGCGCCGACTTCCAGGAGCTCTGCGCGCGCACGCTCTCGGACTCCATTCAGGTGCGTCATCCGCGCTTCGTCGGGCACCAGGTCTCGGTTCCACTGCCGACGGCGGCCCTGACCGATCTCCTGGCGTCCTTCCTGAGCAACGGGATGGCGATCTACGAGATGGGGCAAGTGGCGACCGTCATGGAGCGGCGCGTCACCGATTGGCTGTGCGCGAAGGTCGGGTGGGGTCCCGAGGCGAGCGGAATTCTGACAGCCGGGGGCACGCTCGGCAACCTAACGGCCTTGCTAGCGGCCCGCCAGTCTCGAGCGCCGTACGATGCGTGGGAGCAATCGGGAAGCGAACATCCGCCGTTGGCGATTCTGACCAACGACCAAGCGCACTACAGCATCGCCCGCATCGGCCGCATTCTCGGGTTGGGAGCCCAGGGGATCATCCCGGTGCCCGTCGACACGCGATTCCGGATGCGGCCCGACGCCTTACCGGCCGCGTTGCAGCAGGCGCGGGATCAAGGACGGCACGTCATCGCGGTCATCGCCAATGTTTGCTCGACCGCGACCGGCTCCTACGACCCGCTGCCCCCGATCGCCGACTTCTGTGAGTCCGAAGGCCTCTGGCTCCACGCCGACGGAGCCCACGGCGCGTCCTTGTTGCTCTCGAAGACGCACCGCCACCGCCTGGAAGGCATCGAGCGCGCCGACTCGGTGCTCTGGGACTTGCACAAGATGATGATGATGCCGGCACTGACGACGGCCTTACTCTTTCGCCGGACCGAGGCGTCCTACGTCACCTTTGCTCAAAAGGCCAGCTACCTGTTCGAGGGGCCGCAGAAGGAGGACTGGTCGGAGATCGGTCAACGCACCTTCGAATGCACGAAGCGCATGATGAGCCTGCGGCCGTACATCTCCCTGGCCGTGCACGGCGAGAAGGTCTTCGAGGAGTACGTCGACACGACGGTGGCGTTGGCGGCGACGTTGGCCGATCTCGTGGACGCGGCACCCGACTTCGAGCTGGCCATACGACCCGAGGCGAACATCGTCTGCTTCCGGCACCGACCAGCGGGCATCGCCGAGGGAGATCTCGACGCGCTCCAGTCACGCCTCAAGCTCAGGTTGATGAAGAGCGGCGAGTTCTACCTGGTGCAGACGACGCTGCCTCGAGGACGATTCCTGCGCTGCACGATGATGAATCCGTTCACGACGTCGAGCGATCTCGAGGTACTGCTGGAAGCACTGCGAGCGGCGGTGTAACGCTGGTGCGTTGATTGCGGCGTATTCGAAACCGAAATGCCGCGCTCACTCGTTGGGAGAGATCGTGCTCATCAACTAGATCGAGCGGTTCACGCCTGGACATCCGCGCCGATCCGCCTCAGGATCGAGGTCGACCATCGATCAGAGAGCCGGGATGGCCGGATCACCGACGTCCGTGGTACCGCTCGACGATGCCTTCGCAGCGCTGAGTAACATTGATTGTCGATTGGGAGTATCGCTCTCGGGTCTCGTCGTGCTGGGGGTAGGTGAGGACGCGCTTCACGATCTCCAAGGTCAGCTCGGCCTCCCGAAAGCGCTGATACTCGAGCTCGTCATCGGCGAGAGCGGGGTCCCCGATTTGGCGGGCGTTCTCGTAGGCCTCGATCTCGGCCTCAGTCCGAAGTCTGGCCTCGTAGAGTGGCTGAAGCTCGGCCACCGCGTCCTCGATCCGCTCCTCGGGAATCACGAAGACCCCGGCCAGGTCGAGGATCTCCTGCCGCGTTCGAAGCTCACCGGGTGTCATCTCACCGGCGAGGAACGCGGCATGGGCGGCATTCACGAGTGCCTGCATTCGGAGGTACTGCTCGCGGCTCGTCGGAGCAGCATCCTCGCCTTCGATCTCGCGGGAAGCTTCTCGACGGGACGTCTCGCCGGGAGCCGATTCCTGTTCCCCGGCGTCGGTCGGCAGCAACTCGGGAGTGGTGGTGGTGACGAGGAAAGGGTACACGACCCAGCCCCTTTCAGGCGAGTCGGTGAGCGCGGGCTGCGATGTACTCTCGACGGTTTGGTTGGGCGAAGAGGGCTCCTGGAGAATCCACACGCCGAGCCCGATCGTCGCCGCGGCCAGGATAGGGATGAGGAGTTTCACGTATCTCATCGTGACGTCATGGTCGAACATTCACAGGTCGATGTCGATGGCTTCCTCGACTCGCTCACGCACCCGACTCGTCGTCGAACCCCGGTCGGCAAAAGTCGCGGGCTCGTGGGAACGTGGCTTCGGTCAGGCCTCGCAGCTGCACGAGCTGTCGCCGAAGCTCTGCGATCGCCTCGTTGTCCGGAAGGCCGAGCGCGCGCAGTCGGCACCAGGCACTCTGGCTCTGATCCATGCTGAGGAGAGCGACCTTGGCCGAGCCGTCGGCGTCGCGCTGGATCTCGCATTCACTGAGCCGTGAAAAGGGGGCGGACTCGAGGCCAGCCGCTCGCCCGAGCTTGGAGAGGATCTTGGTGGCGTATCGGGTGATGACTCGAAGGGCGTCGTCGAAGTGTCGCTGCCCGACGTTGCCGAGTGCGGCCCGACGTTCGGCGACGCCCGAGCGCTCTTGCTCGAGGACGTGTAGGGTGCCGAGGGTGTAGTCCCGGGCGCGACGGAGGATGCCTCGAGTCGGCGCCGGGGCGAGCTCGATGAGCTCATCGAGCGTCGGCACGCCTTCCTCGGGTGCCGGAGGGAGAAGAGTGGGCGGAACGGATCGGTCGGGCCTTTCGGAGAAGGCCTCGCAGCGATCGCACAGCGGGCAGCGTTCACACCAGCCGTCGCAAAACTCGTGAACTTCGGGGATGAAGCGGGCCGCGCGGGCCCGGGATCGCCTGTGCTCCATGAGGGGTCTCCGGTGAGAAACGCTTCGGGACGTTCGAGGTGGACCCGCGGTTGGGTGGAATCACCGGAGAACCAGTCGCGAATTCGAGCCGTGCGGTTACGAAAAAACCCGAGACCCGGGCCTCTTGGGGCCGAGGGCGGGCACCATTTGGGCTTGCACCCGGAAAACTTCAATCGGTTACAATGATCGTCGACTCGATCGTCGCGAGGTGGGGCTGGGCGGGACCGACCCTCGACGTCGGCGGCGAGTCAGGCTCTCTGGGAGGGGTGCCAACGATGTCGAATGATGATTCGACGGACGCGGCTGCGTTCCAAGGTGGACGAGACCTCGAGGCGATTCGTGCGAGCCTACGACGCCTGGTGACCGACAGCCCGTTCGGTGTCGTCGTCAGCGCCGAATCGTCGGGCGTGCTCCTGGCCAATCGTCAGGCGTCCGAGCTGCTGGGTGAGACCGAGATGTGCTCGGAGCGCCCGCTGTTCCCGCTGTCCGAGCGCACCGGCGATCTCATGGTCTTCGATCGCGGAGAGACCCGGGCTCGCCTCGAGGTGCGCTCGATCCCGATCGACTGGGAAGGCGAGCCAGCCTGGTACTCGATCCTTCAGGACGTGTCTCAGCTTCGGGGCTCGCAGGAGCGGATCAACGAGCTGGAAGGCCAGCTGGGTGACATGCGCTCGCGCCTCGAGAGGATGACGCGCATCGATGCGCTCACCGAGCTGCTCAACTGGCGTGGATTCCAAGACGCCCTGACGCGTGAGCTCGGCTGGTCTCGACGCGAGGGCGCCGATCTGGTCGTGATCCTGCTCAGCCTCGACGACTTTCAGCAGATCAACGATGCTCTCGGCCATGCGGCGGGCGACGTCGTGCTGGTAGAGACCGCGCGCAAGATCGAGAGCTCGCTCCGCGAGACCGACTACTGCGCGCGCATCGGCGGGGACGAGTTTCTCATCTTGCTCCCTCGCACTCGCCTGGCCGAGGCGATGCGCGTCGCGGAGAAGCTGCGCCTCGCCATTGCCGAGTGTCCCATCTCCCTTTCGAATGGTCGCGTCCAGGTCACGGGCAGCCTCGGCGTCGTGCCCGTTTGCCAAGAGAATCCGGTCATCGAGCGGCTACTGGTCGAGGCGCATGAGCTCGTCCTGGTCAGCAAGGCGGCCGGCAAGAACCGCGTCTCGATTCTGGCCGATCCGGCTCGTCCGGCCCCTCGCGCTCAGGGCCTCGAGCGTGTCCTCGCGGCGCTGCGTCGCGGGGACAGCTTCAAGGTCGTCTCTCACCCGATCGTGCGTTTGTCCGACGAGCAACCGGTCGGCGTCGAGCTCCTCAGCCGTTTGAACAGCGATGATTTCGAGATGCCGGACGACTTCTTCCGGGTCTCGCGCGAGGCCAACATCCTCACTCTCGTCGATCACCAATGCTTGCGCTCCTGCGTCCAAGCTTCCCAAGGGCTTCCGCCCGAGACTCGACGTCACCTGAACGTGTTTCCCTCGACGATGCTCGACGTGTCGCCGTCGCGTCTGCTCGACTCGTTCCCGCACGAGCGCAGTAGCGGCTCGTACTGCGTCGAGATCAGCGAGCAGCAGATCATCGGCGACCCGTCCTACCTCGCCGAGTCGGTCAATGCCCTTCAAAGCGAGGGCATTCGCATCGCGATCGACGACGTGGGATTCGGTCGAAGCTGCCTCGAGAGCCTCGTGTTGCTCGAGCCGGACATCATCAAGATCGACAAGAAGTGCGTGATCGGATTCTCGCGCGACGAGTCCCGCATCCGCTCTCTCGAACGTCTGCTGCGGTTGGCAAGCAGTCTCGGCACCGAGGTCGTGGCCGAGGGAATCGAGGAGCGTGAAGAGCTCGAGCTGCTCAAGAGCATGGGCGTGAATTACGGACAGGGATTCCTTTGGGGCCGCCCGTCGGCCGATCGGTTGGTGAGCTGACCGGAGGTCCGGCGCGATTTTTCCTCGGTGAAAGTCGGCGTGGCGACACAATGGTTGGTTGTCGCGAACGGCTTGCCTCCGCTTGTGCGGGATGGTCACTCGGAAAAAGGAGCGTCCCATGATGATTCGCCGACTCGCATTCGTGCTGCTTTCACTCTCGTTGGTCAGCTGCGCGCGCTTTGGAGCCGTGACCGAGGTCTCGGCAAACGGGACCTGGACCCGTGAGAGCCGCTTCATCACCTCGGAGGACAGCAGCGACAAGCCCGGCTCGCTCGAGTTCTCGATCCGTCAGGAGCTGTCCGATTACTTCGTGATTCCTGAAGACGACGGTTGGCAGCGAGGGGCGAGCAACGAGCTGGGCGAAGGGGTGCTGACCCTGCGCCGCTCTGCAAATGAGGGTGAGAAGCTGAGCGAGCTGACGGTCTTGTCCAAGGCGGGCGAGCCGTGGGTGCGCAACGAGGTCACCGTGCGACGTCTGAGCGACGAGCGCCTTGAGTATCGGGAGACGCTTCGCTGGGTCGGACCGCGGATCGACGCCGTGAAAGAGGCGTCGAAGAAGTTCGTCGAGGCGCTGGTCGAGCAGCTCCCGGACGACATCGAGAAGCGGGAGGTGGTTGCGACCGTGCTCGCGAAGTCGCTGCGGCAGAACTACGTGCGACTGCTCTTCGGCGGTTCGAATCAACAGCCGCTGATGTCGCAGGCCATGGTGCACCGCGAGGTCGCCGTCCGTCGCCTCTCGACGCGGCTTCGGATGGCCGCCCTCGCCGACCTCCAGGCCCAGCTCGGAGATCATCCTCAGGCAAAGCGTTGGCCAGAGGTCACGGCCCACATCGCGAAGTTCGCGACCCTCGAGAAGCTCGGCAAGGATGACGATGGCGAAAACGATCTGCTCGATGACGACCGTCTGCTGATCCCCCTCAGCTTCACTGCCAAGCTTCCCGGCCGCATCATCGAGACCAACGGTGAGGTCGATCCGGTCAGTGGTGAGATCTACTGGACGCTCTTCGCCGGCTCCGCCGCCTTTGAGGACGTCGTGATCCGCGCCGTCTGCGAGGTGAACTGAGCGGACCACCGCACTTCATTCAAGCTCGCGCAGGGCCGCGAGAAACGAGATCAGTGCCTCGAGGTCTCCAGGGGGTATCCGCGCGTAGGGCTGCTTGGCATCGATCACTCGCTGTGAGAGAACGAGGCGGATGTCATCTCCGGCGATGATCCACTGACGGAGCTCATCGCGCGTGTATTCGTCTCCGACGGTATCCAGCGGACTCCGAGGGTTGCCTTCCCCCGCGATCGAGTGGCAGCGCGAGCAGCTCTGCTCACGGTAGACTGCTCGACCCCGCGCGATTGGTGGTTCGTCCGGGACGGCTTCCAGCGCGACCCGAGTGCGACCAGGAGCCGGGGCGCCCGAGTTCTGCACGATCGCGAATGCGATTGATAGCAGCACGATCGCCACCCCGGTCAGCCCCGCCAGTCCACGGGCCCAGTGTTCGCGCATGATGCCCCTCTTGGCCGATCAGGCCAGGTCGAAGATTTCGGAGTGGATCTGACGCAACGGCACGTCCAGGTCTCGAAGGCCTCGTTCCACGAGTCGGATCATGGGGGTCGGCCCGCAGATCAGACACTCCAAATCGACGCGATTCTCCGGCAGATGACGTGCCATGACCTCGCGCGTGATCCAGCCTCTCTCACACTCCCAATCGGGCGGTGGCTCGCCCAAGACGTGAACGACGTGGAGATCGCAGCGGGCGCTCAACTCCGCCAGCTCTTCGCGGAATACGACTCCCTCCCAAGTACGGTTGCCATAGAACAGCCACAGCGGCCGCCCGTCTCTTCGATCCGCGAGAGCCCGCAGGCTGCTCATGATCGGTGCGATTCCAACGCCGCCGGCGACGAACACGAAACCGGGAGCCGACGGCCAGCGGTCGATGCAGAAGGCACCGTAGGGCCCGTCGACATAGGCGAGGGTGCCGGGACGGGTCTGGCCGATCCGCTGCGTGAAGTCACCGAGCTCCTTGATCGTGAACTCCAGCCGACCGGATCGGGTCGGACTCGAAGCATACGAGAACGGGTGCTCCCGCATCGCGAAGGGCGAGCCGTCGAGGGTCAGCCAGACGAACTGACCGGGCCGGTAGTCGAGGGCCGCCGAACCGTCGGCTTCTGGCTCGAGCGTCAGCGTCCAGCTGCGTCCTCGCTCGGGTCGAACCTCCACGACGCGAAACGGATACTTCAAGAGCTGCGCGGGGCGAATCAGCCGGACCCAGACGACGAGTCCGAGCCAAGAAGCACCCAGCAGGGTCCAAAGCCCGCGCTTGATCGGGGAGGTCAAGAAGTGGCCCGATCCGAAGACGTGGAGCACCGCCATGGCAACTCCGGCGACAGCGAGCACCACATGGATTCGGCGCCAGGTGTCGTACTCGATCCGCAGGAGGCGCCGTCCCAAAGATGTGACGAGAACCGCCATGAAGGCGATCAGGCCGAGCCAGCCCCAGATCATCGTGGCCGGGGCTTCGCGCAGGTCGAAGCTCCCGGCTGCTCCAGGATACTTGGCCGAGAGGATACCGGCGTGGGCCAGCAAGAGCACCAGTGCGATGATCGCCAGGTACCGGTGGAAGTAGTAGATGATGTCGATTCCGAAAGGCGCGGTCGCCCGCTTGAATCGCGCCGTCAGAGCGAACTGGACTCCCATCATCGAGAGACCTGCGTAGCCGAGCGCCAGTGAGAAGTCCCACCAGAAGCCTCCACCGCGGGGACGGTCACCGACCAGCAGGATACCGAGCGGTACGAAGACCAACGCGAGGTAGCAGCCGGTCCAGGCCAAGCCCGAAGCTCTGGCTCTCATGCCTACTCCTTCAATCCACTTGGCGGCTGGCTGAGTCGGAAGGCGACTTGGTTGGCGCCGCCTCCGTCCGCGTGGGCTGATCGCTGCGCGGCAGCCGTTGCCGGAGCTCGCCCTCGAGCTCGGTGAGAAGCGCTTGAAGCCCTTTCGACCAGGCGGCCGCGAGGTTGTCCGGGCCGGGCGCGCACTCGCCTTCCCAGCGCAGGGAGCGTTCGAACCGGACCGGTGCTTCCGGGCGGCGCAGATCGAGCACGAAGAACTGAATCGCGAGCACCGCTTGGGGACGATCCCCGCTGCGATAATCGGCGTAGATCTCTTGTACCCGGCCATCGAGGAGCCAGTCGGTCAGGACCGGGCTCGCCGCATCATGCACGCTCTCAAACAGGCCCGAGCTTGCCAGCCAATGCTGTGTCTTCTCCTCGATGAGGCGAGAGGGATCGTCGAAGAACTCGTTGTAGAAGTCGTGCTCGTACTGCCGGTCGCCGGTTCGATAGACCAGCTGACGATCCTCGAAGTGAGGCGAGATTCGGAAGCGACCGATCCGCAGCGCGGGGCCGAGAGGCGTCTCGGCCGGGGGCGTCGTTCGCTCCGCTTCGATGAGGAAGTAGCTCTTCTGGGGATAGGAGACCTGGAGCGGCGACCCACAGCCCGCCAGGAATCCGAGGAGCAGCGTCGCGAGAGCCCGAGTACTCGGACGCATCATTTGTCGATCTCCGTAGGCGTGGGCGGTGCACCGAAGAGGATCCAGGAGGGATAGAGGCGGCCGTTGCGGGCGATCTCTTTGAGGTCTCCGGTGGCCCGTCGGAGGTTCTCCACGATGGCCTGGACGTCCGAAGAGCGTCCGGCCAACATCTCGTCCAAGCGCCGCACGAGTCGGTCGACGGTCGCGACGGTGCCAGGGACCTGAGCCGTGGCGTCGGCGAGGTATGCGCTGATCTCGTCGAGCCGCTGAGTGATCTTCTGAACCGCTTCGCCCTGAACGATCTCGTCGACACCCTCGGCCGTCATGCGATAGGTCTCGAGCGTCTGCTGGATGGCCAGGTCGAGATTGACGACCGATTGGTCGATCTGCTCGATCGTGCCCCTCAGATCGGTCACGATCTCGTCGACGGCGACCTGCTCGAGCTTGGAGTCGAGCGTCTTCAGCACGTCGAGCACCTCGGCCTGGATCTTCTCGAGGCGCGTGTTCTCGAGAGCGCTCTCGATGCCGCGCAGCGTGCGGCCCGCCTGCGCGAAGAGCCCTTCCTCCGACTCGAGCCTGTCGAGGATGCGCTCGGCGGCCGACTTCACCTGGCTGAAGGTACCTCGCGCCCAAGGGATGTAGAGCTCCTCGGGAACCCAGTTGAGCTCGACCGGCGGGTACTTCTTGGCTTCGAAATGATCGATCTCGACATCGGCGCGACCGGTCAAGGGATTCATCGAGAGCTGGACGCGCATGCCTTGCTCGACGAGCTGAGTCAGGACCGGTCGCAGGTCCGCAGGCGACTTACCTTCGAACTCCGGGGAATCGAACTCGAGGAGCACCTCGACGTATTGCCCTTGAGTGAAGAACACGCGGTTGTCCGGCTGCATGTTCAGCGCCGCGGACGCGGACTGGATGCCGACGACCTTGCCGCGGGGGACGCCTCGGTAGCGGACCAGGCTTCCGACCTCGAGACCCTTGACGGACTCGTCCATGTAGGTGACGACACGCAGCGGTCGGCGGAGGAACTCGCTGGCACCGAGGGCGAGGACGCCGGCCAGCCCCAAGGCAAGGCCGACGAGAACGAACAACCCGAGCTTGAAGTGGTCGGCTCTCTGACTCATTGGCTGGATTCCCGGCGGAAGAAGCGACGGACGTAAGGGTCTTCGGAGTGGTCTCGGAGCTCGGCCGGCGATCCGGTCGCGACGATACCCTGACGAGCACCATCCAGGATGACGGCCCGGTCGGCAATCTTGAAGACGCTGGCGAGCTCGTGCGTCACGACGACGACCGTCATGCCGATCGAGGCTACGAGTTGAAGGATGAGATCATCGATATCGGAGGCCGTAATCGGATCGAGGCCGGCCGACGGCTCGTCGAGGAAGACGATCTGAGGATCGAGGGCGAGGGCGCGCGCGATGGCGGCGCGTTTCTTCATACCTCCGCTCAGCTCGGCCGGCTGCTTGTGGAGCGCCTCTCCCAGGCCGACCAGCTGCAGCTTGAGACGACCGATCCATTCACAGGCACTCTCGGGGAGATCCGTCAGCTCTCTCAGCGGCAGACACACGTTCTCCAGAACGCTCAGAGACCCGAAGAGCGCGCCACTCTGGTACATCACGCCAAAGGCCCGTCGCGCAGCGGCGAGCTCTCGAGGATCTGCCGAAGTGATGTCCCGTCCGAGAACTCGGATCGTGCCGCCCTGAGGCTCCCGCAGTCCGATCACGTGGCGGATCAATGTCGACTTGCCGCTGCCCGAGCCGCCCAGGATCGTCAAGACCTCGCCGGCGACCACGTCGAAGGAGACGTCTTTCAGGACGACCTTGGCTCCGAAAGCCACGCGGAGATCGCGGACCTCGATGACGTTCGACGGCGTCATCTCAGATCCCCAGCGCGTTGTAGACGAAGGCGAAGACGCCGTCGGCCGCGATGATCAAGACGATGCCGCTGACGACGGCTCGGGTCGTCGAGACGCCGACCGCCGACGGGCCGGAGCCCGTTTGGAAGCCGCGCAAGCAACCGATGCCGGCCACGAGCAAGCCGAAGACGAGAGCTTTGAACAGCCCGCTCAACAGATCGATGTAGTCGACCTGACGAAGGACCTGGCTGATGAAGGCGCTGGTGGAGAAGCCTTTGCTCAGCATCACCAGCGCTGCACCCACCAGTCCGATGAGATTCAGGAAGATCGTCAGGATCGGCATCATGAAGACCGCGGCCATGACGCGCGGCAGGGTCAGGAAGCCTTGGGCGTCGAGGCCGAAGGTCGCGAGCGCGTCGAGCTCCTCGTCGACCTTCATGGTGCCGATCTCGGCGGCGAAGGCCGATCCCGATCGACCCGACAGGATGACGGCCGTCATCAGCGGGCCGAGCTCGCGCAGCAAGGATAAGGACACCAGGTTGGCGACGTAGATCCCGGCGCCGAACTCCTCCATCGGGATCAGGGCCTGGTAGGCGAGGATGACGCCGATCAGGAAGCCGAGGAGCAGAACGATCGGGAGGGCATCGACGCCGACGATCTCGGCTTGACGCAGCGTGTCGGTCCAGCGGATCGAAGTCGGATGGCGCAAGGCGCGGAGCATGCCGATCGTCAGCTCACCGACGAAAGCGACTTGGGCGCGCAGGTCTTGGAACAGCCCGGCCGTCGCTTTCCCGATGGCGACGATCCGCGAGCGGGGCGGCGGCGGCTCGACCTCGGGGGCCTCGGCGAGCTCGCGGCGAAACTCTTCGAGGAGGCGATCGGTCCGCTCCGGGAGCCCTTGGATCTGGCATTGGTTGCCGGAGCGCTCGACGATCTCCAAGAGGAGCGCGATGCCGTTCCCGTCACAGTCCTCCAACCCGGAGCCGTCGATCCAGCGGAGCGACGACACGGTGGTGTCATCGAGCTGCTTCCGCAGCCCGCCGATCGTCTGCGTGGTCAGGTGTCCGCTGAGGGACAGGCGGCGACCGTCGTCGCCGTCGACGATTCGGTGCTGCAGCTGCGGTCGAGGGCCGGGACTCGGATCCATCGAGTGCTCGAGTGCCTCTCAGGGGCCGTCGCGGTGAACGGTGTCGGGCGAAAATGCCGGCAGGCAGACGGCGATGTACTCGGCACCGTTGCCTTCGGGGCTACTGTAGCGCACCCATTCACCGGCGTGGGCGATGACGGCCTGGCCGGCCTGCACATCCAAGGCGCCGTCGCGGGACTCGACTCGAAGCAGGCCGCGCAGCACCAAGGTGAACTCGTCGAATCGGGGAGTCTGTCCGGGCTCTTCCCAGCCGCCGGGGCTCTTCATGTGTGCGAGGCTCAGGGCGTCGGTTTCGGAGTTCACGCGACCGATGTACTCCTCGATGATCTTCGGCTTGTTGCCGGCCGCCTCGATGCGGGTGGGAGTCTCGATCAGCGTTGGCATGGGAGGTTCCTCGTCGGGTGTGGGAGAGTCGAGGCCAATCCGGTGATCGCCGTGATCGGTCGGCCCCTCAGAGGACGACCCGGTAGCCGGAGAATCGCGGCGGACCCTGAATCAGTCCGGCGCTGCCGCCTCGGGAGTGGGCCTTTCGAAAGGCGTCCGAGTCGGTCCAGGCACGAAACTGCTCTTCCGACTCCCAGCTGCTGTGGGAGATGTACTCGCCCTCCGGCCCGCACAAGAGGCGAAACTCCAAGAAGCCCGGGACCGCTTCGAGATGCTGCTCGCGAGTGCGCCAAGCCTCCTCGAAGTCCGACTCCTTCCCAGGCAACACCTGGAATCGGTTCATGGCGATGAATCTCAATCGGGACCTCCCATTTCGGGATCAGGCATCGTGCAACCGAACGAATTGTTTCGAGGCGGCGGCGGATGTCCAAAGAGAAAATGTGGGCTGCAGGATGGGCGCCATCCGGACCGTGACTCCGAGTGCTCGACGGGTTAGGCTCGGAGGCCGGGGAGACGATCGAACGGGACCTCGCCGAACCTCGGCGCGCTACCTGCGTTGCTGGAGTGTTTGAGCGGGAACCGAATCCAGAATGGACACCCATGCCCAGCAAGCGATCGGGGGATGACCGCCGGCCCGAGGCCGACACGGTGCACCACCAGCGATTCACCGTCGAGTACGACTACCCGGTGCACTTCACCGAGGGCGTCTTCGAGCCGGACAACTCGTTGCTCCTCGACGTGCTCGATCGCCGAGACGAGGGGAGACGCCATCGCGTCTTCGTGTGCCTCGACCAAGGCGTGGTCGACGGCAACCCGTCGTTGATTCGCCAGATCAAAGACTGGTTCCATCACCGGCAAACGGAGGTCGAGCTGGTCGGCACGCCCGAGATCGTGCCGGGCGGCGAGCCGGCCAAGACGGACTGGCAGCTGCTGCAAGACATCCTGGTCGCGCTGGGCAACCACCACCTGTGTCGCCAGAGCTTCGTACTCGCCATCGGGGGCGGCGCCGTGCTGGACATGCTCGGCTTCGCGGCCGCGCTCGTCCATCGAGGGGTACGCTTGGTACGCATGCCGACCACCGTGCTCGCCCAAGACGATGCGGGCGTCGGTGTCAAGAACGGCATGAACGAGCACGGCATGAAGAACTTCCTCGGCACCTTCGCGCCGCCCTTTGCCGTCATCAACGACTACCAGCTTCTGACCTCCTTGCCCGACGAGCACTGGCGGGCCGGGATTGCCGAGGCCTTCAAGGTCGCGATCATCAAGGACCGCGACTTCTTCGATCTCCTCTGCCAGAAGGCGGGAGCCCTCGCCCGACGCGAGCTCGAGCCGATGAAAGAGGTCGTTCGACGCTGCGCGATCTTGCATCTCGATCACATCGCCCACAACGGGGATCCTTTCGAGATGGGGACGGCTCGGCCGCTCGACTTCGGACACTGGATGGCCCACAAGCTCGAGACGCTCTCCGAGTTCCGGATCACTCACGGCGCAGCCGTGGCGGCCGGCATCGCGCTCGACTCCTACCACGCCATGCAGCAAGAGCTGATCTCGGACGCCGACCTGCAGCGCATCTGGAACGGGCTGGTGGAGTGTGGCTTTCCGCTCTGGTACCCCGAGATGGATCTGCGCGATGGTAAGGGCCGCTTGCGGATCCTGGAAGGTCTCGAGGAGTTTCGCGAGCATCTCGGCGGTGTGCTGACCTTGACTCTGCCGAGCCCGATCGGTGCGCGGGTCGAGGTGCACCACTTGAACCTCGATCTGGTCGAAGCCGGGATCTTCGCACTGCGCCATCGCGAGCAGCAGCGAGCTCGCTCGACGGCCTAGTCGCGGACTCGGAAGAAAGCGCTTGTTCCCGAATGGACGCTGCGCTTCGATGGGGGCACACGAAGAAACAAGCCTGCCATCTCGAAGCCAATCCGTGAAGGAGCACTCATGATTCGGGTCTTCCTGCTGCTCGTCGCCCTTTTCAGCAGCTCACTCACCGCGCAAACCGTTCAAGGCGGTGGTCCGCTCGATCGGCGTCCGCTTCGGTTGGCTGTGATCGGGGACTACGGCGAGGCGGGGGCCGAGGAGGCGGCCGTTGCCGTCGTCGTGCACGCCTTCGAGCCCGACATCGTGCTCACGGTCGGCGACAACAACTACCCGAGCGGTGCCGCGGCGACCATCGATGCGAACATCGGGCAGTACTACTCCCGGTACATCGATCCCTACAGCGGCAGCTACCCGAAGGGACCCCGAGGCAACCGCTTCTTCCCGACCTTGGGTAACCATGACTGGCTCGCTCTCAATGCCCAGCCCTATCTGAACTACTTCGACCTTCCCGGCAACGAGCGCTACTACGACGTGACGTGGGGGCCGCTCCATCTCTTCGCCGTCGACAGTGATTCTAAGGAGCCCGACGGCATTGACGCCGCTTCAGCTCAGGCGTTGTGGTTGCAGAATGCACTGGGGTCCTCGACGGCGCCCTACAAGATCGTCTTCTTTCACCACACTCCGTACTCGTCCGCCCGGCACGGCTCCAACCAGACGCTGCAATGGCCCTTTCGCGCCTGGGGTGCCGACCTCGTGCTCGGCGGGCACGATCACACCTACGAGCGGATCGAGGTGGGTGGGCTGACGGTGCTCGTGAACGGACTGGGCGGACGTAGCCGCTATTCCTTCGAGCCCGGGATCTTCGGGAGCCACGCACGGTTCAACGCCCTCGACGGCGCGATTCTGGGCACCGTGGCGCAAGGGCGGATGACGTTGCAGTTCGTGACGACCACCGGGCTCGTCGTCGACACGACGACCCTCGTGCCGAGCGCGGTCGATCCGATCGAGGCGGACCTCGTCTCGTTGGGCGCGACCTGGAGCTATCTCGACGATGGCTCGGATCAGGGAGCGGCTTGGACCGCCCCGGGATTCGACGACTCGACGTGGGCCACGGGTCCGGCACAGCTCGGCTACGGCGACGGCGATGAAAGCACGGTCGTCAGCTTCGGACCCGACGCTGCGAACAAGTACGTCACAACCTACTTCCGACATGCCTTCACGGTCACGAATCCTGCCTCGATCGATGCGCTCTGGATGCGAGCCGTCCGCGATGACGGCATCATCATTCATCTGAACGGCAGTGAGGTGTACCGCTCCAATCTTCCGGCGGGTGCCGTCGATGCGCTGACCTTCGCCTCGAGCTCGATCGGCAGCAACGAGGAGGATGAGCACTACGGCCTGGAGCTTTCGACGGCCGGGCTGGTGACCGGCACCAACCTTCTCGCCGTCGAGATCCATCAGTCGGATCTGACGAGCTCGGATACCTCATTCGACCTGCGGCTCTCGGCCGTGTCCGGCAGGTCCGTGCGAGTGCCCGCGGGCTCGGCCTGGAGCTACTCGGATACCGGCACGGACCTGGGAACGGCCTGGCGCGATCCCGCCTTCGATGATTCCGGCTGGTCGAGCGGCCCGGCTCAGCTCGGGTATGGGGATGGCGACGAGGCGACGGTCGTGTCGTTCGGTCCCGATCCGAACGATAAGTACCCGACGACGTACTTCCGTCACACCTTCACGATCGGAGCCGGCGAGTCGATCCAAGCGGCTCGGCTGCGCACTCTGCGTGACGACGGTGCCGTCATGTATCTCAATGGCGTGGAGATCTATCGGTCCAACATCAAGGTGGGCAACGTTCTTTACCAGACGCTGGCCGGATTCACGATCAGCGGAGGCGGCGAGAGCCGTTTCATCGAGACGGTGATCGATCCGAGCTTGCTCCAGGTCGGGAGCAACGTGCTCGCCGTCGAGATCCACCAGGACCGCGCCAACAGCTCCGATCTCAGCTTTGATGCCCAGCTGTACACTTGGTGATGTCGGTCCGAGAGGCTTGCCCTTCACGATCGACGTGAGTCCGCAGGCGGGACGGCAAGAGCTTGAGTGATTCGCGAGCGACACGGCTCCGCGACCCGCGGGACGTTTGCTAGAATCCCGCCCGACCTTGGGCCCCTCGAGACGAAGAGAGGTTTGCATGAGCGGCTTTCTTGAAATCGACGTCGACGACGCGCAAGAGCATCATCGCTCTGAGTCCGCGACGTTTCTCGACATCCGTGATCCACAGTCTTTCTCCGCCAGTCACATTCGAGGCGCCGTGCATCTGAGCGACGCGAACATCGAGGAGGTGGTTGCCTCCCTCGATCCGAAGCGGCCGTTGATCGTGTACTGCTATCACGGGAACTCGAGTCGCGGTGGTGCGGGCTACTTTTCGAGTCAGGGGTTCGCGGAGGTGTACAGCCTTCGGGGCGGCTACGAAGCCTGGTGTTCGTCGACGCCAGACGATACTTGAACGAGTCATCCGAGATGGGAGGGTCTCACAGCCGATGGACAAGGAATCATCCGACCTGAATGGTCAGGCGCTCGTCGTGAAGGAAAGCGGGATCCACGGGCGCGGCCTCTTCTCAGCGAAGAGGATCCCCAAGGGGGCCTTGCTGGGTTTGTACGACGGTCCTCGGACCCGACGAGACGGGCGCTACGTGTTGTGGGTCGAGGACGACGACGGTAATCCCGTCGGAATCAACGGACGTAACGAGCTCCGCTTCGTGAACCATTCGCAGCGACCCAACGCCGAGTTCCGCGGTGAAGAGCTCTTCGCACTGCGCGTGATTCGCCCCGGCGAGGAGATCACCCACCACTACGGAGAGGAGTGGGACGACTGACCGGGGCTGGGGCGAACGCCTGGGCGTTCGCCCCTCGAGCCGGGCTCGCAATCTCTGCGGCAAGACGTCGACTCTCCGCAGCGTCGCGAGCCGGTTGGGACCGCTCTCTCGTCGGGATCGCTCGAGGGAATCGCGGCCCGCCTAGGCTGGTCGAACTCGACCGCGGACTGGCGGACTCCGTTCGGGTCTCGGTTTCCCCGGTTTCGCGGTCTCCGAGTCGTCTTCGGCGATGGACTTTTCGAGACCGACGGCACGATCGTCCGAAGTGGTCCCGTGAGGCTCACGGGACCACTTGCTCGGACCGGTCGCTCAGCGAATCACTTCTTTCTGCCGACCGAGGCTCCAGCCTTCTCGGTACGGGCGCTCGATGAGGGCCTGTGCCTTGGTCGAGCCCGAGACCTTCATCGTCTTGGCGTCCCACTCGATGGGCGTCCCAGCTCGGTAGGCGATGTTGCCGAGCAGGACGGTCTCGGTCAACGGGCCCGAGTAGCCGAAGTGGCACAGCGTCGGAGTCCCGTTCTTGCAGGCCTCGATCCACTCCCGGTGATGACCGATCGAGTTGGGAATCGTGGGAGCGGGGGGCTCGAAGCCTTCGAACTTGTCCTCGGGGAAGAGCTGGTATCGACCGTAGTCACACAGCATCTGCCCCTTCTCGCCGAGGAAGAGGACGGCGCTTCCCCATTCGGGCAACCCGTGCTCCTTGAGAGCCTCGGGCCGTCGACCGGCATCGTGCCAACCGAGTCGGACCGGCGGCCGGTCTCCGCGGCCGGGGAAGCTCCAATGCACGCGTTGTCCGTTGGGGGTTCCTTCGGGGTGCACGGGCGGGCCGTCCGATTCGACCTTCACGGGGTGATCGAGATCGAGCGCCCAGAAGATGACGTCGATGTAGTGGCAACCCATGTCGGCGAGGGTGCCGCCTCCGAAGTCCCAGAAGCGGCGCCAGTTCGCCGGAAGGTAGTTTGGGTGGTAGGGGCGCTTCGGCGCCGGGCCCAGCCAGAGGTCGAAGTGGATGTGCTTCGGCACCGGTGGCTTCTCGGCCGGTCGACGCCCATCCGCCCAGCCTTTGCCCACCCAGGCATGAGCCTCGTAGACATCACCAATGGCGCCCGAGCGGATGACTTCGACCACGCGGCGATAGTTGTTCTCGGCGTGGATCTGGGTCCCCATCTGAGTCGCGAGCCCCGTCTTGCGCGCAGTTTCGGTGATCAGGCGCGCCTCGTGAACCGAGTGTGTCAGGGGCTTCTCGCAGTAGACGTGACGGCCGGACTGCAGAGCGCCCATCGTGGCGGGCGCATGGGTGTGATCGGGCGTGGAGACGACCACGGCGTCGATCCCGTCCATGTCGAGGAGACGGCGGAAGTCGTGGAAGGTCTTTGCGCCCGGGAACTGCGCTTGGGCGGCGGCGAGATAGTTCTCGTCGATGTCACAGAGTGCGACGATGTTCTCGTCCTTGACGCCGTCGAGATTGGCGGCACCTCGATTGGCGACGCCCACGATGGCGATGTTCAGCTTGTCGTTGGCCGAGCGCGGGCGAGTCCAAGCGCCAGCGTTGTGAGCGCCGACCCAGAAACCGACCGAGGCGCCCAAGCTGGATCCGAGAAACTGACGACGGGTTGTGGCACGACCCATGGGGGCTCCTTCGTTGGCTTTCAAGTTTCGCTGGTCTCGGACGGAGAGGGCAGAGGGTAAGGGGACTCGGGCTCCTCTTCGGGCGCTTCGTCGTCGATCTCTTCCTCGGAGGCTTCCGAGATCTGAGGGCGCATCGAGGCCTTGACCCAATACTCCCAGGCCTTCAGAGAGGCCATGGCGAGGAGCGTCCCCTCCTCGAACTCTCCCTTCTCGTCACAGCATCCGGGCGCAATCTGCGTCAAGAGCTCGAGCGCCTGGAAGATGTTGTCGGCGGCGTAGACGTGGAAGCGGCCTTCGCGGCAGGCCTCGACCACGTCGACCCGCAGCATGAGATCGCCGATGTTCGACTGCGGAATGAGCACACCTTGCTGTCCGGTCAGACCGCCGTCGGAGCAGACATCGAAGAACCCTTCGATCTTCTCGTTGACGGCGCCGATGGCCTGGATGTTGCCGAACTGATCGATGGCTCCTGTCATCGCGAGCTGCTGATCGATCGCGACTCCGGTCAACGCACTCAGGAGGCAGCAGATCTCGGCGCCCGAAGCCGAGTCGCCATCGATGCCGCCGTAGCTCTGCTCGAAGGCGATCGAGGCGCTGAATGCCATCGGATGATCCGCGCTCAAGAGATGGCGCAGAAGACCGCCCAAGATGTAGAAGCCCTTGGTGTGAATCGCGCCGCTGAGCGCCGACTCGCGCTCGATGTCGATCACACCTGCGGAGCCGGCTCCGATGGTGGCCGTGATACGCGACGGGAAGCCGTAGGTCAGGTTGCCGGCCGACAGGACGGCGAGGCCATTGATCTGCCCCACGACCTTACCGTGAGTCTGCACGCGAATCGTGCCCTCGGCCAGGTACTCGCGAAACCGACGGGACGGGAGATTCGCTCGCGACTTGCTTCTCTGAACGGCCGCTCGCACGTCGTCACTGCGGACCATCGAGTCGGCGCGCATCAGCGCCAGGTGGTTTGCCTCTCGGGCGAAGTCGGCCACTCGTCCAAACCGAGCCGTCAAACGATTCGGTCGCGCCGCGATGCGAGAGGAGTGCTCGAGGAGAGCCGCGACCGCGGACCGGTCGAAGGCCATCATCCTCTCCTCGCTGGCGATGCGCGCGATGACGCCCGCGTATCGTCGGATCGACTCCGGCGAGCGCTCGATGACGGTGTCGAAGTCGACGAGCACTTTGAAGAGATGCGTGAAGTCGGGCTCGTGCTGATCGAGCAAGTAGAAGATGTCCGCTTCACCGACCAGGATCACTTTCACGTCGATCGACATCGGCTCGGGCTTGATCGACTGGCCGAGCATGAAGTACGGAATCTCCGGCGGCACGATCTCGAGGCGTCCGGTTCGAAGCGTGCGCAGGAGCGCCTTCCAGGCTGCCGGCTCCGACAGCACGTCGCGCGCTTCCAGGATGAGAAAGCCGCCGTCGGCACGGAGCAGCGAGCCGGACCGGATCATGCGGTGGTCGGAGTGCGTCCCGCCTCCCGGTTGTCCGATGCGATCCACGAACCCCAAGAGGTTGGTGAGCGTGGGCGTGGTCTCGATCACGACCGGACAGGACTCGCCGGTCTCGTGCTCTCGCACGAGACTCACCTCGTAGAGTGGCAGGAATGCCTCGATCCCATCGAGCTGCTGCAAGCGGTTGTCGATGAAGTCCTCGATCAGGTCGTCCAGAAAACGACTGACCTTCTCGCTCTCGAAGTCCTGGCGAATGTCCCGAACCGATTCCTCGAGGATCGCGCGCGTCTCGCCTTCGAACAGGCCCTGCACCGCTTCCTCGTGGGCCCGTCGTAGACGATTGACTTGGAGTGCGACCTCCTCGAGCTGCTTCAGGAAACTCTCGCGGTGCGCGACGAAGGTCTCCCATTTCTCCTTCGGGAACGTTCCCGCCTGCACTTGCTGCTGGAGCTCCTCGGGCGAAACGGGCTTCCCGTCGATCTGGGGCGCGATGATCGAGCGCGTCACGGAACCGGCCTGCACGTTGACGAGCGCCAACCCGGCTTCCTCGAGGGCCTTCACGAATGGCTGCGAGACCTTCTCGATCGCGGCCTGGGCCTGCTGCTCGAGACCCTGGCGCCGGTTGCGCATCGCTTCGCTCTCGAGCGCGGTTGCGAGATCCTTCGCCAGGAAGCGCGCGAGCTGCTCGAGCCGGTGGCGGAAGGCGCGACCACGGCCTCGCGGCAGGTCGAGCAGGAGCGGCCGATCGGGCTGCTTGAAGTTGTGGACGTAGCAGCGATCCCACGTCCGGGCGCACGCCATCGGAAGGTCTTCGAGCAAGCGCCGCACGAGCGTCATGCGCCCCGTCCCCGTCAGGCCGCGCACGAAGATGTTCTGACCGGGAGCCCGAGCCAGCAGCCCGAACTTCAGCGCCTCGACCGCCTCACCCTGACCGATGACTCCGAGCTCCGGCGCCACCTCCGTGGTGGACTCGAAGTCCAGCGAGTCGGGATCACAATGCCAGCGGAGCGCCTCGGTCGGAATCGGGGCACGTCCGCGTCGTGGGGGGGGTGTCGAAATCTCCGCGTCGTTCGAGGCCATCTCGGCCCTCCTTTCGACGGCAATCGTGCCGAAAGGGGGCAGGCGAGACAAGGACGGAACGGGGCCGACTCCTCACCGACACCCGCTCCGGTTTCAGGACCTCAGTCCTCGCCGAGCTCGAAGGTCCCGGCCGGGAGGCTGTCCAAAGGCTCGAGACGCCAGATCTCGGTGACGATGCCTCCGGTCGCCTCGTGGCGCACGGCCTGACGGAATGGGATCGTTAGACCGTCAACCTCGCGAAAGTCCGCATACTCGGCCTTCATGACGAAGGTCGCGATGCCGCTCGCCAGGATGCCGACCTCCGACTCGAGGATTCGGCCAGTGCTCTGGCTGACGAAGTGCTTGGAGGCCGGAAGATGCGCGGGCTTCACCTCGACCACCCAGACCGCCTCGTCGTCGACCTCGTCGGCCTTCAAGACCTCGACCGACTCGAACACCTGGCTCCAATCCTGGATGGCGAGGAACAGCAGATTCTCGCCGAGCGCCTGAAGGAGATCGGTGCCGACCGCCGGTCGGACGGGGCCTCCGAACTCGGATCGCAACACGTTCTCTCCGTCGCTGACGACGATGGTGCGGCCGAGAATCCCGAAGTCGATCTCACGGCGGAACCGGTTGTGACGATCGGACACAGACATCAGGTCGGCGGACGCGCCTTGGTGAATCATCTTCATGCGTCCCTGAAGCCGATACGCCTCCGAGTTCGGCTTTCCGAAGCCTTTTCGGACGAGGGCGAGCACCTCCTCGACGGTGATGCCGGGACCGGCGGCGTCCGCGGAGACTCGCTGGGCCTCCATGTCGACTCCGGACTGGTGCATCGTCATCGAGGGGACCTGATCCTCGACGGGCTCGGCGAAGCTGACCTCGACCGAGTCGGTGAGCTCGAAGACCCAGCGCCTCTTCTCGGTCGGCCACTTCAGCTTGTAGTTCGTCTGGCCGGGGACGTTCACGGCCAGCTTACCCTCAGCGATGTTGACCGTCAGGTTGGCGTCGATTGCCTTGAGGTAGTAGTCCCCGAGGTAGGGCTGCAGCTTCTCCTCCGCCCAGGCCTCGACCTCGGGCTTCTCCTCGCCGAGCAGGCTTTCGAGCACAAGTGCGATCGAGCCCTGCTGCAAAGGGGTGGCGGTGACGTTGGCGAGGAAGACGTAGCCGAGGTTCTCTTCGGGGACGAGCGTGACTTGAGCGGCGAAGCCGTCGATGTTGCCACCGTGCTCGACGACGTTGCGTCCGTCCCACTGCCGGAGCATCCAGCCGAGGCCGTAGCCGATGTTGGGACCCATGGCGATCTGCGGGGAGCGCATCTCATCGAAGCGCTCCTCGCTCAGGAGGCGATTGCCTTCGAACTCGCCGCGGGCGAGCTGGAATCGGATCCAGCGGGTCATGTCGAGGACGCTCGAGTTGATCGCTCCGGCCGGCGCGCAGGTGTAGATGTTGCGAGGAGGCAGCAGAACCCAATCCTCGAGGAAGGTGTCCCAACGGTAGCCGAGGGAAGCCGCTTCGTTGTCCGTCAGGAGCTCGAGCGTGCTGCCGGTCGCCGACATGCCGAGCGGCTTCAGAATTCGATCGGAGAGCAGCGTGTCCCAGTCGACTCCGGCCACGACCGCCGAGCACACGCCGGCCGTCAGGAACTGGACGTTGTTGTACTGGAACTGGCTGCGGAAGGGTGCGGTGGGTCGAGCCTCGGCGAGCATGCGGATGGCCCGTTGGCGGGAGGCTTTGCCGCCGGCCCAGAGGGCTCCGGTTCTCGTCAGTCCTGTTCGGTGACAAAGCAGGTCCCGCACCGTGACGCGCTTGCTCGCCCGCTCATCGTAGAGCTCGAAGAGTGGCAGGTGTGTCCGGACGGTATCGTCCCAGTCCATCTTGCCTTCATCGATCATCATCGCGATCAGCGCGGAGGTGAAGGCCTTGCTCGTCGAGCCGATCGCGAACACGGTGTCCGGGCTCACCGGCTCGCCGGTCTCGAGGTTCTTGACGCCGAAGCCGCGAGCGAAGATCACCTCACCCTCGCGAACGACGGCCAGGGCACAGCCGGGAATGTGATCCTCGATTCGAGCCGCTTCGAGCCGCTCGGCCAGTCGCTCGAGACGGGTTTCGGTCGTGTCTTCGGTCTGCGCTCTTGCAGTGGGGAGTGCGAGGCTCGCCAGTAGCAGAAGCGCGAAGGTGCGGAGTGAGAGTCGGTCGAGCATGGGAAGGTCGTCCTTTCTTGCGTTGGTTTGCGCTCATTACACGCTCTCCCGCCTCGTCTTTCGAACACGAAGCTGCTCTTCCGGACTTTGTCGGTGCGTCCAGGAGGTGACGGCGTCGATCGGCACGACACCATCTGCTAGGCTGAGCCACGGTGTGTCGTCGGACGAGCGGCGTGCGGGACATCAACGGGAACCAGTGCAGGACGTCCCCCATGAGATCGTGGATCGCCGGAATGCTCGCTGTCTCGTGTGGCTGGAGCACAGCTTCCGCTCAGCCCGGAGCTGATCCCGCCGGGGCGACAGTGCCGCTCGATGAAGATCTCCGGGCGGCCCTCACCTCCTACTTCGAAGGCGACCCGCTCAGCCAGGGGCGAGAGGTCCAAGAGCGGACGCTGGCACCGATCGCCGCCGGCCTGGTGCGCTTCGTGCGCGAGCGGGGTGAAGGGCAGAGCCTCGACGATCTCCTGCGGCGACCCGACTTGATGTCGGACATCCTGCGGAGCTGGCCGCGCTGGGAGACCGCTCCCCTCGGGGGACAGCTGTTTGAGGAGACCTACCTCGATCAAGGCGAGGAGTGGACGTATGCCTTGCACTTGCCGGTCGGTTACCGGTCGGGCATCGACCATCCGCCTCTGATCGTCGATCTCTGGAGTGGCGACGATCCGCAGGCGCACTTCCAAGAGCACTGGCAAGGCGATCCGTTGCTGGATGTCGCGATCCTGCTGCTCCCGCCGCATCTCGTCGGCAAGCGGCTGTCCGCCACCGTGACGCCGTGGCAGGTCTACAGCTTCATCATGCCGCCGGCCTATGTCGGGCTCTTGAATCTCTCGATTCGGACGCGACTCTTCCAGACTCGTGGGATCCATGAGGTTCCGGTCCTGATGGAGAGCTCCCTCGACCTCCTCTTGCCGGCGATCAACGAGTGGAGCGGGGCGTCCTGGGAGCCGCTGATTGCCATCAAGTACTTTTGGGATCGGTTCAGCTTGGACGAAGAGCGCATCTTGCTCAGCGCTCGCGGCGAGGAGTCGGAGGAGGCCGCTCGCATCGCGGCGCGGTTCAAGGACATCTTCGCCGGGTTGATGCTCTGGGACGGTGAAGTGGCCGAGCACTACTTCGCGCCGAACCTGGCTCAGATGGGTGTCTACGCACCGGCGGGTGGCCCGCTGGTCGACGAGCTGGAGCGCCTCGAGGCACCGGTCGTGCGACGCGCCGATCTCGTCTCGTGGGTGCAAGAGACGCGCATCGTCCGCTATCCCGAGCAGTTCGAGGTGGTGGTGCCCCATCCGCGCTGGGGCGACGCCTATTGGATCAAGGTCTACGATATCGAGCCGATTCGCGAGGCGCGGCTCGGACCGCAGACGTCGTCGGAGGAGCTGCCGGGCGTGCGGGTGACGCTCGACCGCGCGGCGAATCGCATTCTCCTCGAGACTCGCCGTGTGCGGGTCTTGCGGATCCGCTTGAACGATCGCCTGGTCGACCTCGATCGCCCGCTGTCGGTCGTCTTGGTCGGCGCAGGACGTGGCAGCGTGAACGGCGGTGGCGACGACCTCGTCGTGGTGGAAGCAGCGGTCGAGCGCAGCTTGGCCGTGGCGCTCGAGAACGTCTGGCGCACGGGCGAGCGGCGGCGAATCTTCGTGAACGATCTCTGGGTGTTCGTGCCCTGAATGAGAGAAGGCGGGCCACCCGAAGATGGCCCGCCCGTCATTGCAAAGCGGTTCGCGAAGCGCGCCCGGATCAGTCGAGGGTGTCGAGCTGACCGGCGAGGGCGTTCTTGGCGTCGGTCTCGTGAAGCAGGTGACCGGCGGAGTAGCCGGACAGGGACTGCGCGAAGGCGCCGACGAACGGCGGGTCCATGCGCTTGGCCTCGTTGCCGACGACATCGACGGCCTCGTCGCCATCGATGCGGGCCCAACCGGTCGTGCCGAGAGCCAAGCCGTTGGGCGTGGTGTCGACGTTGGTGTCGCCCAGGAACGAGTCGCCGAAGCTCTCATCGATGTCGATCAGGTCGACGACGTCGAAGCAGCGGAAGGCGTGCTCGGCAGAGAACTCGAACTCGTTGTTATTGTAGATCGCGAAATCGAGGCGAGTCTCGAAGTTGTCGTCCGGGATGAGCGAGACGAGGACGAGCATCGGCGTGACGACATCGTCAGCGATGAAGCTCGAGATGAGCATCTCGTCGGCGACGGCCTCGTACTCGACACCGTCGAGGTCGATCAGCTCGTTGCCATTGGCGTCGCCGGCATCCCCCTCGGCCGCCAGGCACTTGAAGGCGATGGCATCGAAGCCGTACAGCCAGTTGCCCGAGCCATCGGCGACGATCTCGTCACCGATCAGGTGGTTGTGGGAGACCGGCTGCTGTGTGGACGGGTCCAGCGCGATCGCGTACAGGAAGCCGACCTCGCTGTTGGGATTGTGGACGTTGGACAGACAGGTGAAGGTGTCGTTCGGCGTCAGGCGCTCGAAGCGATTGAACTCGGTCCAGTACTCGCCATCGATGTAGATGAAGTGAACATCGACCACGCCATTCAGGTTCTGATTGGCGTTGAAAGTCGGGTCGTTCTTGACGTTCGTGATGCTGATGACGGTACCGCTGCCCGGCTGCGAGTCGTAGATCGGGTAGATCAGGACGCTGCCCGGGTTGCGGCCTTCCGCCTGGGCGACGGGACCGAACGCGAACGCGACGGCCGTCACCGCAAGAAGAGCCTTGATGAGGCGCATGATTCAGACCTCCAGTTGAAGACGGGTGCACCGTGCCCGGCGACTTCGCCAGCGTCGCTCAGGCAGCGATCCCGAGACGGACCGCTGTCGAGCCCGGAGCAAAAGCAAAACCGGAGGTCTCGAGGGGAGCCTTCAAAGGAAGAAAGGTGCGGCTTTGATTCAGAATGAGGAGATCGCGCTGGTTCAGGAGCCCGAGGCGATCGAATGCAAGGCGCGGGTGCCGTCGAGATCGTGCCTCGGAATGTCGCGACTCCCCAACGTCTTCCCCCGGATGGCGGGCAATATCAGGGACGACGCCCGAGCCGCTCCAGGTCCCAAGCGATCTCGAAGCCCGCGCCTCGGAGACGCCGGGCTCCGTCGAGGGTGATCGCGATGCCAACCGGCACTCGATCCAGCCGCTGATCGATCGCCACTCGCCGCCACACCCGCGAGCGGCGCCAGTCGAGGTGGAGCTCGGTCGCGAAACCGTCCGGCGACTCGATGCGCAGCGCTCGGCGCAAGGGGCCGCTCCGGGTCACCGTCATCCAGAGCGGAAGCCGCTCGAAGGTGCCTGAGGCCGAGACGAGGTCTCGGTTGCGGCCGTGCCACCTCCAGGACTCCAGGCGAATGGGCAGGAAGGGGGCGATCGTCACGCCCGCTTCGTCATGACCGAGCGTGCGTTCGTCGGGCGACCAGGCTCGCTCGATCGGCCAGCGCCGTCCCTTCTTCAATGTGATGCGGAGCGTCCCGTGGGCCGGCAGATCGCACTCGATATCGATCTCGAGTCGATGATCGTCGAGGAGATGCAGCTGGGACGGGATCTCCTCGACGTCACAGAACGCTCCGATCTCAGCGATCGGGCCCAGCTCCGTTTCGGGAGCCAGCTCGAGCGTGAGCGTCAGTCGGAGGTCTCGGCGCGCGATCCCGTTCCGCTCCTGAAGATGGATGACGGGCGACGTCGATCGGTCGGGCGTGAGATGAGAGCCATGTCCCGATCCATTGTCGGTATTGAACGACCAGTAGAACTTGTCGTCGTCGTCGTCACGGTCGCAGCAGCCGGTCAAGAGAAGTCCGACACATGCGGCCACGATCCACCGAGTCATCAGGGAGCCTCCGGTCCGAGACGAGACTTTCCAGGAAGTTTGGACTCTCCCGATCATACTCCCAACAAACTCAAGTGTCGTACCCTTCGCGCTGCCGCCTTCAGAGTCCGTCCAAGACGGTCGGTTCACGATCGCTCGAATCAAAGCTCACGAGTATCAAATGATGGAACCTCTGAGTCCCGACGACCGGCGCTTCCGGATCACCGTCTCGGGTCACCGTCTCGGACCACCGTCTCGGACCACCGGCTTCAGCCGGGATCGTTACGTAGTCGGCAACACGTGGACTCTCCGCTGTCTCAACCGGACGAGACGTTACCCGGAGAGTCCACGATTCAAGAGGCGTCACGGGAGTCCGACGAGGTACGAGGTCAGACGATCTCGGCCACCTCTTGAGGGTAAAGACGGCGGCGCTTCGATCGGAAAGAGAAGCCGGCCTCACTGGCCGCTGATGTAGCTGCTGTTGCCGTCAAGGAAGTAGAAGGTCTCGCCGTCGCCGCCGGTGTGCCCGAAGATGCCGCTGCGGCTCCACGACTTCTGTCCGCCGTTGCCGCCGCCGCGCTGCTGGGCCGCCATCATCTGCTGGCCGACCTGGAACACGTTGTAGAGGAACGGGCCGCCTTCGATACCGACGTTGCCTTGGGCGTCGAGCGTGTAGCGACCTCGATAGACGGTCGTCACCTGGCTGAGGAGCATCACCTCGAGGCGATGGAGATCTCGGCCGTTCACGAACACGCCCGTGCCGCCGCCCGAGCAGTTGGCGGGCATCGGTCCCGCAACATCGACACCGGCGCGGGCGTATCCCGTACACGGACCGCCGAAGACCCCGAAGGCTCCCGATTGTCGGTCGTACCAGTAGGAGCCGTTCGGAAGCTGCACGCCGTGGAGCTGCTCGAACCGCGTTAACTTCTGCGGGTCGACAGGAGCGTCGTTGATCTGGATCGATCGCTCAGCAGGTGTCGAGGCGGGACGAGTGCTCATGTTTTTCATCGGTTTCTCCTCGACGACGGTTTCCCAACCCGCGGTCCAGCCGCTCGCCGACCCAGAAGTGGACCCGACACTCGAGAAGCCGTCCTCGCGGGTGTCGCGACGCTCGCGCAATGCATCAAGCTGAGTGCGCAGCTCGGCGATCTCATGTCCGAGCGCGTCAACCGGAGAGGCTCCCTTCCGGGCCTTCGACTCGGCGACGAGCCGGCGCAGCTCGGCCAGCTCTTGGGCGAGGGCCTTCGAATCGGCGGAGGCCGGAGGCGAAGTCGCGTTCGAAGCCGCGGCGACGGGGGGCGCCGGATCGGCCGTCGTGTTCGCGGACTGGGTCGCGGTCGAGTCGGAGCAGGCGGCAGCGAGGAACGATGAGGCGAGGAGGGCGAAGGCGTTTCTATCGAGCATGGGTCGTTTCTCCGATGAGGGATGAGCGCCTTGCCAGGTCGGCGCGACGAGGGGAGAAACGAGAGCGCCGAGGCCGCGCAACAGATCGATTCTCCTTTCCTGTAAGCTTCGATTGCTGAGCTGCTTGTGTTCCTCGCTCCGCCGCTCGTCTCCCGGCCCTGAGGCCGCTTGCCCTCGGACGGCTCCTTTTTTCTCTCTTTCCTCCGCACTTCTCGCTCCCTCCCGTCACTAGTGGTCCGAACGACCATGAAGAACACCGAGCTCGATCTCATCACGGCGGCTCAATCTGGAGATCGCCACGCCTTCGGGGAGCTGTTCCGGCTCCACGGTCGCATGGTGCGTGGGCTGGTTCGCTTGCTCGCCCCGCGCGGCATCGAGATCGACGACCTCGTCCAAGAGGTGTTCCTCGAGGCGTGGAAGACGCTGCCGCAGCTTCGGCAGCGCCTGCGATTCCTGGCCTGGTTGCGAGGAGTCACTCGCAACTGCTGCCGGGTCGCACTGCGTCGAAGTCAGCGGGAACCCGAGTACCGGGAGGTGGAAACCTTGGTGATCGAAAGCTCAGCCCGTGCAGGTGTCGAGGAGCTCCTGGCCGCGTTGCCAGACGAGTCCGCCCGCATCCTGCGAGAGAAGTTTTGCGAGGACCGCACCTACAAGGAGATCGCCCGTCGGAATCATCTGACGGTGGCTCAGGTGCGCGGTCACATGGAGAAAGGTCTGCGGCTGGTCGCTCAGCGGCTGACGGTCGAGCAGCGCCAGGAGGCGAGACGATGAAGTGCCACGAAGCACAGCAGTACCTGGGCAGCTACGCGCTGGGTGAGGTCGACGGATGGGCGCGCGGCGCACTCGAGTCCCATCTCGAGTCGTGTGAGTTCTGTCGGGCCGAGCTCGGCGAGCTCCACGGCGTCATCGGGCAGATCTACGAGGCGGCCGGCGGTCAGGCGCCGAAGGCATTGCCTCCCCTCCCTGATCGAGTGGGACCGCCGTCTCCGACGGCGAGCGCCTCCCGAAGTTGGCCGGTCGGACGCGTCGTTCTCGTCGCGGCCGGCTTGATGCTCCTCGGGTTGGCCGCGGGCTGGGTCTGGACACGGATCCAGCAGCAATCGGATGCATCGAGCGACGTGCAGCCCTTCGGGCGCTCGGAGCTGACGAGCCAGATCGCGTCGGAGAGTCGATCCTCTCGGGAGTTGGCTCGAGGAGTCGACCTCCCCGGAGGCGAAGACTCGAAGGTGTCCGAAAGCGTGATGACTCTCGATCTCGATCCTTCGAGCGTTCGGCACGAGGCCGAGAAGAAGGCGCGGGACGCAGCCTGGCAGAGCGCCCTCAAGGAAATGATGGACCTCTCCGAGTCTCCGCAGGACGCGTTGGGACTCGTGCCTCAACAAGAGGAGCTGCAGAGGCGATTCGTGCGAGCTCAGGTGGCGGCAGTGGAGCAACAGCTCCTGTCCGCGGACGAAGTGTATGCCATCACCGATGCGCCAGCCACCCGGGAGCTCGAGGCGTTGGGATACCTCGGCACCAACCCGGGACGTTTCGCCTACTCGGCCGTCCGAGACGGGGCGAACCAGTTGCCGAGGTCGATGGAGGTGACGGGTGACAAAGGCTCCCTCTTGGGCCGGGGCTCTGAAGGCGGGCGCCAAGTTCTCGCGCGAGACGCCCAGGTTCGGCTCAAGGTACTCAAACAGACACTCGGACTCGCCAAAACCCAGGACACGACGACCCTCCTGGGCGACGAGGAAGAGGCGAGGAGGATCTCGCTGAGCGCCGCGCTGGACGGTCCCGCGACCGAAGGGACGCTCAAGGCGCAACGTCCCGGCGGAGAGGTGCTCGGTCAGTTCCCGCTCGAGCACACCGACGTCGACGCGGAGATCTCGGGCTTCCTGGCCCGCACCCGCGTCCTGCAGCGCTTCGGCAATCCTTACACTGAAGCGATTGAAGCGGTCTACGTGTTCCCGCTGCCGACGAACGCCGCCATCAATGGCTTCGTCATGCAGGTGGGCGATCGCAAGATCGTCGGCATCGTGCGTCCGCGAGAAGAAGCGGAGCAGATCTACGCGGCTGCCAAGGCTCGCGGTCAGACCGCCAGTCTGCTGACGCAGGAGCGGACCAACATCTTCACCCAGAGCGTGGCCAATATCGAGCCGGGTGGAACCGTCGACATCGACATCACCTACTTCCACACCCTCGACTACCAGGACGGTGAGTACGAGTACTTGTTCCCGATGGTCGTCGGACCGCGCTACATCCCGGGCTCGCCGCGCGCGGTCTCGGATGCGACCGGTCCCGCCGATCCGGACGTCGTGGCCGAGCCTTCGATCGAGGGCAACTCGGGCAGTGGCACGTCGCCGAACACCGATCAGGTTGCCGATGCCAGTCGCATCACGCCGCCGGTGTTGAAGGAAGGCGAGCGCTCCGGACACGACATCTCGCTGCGGGTCCGAATCGACGCGGGCGTGCTGCTGAGCGACGTCACTTCGCCGACCCACGACATCGACGTCGAGCCGGTGGCGGCCGAGAAGGCGAAGGTCGAGCTGGCGAGCCACGACGCGATTCCGAATCGCGACTTCGTGCTGCGCTATCGCGTCACGGGCCCTCAGCTCCAGCTCGGCTTGTTGACGCATCGCACCCAGAAGCTCGGCGGCTTCTTCAGCCTGATGCTCGTTCCGCAGCTCTCGCCGGCCGATGCCGACGTCACGCCCCGCGAGATCACCTTCGTGATCGACAACTCGGGCTCGATGAACGGCACGCCGATCCAGCTTTGCAAAGACATGGTCAAGCGAACGCTCGAGTCCCTGCGGCCGCAAGATCGCTTCAACATCATCCAGTTCGCCGGAAGCGCGGGACAGCTCGCACAGAAGAGCCTCGAGAACTCACCCGAGAACGTCCAGCGCGGCCTCTCATACGTGGAGACTTTGAAGGGCGCGGGCGGCACGGAGATGCTCAAGGGCGTTCGGGCTTTTCTCGATACGCCCGCGGACGAGAACCATATCCAGATGGTGTGCTTCCTCACGGATGGCTACATCGGCAACGAGGATGCGATCCTCAGCCTGATCAAGAGCCATGGCCAGCACGCTCGCTGGTATGCATTCGGAGTCGGCTCCAGCGTCAATCGCATGCTGATCGAGGGGATCGCCCAGGAGGGTCGCGGGCAGTCGATGGTCCTGCTACCCAACGATCCCGAAGCGGCAAAAGACGCGTCGAATCAGTTCTTCGGCTTCATGGACTCGCCAGTCCTGACCGACATCGCCTTCGACTGGAGTGGCTTGCCGGTGACGGACGTCTATCCGAGCAATCCGAGAGATCTGTTTGCCGGGCAGCCGATCGTGATCGTGGGCCGGTACGATGGCGCGGCCGAAGGGCAGCTCGTCGTGAAGGGGCAAGCGGGAGTGCGAGACGTCTCGTTGGTCTTGCCGGTTCGCTTGCCCGAGCTCGCCGAGTCTCACGCGGCATTGGCGCCGGTGTGGGCGCGGAGCAAGATCGCCGACCTGAGCCGAGGCTTGCTCGGACAGCCCGAAGATCCCGAGGCGATTCGGACCGAGATCCGCGATCTGGCCGTGGACTTTCAGCTCGTCAGCCAGTACACGGCCTTCGTCGCCGTGGACGAGTCGCGCATCGTCGGCAACGGTCGTCCGCTCAAGATCCTGCAGCCCGTCGAGGTTCCGGCCTTCGTGAACCGCGCGACGGCGGTGGGGAACGAGCGAGTCGGCACGGCGCGCCGCATCGATGCCTGGGGTGTGACGCTCTACCTCGATGCCAGCGGCGAGATCAGCGTGGCGGCCCTGGACGAAGGGTTGGAGCTGCAACGGCAGGCGGATGTGTCGCTCGGTGAAGTGCTGTGTGCCCTCAACGGCATCGAGCTCCGCGGCTTCACGCACTTTGAGTCGCTGTTGCTTCAAGCGAGCGGCTCGACCGTCGAGCTGAGCTTCCGACCAGCCGGACAGCCGACGGCACCGCGCAGGACAGTCACCGTCGCTCGCCCCTGAGGGAGTGACAGAACATTCTTCGATCGATCACGGGGCGTTCTCCTTCGGGAGGGCGCCCCGTGCTCTTTTGAAAAGGAACCGCGCCGCGAAGAAGGGAACCGCAAAGAAGGGAACCGCGCGCAAAGCGAAGCGGTCGGATGCGCCAGCAATCTCGGAAGACGTCGCCCGCGAGCGAAGCAAGCGGCACCGGCGTCCAAACGGAGGAGGTCGTCCCCGACGTCCCCCAGAGCAACGGCCGTGGACCCGGCAAAGGCGACAGAACCGCGCGCAAAGCGAAGCGGTCGTGCGCGCCAGCAGTCTGGGAAGACGTCGCCCGCAAGCGAAGCAAGCGGCACCGGCGTCCAAACGGAGGAGGTCGTCCCCGACGTCCCCCAGAGCAACGGCCGTGGACCCGGCAAAGGCCCGACAGAACCGCGCGCAAAGCGAAGCGGTCGTGCCGCGCCAGCAATCTCGGAAGACGTCGCCCGCAAGCGAAGCAAGCGGAAACGGGCGCCGTCACAGACCCCAGGCAGCGCAACAGAAGCCGCAAGCGGCACTACAGGTCCCCGGCTACATTTTCTTTTCACATTCCTTCCCGCTCACGCCTCTGCTTCGATAGACAAGGCACTTCGAAGCGGATGGCGTGACGCGTGACTGACCGTCGATTGATCGAAAGAGCACAGAAGGGCGATCGAGCCGCACTGACCGCGCTCGTCGAGCGTCATCTTCGGAGCGCGCTCGGCTTCGCGTTCTCGCTCACGCGCTCGATCGACCGCAGCGAAGAGATCGTTCAAGAGGCTTGGGCACAGGCACTCGAGCGCCTGGCTTCTCTTCGGGACCCCGACCGCTTTGGCGCCTGGCTGCTCACGATCGTACGGCGCGTGGCGGCGGCAGAGCGCCGCCGCCAAGATCGCGACGAGCGGCTCCAGCAAGGTTTTTGGCAGCGCCTGCCGGGTGACGACAAGGTGCGCTCGGATGCCGTCGAGGACGCCGAGACGCGAAGCCTCGTCCTCGACGAAGTCGCGCGGCTCCCCGAGTCGCTGCGCGTGCCGTTGACCCTCTTCTATTTCCTCGACCAGTCGACCCGCGACGTGGCTCGTGCGCTGGACCTCTCGCCCGACACGGCCCGCAAGCGCATCCAGATCGCCCGCGATCGTCTGCGCGATTCGCTGGGGGAGCGGCTCTCGGTGGCGTGCTTGGCGTTAGGCGTCGCAGCTGAGTTGACGGAACGGATCGTCTCGTCTCGTCTGGTGGCGGTCGAGAGGTCGTCGACTCTGGCCGCAACCGGAACGATCGTCGGTGGCACCGTTGGAGTGGGAGCCCTTCTCGTGATGAAATGGACAGCCACGGCCGCCATCGCGCTTCTCTTGCTCCTCGCCCTCGGCCTCGGCTCGGCCGCTTGGCTGGGCTCCTTCTCGAGCGTCGCCTCGACGAGTGCGAGTCCCATCGAGCCTGCGGCGGTATCGAATCCTGCGATCGCTGCCGCACCCCGACCGGAGAATCCCGAACGCTCGATGCGGCTCGAGCCGATCGAAGGCTCGATTCTGGCCAAGGTAGAAGAAACGGCCTCGGGGCCCGCTCGTGATGGGCAGTCGCTTCGCGGCCGAGTCTTGAATCAGCGCGATCGGTCACCGGTGCCAGGAGTCCTCGTTCGGATCCAGTCTCCGGGCACGACCGGCGCTCGCGAGACGGAGACGGACTCCGGGGGTCGCTTTCTCGTTTCGGGACTCGAGGCAGGGCGCTGGATCTTGGCGGATGTCCGCTCCGCGCCGGGATCCGCCCGAGCTGCCCGCGGTCTTCGGGCGGTCGACTGGATCTTCGATAGCCAGGCCGTTCTTGTGACCTCGTCGGCGGCGGACGAGGTCCTGCTCCTCGCCGAGCCGCGCTTTCACGTCGCGGGACGGGTCGTCGACACCGTCTCGCGACGACCGGTGCCAGGCGTTCGACTCGTCGGATTCCACCGCTCCGAGCGCGTCCCGTTCGAGGTCGGCACCACCGACGGTGCGGGTGGCTTTCGAACACGCGACGGCCTGAAAGCCGGTTCCGTGATTCTCACTGCCGGAGGCCTCTCCCGTGGACTCGGCGAAACCGACGATCTGATGCTGACCGAGATCGTCGTGGGAGAGAAGCACGACACACTGCACCTGGAGCTCGAGCTGGCGTGGACCGGCCGTATCCGGGCGGTCGTCTTGGACGACGACGAAGAGCCGATTCTCGGGGCCGTCGTCTTCATGCTCGGAGAGGCCCATCGATCTCGGCAGCAACAGCTCTTCCAGCAACAGGGCCGTCGCCAACTCACGCTCGAGAATGGCGAAGCGTCTTTCGATCGGTTGCCCTTGGACCGGGACCTGGTGATGGTCACGATCGCCGACGGCTTCGCGCCCTTCGTCAGCGGAGGGATTCGAGCCAGCGTCGACGACTCGGCTCCCGTCCATCGCATGCGGCTCGATCGAGGGGGGCGGGTGCAGGGCACGATTCGCACCGAGTCGGGGGCACCGGTCGACGGTGCCACGATCCGTCTTCAGCCGCTTCAACCGATTCCGAGTCCGCACGCCGAGGTGTCCGAGGGCGGTGAGTTCGCCTTCGAGCACCTCGCGCCCGGTCCGTATCGGATCGAGGCTTGGGGCCAGGATGGCCGGCGCCTCGATGGCGAGCCGCTGAACATTGGGCGGGAGACGACGCGTGTCGATCTGTGTCTACCCGAGCGCGAGGTGAGCTGGATTGCGGGCACGGTCGTCGACGAGCGAGGCGAGCCAGCGCCCAATCGGGTCTTTGCGTTTCCGATCGGAAATGGCGAAGTAGCCGGTCAGGTTCAGTCCGACGACTCGGGCTTTCGCTTCGAGCACCTCGAGCCTGGATCGTACCGCTTGGTCGTCGCCCAGCCGGGCCTCTGCGCCGAGCCGCTCGTTGCCGAAACGGGGACGGGCGACCACCGCCTGGTCGTCTCGGAGCTGGGGCAGGAGAGGCTCACGGTTCGCGTCGTCGACACCGATCGCCGACCCTTGCCCGGCGCCGAAATCTATCTTCTGTATGACGAGGCTCCCTTTCCGGCCCAGGGCGTCACGAACACGATCGGCGAGTGGGCCTGGCGACAGTTGGCGGCGAGGCGATACGAGGTTTGGGCCGCCGCCCGGGGTCACGCTCCCCGGCGCAGTGGGATCACCGTGCAGCCCGGAGCTGGCGCTCACGAGCTGACGATCGTCCTCGAGCCGGGACGGTCCGCGGACGGGCGCGTCGTCGACGCCGCGGGTGAGGGAGTGGCCGGTGCACTCGTCTGCCTGCTGCTACCGTTGGAGCACCATCCGATCGAGCTCGGATGCTCGACGGTGGCTTGCGATTCGGAAGGCCGATTCCACATCGAAGGCCTGCCTCTGACTGAAGCCAAGATCGGTCTGCTCGAGGCTCGGCGCTCGCGCGTGCGCCCCTCGACGACCGTCTCCATCGACGCTCCCTCGATCGTGCTCGTGGCTCCTCGATAGCGCTTGCTCCGCGCGCGGTTCTCTTGAGGTACCTTCGTCGCCTTGGCATTGATTTGCGCGCCAACCCGCGATCGAGGCAAGTGGCACGGGCGCCATCACGCAAGCGCCGATCGTCAGTCGCGCAGGGTCGGCGTCACGCGATGAAACTTGCTGCTCCGCAACACGTCGGACGGGTTGCACGTGATGGTGCGACGGCTGCCATTGCGAAGCACGATCAGGGTGACCTCGCCTCGGAACGACTTGTTGAGGAGCAAGGCGATCTGGTCGTAGGTCTCGAACTCGGTGTCGCCCAGACCGATGATCAGATCTCCGTCTTCGAAGCCGAGCTCGGCGGGCGGAGCGTCGCGACTGTTGAGAGTGACGAGTAGCGCGTTCGGTGAGCGAGGCTCGAAGACGACCTCCCGGTCGGCGGGAATCCTGACGCGCAGGACCCCGGGGCCGTCGGCCCCCTGCGCACGCAGCAGATAATCTCCGGGCGGAATGCCCCGGAATCGCTGTCGGCCGCTTCGGGCTGCCTGGGCCCGCAGATAGATGTTTCCACCCGAGGGCTGGTTCAATGAAATCGACCGCGACCGGCCATCCGGGAAGGACACGGCCAGCTCGTACAGGGGAGGGAGCGTCACCGTCAGCTCGTTGTCGCCAGGGGCGAGGTCGAACGTCTGCTCCAGCAGGTTCAAGTACTGCGTGGCGACACGGATTTCGAGCCGATGTCGGCCGGGCTGCAAGGACGCGATCGCGGCGTTTCCCTCCGGCTCGATCCGGGCGCTGACGTCACTGAATGACGCATAGACGTCGCTGGCCTCGGACGCGTCACCGTCGAGCTTCGTCAAGGTCGCCGAAAGCGCGCCATCAAAGCTCGCGGGATCGATGCCCAGGACCGTCAAGTCGAGCTGGGTCTTCGGCTCGTACCGAACGGTCACCTCCGAGCCGGGAGGAACTGCGATGCGCGTCTTGCGCGGACCTTGATCCGAGACCTTCGTGATCAAAGTCGCGACGCCTTCTTGCTCGCCGGTCGCCACGGCCCAGAACGCGTCCGGTAGCTCGAGGAGATGGGTGCCGTCGTCAGCGACGAGGGCCGTGATCCAGTCGAAGCCCGAGATCTCGCCGCTTTCCCAAGTGATCTGGAAGTCCGCGCCTTCGATCGGTTGGCCGTCGGCATCGAGCACGTGAACGCGCAGCAGCCGCTCGTCGGGCGGCGTCTCGAGGTGAAGCAGGACATCGACGACTTGACCGGGCTCGACCCGAACGACCTCGATGGCGCGCGGGCCCGTCGACGAAACCGACAGCAGCCCACCGATGCCGACGTGGTACTCGCCCGGCTCGAGGTCGAGCAGCTCGAACGTGAGACGAGGTGGAACCAGCGATCCGCTCTTGGAGGCGGCTGTGCGCCAGTGCTCGGCATCGAAGGCCGCACCGGGCGTCACACGGGCGCATTGCACCCAGACGCGATCGAGCGAGGCCGGCTTCCCGTCCGCGACGACGCGCCCCCGGATTCCCGTGCGTGCCTCGAGCTGAAAGGTCAAGGTGTTCTCGCGGCCGGCGGCGATCTGGACCTTGCGAGGCTGCGAACGGCTATCGCCCGCTTCGGCCCAAGCCTCGTAGTCGGCGGGAGGCACGGCAATCTCGCGGCGTTGCGGTGACCAGCTTCGGGTCGTGTCGACGCCATTGGTTTGGAAATGAAGCCGAGCGTGTGGCGACGGTGCGTCGTTCTGATCGATCACGTCGACCGAGAGTCGCGTCTGACGTGTCGCCACGAAGTCGACGGTCGAATCGGGAACGACCTCCGAGTGACGCGCTGGAGACTCGGGCTCGATGGACCACTCCGGATGGTGAGCCAGCACTCGGTAGGCGAGTCGCGCGAGGCTTCCGATCGCATAGGAGCCGTCGGAGCCGGACGTCGCGGTGCCGCCGAGTGAGCGCTGGCGGTCGAACCGGTCGACCGACTGCTGCAGGAATGCCCGGCGGTCCAGCTCCCAGGCGCTGGGCTCATCCTCTTCGGCGGCATCGATCGGAATCGCCTCGATGCGAGCACCGGAGACGGGATCTCCGTCTGCGTCGTGAACGATGCCCCGAATGACGCCGTCCCCGCGCTCCGGAGTGAAGTGCGTCTCGAGATTCGGCGGCTCGTCCGAGTGCACCGGGAGGACGGGCAGCTGGGAGGCCGAGGGAGGAGCGGAGCTCGCCGATTCCGGTTGACTGATCTGGACGTCCTCCTCACCGGAACGAGTGGACCGGTCCGGCGCGATCAGCCAAGGTCGCAGCAAGAACCCGGCAACGGCACCGAGGAGGAACACCAGGACGATATGAGCTCGCATCATGATTGGACCTGTCGAGTCGACCTCTCCGTTCGGGAAGGTACTAGGTTAGCAAGATCGCGTCAGCCTCGGGAAGCGGGCGGAACGACCCCAGCCGCGACCCCCGCGAAGGTATGTGCCGCCAGCGAAGCGCGCGGGCCGAACGACCCAAGCCGCAACCAACGCCAAGGTAAGTGCCGCCAGCGAAGCGAGCGGGTCACGCGCCCGAAGGAGGAGGTCGGCCGTGGCGTCCCCGCAGAGTCGTGCATCCGAGTGACGTTCGGTCGCCAAGAACCGCGCGCGCAGCAAGCCAGAACCCACACAGCTCCCACACCCTCACCGTCGTCTCGCCGCAGCGCGAGGCAGTCGGAGCACGGTCGGTGCCGGTCCCGCCGGCGTCCAGTCGAGAGTGGCCCCGGCGCTCCGGAGAGCATCCAAGCTGACCGAGTATCGCCCGACAGGGGCGTTGAGATCGAAGTGACCATAGGCATCGGTGCGGACCTGGTGGTTCTTCGAGCCCATCCGCAGCCAGACGACGGCGTTGGTTGCAGCGGCTCCTGTCGTCGCGTCGAGCACCAGCACCGATCCCGGGAAGCGATCGATGGCGACCTCGAAGGTCACGTCGTCATTCGAGCGCACTTCGACGATATCCGCGCTGTAGACCCAGCTCCCGTCAGTGGGGCGGAAGCTCAGCTGCCACCGGCCGGGTGGCAACGGTCCGAGGGTCGCTCGACCGGCCTCGTCGAGTCGATGGACCATCTGGTTGCGGGTCGCATTGCCGTCGTCGGTGAGCTGTCGGGCGCTGAGCCCCAGATGGGTTGCCGGACTTCCGTCGAGAGTCCCAGCGATCCGAATGCGACCCGGGAATCGGCCGCGAAGATCGAGCAGGCACTCCGTCTCCTCGCCAGCTTGGATGATCGCACGCTCGACCTCCATGCTGGGCCCGGAGACCCCGTTCCATTCGCGGTTTCGAAGCGAGTCCGGGGTCGATGGGAATGCCAGCAGCACCTGCACCTCACCGGGCAGCAATGGGCCATGGCGAAACGTCCCATCCGAGTCGATCTTTGTCGGAGCGTGAGCTCGATACCAGGCCAATCGCTCTCGAGAGCCTTTGGGATCGAGCGGCTCCGTTCTGAGGAAGAGCGCGTCCGTGCTCGCATCCGCCGGCACCAGCACTCGTCCCACCAACCAGCCGGCGGCCGGCAGGATCAACCGAGCTTCTTGGTCCTGACCACGAGCGACGAGCAAGCTCAGTGAAACAGACAACTCAGGTCCCCGGCGAGCGGTGAGTCTCCACTCGCCGGCGGGCACGTCGTCGAACACCACCTCTCCGTTGGAATCGGACATCAGGCGTCGCGCGTTGGGCTCCGCCTGGGGCGTCGCTCGCGGACCTGTTCTGCCAGTGGGAGCGGGGGAGCGTGGTCCGAGCGTCACCTCGACGCCGCTCACACCGACGCGCTCGAATCCTGAGAGCACAACCGCCCGCAATCGAGCCTCGGAGTGCTCCTCCGGGATCGGCGCCAACTCGGCGTCGGCAACTGGCTCGGGCGCGGTCGCGAGCGGGCGCTCGGCGGGGACCGCATCCTCGGGGAGATATGGCAGAGGATCGACGGGCCTCGACTCGGAGGACGCATGCTCAACGGTGACCTGCTCCGACTCACGGACATCGTCCGGCCACAGGACCATCGCCGTCACCGCCACGATCAATCCGACGAGACCGAGGGCGAGTGCCCAGTTCACGAGCCGGAGTCGTCTCATTCGTCCCTCTCCAAGCGCACCGTCAGCGGACCGGACGACCTCCACTCGAACTCGGTTCGCACATTCCAATTCGTTCGGAGCCCATAGCGGCCCGGCGGCGCAGTGAGCTCGAATCGGCCTTCGGCATCGGTCGCAATCGAGCGCGCACCCGGAGCGCCGAGGTGCAGAGAGAGCTGTCCCTGCCGCAACGGGACACCGTCATCCGCGGTGAGCACCTGGACGCTTCCGGAGAAGAGCGGGATGGACACGTCGCGCAGGACCGTCTGGTTGGGCAAGACGTCCAGCGTATCGACTTCGTGCTTCCATTCGAGGTTACGCGCCCAAATGGAGAGCCTCCACCGGCCCGGGGGGATCGGAGCGAGCGTCACCCGACCATTCGCGTCGAAGTGACCCGAGATGGGACCGGGGACTGCATTCCCCTCGTCGTCGAGCCGGTAGACCATGATTCCTTGACCGGCGGCGGGTTGCCCATTGAGCGTCGCCGCCACGTCAATCGCACCGGGGAAGCGATCGCGGAGGTCGATGAGGCACTCGGTCTCACCGTCGACGACGACCCGGGCCACCTCCATCATCGAGGGTCGATGCTCGCGAAGCTCAGCTCGAGCCTGTCGGGGCTTGTAAGGAACGACCAGGTGAACCTTCACTTCGCCGGCAGGGAGTGGGCCCAATCGAAAGCTCCCATTCGGTGCGACACGTGTTGCTGCGTAGTCGCCGCCACCCGGTTGGGTCACCGAGGTCTCCGGTCGAAGATACAGCCCATCGAAACTCGCCTCAGGTGGGCCCAGGACTCGGCCCACCAACCAGCCGGCCGGAGGTAGCTGGAGGTCGACGCGCCGCGACTCTCCTGGGTCGAGCGCGATGATCTGCTCCGCCGACAGGCCGGGACCATTCCGCCCGATGAGCTGCCAGGTTCCCGCCGTGACGTCTTCGAAACGGAAATGTCCCTTGGCATTGGACCGAGTCCGGAGTCGGACTTCGCCGCCGATCGGCTCCTCGGAGTCCAGGACGGGAACGAGCATCAGATCGGCATCGGGAATAAAGCGTTCGGCGGTCGACGAGACGACGCCGTCGACATTCGCACCGTGAAGCAGCCTCGCGACGATGGGCCGCGTCTCGCCAGGCTGGAGGTCCTCGATCTCCAAGCTGAACGGGGCGTATCCGCGGGCTTTCGCGACCAGCCGAAAGGGTCGTGGGAGGATGCCTCGGAAGATGCCGTCGTCGGGGATGGGCTTGCCCACTTCGGGCTCGTCATCGAGTGGGTCGCTCCCGTATCGGAGTGCCTCGACGGCCTCATGCTGGATCGACAGCCCGTAGTCGGTGAGCGCGACTCCGTCGGCATCGAGAACCGTCAGCGCGATCGCCGCGTTGCCGGTCAGCTCAGCGCGCACGATCTGGCCTGGCCTGAGTTCGCCCTGACTCCAGGGCTCGAGATGAGGATGCTCGACCTCGAGACGGTAAGGGCCACCGGTCAGGTCCTCCCAAGTCCGGTCGGCGACGTCGGGGCAGGGGACGAGGTTGCCCCAGGGATCTGTCAGGCGGAGATTCTCGTCGCCGAGCTCCCAGAGCGGGATGGGACACGACAAGACGTGAAGCACGATCCGCGAGCTCGTGGGCGCGCCACGGTGGATGAGCTCGATCTCATGCTCCTCTCCCTGCTCGACTCGTAGACCGGCATCGGCGCTGCGGTCGGCGAGGTTCGAAGAAGCCCGCACACTGGCCCAGCCGGGCGGAACCCCTTCGAAGCGAAAGGCACCGGCGTCGATGACCAGGCCTCGAGAGCGGTTGCCCACCTCGAGCGCGACGTTCCAGAATCCCACAGCGAGCTCACCGTTCTCTTCGACGATCCGTCCAACGATCGTTCCCGTCGTTGGCGCCGGCAACGGTGTGGTCGTCGCAGGCCGCGTCTCGTCGAAGCGATCCGGCCCCACCGACCTCGGGCCCGCGACGGCCCGCGCCTCTTCGCCAAGAGGCCGTGGGACGACGGGCAGTGCCTCGGCACTCGAGCCCGACGCCACTTCAATCGATCCGCCGCCCGCATCGTCGCCGCGATCCCACCACAAGACGACGACCATCGAGATGACGATCACGATCCCGACCCAGGCGAGGAAGTTCTTCATGGGCGATCCTGGAGTGTGGCTGAGAAGAGCAATGAGCCTCTCATCGATCGTCGGGTGCTGGCAATCGCGCAACTCGGGGTTGAGGGCCAGTTGGAGTTTCCGTGATCTTGACTCCCTCTTCAGTCAGCGCTCGAAGTGGCCCACTTCCTCTCGAAGGACCCTCCTTCACAGGCGCGTTTCCCCTCCGAACAGCCTAACAAGGCGCCCGCGAGGCATGAAGTACCCGCATGCCAGCGAGCAAGCGAGCGGGTCACGCGCCCGAAGGAGGAGGTCGTTCATGACGTCCCCGCAGAGTCGCGCGTTCGAGCGACGTTCGGTCGCCAAGCACCGCGCGCGCAGCAAGCCCCCCGAACCTACTCCTTCAGTTCGTCGGCGATGCGGCGGTAGGCTTCTCGAAACGGAATGCCTTCGTCGATCACCAATCGATACGCTTGCTCGGCGGCGAAGAGGCTGGGGTCGAGCTCGATGTTCTCGGGGCGGAACGCGACGTCGCCGAGGGCGTGGGTCATCAGCAGCACCGTGTCGTGGGCCGCATCGATGCCGCGAAACAGCGGCGCCTTGATGAGCTGGAGATCTCGATGATATCCCGATGTCAGCTTCACCGGCACCGAGAGCACCTCGAGCAGCCAGGCATGCGCTTGACCGCTGCGGCCGCGCACGAGCTCGAAGAGATCGGGGTTGCGCTTCTGTGGCATGATCGACGAGCCGGTGGTCAGCGCGTCGGGCAGCTTGACGAACGCGAACTCTTGGGTGGCGAACAAGACCAGATCCGCCGCCAAGCGACCGAGATCCTGCATCAGCAAGGCGACCTCGAACAGCACGTGAGCTTCGGCCTTGCCGCGCGAGAGCTGCACGGCGGTGACTGGCTCATGCACGACTTCGAAATCGAGGAGCTCGCGCGTGCGCTCGCGATCGATCGGCAGCACCGGCACGCCATAGCCGGCCGCCGAGCCGAGTGGGTTCTTGTCGAGTCGACGCCGCGTCGCACGCAGCCCTTGTTGATCGTCCTGGAGCTCGGCCGCGAAGCCGTGTGCCCAGAGCGCCACGGAGCTCGGCATCGCTCGCTGCAGATGCGTGTACCCGGGCAGCTCGAGCTCGCCCTGTCGCACGGCCAGCTCGGTCAGCTCCTGGACGGCCTGGCCGACCTCTCCGGCCAGCGACTCCACCTCGTCGCGGAGGTAGAGGCGCAGTGCGGCCAGGACTTGATCGTTGCGGGAGCGAGCCAGGTGCACGCGGCCGCCGGCCTCTCCGATCTGTTCGGTCAGGCGAGACTCGAGCGCGGTGTGACAATCCTCGTCCTCGAGTCGGATCGACCATTCGCCGCGCGCGTGAGAGTCGGCGAGCGCTTGTAGGCCCTGGGCGATGGCCTCGCAGTCGGACGCGGCGAGGAGGCCTCGCTCTTTCAGCATCGTGGCGTGGGCGATCGAAGCGCGCACGTCGTAGGGGACCAGCCGCTCGTCGAGGCGGTGATCTTCCTCGGCGGTGTAGCGCAGGACCCGTTGATCGAGCGGTTCGCCCTTTTCCCAGAGTCTCGGCATTCTTCGGTCACCCGTGATCGATGGTCGGGGAATCGTGACTTCGACGCGTCTTCACTGCCGTGCGAGCTCGCGGATGGCCGACTCGTAGAAGCGTGCGCCGTCCAAGATCTCGGACTCGAGCACGTACTCGTCGGGCGTGTGAGAGCGCTCAGTGCGGCCCGGTCCGACCTTGATGGCCGGGATGTCTTTGAACAGCACCAAGTCCGACATGCCGGCCGATCCGTACAGCGTCGCCGTGGGACGCGCGCGCTGCGCGGCCTGCACGAGCGGATGATCGGCGGCCGTCTCGCGCGGCTCGAGGCGCTGGCTGCGCACGAGCACCTCGCCTTCGACCGCGCCTCGGATGGTCTCGATCCACTCGGCATGACCGCGAGTCGGCGTGGTCCGGATGTCGAGCAGGGCGGTGGCCTCGGCCGGGATCATGTTGCGCGCCGTGCCGCACTCGAGGACCGTCGCCTGGAGGCTGGCCGGCCCGAGCTGCGGATGCGGCTCGCCGCGGTCGAGCGTCTCGAGTGCCACCAGGTCGCGCGCCAGGCGGAACGCGGCGTTGCGCGCACCGAGCGCGTCGGCGTTCGCGGCGTGGCAGGCGTCCCCGCTCGCGACCAGATCGAGCATCAAGAGCCCTTTCTGAGAGATCGCGATGTCGAGCCCGGTCGGCTCACCGATGATGGCGGCCGTCACGGCGCGCCCTTGTGCTCTCAGGACATCGAGAATCATCTCGGTGCCCCGGCTCTTGGTCTCTTCCTCGGCGGCCAAGCCGAGACCCAACGTGATGCCGAGCGACTCGCGACCGACGTTCTCCAAAGTCGCGATCATCGCCGCCACGCTCGCCTTCGCATCGTTCGCGCCGAGCCCGTAGACGCGCCCGTCCTCGACTGCGACCGCGTGGGGCTCGCGGGTCCACTTCGAGGACGGCGGTACCGTGTCGATGTGCGTGTCGAGCATCAGCAGCGGCCCCTCGCCGGCGAGGACGAACAAGCTGTCGCCGGTGCGCTCGACCTTCCAGCCGCGCGCGCTCAGCCAGTCGACGAGCCACGTGCAGAGCTCGCCCTCACTCCCCGAGATCGACGGCTGAGACACGATCTCGCGATGCAGCGCCAGGATCTCCTCGTCGCTCAGCATCACTCCGACCCTTGTTGCTCGGCGGGGGAGAGCGCCGCGATGTCTCGAACCACCAGCGTGCCGGCTCCCTCGTTCGTGAAGACCTCGAGCAGCAGGCTGTCCGGAACCTTGTACGAGATGAGGTGCACGCGCTGCACGCCACCGGTCAGCGCCTCGGCGATCGCGTCGGCCTTCGGGAGCATGCCGGCCGCCAGACACCCTTGCTGACGCAGGCGCTGCAGACCCGAGAGGTCGGTGTAGGAGACCAGCGAAGCCGGGTCGCTCTCGTCTTCGAGGATGCCGGGCGTGCCCGTGATGAGGATCAGCTTCTCGGCGTTCAGGCGAGCGGCCAGGGCCGCGGCCACGGTGTCGGCATTGATGTTCAGCAGGTTGCCGCGCTCGTCGCACGACAGCGGACTGACGATCGGCAGCAAGCCGGCATCGAGATGCTTCTGCAGCACCGAAGGATCGACCGACACGATGTCGCCGACGTGCCCGTAATCGACCGTGCGCTCGCCGGTCTTCACGGGCGGGCGCCGACGGGCTCGAATCAAGCCGGCGTCGATGCCACTCACGCCGACGGCGGGGACTTCGAGGTCGCGGCAGGCGGCCAAGAGGCGCGTGTTGATCATCCCGTTGAGCACCATCGCCGAGACGTCCAGGGCTCGATCGTCGGTGACACGGCGACCATCGACGAACTGCGTCTCCAGGCCCAAGGCCTTGGCCAGCTCGGTCGATTGCGGTCCGCCGCCGTGCACGACCACGGTCCGGATGCCGACCTGATGCAGGATGCCGACCTGCTCGACGAGAGCGCGCATCGTCTCGGGCTCGGCGAACACGGCGCCGCCGGCCTTGATCACGAACGTCTTGTGCTTGAAGAGCCGGATGTAGGGGACGGCCCGCTTGAGCGCGGTCACCGCGACGGTCCGGTCGCCGGGGTCGTTCAACTTGCGATCTCCTTCGAGGCCATCAGCTTTTCGAGCACGGCCATTTGAGCGAACATGCGGTTGCGGGCCTGTGGAACGACGACGCTCCGTGGCCCATCGAGCACCTCGTCGCGAACGACGACGTTGCGACGCACCGGTAAGCAATGCAGAAATCGGCAGTCCTTCGCCGCGGTCTCGAACCAGCTCTCGCCCACGCACCAGTCGCGCAACGAGGCCCGTCGGAAGGACTCGGCTTCGGCGTCCCCGTAGTCGGCGGGGGCCGTCCACGACTTGGCGTACAGCACGTGCGCGCCTTCCATCGCTTCGCCGCGGTCCTCTGATTCGCGCACCGAGCCGCCAGCGGCCGCGGCCGCGGACCGAGCTCGCTCCATGACGGCTTCCGGTAGCCCGAAGCCGTTGGGCCGCAGCACCGTGACGTCCATACCGCGGCGGGCCGCGAACTGGACGGCCGCCGCCGGCACGGCGAGCGGAAGCGCCTTGGGATGATACGCCCAGCTCAGGACGAAGCGCCCGCCTTGGCGCGGCACGTCGAGGTCGTCGAGCGTCTTCCAGTCCGCCAGCGCCTGACAAGGATGGTCGATCGCCGACTCGAGGTTGATTACCGGCACGGGCGAGAGCGCGGCGAGCTGATGGAAGAGGCGATCCTCGACGTCGGCCTGGAGGTCGGTGCCCGAGGCGAAGGCGCGAATGCCGAGCAGGTCCGCATAGGATGCGAGCACGGGGATGGCTTCGCGCACGTGCTCGGCCGCGACGTCGTTCATGACCACGCCCAGGCGCGTCTCGAGCTCCCAACTGCCGCGTCCCGGAGAGATCACGAAGGACGATCCGCCCAGCCGCGACATGCCCGATTGGAACGAGGCGAGGGTTCGGAGCGAAGGGTTCATGAATAGCAAGCCCAGCACGCGGCCGGTCAGCGCGGTCGAAGGCGTGTGCTCGAGAACGCCAGCGCGTTCGAGGAGCGCGTGCAGCTCGTCGTCCGACCAGCTCGCCAGATCGAGGAAGTGCCTCATGACGCGATCTCCTCGAGCGCTCGGACCAGGAGATCGACGTGCTCGCTCCGCAGCGTCAACGGCGGCAGCAACCGCACGATGTTCGGATCGTTCGCGCCGCCGGTAACGATCCCGCGCTCGAGCAGGGCGGCTCGCAACGGTTTGGCGCCATTCGGAGCCACCAGGCCCAGCAGCAAGCCTTCCCCGTGCACCGACTCGATCGGTCCCACGACGCAGCGCTCTCGAATCTCCTTCGAGCGAGCGCGGACGTTGCTGAGGAGGTCCTCCGACTCGATCGTGTCGATCACGGCCGTCATCAAGGCGCAGGCGAGCGGGCCGCCGCCGAAGGTCGTGCCGAGCGCCCCGAACGGCACGCCCTCGGCCAGCGCGTCCGTGACGAGCACTGCGCCGGCCGGGAACCCGCCGGCGAGCCCCTTGGCGGTCGTGAGTAGATCCGGAGTGACGCCATAGAGGTCGGCCCCGAACGGCTGACCCGTTCGGCCCATTCCGCACTGCACCTCGTCGAAGATCAGGGTCGCTCCGTGCGCGTCGCAGGCGGCTCGCGCTGCGGCTACGAAGTCTCGGCCCAACGGGAAGGCGCCCGCCAACCCTTGCACGGGCTCGAGGATCACGGCCGCCGTCCGATCTCCGATCGCCGATTCGAGGGCGGCCGGGTCGTCTCGCGGTACGAAGCGCGTCGGGAACGGCTTGCTCGGAAAGGCATACCAGGCGTCCGATCCCCAGGTTGCCGCGCCCGCTGCGGCCGTGCGCCCGTGAAAGCCTCTTTCGAGGGCGACCACTTCGCTGCGGCCCGTGCGGCGAAAAGCGAGGCGCAACGCGTTCTCGTTCGCCTCGGCGCCCGAGTTGACGAAGAAGGCGCGCGTGAGCCCGTCCGGCGCGAAGTCCAAGAGGCGTCGCCCGGCTTCGGCTCGCACGGCCAGCTCGACCGCGTTGCTCTGGAAGAACAGGGTGTGCGCCTGGGAGCTCAGCGCTTCGATCAGGCGCGGGTGACGATAGCCCAACAACGCGACGGCGTGACCGCCATACAGATCGAGCAGCCGTCGACCGTCGCGGGTCTCCAGCCACACATCGTCGCCCTGAACGGGCTCGAAGCCCAGATGGGGGTAGACCGGCAACAGCACGTTGGCCTCGGTCGGAATCGTCATGGTCGGCATCCCACTCGTCTCGTTCACAGCCAGCCGAGCGCGGGCTGCGTCAGGCCGGCGCTCTCCTCGAAGCCACACAATCGATTCATCCATTGCACGGCGCCGCCGGCCGCGCCCTTGATCAAGTTGTCGATGACCGAGAACACGACCGCTCGGTCGTCGCGCACCGCCACGCCGAGGTGGCAGCGATTGCTGCCGACCACGTCCTTCAGCCGCGGTGTGCCTTCGACGACGTCGACGAACGGCGCGTCGCGATAGAACGTCGCGATCGCTTGCCGCGCTTCCTCCTCGCGAATCCGCTCGGTCAGGCGCAGGGCGATCGTGGCGTGAATCCCGCGCGCGAACGGCCCCGAGTGCGGGACGAAGTCGACCACGACGCGTTGCCCACAGGCCTCGCCGATCAAACGGCGCATTTCGGGCTCGTGCCGATGGCCGAGTGGCTTGTAGGCGAAGAGATTGCTCTGGCGCTCGGGGTGGTGGGTCGTCGGCGAAGGACGGCGGCCCGAGCCCGTGCTGCCCGTGATCGCCGACACCACGACCTGCGGCTCGGCGAGGCCGGCCTGGATCAGGGGCGTCGCTCCCAGCACGCTCGCGGTCGTGAAGCAGCCGGGGTGCGCGATGCAGCGGGTCGGCACGCCCTCACGCAGCTCGGGGAGCGCGCAAGTGAAGGCCGCGATCGTGTCCGGTGACGCATGCGGCTCGCCGTAGATCGCCTGCCACTCCTCGGCCACCGGGTGGCGAAAGTCCGCGGACAGATCGACGACGGCGAGCTCGGTGCCGCTCGCCCGAGCCCGATCGAGCGCGTCCGCCAGGGTGGCGGCGGACTCGGCGTGGGGGAGCGCACTGAACAAGGCGAGCGGCTGGCCACTCTCCAACAATGCGCGGGCGGCTTCCTCGGTCGCGAAGTGCTGGTCGCGGTAGGCGCCCGTGAGGTGCGGGAAGTTCGCTTCGATCGGTTGGCCGGCTTGGGAGCGAGAGACGACCGCGGCCAACGAGAGCTCGGGATGACCAGCGAGCAAGCGAAGTAGCTCGCCCGCGACGTAGCCAGTGCCTCCGAGCACGAGAGTCGGGCGCGTCATGTCACTCACTCCGCTTCGGCTTCAGATCGAAGGACTCCATCACGAAGTCGCCGAGCTCCGCGGCCTGCGTGCGAGCGTTGAGCGCGCGCACGTCGAGCCGCTCCTCGATGATCTGCGTCCCGGCCAGATTGTCGGTGGCGGGGCCGGTCACGGCGAGCGGATCGATGGAGTAGGTGTCGCGCAGGATCTGCACGCCGCCCCAGGCGCCGACCGGGTCGTTGGCGGCGAGGACGACGCCGCGCAAGCGCGATCGGATATCGGAGTCGCCCAGGATCGCGTCGACGCCGTAGTTGCCGAGCAGCCCGTCGCCGAGCTCGAAGACGACGACGTCGGGCCGACCGGCGGCGGCCTTGGTCATCAGCGTCCGCGTGATGCGGGCGGCGTTCTTGGCGGTGGTGGTCACGATGCCGAGCTCGGTGAAGATCGCGATCTCCCGCGCGCCGGCGTCCTCCATGGCGAGGATGTCGCGCCGCAGCGAGACCCCGGTCGCCTTGAAGGCGTGGATCGAGAGCCCACGGTGCGCGAGGTGCCGAATGATCGCGCAGGTGGCCGCGGTCTTGCCGGCGCTCATGCAGGTGCCGACCATCGCCAGCACCGGGACCGAGCCGACGTCGACCGGGGGATGCGCTTCGAGCGTCTCGCCCCCGATGCGGGCCGGGACTCCGATGCGCTCACCGAGATAGGGGAAGTGCAGGATGGCGCCCAGCACTTCGCATTCGAACGGGGGGCCGAGGTCCGGGTTGACCGACGTGCAGACGCCGATCACGCCGCCGATGTTCAGGAGATTGATGCGATCGCCGGGAGCGAGCTTCTCGGGCAGGTGACCCGAGTAGCCGAAGAGCGCGCGCCGATGTCCGAGCGCTCCGGCCACCACGTCCCCCTTCTTGAGCGACGCCATGCGCCCACTCGGCAGCTCGATCTGGTTGTACGTGTTCTTGTCCGTCAACACCCGCACGGCGACCACGACACCTTCTTCGCACGGGATGTCGGGCGAGAGGCGCACCTCCCGGCTCAAGCCGCAGCCGAGGGTGACCGAGGCGACCTTGTCCAACCACGCCGACTTCACGATTCCCCTCCACCCGCACGACGATGCAGCAGCCCGGGCAGAGCGCTCAACCGCGCGAAGCCCAACGCATCCGCGGCGCTCCATTCGCCCGCCGCCTCTCCGTAATGACCGCGCGTCGCGGCCAACAGCGAGTGAGGCGATTCCACCCCGGTCACGAACAGCGACCCCGGCCGGAGCTGGAGGCTCACGGTACCGGTCACGCGTCCCTGGGTCGAGTCGAGAAACCGCTCGATGTCGCGGCAAACCGGATCGAGGAGCTGACCTTCGTGGACGAGGTCGCCATAGACGGCGGCGACGGTGTCCTTGAGACGAAGCTGGCGCGCCGTCAGCGTCAGCTTCTCCAGCTCGCGATGCGCCGTCAGCACGAGCTCGGCCGCTGGTGCTTCGAAGGCGACGCGACCCTTGATGCCCAGCACCGTGTCGCCCAGATGAATGCCGCGACCGATCGCGTAACATGAGCCGAGGACCTCGAGGCGCTCCAGCAAAGCGACCGGATCGAAGGATTGCCCATCGAGTGCCGTCGGCACGCCGTGCTCGAAGCTCAGGCGATGGCTCGCCGGCGGCACCGGATCTTCGAAGGCGCCCGCTGACAACGGCCAAGCGCTCTCGGGTATCGTCGACAGCGAGTCGAGGGTCTCCTGGCCGCCGACGGTCACACCCCAGAGACCTCGGTTGACCGAGTAGGCCGCACCGTGCGCCGGAATGGGCAGCCCGCGGCTCTCGAGATAGGCCACCTGCTCGGCCCGGGGCTTGGGATCGTCTCGCACCGGAGCGAAGATCTCGAGATCGGGATCGAGCGTGCGGAGGGCGACCTCGAAACGGATCTGATCGTTGCCGGCCGCCGTGCAGCCGTGGCCGATGGCGCGCGCACCGAGACGCCCGGCCACCACCGCGACCTGCTGCGCCTGAAGCACGCGCTCGGCTCCGACGCAAAGCGGATAGAGATGACCGCGCCGCACGTTGCCCGCGATCAGCGGGCGCAGTACCTCGTCGAAGAACATCGCCCGAGCGTCGACCCGATGATGCTCCCGCGCGCCGAGCGTGAGTGCCCGCTGCTCGAGGTCGGCCGCCGCCGCCGCATCGAGGCCACCCGTATCCACGGTCACCGTCACGATCTCGCGAGAGGTCTTCTCCGCCAGGTAAGGGATACAGTACGAGGTGTCGAGCCCGCCGGAGTAGGCGAGGACGATGGGACCGCTCATGAGGTCGCTCCGGAGATCCAAAGGCGAAGGCGAGCGACGACCTGACGCTGCTGGCGTCGGCCGGCGGTCGCGATGAAGAGGGTGTCGTCGCCGGCGACCGTGCCGACGACCTCGGGCCACGAAGACTGATCGATGACGACCGCCACACTCTGCGCGGCGCCGACGGCGGTATGCAAGACCGTGAGGTACGGACCCGCGGGCGCCACTTGGCGCAGCAGCGAAGCGACGGCGGCGAGGCCGTCGTCGGGAGGAGCGAGAGACGGCAGCGAGTCGAGCACGCGATAGGCGCCGCGCACCTTGGCGGCTCCCAGATCTTGGAGGTCGCGGCTGACGCTCGACTGAGTGGCGAAGATCCCCCGCGCTTCGAGCGCTTCGACGAGCTCGGCCTGGCTGGCGATGGCCTCCGACTCGAGGATGGCGCGAATCGCTTCGCGGCGGAGATGGCGTTGTTCGGTGTCGATCGGCATGCGTGGCTCGAGAGATGAATATGCGCATACTATTCGTAATTTGCGCATAAAAAGTCAAGCGCGTTTTGGAGATTCCACAGAGGGGGCCGCCTGAGAGGGAAGCCTTGCCGATCAAGCCGGCTCCGGGATCGCTCGATAGGAACGAGGAGGCCCGATCGACGGACGATTCGGACCACCGACTTCCGCTCTCCGACGAGGATCCCCTTGACCACGCGAGAATCGCACACCGCGCCGCCCGCTCCGAGCCTGGCAGGGCCCGATCGCTACGAGCTCCACTGGGACGCCTTCTGCCGGGACTGGGAGGCCAACCCCGAGCTCCAGCATCTCGAGTACCTGGGCGACGACTGGGGGTCCGAGGACTACGTGCGGTGGGTGATCGAGAGCTTCGCGGCACCTTACTCGAGCGGTCAGGAGACGGTCCTCGAGCTGGGCCCGGGCGGCGGTCGGTACACGAAGCACTTGGCCGATCTCTGTGCGAGCTTGATCTGCGTCGACGTCTCGTCGGAGATGCTGGCGCGGCTCTCGTGGCGCTTCACCGACCGGTCGCATCTCGTGTACTGGAAGAACGGCGGTCACGACCTTCAAGGGATCGCTCCCGACAGCGTCGACTTCGCCTTCGCTTGGAACGTGATGGTGCAGATCGCGGTGGAGGACGTCTTCGGCTACTTGCGCGAGCTGCGGCGAGTGCTGCGGCCGGGCGGACGGGCGACCTTCAACTACGCGGAGTTCAGCCACGCCAAGGGCTGGCAATGCTTCCTCGATCAGCACGCGCGCTGGGCTCGGGAGCCGGGCCGACCGGGCCACAAGAGCAGTCTGACGCTGGCTGTCATGGACATGCTCTGCGGACGAGCCGGGCTGGTGGTCGAGCGGAACCAGGTCACCAACGATGACGCGGTCGTCATCGTGCGCAAGCCGCATCCCGAGGAGCTGGTCGAGACCGGCGCGCCCTCCGACTGTCGTCGCGACTGGTCTCACTTCGATCACTACGTCGACGTCCTCGCCGAGGACGTCTACCACGAGCCGGTCACCGAGCAGCACACGATCGCGGCTCAGGAGACGGTCGAGGAGATGTTGACGGACCTCGAGTTCGAGACGGTGGTCGAGCTGGGCGCGGGCACCGGCCCGACGCTCGATGCGTTGGCGGCGCTCGGCAAGCAGACCTGGGCAGTCTCGATCGGCGCCGAGGCTTGCCAGCATCCGGTGCTCCACCGGGACATGCACTTCACGGGCTTGCCGGACGCCAGCTTCGACCTGGTCGTGGCCCGGCACGTGGTGGAGCATTCCCCGATGCCGCTGCTCCTGCTGATGGAGATGGCCCGGATCGCGCAGCGGTATGCGCTCGTGGTCGTGCCCAACGACGACGAGATCTGGATCGAGTGGATCAACCACTACAGCGTCCTCAGCCGCCCGATGTGGCGCAAGCTCTTCGCTCGCGCGGGCTGGCGGGTGCTGGACGAGGTCGAGCGCCCGATGCCGCCCGACTCGGCCGAATGGCGCTTTCTGCTCGAAAAGGTCTCCACCGGCGGGGTCCCTCCCGAAGCCTGAACGGTCGGTGACCCGAGCAGATTTCAAGAGAGGGAGGCTGCTCGGCCGATAGCAGCCGAGGAGGGAAAGTGGGGCTCGTCGATCGTTGAGGTGTCCGAGGCACCGTCGAAGAGACCCCGAGGCGCTCCGCGCCGATTCGCGACGGGCTGACGCCCGTCCAACCGTCATTGGAGAGACCCGAGGATGAGCGACCCGCGACCGGTCACCATCGTGATCCCGAGCTACAACCAGCTCCACCTGCTTCCGGCCTGTCTCGACGCCATCCGTCGTCATACTCGCCATCCCGACACCCAGATCGCGATCGTGGACCTGGGATCGACCGACGGCAGTCGCGACTTCCTGGATCACCTCGAAGGCATCCAGGTGATCCACCACTCGGACCGCTCCGCAGTCGGTGGGCTCAATCGGGCGTTCGCCCAGGCGCACGGGCGAGACGTGGTGCGGCTGCACCCGTCGGTGGTGGTCGAGACCGACGGCTGGCTGAGGCGGCTGATCGAGTCCTCGCAGCGCCTGCCTCGAGCGGGCGCGATCGGCGTCAAGCTGGTCTTTCCCGATGGCCGGCTGCACAGCTTCGGCCGCTCGATCATCGACGGAACCGGCATCTGGGAGCGCCATGCGAGCCGTCGCGCCTACGAGGTGGACTCGAGCAAGCTACGGGACCCCGAAGAGGTCGACACCGTCCACGGGGCGCTCGCCTACTATCGGCGCGAGATGCTCAACGCGACGGGGGGGCTCGACGAGCGCTTCTCCCCGGCCGGTTTGGATGCAGACGACCTGTGCCTGATGGCTCGCCACGCGGGATACAAGATCTACGTGGATCCCCAAGTGACCGCCGTCCACTACGAGCCGGGCTGGTCCCCGACGACTCACAGTTGGATCGGTCACCCGCAGCGCCTCGATCACAAGGCGGTGACGTTGAAGCGAGCCGTGCTCGACAGCCAGGCGGCACCGTTCGAGGAGAAGTGGGGCTTCGATCCTCGCTTCCCGGACCTGTGCGAGATCCGGCGCCTCTACGGTCACACCGAGATCTGCTGGCGAGTCGGTGAGGCGATGCGGTTTCAGGCCAAGGAGTGGCCACCGTCGGTCGACGTCGTCATGGTCACCTGGAACAACCGCGAGACGCTCCAGCGCTGTCTCGAAAGCCTGGCCCAAACGCGCTACCCTCGCCTGACGTTGCACATCACCGACAACGGCAGCCGCGACGACACGCTCGAGTACCTCCAGTCGTTGACGAGCTCGTTCCCGTTCCCGATGAAGGTCTACGCGCTGCCGGTGAACACGGGCGTCGCGGTCGGCATGAACTGGTCGATCGTGCACGGCGACGCGGAGCTGGTGGCTCGCCTCGACGACGACGTCGAGCTGCCTCCCGAGTGGCTCGAGGTGATGGTGGAGGATTTCCGTCGCCGCCCGTTCGCGGGCGTGGTCGGTCCTCGCATCGTCAACGACAGCACGACGCACGACATCCAGTGCGGTGGCTACCGAATGTTCCCGGGCCTGTACGGGCACGATGGGGAGCCGGATCTCGGTCAGGCTGATTACCTGGCGCGGTGCGTCCACGTGCGCGGCTGCTGCAACGTCTATCGCCGAGACGTCCTCGAGGACTGCGGTTTGTTCGATCTGCGTTTCAGTCCGAGCCAGGCCGACGATCCGGATCACCACATCGCGCTCGCGGTGCGCGGCTACGAGATCCTCTACGAAGGACGCGTGCGCGTCATCCACTCGCTGACCAACGGCGCGCAGCGCACTCACGCCGCGATGAGCAATCAGCGCAGCAATGTCGAGAAGATGTACGGCAAGTGGGGCCACGACATCTACAGCATCCTCGATCAAGGCATCGAGCTGTCCCAAGAGGGACGCTTTCTGCCCGACGACGGCGACACGTCGCACTTCCTGAGCACCTTGCCGCCGGCCGATTCCTACCCGCGCCTCGACTGGCAACCGGGGCCCGACGCCATGGCCAAGCAGAGCCGTGTGCTCGAGTTCCACGACCTGGTCTTCAAGCCGGGCGGGGAGCTGCAGAATCATCTGAACGACATCCTCGATCTGGCTCGGTTCCGGACTCGCGACGGCAATGTGAATCACGCCGTTCAGATCGTGCACACGGTCGTCGATCTCCAGCCCTTCAATGTCGAGGCTCTGCGAGAGCTCGGCGACGCCTATCAGCGGCTCGGTCAGCCCGAGCGCGCCCAACTGATCTGGCGCCGCGCTCTCCAGCTGCTGCCGTCCGAAGGTCGTTCGGAGCTCGAGGACCGACTGGCCGGGCGGCACGAGATCAGCCAGCCCATTCTGCCGAGCCTGGGCTCGGCGTCGCGCGGTGGCCCGGCCGATCGCTCGGCCTTGATCGGCCAGTCGGACGAGAGCTCGAGTCGAGTCGAGGTCGCCGACGGATCCTTGCGCGTGCTGATGGTGAACACCTTCGAGCCGCGGGTGCCGGGCGGGGACATGGTGCAGATCAAGAAGACGCGCGAGCACCTGCAGCGACTGGGCGTGCACGTCGACGTGAGCTACGCGGCGCGTCCCGACCCGAAGGGCTACGACCTGATCCACGTGTTCAACCTCTGGTTCCCGCATCAGACCTTGCCGCAGGTGAAGGCGATCCGGGTGCAGGCACCCGACATTCCGATCGTGCTCTCGCCGATCTACTGGGACATGTCCGAGAAGACCTGGGCCGAGCAGGTGGTGCCGTCCACGATCGAAGGCGCGCGGACGCGGGCCGATCTCGATCGGCGATTGGCCTTGATCGCGAAGGGTCTCGTGCCGCTCAACGGCAAGACCCGCGACGAGATCCGGGAGCCCGAGTTTTTCCGAAAGTATCAGCGTGAGATCCTCGCCCGCGTCGACCACCTGCTGCCCTTGAGCAATCGTGAGATGGGGGTCATGCACCGGGCGCTGGGTGAGACCCCGGATTACACAGTGGTGCGGAACGCGGCCGAGCCCGACGTGTTCGTGAACAGCTCGCCCGACTGGTTCGAGCAAGAGTACGGCATCAAGGACTTCGTGGTCTGCGTCGGCTTGATCGAAGCGCGCAAGAATCAGCTCCTGCTGATGCAGGCCCTCCAGGGGCTCGGCGTGCCGGCGGTCGTGATCGGTCGGAACTACGACCGCGCCTACCTCCGCTACTGCCAGGACCTCGCGCCCAAGGACACGATCTTCATCGAGCACCTACCGCACGACCGCCTCGCCTCGGCCTTGAAGGCCGCGCGCGTGTTCTGCCTGCCGTCGTGGATGGAGTGTGCGTCGTTGGCGAACATCGAGGCGGCCTTGTCGGGCTGCGGGCTCGCGCTCAGCGACCGCGCTTCCGAGCAGGAGTACTTCGAGGACTGTGCCTACTACTGTGATCCGGGCGACGTGGAATCCATCCGCGAGGCGATCGTGCGTGCCTACACGAGCTACGACGCCGACGCCCCGAAGCGCGAGATCCTGAGGCGGCGGTTCACGCAGGAATGGACGTGGGAGCAAGCGGCCCGCGACACGCTGGCCGGGTACGAGAAGGCCCTCGAGGCGAGACGAGGCGTGGCCCTGGCTGGCCCGCTCGCTTCGAGCTGAGAGGACCGTCCGACACGCCGCTGGCGCGGTAGACCTGGAATCGCAATTGCAATCGGGATGCTCGGCCAGTGGGCGGGCGTCCCCCCTCAATAAACGGAAGAAGGCCATGATCTCGCAAAGCACTCAGACGCTCCAAGAAACTCGTCGGAGCATGCAGCGCCTCGCGATCGTGCTCCATCAGGCGACCGTCGCCCTGGAGAACGAGGATCGCGAGCAGCTCCGAACGCTCAAAGCACAGGATCGCGATCTGCGCGGTCAGCTCATGAGCCTGGTGAGCGACATGAGCAAGATCCGCCCCGAGACCGACGGCGAGCTCGAAGTGCTGCGATCCATCCAGGAGCTCAGCACGGAGATCCAGACCATCGAGCAACGGTTGGATGTGGCCTGCGGCTGGACGCAGCCGGATCCGACCCCGGTGGCCCAGGGGCACGCCAATCCCCACCACGTGCACGAGGTGCGGCCTGAGTACGAGTACGTCGATCTGCTGACTCTGCTGCCCGACGCCCTGATCAAGACCGAGAATCCCTCGTACGTCAACGAAGGCCTCATCGAGCAGGACGGCAAGCGCTACAAGAGCTTGTTCTGCCACCTGGGCTCGACGGTCCAGTTCTATCTGCGGATCAAGTCCTCGGCTGTCTTGACCTTCGGGATTCACATCCCCGAGGAGGCCTGGAGCCAGAGTGGCCCCGGTGCACTTTTCCATGTGGTCGCCCTCTGGGAAGGGAAAGAGGAGCTCCTCTTCCACCGCTACCTGCACCCACAGCACCAAGAGCGAGACCGCGGCCTCCATTGGGTGCGGATCGAGCTCCCGCAGCTCGAGGGTCGCCAGGTCCGTCTACGCTTCTCGACCCAGTCGCTGACCGGGTCCAACGCCTACGGAAGCGCCTTCTTCGTGCGCCCGTTCGTGAGGCAAGATCCGCTGGCCGAGATCACGCCCACGCAGTTCGAGCTCAACTGCGAGGAGAGCAAGAAGCTCCGCAAGATCCCGGGACCGCGCAAGTGTGGAACCTGCAAGTCGCCATTGGACGCCGTCTGCTACGCGCCGTTCGTGCATTGCGTGCTCACGACCGAAGGCTACATGCGTCCTTGCTGCCTCAATTACAACAACGAGCTGGGCCGCTTCGGTGAGGGGAAGGGCTTCTGGGACCTGTGGCGCGGTGCCGCCATGGAGCAGTTCCGGGACGCCATGAAGAACAACGACCTCTCGATGGGCTGCGAGAAGTGCGCCTACTACCTCGAGGTCGGCGACTACGACACCGACTTCCCGCGCGCCTACGATCACCTGAATCCGAACGACTATATGGCTGGCCCGCAGAAGATGGAGCTGTGGCTGTCCAATAAGTGCAATTACAAGTGCGTGATGTGTCACGGCCTGACGTCGTCCCGCATCCGCTCGGACTGGGACAAGCTTCCGCCGCTGCCGGACATCTACAGCGATCCCAAGTTCTGGGAGGACATGAAGGATGTCATCCCGGGGCTCAAGGAGATCCTGTTCGCGGGCGGTGAGCCGCTGATGATCGACCATGTCTTCCGGTTCTGGGACATGATGGTCGAGCAGAAGGCCGAGGCGCTCGTGATCGTCACGACCAACGGGTCGATCTACAAGGACTCCCTCGAGGAGTACTTCCAGAAGCTCAACTTCGGCTGCGTCAACATGTCCTTCCTCGCCGCGACCAAGAAGACGCTCGAGGAGATCCAGATCGGGGCGAAGTTCGAGAACGTCATCGAGAACCTGGACAAGTTCGTGGCCGCCGGACGCAAGTACTCCTTCGACGTCGCCTTCTCGGTCGCTTGCATGAACCAGAACGCCATGGAGCTGCCAGACATCTACCTGCTCGCTCAAGATCACGGCGTTCGCTACATCATGACCAGCCACTGCTGGGCGCCGCCCGAGTGCAGCCCCTTCCACCTCCCGATCTCCGAGCGGAAGGAGATGGTCGACTACCTGAAGTCGCGCACGGGTGAGCTGGACCGATGCACCGACCTCTTGCGCTCGAGCTACGTTCGCTACGTCCAACTCCTCGAGAACAGCTTGCTCGCACCGGAAGCCGTCGCCCCGCAGACGGACAGCAACAACGAGCCACTGGCGTGTGCCAATGAGCCGCCCGCTCGGAACGACGACCTGCCCGACTTCGACGTCCTCTGACGTCCGGTCTCCGAACGACTCGGCCCCCGCGGTGCACCCGGCGTGCGCCGCGGGCGGTGAGGATCGAGCTTCGCCAGACCCCGGTCGATCCCGAGGAGCTCGCGCGGCTCCGACAGGAGCACCCCGATGCGAGCGGGTGCCCGTGCCGCCCGGCGACCGCTCCGTGCTGTTCGGCCGCTGAAAGCGGACCGGACCGACTCCGCTCAGAACTGGAAGAAGGTCTGTCCCGACCGCAGTCCGCCCAGCTCGTTCTGGAAGCCGAAGAACTCCTCGGCGGCGTGAGCGACCCGGTCGAGTCGATCGAGGCGCTCCGGCGCGACGAAGACGTAGAACTTCCAGAGGTCGCGATGCTTGTCGAGGAGCACGTCGATCTCGGGGAGCCGGAGCGAGGACAGCTCGACGACCGTGTGCGTGTCGACCAGCACCGGGATGTCGGCTTCCTTGAGCGCCATGCCGGCGGCGGGGCAGTACACGATGGCATCGCCCGACTCGAGTCCGGCGGCGTCCTCGAGGAGGCGCTCGGCTTCCTGGCGCCGCCGGTGGTCCTCGTGGAATTGCTCGATCAAGCGCTGCTGTCGCTCGGCGCCGATGCGTCGCGTCAGCACGAAGCAACGCTTGTAGAGCCGGCGGCGCTCCAGGCGAGTCGCGACGCGGTCGAGCTCGTCGTCGTGTCCGAAGCGCTGGCGGAGCATGGGCAGCAGCGAGTCGTCCCGCTGCCAAAACAGATCGTCCAAGGTGAGGCCGTGACGGAGACCGATCTCGACCAGCTTCGAGACCATGGCTCCCGACGACACCTTGGCATGATGGAAGTAGACCCGCTCGGAGAGCGTGTAGCGCAGTCGAAGGAGCGCGATCACCTCCGAGAGCGCGTCTTCCCGGAGGAGCCCGTCCTTGCTCGTGGTCAGGACGAGGTGGTCGTCCACGATGCGGAAGTAGCGGAAGATGCGCGCGTCGTAGCGTTGCGCGAGGCCACAGAAGAGGCTGTCGCGAGCGAGATAGTCGAGAAGGTCGGCGCAGATCGTTCCGCTGATCAGCTCGCGCAGGTAAGGCTTCAGGTCTCCGAACAGCCGTCGCGCTCCCAGTAGAGCGAGGATCTCCTTCTCGCAGCCGAGCTGGCGAAGCGTCTTGCCGAGCTCGCCGCGTCCGACCACCGAGCGGATGCGTTGCGGCGTGTCGTGCCGGGGAAAGAGACGGCGCTCGTCTTCGATCGTGTGCCCGAACGGGATATGTGTGACGTCGTGGCAAAGCGCCGAGAGGGAGACGAGGCGGCGCTCCTCCTCGCCGAATCGAAAGTCACTGTTGGCCTCGATCGCATTGAGGGTGCGCTTCGCCATGTGCGAAGTCCCCAGCGTGTGATCGAAGCGGGTGTGGTTCGCCGACGGATAGACGAGGTGTGCGGTCCCGAGCTGTCGGATACCCCGCATGCGCTGGATCTCGGGCGTATCGAGCACCGTCATGTCGGCCGGCGAGAACTCCATGTCGCCATGAACCGCGTCGCGGAAGACCTTCAGGCTCATGACGACTCCTCTTCCAGCTCGATGGCGCACACCGGATTGACGAGCTGGCCCAGCCCCTCGATCTCACAGCACACGGTGTCGCCCGGCTTCAGGTAGACGGGAGGGTTCCGATAGACGCCGACGCCACCGGGTGTGCCAGTCGCGATCACGTCGCCCGGCTCGAGAGTGAGCGCGGCCGAGGCGGCCGCGACGAGCTGAGGCACGCCATGAACCAGGTTCCGGGTGTTCGATTGCTGACGAAGCTCGCCGTTGACCCGGCACTGCAGATCGAGGCGATGTGGATCGTCGATCTCGTCTCGAGTGACCAAGAGGGGGCCGAGCGGGCAGAAGGTGTCGAGGCCCTTGGCGCGCGTCCACTGCTTGTCGGCCTTCTGGAGGTCGCGGGCCGAGACGTCGTTGACGATCGTGTATCCGGCGACGTGCTCGAGCGCCCACTCGACCGGGATCGAACGTCCGCCCTGGCCAATGACGACGCCGAGCTCGACCTCGTGGTCGACGCAGCGAGTCACTCGATCATCGATCCGAATCGCCTGCCCGGGCCCGATGACGGCCGTCGAGAGCTTCGCAAAGAACATCGGCCGCTCCGGGGGCGTCTTGCCTTGCTCCTCACAGTGGTCGCGGTAGTTCAGCCCCACGGCGAGAACCTTGCCCGGTCGAGGAATCGGGGCGAGGATCCGCAGCTCGGCGCGAGGCAAGCGCAGCGATGCCTCGTTCTGGCTCCCCGCGATCAGGTCATCCGCCTCGGCGAGCCCTTCCGGTCCGCGCGCCAGGAGCCGCTCGATCTGGCCGCGGTCGTCGTGGCCTCGACGTGTGTCGAGAGCCCGGCCGAGGTCGAACACCGACTCGTCGTCGAGTCGGTGCCCGAAACCGAGCCGGCCACGATGATCGAATGAGAGGAGCTTCATCGTATCAAGACTTTCGGGCTCGCCGGGCGTCGATCTCGGCTCGAGCTCGCTCGGGGTAGTTCGTGATGATGCCCGTCAATCCGACGGACAGCCCGGTCCGGATATGCTCGGGCGTGTTCAAGGTATAGGCCCAGGCCTCCCACCCACGCTCGCGGGCTCGTCGGACGTCGTCCGACTCGAGGGCCGCCCCGTCGTAGACGATCGTGCGGGGTGAGAGACGGACGACGCGATCCCAGATCGCCGGCGGCGGCCGCCCCTCGAAGATCGGGCCCAGGTTCGCCTCGGGAGCCAAAGCACGGAGGCGCTCGAGCGTGTCGAGATTGAAGGAGATCGCGACCGCCGCCGCGGCCTCTCCGGCCGCGACGACCTCCTGCCAAACGGCCGCTTCGATGCCGGGATAGTCGACGCGATCGGTCTTGATCTCGATCACGGGACAAAGGGGATGCACCGCAGCCAGCCATTCCCTCAGCCTGGGAATCGAGCCCGGGCCGAGTCCGAGGACCGAGAGCCCGCGCAGCTCGTCGAGGGAGCGGTCGCCGACGGCGCCCGGCTCACCGGTCAAGCGATCGGTGTCCTCGTCATGGAAGACGATCGGTACGCCATCGCGCGACAGATGGACGTCGCACTCGATCGCGTCGACGGCGAGCGCCCGCGCGCGCCCCACGGCGGGAAGCGTGTTCTCCGGAGCATGCCCCGAGGCGCCCCGGTGAGCGATCACCCAAATCGGAGGCTTCGACAAGATTCACCTCGAGTGCGAGTCCGGACGTGCTGGCGACTACGGCTTGATCAGCTCCCACTCGACGGCATTGCTGGCGGCAAACGTGCCGAGCGGATCGACGAACCACGCCTGACTGATGAGTGTGACTCCGAATGGGTGGCTACTGGTGACGGGAATCTGGAGGCTGTGGTTTCCGATCCAATCGGTGCCGAAGGAGAGCAGGAAGGTCAGGTCCGGCACCAGCACTCCTCCAAAGAAGGGAGCATCGATTCGGAATGGCGAGGTGATGTAGACGCCGGGAGCGTTGCTCGGTCCTTGATTGACGGCGAGCCGGAGGGCGTTCGGTCCATCCAGCCAGCTCACGAAGAGCTCGGGCGTGCCGTTGCTACCGGCCAGGGCCTGTCCGAGGTCGGCAGTCAGCACGCCTTCGAACAGTGAGATGCAACCGGACTCGGCCTGAGTGCGCATCACGTCCGCCACCACTGGGTGGAACCAGGTCGTGTAGTTCGCCAGTCCGCCGGGACAGGCGTGGCAGTAGCTCATGAAGGTCGCTTGCGTCGTGCACGATTGCTCGTCCTGACACGTTCCCCAGTAGCCCGAGGGCGCGCACTCATCGAGGGGCGGGCAGTACTGGTGGGTGTGGGGGCTCCCGTAGTTGTGTCCGGTCTCGTGGCAAAACCAGACGAAGTCCCAGTTCAGCGGGTTCGGAGCGACGGGAAACGTCGTTTGTCCCGTCATGCGGCCGGTCAGCGAGAACGCGTCGAGCGGATCGCAGATCTTTCCGGACGCGATGGCGCAGCCGGTGTCGGTCCCGGTGAAGAGGTGATACAGGTCGGCGTCGACCGGCGCACCCCCGTTCTCCCATTGGGCGCGAAACTCCGCGATCACCGCGTAGCAGTCCCCGCCTTGATCCTGAGAGGACCAAGGATCGTTCGGGGTCGTGTAGTAGCCGAGGTACTCGATCGTGTGCACGACGTCGATCTGCTCTCGATAGCGAGAGTTGGCGGCGCCGATGATGGCGAGGGCGTACGTCACCGCCGCCTCGGCATCGTTGAAGATTTGATAATACTGCCAGTCGGTCTCGAGGGCGAGGCGCGAGCGGAGCACGGGTCGGTTGGCGGTCGTCTCATTCCCCGGTCCACTGGTCGGTCGGACCGACGGAGCCGCGATCTCCGTGTCCGTCTCGCAACGGGGAAGGAGCGGCGTCCACTCTTGCTGGGCTCGCGCCTCGGTCATCCAGCGCCCGGCCGTCCAGGCTCCGGAGGCATCGCGTTCGGCGATCAGGTGATCCAGGCGCTCGCCGTCCTGCAGCCAACCCCAGCAGCCCGACGAGGACAGGGCGAGGAACACCGACGACTCCGGCTCCCCGAGAAGTCGGCCCGACCACAGCTGAAGGTCGGGGAGAGTGCCCACGGCTTCGCCGTTCTCATGGAGCGCATCCGGGGCCAGTGCCAGCTCGAGCCGCTCGACCTCGACCCGAGCCGATCCGCCGCCGGGGCGCGGAAGCCGGAGCCGTGCTGCTCGCCGGGTCTCCAGCCTCGCGAGCGCCGGAGCCTGCACGCGGACGCGGACCTCGTCGAAGGCACTCGAGATCACTGAGAAAGGCGAGATCTCAGGCGGGTCGGAATCGGTCCGCGAGGCGAGGGGCGAAAAGGTGAGGAGAGCGAGAAGGCTCAAAAGGGTGGACATACCGGAACTCCGAAGGGGAATGCGGACGAGCGACATCCGAGGAGCGGGGGCCGGCGCGACAGGCGCCGGGAAAGTGGCGTGCCGGTCCTGACGTCCTGCCGCGAATCGTATAACCTGGCCGACCCCGAGACAAGGCAACGGGGCGGGCGGTCGCTCCGGCTGCGACGAGGCGAGGGAGGCGAAGATGATCCTGGCGATCGATCAGGGGACGACCGGATCGACGGCACTGATCCTCGACCGGCGAGGACGAGTGCGCGGGCGAGCCAATCGCGAGTTTCCGCAGCACTATCCGAGACCGGGCTGGGTGGAGCACGACCTCGCACAGATCTGGTCGAGCGTGAAGTCGGCCGTGCGGCTGGCGCTGCGACGAGCCAATGTCGCGCCGAAGCGCTTGGAGGCCGTCGGGATCACCAATCAGCGCGAGACGGTGGTCTTCCTCGACCGACGAACCGGGGAGCCCTTGGCGCCAGCCATCGTGTGGCAGTGCCGAAGGACCGCCGACCTGTGCGCCGAGATGAAGAAGCGAGGGCTCGAGCGCCAGATTCGACGTCGAACCGGGCTGGTCTTGGATCCCTACTTCTCGGGCACCAAGATCCGTTGGGCTCTCGAGCACTGGTCCGCCGTGCGGCACGCCGCCAAGAACGGACGACTGCTGGTCGGTACGATCGACGCCTTCTTGGTCCATCGACTCACGGGTGGACGCTCGTTCGCGACCGACGTGACCAATGCTTCGCGCACGCTGCTCTTCGATCTCGATCGCAGCGCCTGGCAGCAGAGCTTGGCCGATCACTTCGGGGTGTCTCTCGACTGGCTCCCCGAGATCAAGCGTTCGGCCGACGACTTCGGCGTCGTCCATGGCCAGCGCTTCTTGCCCGATGGCCTCCCGATCACGGGCGTCGCCGGCGATCAACAAGCGGCCCTCTTCGGCAACCTCTGCTGGAAGCCCGGCTCGGCGAAGTGCACTTACGGGACGGGCGCGTTCCTGCTTCTCCACACGGGATCCGAGCCGGTGCGCTCGAAGGCCGGGCTACTGACGAGCCCGGGCTGCCAGATCGGAGCCCGGCCCGTCTACGTGCTCGAAGGCAGCGCCTTCATCGCGGGGGCGGCCGTGCAGTGGCTGCGCGACGGGCTCGGTCTCATTCGTCGCTCGTCGGACATCGAAGCCTTGGCGGCGCAGGTGCCCGACAGCGGGGGGGTGACCTTCGTGCCTGCCCTGGCTGGGCTCGGTGCGCCGCACTGGCGGCCCGAGGCGCGCGGAGCGTTCTTCGGCCTGACGCGTGGCAGCACGCGGGCGCATCTGGCTCGGGCCGTGCTCGAGGGGATCGCGCTCCAGGTCGGGGACCTCGCCGCCGCCGCGATGCAGGATGCGGGCCGGCGGCTCCGGATGCTCAAGGTCGACGGAGGTGCGTCTGCCAACGACCTCCTGATGCAGCTCCAAGCGAACGTGCTGGGCGCCTCGATCGTTCGTCCACGGCAGCTCGAGACGACGGCCCTCGGCGCCGCTTTCTTGGCCGGCCTGGGCGTCGGCATGTGGAGCAGCCCGAAGGAGATCGAGCGGGTTTGGGAGGAGGAGCGCCGATTCCGGCCGCAGCTCGCCCCGAAGGCTCGAGCCGAGTGGCAGCGTCAGTGGCGGGAATCGGTGAAGCGCTGCTGAGCGCTGTCAGCTGTCGGCGACCTCGTTGTCGTCGCCGGGCTCCTTGTCCTTCTTGACCAGGTGGTAGGTGAACTTGGAGTTCGTCGTCGCGTAGCGCAGACGCCCCTCGTCGCACTCGGAACAACGCCAGTCGAGCAAGGCGCCGAGATTGCGATCGGAGTGGGTCAGCGCGTTGTTGTTCTCGTTGACGAAGCACTCGTAGGCACACTTGTCGCACGAGAATTTCAGGAGCCGAACGCGCGTCTGCTGCATCACTCGCCTCGAGTGCGGGTTCATAGAAAACGGCGGGCCACGAGGTCCGCCGAAGTCTCACATGATAGGAGCCTAAGTGAGAGGGCGCAAGACACCCTGTCGGCTGGGAGTCGGCTGGGTGTCGGCAGCTCCGTTCCGGTGCTCACCCAGGAGGGGGCGTCAGTCCTCGTCGCCCCATGCGATCTCGCGCTGCCGCCGCTCCCGGATCCAGCGCGATATCTTGGGGAGATGCTCCGAGCTCCACTCGCTGGCGAGACGCTCCTCGAGAAAGATCCGGAACACCGAATCGACGATCTCGGTGAGCTCCTCGAAGTGCGACGCGGTCTCGAGGAATCGATCGGTCGGCTCGTCGCTCTCCAGGGCGGGGCAGCGGACGCTGGCGTACCGAAAGCTGGCCGCGTCCAACGTGAAGGTCCACTCGCGGTTCTCTCGTGCGCAGATCATCTTGGCGCGGGTGACCTTCTTGCCGGTGGCCAACGAGATCCCCGCCTCGGCACTCGCGGTGGGAGTACCCTTCTTCAAGATGTTCTCGTGCGCTTGCGTCTCGAACGAGCGCAGCGCGAGATAGTCGTCGAAGAAGAGGCCGGCCGGGCCAGCGGGCAGGTCGAAGGTGCCATCGCCGGTCTCGGTTCGAAACCAGAGCCAGGTGAGGAACTCTTCACCGAGAAACGCCTTCTCCTGCTCGAGCAGTGCGAAGTTCACGCGAGTCCTCCTTCGGCAGTGGCAGCGGCTTCGTGGGTGCGAGTGCTGCCGCCCGACTCGGCGTTGCGGCCGACGAGTCGGCAAGCGTCGATGTGGCCGAGGCGAGAGCGCAGGGAAGCGTCCATCTGAAGACGCTCGGCGAGGAGGATTGGCATCGCCGGAATGAGCCCGCAATCGAAGGTGAGGCGAAAGTGTCGATTGAGGGCGTCGTTCGTGCCCTGCGAGGTGGCGAAGAAGAAGAGGATCTGCCGATCGACGTTCCAGAGTAGAACCGTCGTCGAGAGGCTGGGCAGCTGGCGCCGCGTGAGCTCGCTCTCGATGCGTGATTGAATCTCTCGTCGCTCGTTGCGCGAGATCTTCTCGCGTCCTTCGGCCAGAGCCAGTGCGGCGGCTTCTTGCTCGACGTAGGCCTTCACCAAGGAGCGCGGAACGCGCTTCATGTCACGCCGCAAGGCGAGGGTGACATAGGGCTCGACGACCACCTTCTCGAGAGTGAACTCGGTATCGAAGGGATGGAGGGTCGTCACCCAGCCGACGGACTCGGATTCCTCGGAGGCGTCCTCGATCGTCTGGAAGCGGTGCTCCTGGAGTCGCTCGAGAAACTGAGGGTCCTGGGGCGAAGGCGCCTCTCCGTCCAGGAAGTAGCGCTGGAAGGAGCCGGAAGTTCTCAATGCGGGCATGTTCGAGCTCGCGGACGGGTCAGGCGTTCGGGTCGAAGGTTTGAAGGAACTCGGCGTTGGTCTGGCTGCCGTTCATCTTGTCCAGCAACAGCTCCATCCCCTTGATGGGATCGATCCGGTTGAGGACTCGACGGATGGCGGCGACCTGACGGACCGCATCGCTACCGAGGAGCTTCTCCTCTTTGCGGGTGCCCGACAGGTTGAGATCGATGGCCGGATACACGCGACGATCGGCGAGCTGGCGCGAGAGAACGATCTCCATGTTCCCCGTGCCCTTGAACTCCTCGAAGATCACCTGATCCATGCGGCTGCCGGTCTCGATGAGGACGGTCGCGAGGATGGTGAGGCTGCCTCCGTGCTCGACGTTTCGAGCCGATCCGAAGAGGGCCTTGGGGCGCGAGAGGCTCTTGGCGTCGACGCCACCGGAGAGCGTCCTCCCGCTGGCACGCGTCTCGAGGTTGAAGGCTCGTCCCAGGCGAGTGAGGGAGTCGAGGAGGATCACGACGTCGCGTCCTGTCTCGACGAGGCGGCGAGCCCGATGCAGCACCAGCTCGGCCTTGTGCACGTGGTTGGCCGCTTCCTCGTCCGAGGACGACCAGAAGACCTCGCCCTCAACCGTGCGGCGCCACTCCGTGACCTCTTCGGGGCGCTCGTCGATGAGGAGAACCATCAGATGAGCGTCGGAGTGAGAGCGCGCGATGCTGGCTGCGATCTTTTGCAGCAGAACCGTCTTGCCGCTCCGCGGCGGAGCGACGAAGAGACCGCGCTGTCCTTTGCCGATGGGCGCGATGAGATCGACGACGCGCAAGGAAAGATCTCGGTCGGCGTCCTCGAGTTGAAAGCGCTCCTCGGGGTCGATGGAGATGAACTCCTCGAAGCGTGGGACGCGTCCGGTCTCGTGCACGTCGCGACCATCGATGATCTCGATGCTCTGGACGAGCGGATTACGACGCTTACCCGAGCGCGGCGGGCCGGCCGTCCCTTCGAGGTAGGAGCCGGGGCGCAGGTGGAGGCGGCGGATGAGGCTGCTGGAGAGGAAGGGATCGTCCGAGCGCGACGTGAGGTTGCCTTCCAGGGAGCGGAGATGGCCGCCCTGATCGGTGTTCTTGTGGAGCTCGAGGACGCCGGCCACAGCGACCGGTGGGCCTGCTCGATCGGGCTTGTTCTTCATGTGGCGTCCGACGGTATCGGCGGAGCGGTTCCGGGGCGAGCGGGACCCGCGCTCAGAAGCCGAGGAGTCGTTGGGACCTCGGGTTCCAGGGGTCGACGCATGGTCATCACTCATGGTCGGGCTCGATATGTTTTTGGGATGGGCGCCGAGCGAAGGCTGGCCGAGCACCGTGTCCCGAAGGATCAGGCTTCCGGCAAGCCGAATCTCGTCGATCGACGAGGCTGGGCATTCGATCGAGGAAGCGCAGCGTGAGCGAGGGACCGCCCGTCCCAATCGCCGCCGCGCATGCAACCGCGGAGCCGACGATAGGGGGGCCGTTGATGAAAGTAAAGGACAAAGAGGCATTTCGGGAAGGGGAGCGAGGTCTGCCTCTGATTCCTCCGCGGGCTCCAGGAGGTCGGCTCCGCGGCCTGCTCGGACGACCGATTCTGGTGGAGGAGATCGAGTCCTCGCCAAGGCCGACTCAACCAGAGCGACGTGTTTGCCGATGATGCCGGGGAACACTCCGAGTCGGGTGGCTCGTCTGCCCGATCGAAAGCCGAAATCCGATCCGAAATCGAAGCGAGCTCTCGTCTCGCCGAACGTTGCTCCACCGCATCGCGGTGAATCACGTGCGGTGGGGTCCGCGATCCAGTGGACCCTTCTCGAGACGGAGCGACGAGTCGAGGAGTCGCATCATGAGTCGTGCGTCCCATCCCGAGACCGCCGCCGCCCCGTCTGCAGCCCGCCAGCGGCGCGAGGGGGGCTTCACGCTCCTCGAGGTCATGCTGGCGGCCATGATGCTGACGGTCGGTGCCTTGATCGCCTTTCCGACGCTGGTGTCGCTGATGCGGCTGAGCCGGCTGTCCAACGAGGTCAACATCGCAATGTTTGACCTCGAGGAGGCGATCGAGGACATGCACAGCGTGCCGTTCCAAAACCTGGCCGAGGAGTACTGGCCGGGAGAAGATGAGCTGACCGAGGCGAGCCCAACGCGGGTCGTCGTGCTGCCCGAGTTCGCGGATCGCCATCTCCAGGAGCAGCAGGTGCAGCTCACGTTCACCCGGGTGAACGACTTGCTCGTGACCGTCGAAGCCATTTGCACATGGCGCAGCATCAGCAACGGCCCGGTGACGCGCTCGCTCGAGACGAGCCGCGGCAGCAGCTAAAGGAGGTGCCCCATGAGCCATGCGCGTCGAGTGAAGTCGGGTGGCTTCACGCTGATCGAGATGGTGACCGCCATCACGCTGTTTCTGATCGTGTTCGGGGCCATGTACATCACGATGAGTGGTGCCACGGCGGCCTTCAACTCCGGTCAGGCTTCCTCGGATCTACAGGAGAAAGGCCGACGGATGCTCAAGCGTCTGATCGGCGAGCTCCGCAGTGCCCTCATCGTCGACGATGCCGCGTTGGGATTGCCGCACGCGTATCCGTCGATCTTCGAGCGGGACACCGAGACCAGCCCCTTCCAGGCGACTCCCGAGGACTACACCGAGGGTCGAGGCGCTCGGATCGCCTCGCTGAGCTTTCAAGACCAAGATCTCGATGGCTACGACTCCGGGAGCAGCCATCCGGATCGACGCATTCGCAATCGGGACCGGATCAGCAACGAGCTGGTCGTACTCCGACTGGACGACCGGAGCCTGCAAGGGGATCCGACCCTGCCCTACGACGAGACGACGGGCGATCTGACCTGGCGCCCCTATGAGACGAGCTATCTGGTCGTGAAGGACGGCGATCAGTTCCGCCTCGAGCGCTGGCAGGTCTTCGAGGACGAGAGCGGAAGCGTCCTGATGGAGACCGAGATCTTCGGGCGCGACGTCTTCAAGATCACCTTTGATGCGTTGGCCAACGATCCGGCCAACGTCCGCTACAACCAGATCGCGATCACACTGTACTTGCAGAAGCGATCGGGCGTCGGACGCGTACAGGAGGCCGCCCTCGAGGGCACGGTGAACCTCCGCAACACTCGAAAGTTTTGAGGTAGGAGGCCGACGATGACTCGACTCATGAGCGTCAACCGTGGATCCATCCTGCTGCCGACGATGATCTTGCTCGTCATGCTCGGTGGACTCTCGACCGCTTTGTACTCGACCATTTCCCACGAAGCGGAGATGTCGAAGCTGAATGCCGTCGAGAAGACTCGTTTCTCGCATCTCGCTGAAGGGATCGCCGAAGAGGTGAAGGAGGACCTCCTCGATGCCATCGTCAATCGACGACCCGGCTTCCAGGCGAGCTTCCGACCCGACTACTTCAACGACTCGTGGCAGATCCTCTTCAAGCCCGAGTTCTTCGAGGAGGGCTCCTCGCTGCGGAACCAGTTCGACTCTCAGTTCTCGCGCGATGAGAGCTACGAGTCCGCCGAGGAGCGCGATTGGAGCGTGCCGGGACCGTCACTGTACGTGCGCCGCGAGGAGCGGATGTATCAGAACGGCGAGGTGCGTGCCGACATCGCGCTGCTCGAGCTCAGTCAGCTTCCGCCGGGAAGCGACACCTACTATCGCTCCTTCACACCCCGGCCCGAGGTCGCACCCGATGGAGTGGCGACCACCTACAAGCCCGTGGGAATCCAGGTGACCGTCGAGCTCCGGAACGAGCTGCCCGCGGACTCCGAGACGGGCGAAGCCCGCTACTCGGTGGTCACTCGCGAGAACTTCTTCCAGATCCTCGAGGTGACCAGCACCGCCATCTTCCAGTTCGCGATCTTCTACGAGCCGGACCTCGAGATTCTGCCCGGTCCCGACATGACCCTCAGCGGTCGCGTGCACTCGAACCACGACATCTACATCGGGAGTGGTGACGACCTGACCCTGCGCACCGACTACGTCCGCTGCGCCGGAGACATCCACCGCAGCCGCAAGGATGCCGAGTCCATCACGGGTGGCAACGTGCGCATCAAGGTGAAGGACGACAACCTGAATCCGAGCGATGACGTGTTCGTGCTCATGGAGAGCCGCGATCAGCTGCTCGACTCCGGAATCGACTCGCCGTCCGGATTCGACAGCGACTTCGACGGCTGGGACGCCAATGAAGACGGAGACTTCCAGGACTCGGGCGAGATGGACCCGTTCTTCACCGAAGCCTTCGACAAGTGGGACGGCACGCTGCAAACGGGCGAGCACGGCGTCACTAAGATCCAAGCTCCGAACATCGGCTCGATCAAGCGTTTCGATCAGATGCCCGGCGGGTCCGGAGGCGACTGGTCTTACAGCGAGTCGATTGGGGACTACATCCCCGTGCCTCCGGGGAGCGGAACGCACCGGAAGGGCTACTACCACCGAAACGCCGACCTCGTCGTGCGGGGCAGCCAGGTGTTCTTCAAGGGGACGGCGATCACCGTGCCCGGGCTGGTGACCGAGAAGACGATGTACGACGGTCGCGAGAACAAGGAGGTCACCGTCTCGGAGATCGATATGGAGGTGCTCCGCGAGTCGGGTTACTTCCCGCCCAACGGGCTGATCTACGCGTCGCGCTCGGCCTCGGCCTCACAACCCGATGGTGTCCGCCTCACCAACGGCGCCGAGCTCGGAGGCAAGCTGACGGTCGTGTCCGAGAACCCCGTCTACGTGCACGGTGACTACAACACCGAGAGCAAGAAGGGCGCCGCGGTCATCACCGACTCGATCAACCTGCTCTCGAATGCCTGGGACGACGGCAAGGACGCGGGCGAGCTTCCGGATGCCACACAGACCCAGTACAACATGGCCATCATTACTGGGAATGATCAGACGACCCCTAACGACTACAACGGTGGCTTCGAGAACCTACCTCGCTTCCACGAGAGTTGGTCGGGAGTCGCTTGCAAGATCCGCGGCTCGTTCGTGAACACCTACGAAAGCGAGATCGGTACCGGGCCCTGGTCCTATGGTGGCGACAACTACGAAGCGCCGGTCCGAAACTGGGACTACGATCAGGACTTCTTGAACCCGGCCAACCTGCCGCCGTTCACGCCGATGATCTCGACCGTCGAGCGCTCGCTCTGGCTTCGTCAGTGATCGGGTGATCATAGGATCCGTGAGGGGCGTGCGATTCCGCCACCCCTCGCGGATCGCGTGACCCTTCCGCGCTGATCGAGGTCAATCCACCGGGATCTTCTGCAGCGTGGTGGTGTTTCCGGCCACGTCGCGGGCATCGCGCACGTTCAGGCTGCCGAGCCGCGGGTTCACTGGACCGGGGAAGACGAGCCGGACGCGCGTGGTGTCGCCGCCCGGGAACGCGGCCGTATCGGGCAGCTCGACGGTGATGAGCACCGGCTCCCGTGGCGCGAAGAAGGGGACGTCCAGGTCGGTGCCGCCGACGTTGCGGAAGAACGAGAAGTTGCCCGGGAAGTCGCCCACCACCAGGTCGAGCGTCCGGTCGCCGTCGAGGTCGACCAGGGCCGGCTTGAGATCGGCTCGTCCCAGATCGATGCCGTATCCCTTGAGCTCGAGCCGGGTACCCGAGATGTTCTTGGCCCGGAAGAGCTGGATCTGGGGCGTTTGATCGGGCGGCACGACGCCTTCACTCTCGACGTTCTCGAAGTACGTCACTTGGCCGATGGTGGAGGAGCTGTCTCCCGTTTGACTCCCGACCAGCAGGTCCAGGTCGCCGTCGCCGTCCAGATCTCCGAAGACGGGGGCAGCGTTCTCACCCACGTCCAGCGGGAAGATCTCCTCGGGTCCGGGCGGGTTCGGGATCAGCACCCGCAGCTCGGTGCGCAACGCGTCGGGCGTTCCGTCGAACACGGGGAAGTCGTTCTCGCCCAGTCCCAAGTTCCGGAAGAATATGATTCGCCCATCGGCTCCACCGACGATGAGGTCGTCCAGCCCGTCGGGCGGTGAGTCCAGGTCGACGAACTGGGGCGCTGCCCGGGCGCTCACGAGCGTGGGGCTTCCTTCGAACTCGATCGAGCGGCGACCGGTCTCCTCGTAGAACGGTTGATCCGGGTCGCCTTGCCCGAGGAACACCAACACTTGTCCGGCCGCATCGCCGGCTGCGATGTCGACCTTGCCGTCCAGGTTGAAGTCGAGTGGCGTCGGGACCGAGAATCCCTTCTCGAGCAACGGCTGCGGGTTGCCACTGACCAGAGGCGAGCGGCGGGAGTAGGCGAGGCTGCTTTGGATCGGGCTCCGCACGCCCGCGTTGCGGAACAGGAGAAGATCACCTTCCGCATTGCCAGCGACCAGATCCAAGTCCCCGTCCTTGTCGAGATCGACGAATGCCGGGGCGGCGAAACCGACCGTGTTGAGGTCGACGGCCGAAGTCTGGAGCCGGAGCGGCGAGCAGGGGCCGGGGCCGGCGAGGACGTCGGAGAAGACCAGGACTTTCCCGTCGTCGGTGCCGACGAGAAGGTCGAAATCGTTGGTGGTCGGTGGCGGCTGTCCGCTGAGCGCTTCATCGATGAACGAGAAGTCGATCGAGCGGAGATTGGGCACCACCAGCTCGGCACCGCAGCGATCCGTGATCGGAACGGGCGCTTCGAAGCGCGGTGTCTGGCCGGGTCCACGATTCTCGAGGAGGAAGACCCGGTCGACGAAACCGACCAGGAGGTCCCGATGACCGTCGAGCGTGTAGTCGAAGACGCGCACCGAGCCGCCGCTGCACTCGACGCCGCCAGGACACAACGCATCGTAGCTGTCGCCGCGCGAGATCGTCGCGATCGTGACCGGCATGAGAAAGTCACGCGGAATGTTGGCGGGGAGCGGCGAGCTCGGGTCCTTGTCGAAGACGAGGATCTCGAGGAAGTCCTTGTTGGTCGAGCTGTCACGTGCCAAGCGCACCGCCACCAGGTCCGTCAGACCGGAGTCGTTCCAGTCCATGCCGGCCACGTCCGCTCCGCGAAAGTCCGAGGCCTCTTGAGTGCCGTAGGCCAGGGACAGATCGAGCTCGGCGAAGCCGCCGCCGCCGTCCGACACGAGGAGAGGCGTGCCGTGAGGGAGCTGGAGGTCGCCGCTGAAGGTCCACTGTGGAGGAAGGATCGGCTGCGTTTGAGGACCGATGTTGACGAAGAACCGCACCTGACCGGCGTCGTTCGACACGAAGAGAACTTCGGGGGGTGCCGCCAGAGTCGGGTTGAGACTGAGCAGCCTCAGGCGAGCGCCGCCGTCCTGGTTCTCGTTCAGGGCCGAGATGATGATGCGCGTTCCGCTGTCGAGGAGCTGTGCCTCGATGCGGTCCCCGTAAAAGAACTCGGGCGGTCCAAAAGTGCCCGGGTTCTCGTGAAGCGTGATCGTGCCGTCGGCACCCCCGACCAGCAGGTCGAAGTCAGAGTCGCCATCATGGTCGAGGGCGACCACCGACGAGCCCAGCACATCGAGCAGGACTCGATTCAAGGAGAAGTTCGTGCGGTTCTCGACCAGCGACGGATCGAGCTCCTCGTCGAAGACCAGATCGACCGTGCGGCCGGTCGAGTCGAGATCCGTGCGGCGAATCGCGCTCAGCAGCTGTGGGACGTCGAAGTCGCCGGCGACCGTGCCCGTCGTCACCGCATCGGAGGCCTGGTTTCCTGCCAGGTCCGCGACGGAGTTGATCGACAAGGAGAACTCGTCACCGCTCTGCAAGGAGGGCGACGTGGCGGTGAGCGTCAGCGACGTTCGTGAGCGCACGGAATCGAAGGCCGCTTGGGCTGTCGAGATGTCGATCGACCGACCGAGAGGGCTCTCGAGCCGATAGCTCTCGAGCCGAAGGGCACTCTCGGGTGTCACGGCCTCATCGAATTGGATCTCCAACCGGTCGTTGTCCAGGCCAGGGAGCGTCAGCACTTCGACCGTTGCGGCGGGGGGTATCGCGTCTCCGCCCACGATGCCGTCGAGCACGGTCGGCGCCTCGAGACGCACGCCGGCATTGCGCCCGATGAGATCCTGCACTCGCAGTCGATAATCGGCGCCCGTTCGGAGGTCGACCGGGACCGGCGAGCTCTGCACCATGACGATCGTGACGACCGTCGTCTCGGAGTTGAGGCGTACCTCGGCCTGCGAGATGTCGAGGGGACTGCCGATGGGGCTCTCGAGCTCGTAGCGATCGAGCTGGAGCGCGGTCGGACCGTCCACCGACTGGTTGAAGGTCAGCGTGATCGAGTCGTTGCGCGCGCCGCTGACGGCAGTGGCGAGGACGTTCGTCACTTCGAGGGATTGCGCAACGACGAGCTCGGTCGACCCGCTGCTTCGGCTTCCGAAGACGAGCGAGAAGATCCCGGCGCCGCAACCGCCGAGTCCGGCGAAGCCGATGAGGATCGCGATCGTCCAAGCGATCCGACCAAAGCGTGCTGAGCGAGAGCCGTCGAGGTCCTGCATGGTTCCGATCAACTGGGAACGGTGCCGGGGCGCGAGAGAATCCGCACCGCTTCCCCGCGAATGACCTCGGCCCTCTTCAGGTTATTTCGGCTGCCGAGGGAATGCAACCGAAGTGGGTTTTAGGGCTCTCGATCCCCAGCTTCGAGGTTCGCGGGGCGACCGATCCAAGACCCAGGCGAAACCTGGGGAACACATTCAGATGCCGCGGCGTAGGCGGACGTCGATAGGGCGGAACCAGGGGAACGATCGGCACCACTCGTCCGAGGCGGCCCCCATGAACTGGGCGAGGTTTTCGGAGACGGCCAGGGCGAAGGAGTAGGCGAGGGCTTTCCAGCGGCGGCCGGAAGACCAACCCCAATCGTCGATCATGTCCGAGTAGTAGCCGAGCGCCGCACCGGTGTTGATGAAGACGTCCTCGTAGCCTTGGTTGGTGGTGATCCCGATCAGGCGATGGAGGTTTTGGTGGTCACAGTAAATGCGGCGAAACTGCTTCCAGAGCGAGTCGTTGTGAGAGTGAATCACGGCCGAATCGGGCTCGAAGACGATCTTGTAACCCGTCAGCACGACCTTCTTACCCCAGGCGACGTCTTCGCCGAAGCTGCGGCGCTCGTAGGGAATCTCCTCCCAGACCTGGCGCCGTACACTGGAGGCGACGTCGTCGAAGGCGATCAGCTCGAGGCGCTCGAACCAGTTCATGTTCCAGTAGTCCGAGAGCGTGCTCAGTGACTGGACCGTGCGCTCGTTGCGACCGGCGCTCCAGCGCAGGATGCGCTCTCGGACGAAGGGCTCGCAGTCCGCGCGGGGGAGCTGCCGGCTGTAGACGCCGGCCACCCATGGATCGTCATCGTAGTTGCGGACCAGGCTGGACAGCCAATGCTCGTCAGCCGGCACCGCATCCTGCGTCAGAAGCGCGACGACCTCACCGCGCGCCTTGGAGATGCCGAGGTTGCGCGTCAGCCCGTGATTGAACGTTCGCTTGTCGATGTGGAACAGGCGAATCGGATAGCGCGCGCAGTGATCGAGCGTGCTGTCCGTCGAGCCGGAGTCGATGACGATCACCTCGAAAGGGTAATCCGTCTTCTGCGCATAGACGGCATCGAGCACCTGCCCGAAGAGGTCACCGCCGTTCAGCGTGGGGATGAATACCGAGGCTTTCAACTAGCCGCGCTCCACATCAGCGAGGATCTGCTTCACCAGCTTCAGCGCCGAGTCGACGCACTGATCGCTGTTGAAGTAGTCGAAGCGTGCGAAGCGGCCCGTGCTGTAGATGCCTTGCCGGTCGACCCAGCCCAAGGACTGATCGAGCTTCTGGTAGAAGTCGAGGTCGTAGACGATGTACGCGTACTTGACCGTTTTGAAGCCCTTGCGAATCACATCGCTGCGCTTGAGCAGGCCGATACGCTCGTAGGTCGCAGCCAGCTCGTCCACGTACGCGTCATCGACCGGATTGGGACCGGCGAAGGTGAGCTCGGCCTGAATCGAGGCACAGCCTTCGGGGGCGTTGCCCGGGCTGTAGTTCGACAGGTAGGTGATTCGATTCGCGCCGCCCTGTTCCGGGAACGGCAGATAGATCCACGAGTAGTCGGGGATCTCATCGTGGTTGAGACCGATCAACACCGACGCCAGCGAGCGGTAGACCAGCGCATCGCCCGCTTGATTCACCGCGGCCGGCACGCCCTGGAGCACCTTGAGGAACTCGGGCAATGGCATCGTGTTCACCACGAAGTCGTACCGCGCGTCGTTGACCTTCCAGCCCTCTCCGTCGCGCTGCACGGACTCGACCGCCGTACCGGCCTGGATGACGTCGGCCAGCGGAGCTCCGATCGCATCCGTCAGCGCCTGGAAGCCACCCGAGATCGGATACTGGAAGTGTGACTGGTGCGTGTAGCCCTCGGTCGTGAGGCCGACCGCCGCCTGGACGATGTCCTCGACCGGTGCCTCGGGGACACGACCTTCGACCCATGAGCTGCTGAGCTGCTTCAGGTCGATCTTCCAGATCTTCTCATTGTACGGAAACATGAAGTGGTCGGCGAAGCCCTGACCCATCCGGTAGAGCACCCAGTCGTGAAAGTTGCCGGGAGGAGTCGCATTCGGCTGCTGCCGTTGCCAGTACGCCTCGAGGTAACCCATCAAGCAATCGAAGCGATCCTGCGGCGGCAGCTGGCCCACACCGTTCTCGAAGGGGTACTTCACCCAGAGGCCGTCGCGGTAGTAGATCTTGGTCTTGCGCTCGCGTTGGCAGAGCTGATCGGGGCCGATCGAGTCCACCATGAAGGAGAGGGCCTCGGGCAGCTTGCTGTACAGAATATGGCCACCGGCCTCATCGAGGAGGAATCCGTCGAAGTTGGCGGTCTTGCACAAGCCACCGATGATCTCGTCCTTCTCGAAGATGTCGATAGTGTGACCGGCGGCGCGGAGAAGACGACCGACCGTCAGGCCGGAGATGCCTCCGCCCAGAATCGCGAACTTCACTCGATGGACTCCCTGAGATGGTGTGGTCACGGAGGACGAGGGCGCGGCCACCCGCCTCTCCTATCGTTGTCGGATCAAAGTCTCTTGCTCGATACCTCGACTGCGAATCAAGTCGTCGATCTCGGCGAGGAAGCGGGTCGCGTCGGCCGGGTAGCCGGCGGTCGGCTTCAGACCCGGGCGGAGCGCCGCCCAGTATCGATTGAGCTTTTCCATGTAGAGCTCGCGAACATACTTGCTCAGCATCGACGCGAGAGCCACCGCTAAGGCCGTTTCTTCGCCCCGAACGCAGAACTCGACCTCACTCGACTCTTGAGCGCCTTCGGGGCGAACACGATACCGCGATCGGGCCGGGCTCTCGGATACGACCTCGACCGAGCACCCGAGCCGCTCGGCGAGCCGTCGTCCGTAACGCTGTATCCCGCCTTGCCGATCGACGCGGATGAGCGCTCCACCCGAGGGGCCGGCCAACGCGAGCGCTCGACCGATCAGGGCCGCCGTCCGCTCGAAGACGACCTCGAGCTTGTTGTCGGTCGCCGCGACGCGCCGGTTGTACTCCGGCTCGACGACCGCCTCCGCGCCCAGATCGGCGATCTCGATCGAGCGCCGCGTCATCGTTCGGCGCAGCACGCTCGACATCAGCTCGATCAGGGACGGATCCGCAGCCATCGGGAGCTCGAGCTGCTGCTCGCGGTACCAGGGGCACTCGGCGGGCCAGGGGGCCGTCAGAGGCGCCACGGACTCCATCAGGTGACGGCAGCTCCGGATCGGTCGATCACTCGTCGCACGGACGAAGGCGAGCACCGATCGCTCGAGCGGCTCGAGCTTGCGTCCGGAAAAAACCCGCTTGCTGTCCGCGACCATCAGGCCGTCACCGCGCTGGCCCACCTTGCGGACCGGAGGACTGAGGACTTTCCACAGATCGTGGGGGCGCCTCTTCGAAAGCGGTCCCTCCACCCGGAACGCCGCCAAAGAGACGACGAGCGGTCCGAGGCGCGGAGACACTCCCGCCTCATCGATCCCCGCCACTACCCGCTGCACGACCGGTTTCCGCTCGGCTCCGTGGAATCCCCCGGAAGCGCCGCGTCGGCTCGTCCGACAGAGGTCCCGAGGTTCAAGATCGAACGGCCCGGAGGACGATGTTCGCTATGCAGGAATCGGCCCGGACCGACCTTTGGGCCGCCATCCTAGGTCGGTCACCGGGCCGAAACAAGGCAGGTCGAGGAAGAAAACCGGGAGTCTCGTGCCGTGGAAATTCTGCTGGTCGTCGAGGATGCGCGGCTGCGCGATCTGCTGGTCGTCGGCTTGGATCAAGTTGGAGACCTGGCTTGGTCGGCGACGAACTACCGCACCGCTCGGGAGCGCTTTCGACAGCGCCGCTTCGACGTGGCCATCTTCGACCTCGGTGCCGATTCCGATGAGGTCCACTCCATCATCGACACCTTTCGTAAGGGCACCCAGGACGTCGAGATCGTCCTGATCACCGACTCACGGCCCGGTCGCTACCTGTCCCAGAGTGGAGAGAGTCGGCGGCTCGTCCACTTCGTCCAGAAGCCCGTCGACACCAAGGCCTTCTTCTACCTCCTCGCGCGTCTCAAGAAGCGTCTGCGTCCCGAGCCGGCCGCAGCGCGCTGAGGCCGCGGGCACGCCGCCCTCTCCACCGGGCCGCGGTCGCGAGGGCGACCGTGGCCAGGACGACCGCGAGCCACTGGCTAGTCGACGCCGTCCAGCCCAGCACACTCCAATGGCCTCGCTCCGAGTCGCCGCGAAATGACTCGATCCCGAAGCGGAGAGCGGCATGACCCAGCAAGGCCGCACAGAAGGTGGCTCCCGCGAAGGGGGCCCAACGGCGAATCAGGGCCAGCGCGATGCCGAGGGAAGCGGCCGCCAGAGACAGGTAGGCGGGCGCCGGATGCAGCCAATGACCTCGGAGCTCGCTCGGCAACGGCGCCGTGGGATGGTCGAGCTGGACGGCCCACGGAACCGATGGCTCACCACTCAGGGTCTCGGCGATCCGTCCGTAGTCGTCCCCGGCCAGAAGGCAACCGAGGCGACCGATCGCGAGCCCGGCCAAGGCGCCGAGTGCCACCCGGTCGGCGAGCACCCTCGTCGGCAATCGCAGCGCGTGTGCGAGAGGTCCACCGACCAGCAGCGCGGCGAAGACTCCTCCATACAGCACTCGTCCTGGCTGCCAGAAGCTCGCGGCTTCAACGATCGTGGGCGTCGAATCGAGGACCAGGACGCCGAGGGCTCGGCTTCCGATCAGGGCCCCCAGCAGGACGCCCGTCAGCCACCCGGCGAGCCGCCATGGATGTTCCGTCAGCTCCGAGCGGCCTTGCCAGACGAAGGCCACGCCGACCCAGGCACCCAGCGTGACGAGAACGCCGTAGGCATGGACCGGCCAGCCGAGGAACGGAAGATGGAACAGAATCGGGTGCATGGCCGTTTGCTCGAAGGCGGCAGCCGGGCCCAGCTCGACGACCCTCGTCAGTTGGGCAAGAAGATCGCATATGGTATCAACGGCGGCGGACGCGCGGAGCGCTCGTCCCCGAAGAGAAAGGGCAGAGGCGAGGTGGCTCGAATGCAGAGCAGTGCCGGTGCGGCGCGGATTTGGGGCGGAGTCCTGGCAGGGCTGCTGGCGTGGCTCGTTCTCGGTGCGGAGAGTTTGACTGCCCAGGAGTCCGGGGGAACCTACCTCCAGCTCGAGCTGGAGGGTGAGGTCTGGCGGGCGGGCGACGCGGAGCGGACGCCGATTGCTCGCTGGCAGGCGTTGACGACCTTGCGTCGGGCCGGGAGCGACCCGGCGGTGCGCGGGCTGTGGATCGACCTCGTTCAATCCCCCTCGCTGGCCGATGCCCAGGAGCTCCGGGAGCTGGTCGCGACGCTGCGTGCGAGCGGGCGAGAGGTCTTGGTCCATTGCGCTGGTGGCACGGACACCGTCGGCTACTTCCTGGCGAGCGCCGGCAGCACGATCGTTCTCTCGCCCTTTGCAACGTTGGAGTTGGTGGGGCTGGGTCTCGAGGCCACGTTTCTCCGGGAAGGGCTGCAGAAGGCCGGACTGACTGCCGACGTGTGGCGCTCGGATGCCTATGTCGCCGCCGCCGAGATGCTCACGCGCGACTCGATGTCGGAGTCGTTTCGGGAGGTCTCTGACTCGATCTTGGACGGATTCTATCGCGAGCTGGTGCAGGCGATCGCGGCGGGCCGCTCGACGACCGTGGAGCAAGTGAGGGCCTGGATCGACGAAGGACCGTACACGGCGGCGGAGGCTGCCGCGGCGAGCCGACGCTTGATCGATGGCGTCGCGCATCGCGACGAGCTGCTTCAAAAGCTGCGCAATCGCACCGCCGCCGATCTCGACCTGGTCGACCTCGCCCGCTACGAGCGAACCTCCGCGCCGACCCTCGTTCGTCCCGAGCGCATCGCGCTCGTCCACATCGCGGGCCTCTTGGTGACCGGAAACAGTCGAAGGGACGCCGCGCTGGGTGAGCTCCAAGGAGCTCGGTCCCTGACGAATCTGCTCCGCGAGATTCGAGGCACCACCGGCGTTCGAGCCGTCGTCCTGCGGATCGACTCACCGGGCGGCTCGCTGCTCGCCGCGGATCTCGTGCGACGCGAGGTGGCGCTGCTCGCCGAGGTGAAGCCCGTGGTCGTGTCCTTCGGGGCACGCGGCGGAGGAGCCGCTTACTTCATCGCGGCTCCCGCTCAACACATCCTCGCCTTGCCGACGACGCTCACCGGGTCGCTCGGGCTTCTCATGGGACACGTGCACTTCGAACCTTGGCTCGAGAAGCTCGGCGTGCGACGCGAGCGCGTGACGCGGGGCCACCGTGCTGATTCGGCAATCTCGAACGCCCCGACTGCCGTGCTCGAGCGCCGTCGAGCTCAGCTCCGCCTCGAGAGCCAGTATCGACTCGCGATGGCCCAGATCGCCGCGGACCGACGCCTTCATCCGAAGCTCTCTCCGGAGTACGTCGACTCGGTCGGCAAGGGGCGGATGTGGACGGGGCGCCAGGCGCTCGAGTTCCGGCTGGTCGACGAGCTGGGAGGCCTGGATCGCGCGCTCGCCAAGGCTCAGGAGCTCGCCGGGCTCTCGATCGAGTCCGTGGTGCCGCTCGCTCCGATCTCGGAGGCCGATGACTGGTGGGGGCGCTTCCGGGAGATCGTCGGGAGTCGAGTGGCGATCGAGGTGCCGATCGAGGACTTGTGGGAGGGGCCGGTCGCGGCCCTGGGCTTGTTCGGATGGGTGGGAGGCGAGGGGCCGTACATGATGCACCCGCTCGACCTCCGGATTCGTTGATCCGAAGCCGAGGCGGAGCCGAGGATCGTCTTGCCGTTCATGACCGATCCGCCGTAGACTGAGAAACGTTGGCCGCCTGGGCGGTCACGACCTGCCTGAACCAAACGCGAACGCGGAAGGAACCATCCATGAGCGCGACTTGGCTCTGGGCATTGACGTTGATCGTTGGCGGGGCAAGTGCAGGCCCGGTCGACTCCGAGGACAAGGCCGAACACCTCAAGACGTATCGGCAAATCCGCAAGCAGTTCTCCGAAGGCGGCGATGTCGAGCGTTCTCGCCTGGTCCGCTGGTGCGGTGATCGCCAGCTGTGGCGGGAGATGTTCGAAGAAGGCGACAAGGTGCTGACCGCCGATCCCTCTCACGAGGAGACTCGGCGCTTCTTGTCCGATGTCGCGGCGACGGCCGAGCTGGAGTCGGATCGTCCGACCGCTCGCCCCGAAGCGCGGGTGCGAGCTTTCCTGAAGATCATTCGGGATGCCCGCTCGCCGGCTCGGGCGGTCGTCGCCGAGGCGAAGATCGAGACGATTCCCGGTGTCGATCGCCGCGATCCTCTGATCAAGGCATTGTCGGATCGGAGCGAGGTCGTGCGCGTGGTCGCTATTCGCGCTCTCGGTCGGATCGGCGGCGAAGACGCGCGGTATCCGTTGGTGCGCGTCCAGCTGGCGGATCCTGCCGACGAGGTGCGCAGCGCAGCGTTCGAGGCCGTGCAGTCGCTTCAGCAGCAGGATCCCGACTTCGTGGTGCCGTATCTGTCGGCACTGCAGAGCAGCCTGCCGCAGGTCCGTGCGCGAGCGGCCGAAGCGTTGGGTGCGCTCAACGTGCCCGCGGCCGTGCCCGCGATCATCAAGACCTTCGCCCAGTCGTCGAGCTCGCGGCCGCCGCGCAGCAGCATCTTCGTGGGGCAGCAGGAGTCCTTGGTGACCGACTTCGATCCCGAGATCGCACAGGCGGCCGTAATCGCTGACCCAATCGTCACTCCGATCACGACCGGCGTCGTCCTCGATGTCGCGATACTCGGTGTCGAGCGTCGGGTGACGGTCGAAGAGTTGGTGGTCTATCGCCGCGTGCTGCCGCGCCTCAGCGGAGCGTCGGTCGGTGATCGCGCCTCGGACTGGGTCTCGTGGTGGAATGGCGGAGGACACCTCGAAGTCGCCGCCAAGATCCTCGAGCAACAGCGCGAGCGGAAGGCGCAGCAAGACCGAGACTGAGAAGACCCGCGCGTGCGGCACCACCCGGTGTCGCACGCCCCGGTCGTTTCCACTCTTCGGAGGGCGGACTTCAGTCCGCTGGAGGGTCCTTTGTCGATGCGATGACGAACGAGGTGCTGGACGCTTTTGCCGCCTCGTCTCGCCTCAGCGGACGACCGAAGCCGCGTCGAAGCGCGTGGATTCATCGAACGCCCTCCCGCCCGACTGAACCCTGGTGTTGCAAAACGAAATGCTCCAGACCGTTCCCTCGGAGGCCCGAATTCATTCGGGTGGGAGGTCGTCAACCTCGCCTCCGCTCGATCAGGCGGATTGAACGTTGAACGTTCAGATCTTCAAGTCGGCGCGC
>JAJDCO010000111.1 GCA_029260795.1 Planctomycetota bacterium | reverse complement strand
TCGAGGCCCCAATCGGAGTCGCGCGGCAGGCAGCTGCCACACGGCCATCCGTGGCGCTGCGGCAGTCCGGCAGCGAATCGAGCTCTTGGGGGCGCGCGTCCCCGCTTCGACGCCGAGGCGAGCGGAGCTGACGCCATCAAGGTTGCCTCGTCGACGGTCCGGCTGTAGCGATCGTCCGAAGCGGACCGTCACCCCGAACGCGCCCCTCCGCACGGCCGGCTGGGCGTCCGATCGCCGTTGCGCTCGAAGGTGAGGTGTCGGTGCTCGTCCAGCGCAGTCTGTCGGAATGGAAGCGTCGCGATCGGCGCCGGCTCCGGCTCCTGCGCGGTCGGCTCCGCCAAACGATCACGGTCTCTGCGCGCGACGTCCTGTGGTCGCAGGACGCGATGCAAGCGGGACGAAGGGCCTGCGGAGGAGCCGTGCTCGCCGACGTCCTCCGCGACGCCGGAGCGCGTCGCACGCTCTCCCTGTCGGTCGGCTCCGAGGTGAGCGGGGACACGGTGATCGGCGTGCGCACGCGCGGCTCTCTCAGACCGCCTGCTCGTGCCTCGAGGACGCCCAGCAAGGACACCCGCCCGGACGCAAGCGGCGACGTGACCAGCGAGAAGCGATCATCGTCACTATGGAAGACTTCAAACTGATCGAAAGGAGGCCGCAGGTACTCGCGGAGCCCCAAATCGGAAGACGTTTCGTAGACACCACAGCCCTTCGCGGAAAGTGAGTTTTCTGCGTGACAACGCCGCCAGAACCGCCATCGTTGACACAGGGATGAGGAAGCTTGCAAAGAGCCAAGCGACCAGGTTGGAGGAAGGGCATGCCACGGATTCGAAGTCTCATGCTGGTCACGCTCCTAGTAGCGGTCGCACTCGAGAGCCACGCACAGACGGGTGCAGTGACGCTTATAGAGCCGTATCCCCATCGGCTGCGGCTGATGTCGGTTTCGGTCGAAGGCCAGGCAACAGAAGATCCTGTTGCATTCACTGGGCTCTGTAGTCCGCGTGAGTTTCACCTGTCGGTGACCGTGGATGACCAGGATGAATTCACGCTTTATTGCATCGCGCCGGGAATCCTCGGTAACGGGTTCTCTCAGCCCGAAGGCAGCGGAGGTGAAAGCCTGGGAGACTGCCATGACCTGTTTAGGTTCCTTGGCGATGGGTGGATGATCAACTGGGCCATCGCTGGAATCAGCTCATCCGGATTCGACGATCACTTCATCGACGCGTCCGGTACGAAACGAGCAATGTTCACAGGTGAGGCCGTTGTTTTTGTCCCGGATTTGAGCAGCTTGGCCCCGGGAGAGACCCGCCATGTCTTGCTTGAGATAACTGGCCACAACTTGAGTGAGAACGAGCAGGCCGACGACCTAATCGAAGATCTGGCATCTGGCCAGCAAGGAGTACCATGCAACGGCGAGTTGCCGACAATAGTTGTGACGATTTCACGCGACGTCGGAAGTGGACTCTACGATGTAACTATTGATCCACCCCACACTCCAACATGCGACGAAGTCTCCTCAGACCCGGAGAGCTGCGACCACATACCCATTGCCTCGTGTCACTACACTCCACACGTGCAGTCGGGGCTGCATTCGCCAAGCATTCACGATATGCAGGAGAAGTACGCTGACCTTCCCGACCCGGACCTAGGTCTCCCAGTCGGTACAACGCGGCCGCTTACGGTTGTGTACGAGGATCTCGACCCACTCAAGTACAGCTGCGACTCAAACAACCAGAAGTGCACCGAGCACGAGAACACCCTAGACGTTTGGGATTACACGCGGGTCGAATGGGAGATTACAAGCGGACCCGGGATCTTTGTGAACAAGGCGCAAGGCAGCGACCAGATCGCTGAGGGTGCGACAGCTCTATTCCGAGCACCGGAGGGCTCAGAAGGGCAAACCGTCACGATACAGGTTCGCATTCGAGACGAACGTCCCAACGGAGGGGTGAACTCCGACTTTTTTGTCTCTCCCGACCAACCCGTCATTATTGAGCTCGAGTACGAGCTCAATCGGGGCAACTTGAGAATCGACAGCAACAACGATGGACTCCTAGATGGCCCTGGGACCAGTGTCTCGCAGGACGATACGATCGAGCTTTGCGAGAGCAAGATTCTCACGCTGAACGACAACGACTCCGATGGCGACACCATAGTTGATCGAGAAGATCCTCTGGTCTCGCAAGGAGATCCGGACCTGGCACCGATGTGGTTGATTGTGGAGGCTCCGTCCGCAGCGTCAGATCCCTCAGCCAGCCTTACCATTGACGTTGATGATCCTGCGATTGCTCGCGTATACACGGCTGAAAGCAAGCAGGGTGGCCCAATCGATGGCTTGTCGGTCCCATGGAATACGTGGGAGTCAATAGCGCCAGGCGGATCCTTGTTGCTGTTCGTCGAGGGGCGTGAGGTTGGCGAAACTCACATCACAATAAGAGTCACCAACTCCGCCGGAGTCGTTTCTGAAGATCGACTAAAGGTCGCCGTACCTCCGATACGATTCATCGCGGGAGATAACAGCCCTATACCCTTCTACGGGCCGGACGGCTGCCTGTTGGTGAGCAAGCATCAGACCGACCTGGATCTTCCAGCAGCCGGACAGTCGCTATTCGGAGATGTAGTTTCCGACATTGACACATTTCGGATTGAACTCTTGGGCTACACGGCCAGCCAAACGCCTGCCATCTTGCTAGAGTCCGAAATCGACGATTATTCTCACCTTGTCTCGATGGTCAAAGATGCGAACTCAAGCAGATATCGTTCTGACACGTTCTTCAGGCTGGTCTCCAACGGTGCCCCTGATAACAAGCCTCAGGGTTCGCAGTATGATGACGAATATGTCGCGGAGCAGACAATTCTTGTGAAGCTCGGCGTTGAGCTGCGAGCCACTCTACTTCTCGACGGACAGGAGCAGGCGGCGACGTCGTCCTTGTCTGTAGCTCGCCCCTCAGTAGAGGATGGCCCCTCAGCGGTTCGACTGGCTCGAGTGAGCATCTGCAATTTGACTCCAACTCCCATGACACAAGAGTTTCTCGAGTCACTAACAAGGCAGTTGAGCGAGGACTGGGCTCAGGCTGCGATTCGCTTTGACAGTGCAAGCCAGACGGAGGCGGCATCTATTGCCCAGAATGCGTTTCAGGTGTTCGATGAACCAACACAGGCCGGAACTTTTTCGTTCTCTGTGACACTAGAAACTAGAAGGCAGCGCACCCGAGACCGTTGCGGTCTCCTTTGCGGGGACAGAAACTCTCGAGGAGACGGGGGCGATTCTCGCTGAGGCTTTATCAAATGTGCCAGGTGTTACGGACGTCTGGTCTTCGCTTCACAAGGACGATCCTAATCAGAGCGCTCCAACGTGGCTTCTCATTGCGAACAAGCGTGCGAATGTCTTCTTCGATGATGTGCAGGATTCTGGTACTGGGGCTCTAGGAGCCCAAGTCCCTGTAGACGTTGTGGAGATGCATCCCGTCGAGGCGGATATAGTTGGTTACAACTACCAGGATGATGACGAGTCTACCATCGACATTATGCTCGTTTACAATGATTCTATCATATATCTTCCTGCCGCATTCGGAGGCGGTGTGGCGATTGCTATTACTGGTGGAGACTTTAGCTCTTCACCTCCTTTTATCAATGTCGCGGGTATGGTTAATGTGTCTATAGGCCCTTACAGTATGTTTGACGGGAATGATCCCTGGATGCCGTTTGGGGCTGGCCATGAAATGGGGCATGCTCTACTGAACTCGGGGTTCGCGATGCACGGCGAGGCCGCTGCGAATGGGCTGCTCTCGAATCCCCTGAGTGCTCTAGAGATTCTTGACGCGACGAAGAGGCTCTCCGCTGAGGAAGACTCCAAAGCTCGAAGTGAGAGTGGGCCTGGCAGCGGTGGACCGGCCCTTCTGCAGAAGGATTCTAACTGATACTGAAGGAGGGATCGCAATGATCACGCGTTGTTTAGTTGCAGTCGTCTGCAGTATCGGATTCTACGTCGAGGATAGGTCGGCCTTGTTAGCGAGTGGGTCCCAGACACTCTACTTGGATCGCCCGGACTGCAATGCTTTGGCAGGAAGGGAGGTTCTTGCTGAGATCTCTGATTTGAGGTCGGAACCGTTCAGTTCAGAGGACCGTGAATCGCTGGATGCGAAGTTTGCTAGCCCCGAGCCAATGTTTTTGGGACCTGTTGGCCCTAAGTTGCGCCACGCCATTCACGCCGTGATTCTTGGCTCTCAAGCACGCGATCTTGGGCTTGACGCTAGAGATGTCACGGATGGCCTGCAGATTATCGCTACGAGGTACGCAAGTGTCCCGCCATACTTCGTTTTGAGTCGCGCAGCGTTGCACAGCCTGTGGGTGCTAGGAGTTTCAGATGAGTACTTTGTAGGTTTGGTTCGAGATCACGATCAGAACTCGAAGCTTGCTGAGCTTGCAGTCGAAATGCTTTCGGCCTTTCCGGACTCAGGCGGGTTGGCCTTATTGGAGCGCGTTGGTAAAGAGCTGAAGGGGCAGAGTCGTTCCTTGGACATGGAGATTCAATACGCGGTACAAAGAGGCCGGCAGGTCGCGCGGTTTTTGAAGGCTCTTCGTGATGCCAAAGATTTTGATCAGAGACTTGCGCTGGCTCTTAAGCACTTCACCCCGCCTTCAAAGGAGTTTGGGGCAACTCTCAGCGTCAATCGAGACTGGCGTCCCTTTGCCTCGAGGCGAGCGATTATCTCCTTGTCAGAGAAAAAACCCGAAGACGTGGCTAGGTACATTTTCATTCTTACCGCTGAGGAAGAGGCGGGCAGCGCTACCGAAAAGATCAAGTCTCTCGAATCGTGCATCTCCGAGGAGTGCCGTGCCTTTCTGGAAGAGCTTCGCTAGTATGCCGTGTCTATGACGCTGTTGGGTCTCATGAACCGCCGCGTGCTGTGCATCAGGGCGTTCGGGAGCTGAGGTGGCGGAGAATCGCGATACGTGGAGCCCCGCCGATGCAGCTCCTTTGCTCGTGCCAGAGCTGGGGCGGCAGCTTCAGGAGCCGAGCGAGACTCATCTCGGTGGACCCGTCGTCTTGAACGAGTGCTTCCACGATGTCCGGCTCGAGGGACGTGAGCCGCATGATGCGCGAGACGTAGGATCGGTCGACGCCGAGGGCGTCGGCCAGCTCGGAGGTCGAGCGGTACTCGCCCGATTCGACGAGCTCCTGCCAGTGGTGGGCGCGGGCGAGCGCGAGCACGATCGAGTTGGGCGCGGTCCTCTTCGCGGTCGAGCGCGGCAAGCCGCAGCCGGGCACGTGGACCTCCCTCCGCCCGCTGCGCCGTCGCAGCTTCATCGGAACCGTGACGACGATCGCCTCGCCGTCGACCTCGACTCGCGGCCGGTCGCTCATCCGGCCTCCGCAGTCGTCGTGTCCTCGGGGACGTGACCCTCGCCCGCGGCCTCGTCGCCCCCTAGCTCCTGCACCAAGGACCGAAACCCGTTGCCGCGGATGCGGATCTGCGCGCCGTCCGGCGAGACGTCCACGCGTTCGACCAGGAGCCGGACGATGCGCGCCTGCTCGCCGGGGAACAGCTCGTCC
>JAJDCO010000012.1 GCA_029260795.1 Planctomycetota bacterium | reverse complement strand
CCCGCATTTCTCACCAGACATCGTCGCGAGGTGTCGAAGATGCCCGTGGATGCAAGGAAAGCGACCGAGCACGCCGCAGTCGACCTCGCTGCAGGTCGTCGAGGCGGCGCAGGAAGCTTGACGCAGCAGGCATGGGTAGATTCGGCGCCGCAGTAGATGGCGGGTGAGAAACGCGGGTTAGTGTCGTCGCCGCCTCTGCCACCAATTCAGCAGCTCGAGGCTTGCCCAACCGGCGGCCAGGTGCTTGAGCGTGTGCCCGCTGACGGCCCCGCCCGTGGCCTCGAAGACGCGACCGTCCCCCAGCTCCAGCAGCTTGGCCACTCCGTAGCTGATCAAGGCGCGGACCAAGTATCGCGTCCCGGTCGTTCGGGGCGGGAATCGCCACCAGAGCATCGGAATCGCGAAGAGTGGGTAGAACTGGACCAGAAAGTACAGGCGGAGGTCGCCCGTCCCGGCCCAGGTCACTACGCTGGCGAGTCCCAACAGCTGCAGAGGGAGAAGGCTGCGCCTGCCCAGCCGCTCCGACAGCCGATCCTGCAGGACGCCGGCAACCACCGCCATGAACGTGATGGCCATTGGGAGGCGGTCCCAGACGAGCGTGTGGTCACTCGGAGCCCAGTGGTAGAAGGCCGAGCCGAACGCCGTCAGCAGGATCCCCGAAAACAGCGCGAAGGCGATCGGTCCGTCGTCGACGAAATGGGACCCGCGTTCGCGAGATCGGCGTCGGAGTCGCCACAGTCCCACCATGCCGACAACCAAGAATGGTAGGTTGGACAAGACGTCGCCAAGGTTCGGAATGGCCCTCCAGGCCCTCTGGTCCGCGAAATCGTGGTAGGCCTGCGGTTGAGCGATCGGGCCCACCAAGATCACGGCGACCACGGCGACGATGAGCAAGGCGGCGAGGGGAGCCAGGCGGCCGACCAAGCTGGCACTCATTCGCCTCGCCCACACTCGAGCACGGCGCGCTGACCGTCGGACTGGATGACGCGAAAGCCCTCCTCGAGAAACAGCGCTTCCGGGCCGTTCCAGAGATTCCCCGCGTCGAGGTCGGATCCGCGCTTGGGGAAGGCCTGGATTCGTCGCACGCCTCGATCGAAGACGGCGTCGCGCACGGTCGTGAGGAGCTGGTGGGCGGCACCGCGTCGCCGGTGGCTCGGGGCGACGAAGAAGCAGGTGATGGCCCAGCATTCCGGATCCGGCTCGAGGGCGAGCTGGGCGAGCAGCTTGGGAAAGCGATCGCGCGGTCCGACCTGGCAGGAGCCGACGGCCAGCGATCCGTCATACAGCAGCCAAAGGTCCAGCTCGCCTCGTCCGAAGAGCTCGTCCCGGAGCTCGCGATTCTCCTCGACAGTCCGTTCGCCCCAACCCACCCAGCTCGGAACGGCCCACGCCACACAGCGACACCAGCCCGCTCCGTTGGCTTCGGAGTGCAACGCGTAAAAGTCGGGAATGCTCTCGATCGTCAGCGGTCGGACCTCGAAAGGCATCACGTGAGCTCCCAGGATAGCGATTGGACAGAGCGTGAGGACTCCGGCATCTTCTGCAGGCTGAGGGGTCCGCTGCAAGCCGTCATCTTCGATTTCGACTACACGCTGGCCGACGCTTCCGACGCGATCGTCCACTGCGTCCAGCATGCCTTTGCCTCGCTGGGGTGGATCGAGCCCGAGCCGAGCGCCGTGCGAGCCACGATCGGCTTGACGCTGTCACAGAGCTGCCGCGTGCTCACGGGCCGGGCGGATGAGTCCGAGGCGCAGCGCTTCGTCGAGACCTACATGCGCCGCGCCGATGAGGTGATGCTCGGGATGACGCGCGTCTTCGAGGACGTCGAGCCCGTCGCGCGCGCCTTGAGTCTGCGCGGAATCGAGCGCGGCATCGTGTCGACGAAGCTCCGTCACCGGATCGAAGCGACGTTGCACCGCGAAGGTCTGAGCGAGCTGTTTCCGATCATTGTGGGAGGCGAAGACGTGATGACGCACAAGCCGGATCCCGAGGGATTGTGGGTGGCCCTCGAGCGCCTGAGCGTGGCGCCCACGAACGCGCTCTACGTCGGTGACAGCCGCGTCGATGCCGAGACCGCGGCCGGAGCCGGAACGAGTTTCCTACCGGTCCTCACGGGCGTTACGCCCGCGGAACGGTTCGAAGACCTCCCCGGCCTCCCGCCGATCGCGACCCTCGGTGAGCTGATCGAAAGACTCGACCTGTAGTCGAGCCCTCAGTACGCCCGAAACCCGGAGTGCGTCCGCGCAGCGGAGCCGACGACGTCTCCCGAACTCGCACAGGTCGTCGCGGCGAAGCGGAGCTGACGCCCGGACTAGAGCAGGCGGGACGCTCGTGTGGCTGGCGTTATCGCGCCGCCGGAGCGGGCCGCGGTCCTAGGGGGTTGCCCGCGAAAGTGACCGGAGTGCGTCCGTGCAGCGGAGCCGACGACGTCTCCCGAACTCGCACAGGTCGTCGCGGCGAAGCGGAGCTGACGCCCCAAAAAAGGCGGACGCCACAACCGAACACCGTCCTCACTCGCAACGTGCTTCGACCCTCAACGAACCAGCAGGTCGAAATACGCTCCCTCGACGAGATCGTCGTCGCGGACGTCGAGCAATCCTCGAAGCTCGGTCGCGATGCGATCGCCGTCTTCTTCGCCTTGCTCGTCGCGCAGAACGACCTCGAGCTCCAGGTATCGGCCGAGCCCATCCACCTCGTCGAAGTGCACGCGGGTCTGCCCAATCAACACGAGCCTGCGGACCTTGCGTACGACCCCGATGGACCCGAGGGCCTTCTTCAGCGTCCGCGCCAGCGCCTCCGGCTCTGCGACCGGCGTGATCTCGTAGTCGGATGTCTTGGCACCCGTTGCATCCGGCCGCTGGTAGGCGATCAGCTCGGAGCGCTCGTTGACGGTTCTCAGCTTCAGGCGCACGGGCGCTTCCCCTGCAATGGTCGGGCAGCGAAAGAAAACGTCCTCTTGCCGAAGGACTTCCTCGTGATCGGCTCGAGCGCGGGCCCGATCGAGCTGACGATCCCAATCGCGAGCGCGCGCCTTGATCTCGACGTTGCGGGCCATCAGAACAGCGTGCGCAGCGCTTCGGCGAGGCGTCGGTATTGCTCCATCGAGTTGTAGAGCTGGGAGGAGAATCGCAGGACGCGCTTTGGCGGCGCTGGCCACGGCATGATCGGGATCTCGATGCCCCATTGCTCCATCAGTTCGTCCTGCATCGGGTCGACGTAGAGCGACGACTTGGGCGCCTCGTCCGATCCGTTGGGAAGAGGGAAGGACGCGAGGTGTCCGATCATCGAGTCGGGGCAGGGCAGCTCGATTTCGAGCGCCTCCGCCACGAGGGGTCGCGCGGCGAGCGCCAGCTCCCGATTGTGCTGACGAAGAGCGTCGAAGCCTCCGGGAAGCAGCGAGCTCAAGAATCGAATGGCCTCGGGAATCACGAGCCAAGCGGTCGGGTCGACGGTGCCGGTCCAATCGAACTCGATCTGGTATCGCGAGCGATCCGAGCGAGGCGAGTTGGCTCCATGGCTGATAGCGAGAGGACGGAGGCCTTCCTGCTTGTCAGTGCGCACGTAGAGGAGCGCGGCGCCCTTGGGCGTGCACAGCCACTTGTGGCAGTTGCCGGTGTAGTAAGTCGCACCGAGTCGGCCCAGGTCCAGTGGCAGCATGCCGGGAGCGTGAGCGCCATCGATGAGTGAGTCGATACCTCGCCGATTCAGCTCCTCAATGATGGGCTCGACAGGCATGACCAGGCCGGTCTGGCTCGTGACGTGATCGATCATCACCAGACGCGTGCGGTCGTTGACGGCGCCCAGCATGCGCTCGACGACCTCGCCGGGATCCTGCAGTGGGAACGGCAGCTCGACGACCTTGACCTGCGCACCGCTTCGTTGAGCGACGAACTCGAGGGCATTGCGGCTGGCGTTGTACTCGTGATCGCTCACGAGTAGCTCGTCGCGGGGACTGAAGGTCAAGGAGCGCAGAACCGAGTTGATGCCGAAAGTGGCGTTGGGGACGAAGGCGAGCGTCTCGGACTCGGCGCCGATGAAGGCGGCGAGCTCGTCGCGGGCCACGTCGAGGGCAGGCTCGAGCTCATGGACGAAGAAGCGCACCGGCTCGAGCTCCATGCGCTCGCGCCAGCGCTGCTGCGCCTCGAGGATCACGGTTGGACAAGCGCCGAAGGAGCCGTGGTTCAGGAACTCGATGCTGGGGTCGAGCTGCCAGTGGACGGCGTGCTCGCTGGTGGCCGCACGGCGCGCGTTCGGATCGCCCAGGTCCTTTCGGGGAGTGGGTGACGACACGTCTCGGTGCCCGTTCATTGGAGAATCTTGCCGATGTCGGGCATCAGGGAACGCGTGCACATCGTCTTCAGGGCGAAGTTGCTGCCTTCGCCGACTCGGCACACGAACAGATCGCGGAAGTGGCGAATCAGCTCGAACTCGTCAAAGCAGGCCACGCCGCCGCAGATCTCCATCGCCATCGTCATCAGGTCCGAGGCGCGCCGCGAGCACTCGATCTTCACCTTGGCCGCCGTCTCGCGAGCCATGCGTCCGGTCTCGTAGTCCTCGAGCGTCCGGAAGAGCCAGGTCAGGTTTTGATGCAGCGCGATGTCCATGTCGAGAAGGACGTCTTGGACGCGTTGAAAGCGTCCGATCGGCTGGTTCTCGAACTGGATGCGCTCCTGCGCGTACTGGCGGCACTTGTCCAGAGCGAATCCCAACGAGGCGAGCGACAGCGCGGCGATGAAGAGGCGCCCGCCGTTCAGCGTCGTCACCATCACCTTGAAGCCCTCGTTCCGCTCGCCCAGGATCGCGTCGTCTTTGATACGCACCCCGTCGAACGCGATCGAGCCGGTCGAAGACTGGAGCCACACCTCCTTACCTGCCATCTCCTGATAGTGAACGCCTTTGGCGTCCATGGGCACGATGAAGCAAGTGGAGCGGTGACCCGGGCGGCCATCCGGCTCGGTCAGCGCGTGCACGACCACGTGGCTCGCCCACTTCGCGTTCGTCGACCAACACTTCTCGCCCTTGAGGATCCAGCCACCGTCCTGAATCGGTATGGCCGTGACCTCGGGGTTCGCGGCGTCCGAGCCGCGTCCCGGCTCGGAGAGCCCGAAGACGAACATTCGCTCGCCGGCCGCCAGCGCCGGCAGGTGCGCCTTCTTCTGCGCCTCGTTGCCAAAGAGCTGCAGCGGCTTGGTGCCGAGGCTCGAGGCGGCGCCGGGCGTGATCGCGACGCTCTGGCTGTGGTAGCCGAGGGCGAGCCCCATGAGGACGAGCTCGGTCAGGCCGCCGCCTTGTCCGCCGTAGCCTTCCTCGACCGTGAGTCCGAACAGGCCGAGCTCGGCCATGGCGGCGATCGCGTCGTCGGGCACGTGGATGTGCTCGCGCTCCCAAGAGAGGAGCTTCGGAGCGATCTCGGTCTTGGCGAAGTCGCAAGCGACCTCGTAGAAGCTGTAGCGGTCCTCGCCGACCAGCGAAGCGAGGTACGTATCCATGCGGCGGGCCATCCGGCGCCTCCTCTTTCGTCCATAGTTCTTCGAAGACCGAAGATTATAGCGCCCGGCCCGCCGGGCGACAGCGCCCGGTGGACGGTTGATCTTCGAAGAGGGCGAGAGGAGCGCGTCGGACGAGGCGTCAGGCCTTCTCGGTGACGACGTACTCGCGCTGAGCGGCGAGGAGGCTCGCGAAACCGAGACCCAGGGCGATGATCACTCCGACGATCAAGAAGGACGATCCCAGCGACGCGTTGCCGATGATGATCTCGGCCTCCTCGGGCAGGTCGGTCATGTCGACCACGTCCGAGAGCCCGATGGCGATCGAGCGGATGTAGTAGGTGATCGTGAAGCGATTGATCAGGGCCGGGATGAAGGAGAGGAAAGCTTCGAGAATGATGTAGATGACGGCCACTACCATGGCGCGGCTCGGGATGAGGTAGCCGATCAGGATGAAGAGCGCGTTGTAGGCGAGGACGGCCGCCACGGAGCCGGCGAGCTCGGCGCCGAGCAGATCGGTCCCACCGGGCATCTCGAGGAGGAACCAGGCCCCGGTCAGGCTGGCGAGGTGGAACGGTAGAAGGACGGTGGCGATGGCCAGGTACTTGCCGACGATGATCTGCCAGCGTGGGACCGGGCGCGTGAGCAGGTAGGGAAGCGTCTTCGCTTCGAGCTCGGTGTTGAGGAGCGGCGCCGCGTAGAGCAGGGCCATCAGCACCGCGATCGCCTGACAGTAGATGGCGAACAGGAAGGTGCCCGCGATGAAGGGCCAGTTCAGGTCGTCTTGCGCGTTCATGTTCGCGATGGCGTTGGGATCCTTCTTGGGGATCTCTTGGTCGGGGTCGATCGAGAGCAGGCCGCCCGCGTACCGCAGCCAGCCGTTCTGGAAGTCCACGATCCAGCGAGAGCCGAGGGGGCCGAAATCGTAGTCCCGGTCCCGACGCCTCGGACGCTGCCTCCGTCGGCCGTCTCGAGAGTCCTCGCCGCGCTCGTCCTCTTCCTGGGCCTCGTAATGAATGGTCAGCCCGTCCTCGGTCAGCACGATGAGCCCATCGAGAAGCTCCAGCTCGCCATCGGGGCTCGAGAGGATCTGTCGCCCTTCGTGCAGCGATCGAGGATCTTTCCGCGCCGCCTCGGCTTCGTCGAGCCGTTGCTTCACTCGGCCCAGCCCTCCGACTTGCATGGCCGCGAGCGCCAAGAGCAGCGGGATGCCGAGCAGGAAGGCGACCAGCCAGAGCTTGCGCCCGCCGACCATCTCACGGAGTTGGAGTCGAAAGATGGGGATCATCAGCGCGCCGAGATGAGGTAGTTGAACACGGCTTGGAGGTTGTCGTCCTGCGAGCTCATCTCGTGGACGCCGACGTCGGCTTCGAGCGCGACCGTAGGGAAGCCTGCGTAGAACGCGCTCGGCTCGTGAGTGAGGATGTCGATCTGCCCCTTGGGCTCGTCGAACTCGAGGCCCGCCACCGGCAGATCGCGCAGCAGACGGCTCGCCAGCGCCCGCGGCCGATCGCAGCGGACGGCGATCCGGTGTGGGAACTCGTCCATCAGGTCGCGAATCTCTTGGATGTGACCCGAGGCCAGGATGCGGCCACCGTAGATCATCACGAACTCGTCGGTCATCGACTGCACTTCATGCAGCACGTGGGACGAGATGATCAGGCTCTTGCCCTCGCGGCCGAGCTCGACGATGAGATCCATCATCTCGCGGCGTCCGATCGGATCGGTGCCGGTCAGGGGCTCGTCGAGGATCAGGAGGTCCGGGTCGTGCACCAGTGCTTGGGCCACCTTGGTGCGCTGACGCATGCCGCGCGAGTAGGCATTGATCGGCCGATGGAGGTACTCGGCCGCGCCGACGCGAAGCAATGCCGCTTCGGCGCGGTCTTCAGCCTCGGATCCGAGCCCGGAGAGCTTTCCGAGAAAGCTCACGAACTGGTGCCCGGTCAAGGTGTCGTAGAAGGCGTCGTGCTCGGGACAGTAGCCGAGGCGCTGGTAGACGCGGCGGTTGTTCCACGGGCACTCGCCGAAGACCTCGATCTCACCGGCCGAGGGCTTGAGCTGACCGGTGATCAGCTTGATGAGCGTCGACTTGCCGGCCCCGTTCGGACCGAGCAGGCCGATGACTCCGGTGCCCAGCTCGAGCGTGACGTCGTTCACGCCGATGACGACGTCGTACAGCTTGGTCAGGTCGCGCGTTCGGATGAGAGGAGCGGTCATCAGATGCTCACCGGCTTCTGGATTCGGCGACGGAGGATCAGCGTCGCGACGATCGTCACACCCAGGATGAACAGCAGCGCCTGGGTGCCCTGAGCGTTGGAGGGGGCCGCCCCCGTCTGCGCCATCTGCTGGGCGAGCCGGAACTGGTGTCCGATCGTGCCCTCGACTTCCGCGAGATCGGTGATGATGTCGACCGGGATGTCGCGACTGTTGAAAAAGACTAAGAAGTCGGCGACGCGCTCTACGAGCTGGAACGCCGTCGCGGTCGCCTGAATCGCGGTCTCGCGGATCGAGGTGAAGACGACCCAGCTCGGAACCTCGTGACCTCCGGACCGGAAGGTCATCGTCCAGTAGGAAGCCTCTCCGAAGATCCACAGGAAGATCCAGCAGAAGGCCGCAACGCGCGGATCGCGGGACAGCGACGAGAAGAGCAGCATCACCACCGACACCGGCACGCTCACCAGCAGGGACGCCAGCAGGATCTGCAGCATGATCGGTGAGGTCTTGATCAGCGTCGTGAGGTTGGGCGCCAGCAGGATGGAGATCAGGTACAGGGCCAACGCTGGGAAGAGGCTGATCCGCAACACGAAGTACTGGATGATCCCGAGCTTGCCGAGCATGTACTGCCAGAAGCTGATCGGCTTGGAGAAGTAGAGCAGGAACGCCTTGCCGCGCAGGTCCCACGATATCAAGCGCGGCCCCACGATCGTGACGACCAGCATCGCGATCCAGGACTGCATCCAGGCGAAGAACAGCACGAAGGCGGCCGACCAGATCGGTGGCAGCAGCACCTCGGGATGCGCCCGAATCTCGCTGACCAAGTCCCGCCCCAGGATCTCCATTCCGATCTTGCCGAGGAGATTCATCTCCGCCAGGTCGTTGGCGGGATCCGCCACCCAGCCGATGGCAAAGAAGACGGGCGCGAAGTAGACCAGCGGCACCCAGGCCAGCCACAGCAGCCGGCGCAGCAGCTTGCTGTTCTGATGCGCGACGCGGATCCCGTAGCGAGAGATCGCCATCGATCGCATCAACCAACCGCGGCGCTCTCCCTCCCACGGCCGGTAGCCGAGCTCGGCAATCGGCATCAGAGGCCTCCCGTCACGGCCGGCTCGACAGTTGTGGGCACGCCGCTCGTCGTCTGCACGGCTTGCAGGAAGATCTCCTCGAGTGTGTTGCGGCTCGGATCCAAGGAGCGAAGAGCGACGCCGGCGTCACGAGCCGCCTCGAGAATGCTGCGGGCGACGTCGATGTCCGGCGAGTTCGCCTGGACGCGCCAGTTGTTGTCCTTCAAGACCTGGACCTCGCAGCTCCGGCTCTCGAGACCCGCCCGCAATGCGGCGCCATCGCCGTCGAATCGGATGCCGACGCTCGTGTCCTGCGACTGCTTGAGTGTTTCGATGTCGTCGTAGACGAGCAGCCGGCCGCGCCCGAGGATGAGCACCGCGTCGCAGCACTCCTCGATGTCCCCGAGGATGTGGGTCGAGACGACCACACTGATCCCTTTCTTCTGATACAGCGTCCGGATCAGCGCCAGCATGCGCTCGCGGCCGACCGGATCGAGGCCGTTGGCCGGCTCGTCGAGGAACAAGAGCTTCGGTGAATGGATCAGGGACTGCGCCAGCTTGATCTTCTGCCGCATGCCCGTCGAGTAGGTCTGCACCTCGCGATAGCGCTCCTCCTGGACGGTCACGAAATCGAGGATCTCGTGGGCTCGGCGCAGCGCGATGCTCGCCGGCAGCCCGGCCAGCTCGCCCGCGTAGGCGACGGCTTCGACGCCCTTCATGCCCGGGATCGTGCAGTCATCCTCGGGCATGTATCCGACCTGCTCTCGGATGAGACGCGAGTCGGTGCGGGCATCCATTCCCAGCACCCGGGCCTGGCCTTCGGTCAGCTTCACCAGCCCGAGCAGCGCCTTGATGAGCGTGCTCTTGCCGGCCCCGTTCGGGCCCAGCAGGCCGATCGCGCCCGGGCGGATCGAGACCGTGAGGTCGTCGAGGGCTTTGAAGTCGCGATAGAGCTTCGTGACGTGCTCGAGCTCGAGGATCATGCCTACTCTTCCAGGGCCTGGGAATCGTGCGCTCGGCACGGTCCGGATCGAAGCGGTGCTTGGCATTCAGCCCCCGCGTCTTTCATCGAATCTCGCTCAACCATGTCGCTGCCGGAATGCGGCGAGGATCTCGACCAGCGCCGTCGCCGATTCTTCCGAGACGGCATTGTACAGAGACGCGCGCAGACCGCCGACTGATCGATGTCCCTTGAGCCCGATGAAGCCGGCCGCGCGACTCTCCTCGAGGAAAGTCGGCTCGAGGGACTCATCGTGAATGCGGAAGACGACGTTCATCGACGAGCGCGAGCTCGGCTCCACCGGGCAGCGGTAGAAGCCGTCGGACTCGTCGAGAGCCGCGTAGAGCGCGGTCGCCTTGCGCGCGTTGGCGGCCGCGAGCGGGGCGAGCCCGCCGCGATCGAGCCAGTGACGGGCCGTCAGGCCGACCAGGTAGATCGCGAAGACCGGCGGCGTGTTGAGCAGCGAGCTCTTGGCCGCGATCGATCGGTAGCTGAAGATCCCGGGCAGGTCGTCGCGGAGCTGCTCGAGAAGCGACTTGCGGATGAGGATGAGCGTCACGCCGGCCGGGCCGAGGTTCTTCTGCGCGCCCGCGTAGATCAGCGCGTGGCGATCGCAGTGGACCGGGCGGCTCAGGATGTCGGACGACATGTCACACACTAGCGGCACCGCGCTCGAGGCGGGCGGCTCCGGGTACTGCGTGCCCCGGATCGTGTTGTTGCTCGTGTAGTGCAGGTAAGTCGCGGTGGGGGCGACGGTGTACTCGTCGGGCGTCGGGATGTGCGTGAAGCCCCCGGCCTCCCCGGACCACAGCACCCGCGCCTCGCCCAACTTCGAGGCCTCGGCGACCGCCGTCTGGCTCCAGTTACCGGTCACCAGATAGTCCCCGTGCTCGCCGGCCCGCAGCAGGTTCCAGGCGACGAGGGCGAACTGCGAGCGCGCGCCGCCGCCCATGAACAGGATCTCGTGTTCCTCGGTGCCGCCGATCAACGCCCGCAATGCGGTGAGGGTCTCCTCGTGCACGGCCGCATACTCGGGCGCGCGGTGGCTCGACTCGAGTAGCGAGATCCCTGAGCCCCGGAAGTCCAGCAGCTCGGCCTGCGCCTGCTCCAGCACCTCGCGCGGCAGCGCCGCCGGACCCGCGTTGAAGTTGTGCACCCGTCCCATCGCCGTCCCTTCGAAAACGCGAAGTATCGCCAGGAGCCCGTGCGACTGCAAGCGGCCCGCGCCAGGAACCGCCCTCCGGATCACGTCTCCTCATGGTTTTTCGCGTTGTACATCGGCTCCCGTGGCGACCTAACATCGTTCGACGAGACGTTCGAGGAGCACAAGCCTTTGCGCGAGCTGATCCAACGCTGCCTGGATGGGGACCGGGAGGCCTTCGCCGAGCTGGTCGATATCCATCAGGGCATCGTCCTCGCGACCGCATTCTCCCTCGCCCGGGACCGGCACGCGGCCGAGGAGCTGGCGCAGGAGACCTTCGTGCGGGCCTACCGGTCGTTGGGTCGGCTGGAGGACCCGGATCGGCTCGGAAGCTGGCTGCGCGGCATCTGCCGGAACGCGTGGCGACAGCGTTGCCGAGACGCGGCGCGCGCCTTGCCGACCGTCGACCTCTCGGGTCTCGAAGGCGGAATCGCCGCCATCGAGGATCCGGGCTCGCTCTTTGACGGCCACGATCCCCAGGAGCTGCTACCGATGATGGCCACGGAGCTGAGGAAGCTTTCGGACGCGCAACAGCTCGTGTTGACCTTGCGCCATTTCGACGGCCTCGCCTGCAAGGACATCGCGCGCCGGCTCGGTGTCTCGGTGGCGGCCGTCTCGATGCGGCTCACTCGCGGGCATCGCGAGCTGCGCCGCGCACTGCAGCGACGGCTCAATCGGGCCGGAGAGATCCGATGAACTGCCAAGACGTTCGCGATCGACTCGATCAGTATCAGGCCGCCGAGCTCGGGCAATGGACGGCTCGCCGCCTGGAGAGCCATCTGCATCAGTGTCGGGGCTGTTACCAGGAGCTCCGTCAGGTGCGCGAGTCCCACGCGCTGCTCGAAGACCTCGGCCAGCATCTACGACCGGTGCGCTCGCTGTCGCACAGCGTGCTGGCGAGCATCGAGGATCTTCCGGTCCCGCGACCCGAAGTGGTCCTGACGCAGGCGAGCGCCCCGCGGCGACTCCGCTGGGTTTTGGTGGGCGCGGCGGCGGCGGCCGTGATCGCGGTGGTGCTCTTCAACGTGCTGCGTCGCCAAGAGGACGTGACGAGTCAGCTCGTGGGCGCCATCTCGCGCGTCGAAGGCCAAGTGCGCGTGCTGAGCGTGATCTCGGGCGAGTGGGCGCGGCTGGAGGCCGGTCGCTCGATTCGCATCGGCGACGAGATCGAGATCGTCGACGACTCGACGGTGGCGCTCGGGGAAGAAGGGGAGTGGCAGGCGCGGTTCCGGGGTCCGGGGCGCTGCCAAATGGGGCGCGGAGAGTCTGCGCGCCAACTGGATCTGCAGAGCGGGTGGCTCGAGATCTCCGAGGAGCCGACGTGGGAGGATTGGGAATCCGATCCGCTCATCGTGAGGACTCCGCGAGGCGAGGCGCGTGCGCTTCGGCAGGGCTCCCGGTTCACGGTGGAGGTCGGCGACGAGGCGGGCGACGTCGTCGAGGTGCTCCGCGGCGAGGTCGGAGTGACGGCGGCTAGTGTGGCGCGCCAGGTTGCAGCATCGGGTCGTGTGAGGTTGGGGACCCAGGGCATCGACGTCATCGCCGCAGCGGTCGAGGTCGATCGGCCGGCCGAGGACGATGACAGCAGCGGACCAGCGTCCGTGGTCACGGGTGGAAGACCGGTGAAGGGGATGATCGAGACCGCGCTCGAGCGTCCCCTCGACGAGCTGATGCCGCCGAGTGGTGCGTTGGCGGAGTACCTGCGAGAAACCTCGGCTTTGCTGAACGAGTGCGACCGTCTGAGCCGCGACGCACATCTGCTGGCAGTCTCGCAAGTGCCCGAGACCCGTGTGCTCTTGCTCGAGGACTTCGCTCGTTGCCTCAGCTTGCGGTTCTCGGCTCTGGCTGCATGGGGAATCGAGCCCGTTGACCTCACGCTCTATCGAGGCCTCGAGCCCAAGAGGGAAGACCACCCGAGATCGGATGAGCTCGAAAGGCGAGTGGCAACCCTCTGGGCAGCTCGGGAGAAGGTCGCTTCAAGCGAGTCCCGGCGTTTTCAGCGATCGATCATGAACGCGTTCGTCTCGGATGTTCTGGTGCACGCCAGAGAGGCGCGGTTCCTCCTCCGAGGTCTCCTCGAGAAGGAGAAGCTTGGACTCACTGAAACCACCGATCACCTCCGGTACCATGCCTTCGGGGATGCTCTCGAGGGCTTCCACCTGGCGCTCGTCCAAGATGAGTATGCGAAGGGGTTCAAAGGGGCTACGCAGAGACTCCCGCACGATCCACTCGGGATGGCGTTGCTCTACCGAATGGGCTGGGCCACGGCCGAAACCGTGGAGCAGATGCGGCGACGAGACTCGTCCGACGATCGAGATGTCTTTTGGAGAGCCATCTCAGGAGCTGTCGAGAGAGGACCCCGCCAGATCGCACGGATCATCGAGTCGCCAACGCCACCGGAGAAAGGGGGAGATGCTGCGCTGGCTTGGGCATTCATGACGGTCATGCTCGAGTTCGTACCTGGCCCGGGGTTGGAGTTCGAGGCACGAAAAGCGCCACGATGGGTCTTCTCTCGCATTCGCTGGCTCCAGCTCCTGAAGTCCAAGTCCTACTCTCGGCCGCCGGATCGGCCACCGATCGCCTGGATCGCGGGCCGATTCGGTGAGGTGGTCGAGAGTGATCTTGCGGCGGAGGTCGTCCTCGCGAATCGCCGGGGCCTGCTTCAGAGCGGAACTCCCAGCTTGAAGGAGACCCTGGGTCGGGATCTCGATCTCGCAAGACTTCGTTGGTCGGATACGGACTTTGCGAATGCCGGCGCTGCCCTCGAAGCGCTTCGCCTCGAGGCACTCTCTCGAATGGGCATGGGGCAGGGCCTGAAAGACGTTGCCTCGGCGGTGACTCAGCTCGAGGCGGCGATCGATCGCAACCTCGACGACAAGGGCATCGCGAGAGCGCTCCACGAAGTCGTCGACCTGTCGCAAGCGGTGGAGAGCTACTTCTCATATCCCGAGATCGTGCGCTTCGGTTGGATTTGGTAATCGGCGAGGGGATGGGCTAGCTTGCACGGCCGGTAGGCGACGACCCCGATTCACCCGACCCGTGCACGCTCCCATCCATGCTGATTCAACCCGGACCCCACGAGCTCGAGCTGACCTACTGCACCAACGTGCATCCCGGCGAGACCGTCGAGGAGATCCACGGCTACCTCCGCGACGTGACGATTCCGCTGAAGGAGCGCGTGTGCCCGGATCGCCGCATGGGCGTCGGGCTGTGGCTGAGCAATCGCGCCGCGCGACAGCTCGATGACGACGCCGAGGCGATGACACTCCTGCGGTCGGTGCTCGAAGAGAATCGGCTCTACGTCTTCACCGTCAACGCTTTCCCGTACGGCGATTTCCATCAGCGGCGCGTCAAGGAAGGCGTCTACTCACCGTCCTGGGTCGATGCCGAGCGCGCCACCTTCAGCGCTCGCGTCGCGCGCGTCCTCGCCGCGCTCAGCACCGCTGACGAGCCGAGCTTCTCGTCGCTGTGCGGTACCTTTCGTGCCTGGGAGCAACCGGGCGATCGCGAGCGCATGGCCGAGAACCTCGCCGCCGTCGCGAACGTCTTGGCACTCATCGAGGACAAGAGCGGCAAGATCGTTCGCCTGGCGCTCGAGCCCGAGCCGATGACCTCGGTGGAGACCACCGCCGAGGCGATCGCGTTCTTCGAGAGCGTGGTCTTCCGACAAGGCAGCGAGGCGCTGGCCCGTCGCACGAATCGCACCAAGCGCCAGGCCGAGGTCGCGATGCAGCGCCACATCGGGATCTGCTTCGACACCTGCCACCTGGCGGTGCAATACGAGGACCTGCCTCAGTCGTTGGCCAACCTCCAAGCGGCCGGCATCGCCGTGCCCAAGGTGCAGCTCTCCAGCGCGCTCCGCCTTGAGGAGCCCGCCACCAACGCCGAGGGGCGAGAGGTCCTGAAGGGATTCGACGAGGAGCGCTACCTCCACCAAGCCGTCGGGCGCCGACGCGATGGCAGCTACCTGCGGGCGACCGATCTCCCCGAGCTGTTCGCAGGGGGCAACGGCTGGCAAGACGCGACGAGCTGGCGTGTGCATTTTCACGTGCCGGTGTTCGTGGAGGAGCTGCCCTCGCTGCAGACGACCCAAGGACAGCTCGCCGCCACGCTCGACGCGCTCAAGCAGAACGGCCAGACGCGGCATCTCGAGATCGAGACCTACACCTGGGACGTGATCCCCGAAGAGCGCCGCCGCCGTGAGTGCGGCGAGAACCTCGTCACCAGCCTCGAGCGCGAGTACCGCTGGGTCTTGGAGCGGCTGGGCGTCCAGTAATCAGAGCCGCGCACGATGTCGCGGATCCGGGGTCGGATGGAATCAACGTCGTGTGATCGGGCGGTCGACGACGTACGAACTGCCCAATGCCAGTCAGCGGGCCGCATTCTTGGCTTTTCATTCGGACCACTCTCTCACCCTCGCCGCTCGATGGCGTTCCTGCTCGGCGATGAACCGTGCCGCTCGTTGATCGTGACAGGCTGCATCCGTTCGCGACTCTGTACCCAACAGGCTGCATCCGTTCGCGTCTCTGTTACTTCGGCAACACGACGCGGCTCTGCCAGCGCTCGTAGTCGGCGCGTTGCGCTTCGGTCATCACGAGCGGCTGCTTCGGGGGGTAGTTGTCCATGGCTCGATACGGCAACGGCTCGACGGTGTCGGGCGTGGCCGTGTAGAGATCCATGTCCTTGCAGTAGCCTTCCGAGTGAAGCACCAACGTGCGCGTCCAGCCCTCCGGCAGATCAGGCAGCGTCGTCGCGTCGAACTCGACCGCGATCTCCTCGCCGCGCGCCATGATCACGAAGCGGTCGTCGGCGCTCGTGAGCAGCTCGCGCACGTCGCCGTAGCCGGTGTAGCGGCCTGAGAGGATCTTGTAGGGGACGCCCTGATCGAGTCGCTGGTAGTCGTACTCGGTCGGGTGCTCGCCGTCGGGCGAGAACTCGCGCGGGTACCCGAGATGTCGGAGCTGCGCCACGGCGGCGGGCATCACGTGCTTCTTCAGGCGATCGTCCTGCACGTCGCGGGCGATGAAGGCTTGGTCCCAGAAGATCTCCATGTTCGTTCGCAAGCGCAAACGCCCGTCCTGGCGAATCGGCAGCTCGCTGACGTCGAAGGTCATCATACGTGGCAAGCCCGCGGGGAAGCCGGCGTCTGCGACGACCGTGCGCCAGCCGCCTTCGCCATCGGGCACCTCGATCGACGGCGCCGTCATCGTCAGACCGGCCTGTCCGGCCGCGTAGTTGACGTGGGAGTAGGTGTACTCGACCCAGCCCCACAGGTAGAGGACCAGGCGATCGTCGGCCGCGAAGTCGCGCAGGCGGTCGCTGAAGTCGAGCTCGAGCCAGTGGTCGGCCGCGTAGCCGACGAAGCGCGGATCGACGGGGATGTCGACCGTCTGCCGGTCGACGGTCAGCACGCGCTCGAGCACGTCGCGACCCTGCTCGTCCCGCGCTGCGGCGGGGAACACCTTCTCGGCCACGGCATACGGCTCCCCGGTCGGGAACGGTGCCTGGGCGGCGAAGCGCTCGTCGGGATGGATCTCCCATTCGGACGGGTGGTCGTAGGCGATCAAATGAAGCTGATCGAGATAGGTGACCTCCTCGAGCGGCTCGGCGATGCGCATCAAGTATCGGCCGTCCTTCGGAGCGATCAAGCTCGGGGGAATGCGCACGTCCTCGGTCGGATCCGGCGGCGCGTACTCACCGGGCGCGACGAAGAAGCCGAGCCCACCGACACCGAGGAAGTCGGTCACGTAGGCGAAGCGCTCACCGTTCCAGGTGAACAGGATCGGGCACGAGGACGGCTTGCGCGACACTTGCGTGACTTGCCAGCACTGGTTGGCCGGCACTTCGAGCTCGCTCTGGAGCACGGCGTCCGGCCACTGCAAGCGCACGTAGTCGACCTTGCCGGCCGTGCCGAGACCGAAGTGGGCTTGATTCGGTATCGAGCCGAGGAAGCCCGAGGTGCTGCGAATGGTGGTGCGTTGCAGATGGGTGCCGGTCTTCACCTCGATGCGCAGACCGAGTCCCGAGTCGTTGCTGCGGAGGGTGGCCTTATCGATGACGCCCTTCGCGCGCACCTGGAGCCAGTGGTTCGCATCGGTGGGCTTCGTGCGCCACAGCTCGGCGCGAGCCCCCGCGTGGGCCACGATCACCTCGAGCGTGCCGTCGCACTCGAGGTCGGCTGCGATCGCGCCGCGTGCCGACGGCGCACCGGCGATGTCCGTGCCGATGGTCGTCGGTGCCGTGAAGCTCCCGTCGCCGCGGTTCGTCAGCAGCCGGTGCCCGGTCTTGCCGTCGACTTGGATGCCAAGCAGGAGCAGATCGAGGTCGCCGTCGAGGTCGAAGTCACCGAGGCTGCCGTTGGCGGCACCGCCGAGGGGGCGCGTAATCGTGGCCAGCTCCGCCGAGGCCTCGAGGCGAGTGCCGCGGCGGAGGAGCAGCGTCGGTGCGGTCTGACCGCGAATCAATACGATATCCTCGTGGCCGTCGCGGTCGAGATCGCCCACCAGCGCACCGAGCGTCCCGGAGGCATCGGTCAAGCTCGGGAAGCGTTCCGAATGGTCCGTGAACAGGCCCATGCGTTCGTTGAGGTACACGCGATTCGAACCGGTCGCCTCGAAGACCACGACGTCGTCGTCGAGGTCGTCGTCGAGGTCGAGGAACACCACGCCGACGGACGCCGAGGCGCCACCGTCGAGGCCGCTCTCGGCAGCCACGTCCTCGAAGGTGCCGTTGCCGTTGTTGCGCCACAGCTTGTTGGGCGCCCCGGCCGTGGAGGCACCGACGACGCCGTACTCGGCGACGTAGCAGTCGAGATCCCCATCGTGATCGGCGTCCGTCCAAAGCGCGGTCAGGCTGATCGTGTCTCCGCCGCCGAGGCCGGTGGGCTCGGTCTGGTCGCTGAATCCGCCCACGCCGTCGTTCCGGTAGAAGCGGTTGCTGCCCGCGCGTGTCAGCAGCAGGTCCGGGTCACCGTCGTTGTCGGCATCTCCGAAGAACGCACCGATCGCTCCTCGCCCGTCGATGCCCAAATCGACCACGCTGAACTTGCCTTCCGCCTGCATCATCAAGGCGCCTTGGCCCTCGTCACCCACGCCGACCCGGTACAAGTCGAGGTCGCCGTCGCCGTCGACGTCCGCCACGGCCGCTCCGGGGCCGAAGGAGCGCGCCATGTCCTCGCCGGGGCCTGGCCAGCCCGCCTCACCGAGCGCGACCGACGTCAAGCCGGCGGCCTCGCCGGACTCGGTGAAGGTGACACGCGGCTTCGCATCGTCTTGCGGAGACGGGATCTCACCCAGCACCCGAATCACATCGGCGTAGGTGCCCATCTCGCCATAGGCGTATCCGGAGGTGACGCCGGCCTTGGCATCTTTGAGCTCGGTGAAGCGCTGCATCAACGCCTCGGAGCGCTCGGTGTCGGTGCGGCGGAGGAGCTGGGCGAGGCCGTAGGTCGCGGATTGGTGGTGGGGCATCAAGGTGAGGCAGCGCTGGAAGTATTCGCGCGCGCTGGCGGCATCTCCGTCTTGGAGGATGCGACCGATCTGGTACAGCGTGTGGGGGTCGTTCGGGTCGACCTTCTCGGTGGCGCGGAAGAGATCGAGTGCCTCCTCACGCTGGTCGAGGTAGCTGAGGAGCATGCCGAGGGAGTAGTTCGCCCAGGGATCCGCGGGGTCCCACTCGAGCGCGAGGCGGAGCTGCTCTTCCGACTTCCCGTAGTTCTCGTCGAGCTGCGTGTTGAGGAGAGCGATGCCGTAGTTGATGCGTCCGACCTTCCAGCCCGGGGCGAGCTCGACGACCTTCGCAAAGGCCTCCGCCGAGTCGACCGGCTGGTACTGCTCCATCAGCGAGATCCCGCGATTCGCCTCGGCCAGGATCTCGGCCCGTCGTGCTTCGGGGAGACCCGTTTCGGTGATCTTGCCCGAGCCCTCTTTCTCTTTCGAATCGGAGCAAAGAGTGAGGCTCGAGGCGAGGAGAAGGAGGAGCGAGAGAGCAGCAGCTAGCTGGAACCATCGTCTCATGATCGATCTCAGTCCTTGTCGGTGGCAGGGAGAAGAGCTCGCGGCTCGCCGGAGCCGAGAGCTGGGGCCGTGTCGATCGGGCTCGGATCGCATCGTGGGAGTACTGTATCGGGAGGCTCGTCGCTTCGGAAGCTGCCAGAAAGCGCAAAGTGCACGCCATCGCGAGAGGGAGCCACAAGTCGATGCGGGGGGACGCGGAGCACGGGCGCTGCTCGGAGAGTCTACGATCGACGGTCGTAGGATGGACGAGGGCAGGGCGTGCGGCATCGGCTCCGCTCGCGGGCTGGCGCGTTGGTCTACGCTGGGCGTCAGCTCCGCTCGCGCGATCGCGGGTGGAAGACTCGGGAGCTCTTTGTGTGCTCGCTTCGCGGACGCACTCCGGCTCTATTTCGCGGACGCATTCCGGCCCCGCCGCTGCAAACGCAACCGTCCATCCGGCGGAGTCAAGATCAGGATGGCGATGACGCACGCGATGCGGTCGAATCCCAAGTAGGAGTCGCCGCCGTTGTTGCCTTTGCCACCGATGTACCTCAAGGAGCCCTCGTGTGTTTGCATCAGGGTGAGGTACCAGCGCCATTCCGAGAGGAACTGCCGATAGGCATCGGGATCATGGCGCCAGAGCGCACTCGGAGTCAGCATCATGCCCAAGGATCCGACGGCGTGCGCTTCGCGAACGCGCCGAGGATGGTTCGCGAGGTAGTCGCCCAGACGCTTCGAGAGCTCAGGCGCTCGCCGCGTCACCGCCAATGCCAGTGCCATCGACGACGTGCGCAGCGAGGCGTCACCGGTGCCGGTGCCCTCCATCGTCCAGTAGCGGACACCGCCATTCGGGTCGATCGAGCGCTGAATCTGATCCAGGCTCTTCGCCCAGGCTTCCTCGTCCAGAGGCGAGCCAACCTCGGCTGCCATTGCCCAGGCGAGATGACTAAGGGTGTTGATGACGTTGAATCCCATGCCGGCGTAGCCGGGCTCGATATCATGTCCGAAGAGGCCGTTTGGGCTCATGCGAGCGACGAGCGCATGGCTGCAACGCGCGATCACGGCCTCGTCGTGCTCGTCACCGGTGGCCAGTCGATGCTCGACGAGCGCGACCACCGTGGAGGTGATCGCCCAATTGCCGAGATTGTCGGGCCCCTTCTGCAAGGGATCCTCCGGGATCCAAGCCTTGTCCTCAGGCCCACGCAGCCACTCAACAGCGCGATCGAGCGACTCCTTGTGCTCGTCGTTGCCGAGCGACAGCAGCGCGACGATCGCCCAGGCGGTGAGGACGCGATCCCCTGTGAGACCGACCGGCGAGTCCCAATGTCCCTGCGAAGCGCGGGTCTTCAAGAGCTGGGCCGCCGCATTGGCGAGCAAGGCGCGCCGGCCCTCCGGGCTGCGAACGCTCGGGCGGCTAGGCAGCGTGACCTCGAGCGTCATTGTCTCCGCGCCTCGCCGCACATCCAGGAGCAAGCGACGCTCTGGCTCCGCGAGCGCAGCCACATCATCGAGCGCTTCGCCGAGCGTCTTCTGCGGACCGACTCCGCCATCGTCGACGTTCGCGGTGTGCTCCGTGAAGGCGACACCCGAGAGTCCGAGGATCTCGTCTTCAGGCCGCAGGCCAGCGACGGCGGCCGGAGAGTCGCCCTCGACCGAGACGATCGTCAGGAGGGGGCTTCCCGCCTCGACGCGACCGCGGGCGCCGAGGATGCCCAATGGGAACTCTTCGGCCGCACTCGCCGCCGGAGCGAGGAGCAGCCCGAGGAGAATCGCGAGCTGCCCGATCCGTGCCTCGATCACTGGGCGTCCTCGCCTTCGTTCAGCCGCGCCTTCGACTCGGCGATGGCGCGATCGTTGTGCTCGGTCGTGAGGTTCTTCTCGCGCGTCCACTGGTGGGGCGGGTAGAAGCTCTGCCGGTAGACCGGGTAGGCTTCGGTCCGCAAGTGCGAGAGCATGTGGTGTCCGCGGCGGACCTCGCGCTCGTGTCGGACGGCGGTGATGTCGACGGGCGCGACGACGATCTTCTCACCGGGACCCGGGTCGGCTTGGGCGAGGATGCGGCCGTCGTAGTCGACGATCATGCTGCCGCCGGGCCAGGAGAAGGGCGGGTAGTGTGACAGGCTGGCGGCTTGGTTGGAGGCTACGACGAAGGCCGTGTTCTCGAGGGCGCGGCAACGGTTGACGACCGTCCACCAGTCCATGGGCTGTGTCGCACCCCAGGGATCCATGTACGCCGAAACGCGGATGAGGACCTCGGCGCCGTTGGCAGAGAGCTGGCGCAGCACTTCCGGAAAGAGCCAGTCGTAGCAGATCGCGCAGCCGAGGTTGCCGATCGGTGTCTGGGCGACCGGGAACGGATCCTCCTCGTAGCCTTCGAGATCGTGCGGGCTGGCGTGCACCTCCCACGGGATCCACGGATTGACCTTGCGGTACTTGGTGAGGATGCCTTCGGGACCGATCAGGCAAGTGGTGTTGAACACGTGACTCGGCCAGGCAGGGTCCTCCTCGAGGAAGGTACCGGTCTGGATGTAGACATCGAGCTCACGAGCGATCTCGATGTAGCGCTCGGTGTGCTCGTTGGGGATCGGGACGGTCAGGTGCTTTTGCAGCTCCTGCGCGGTCGGGTAAACGGGCGCCGCGTGTGCGAACTCAGGGAAGACGATCAGCTTCACCGGCAGGAACGGTGAGTAGCCTTCGACTGCCATGCGAGTCATGCCGACCATCTTGGTGACTCGCTTGCCGATCTCGTCGCGTCGCATCGGATTCGGCAGGTCGATCTGGCAAGCGGCGGCGCTGTAGCGTAGTGGTTGCATTCCGTCGAGGGTCCTCTCTCAGCGAGTCCGGGTGATGATCGAATGTCGGTGCACCGAGGCAAAGAGAGTACCAAGCCCACCCGAAGTGAGGAGCAGGAATGACCGGCGAGTCGATCGACAATCGCGCCTTCTACGATCGCATCAGCAGTGCCTACGACCTCCTGTCCGATTCGAGCGAACGTGCGGCCCGTGAACGCGGCGAGGCGCTCTTGAAGGTCCAGCCCGGCGAGCGCGTGCTCGAGCTCGGATTCGGAACGGGCAACACCCTGACTGAGCTGGCGGCTCAGGTAGGAGCGCGTGGCAAGGTCGTGGGCATCGACATCTCCGAGGGCATGCGCGCGGTAGCGCAGAAAAAGATCGACCGCGCGAAGCTGGGCGATCGCGTCGAGCTCGTGGTCGGCGACGCGCGGGCGCTTCCGTTCCAGGCGGGGGAGTTCAACGCCGCCTTCCTGAGCTTCACGCTCGAGCTCTTCTCCGAGGAAGACATGGAGAAGGTCTTGGGCGAGATCCGCCGAGTGCTGGGAGACAAGGGACGGCTGGCGGTGGTCTCGATGGCGCTGGTGACGGGCGAAAAAGAGAGCCTGCTCGAGCGGACCTACCAGTGGATGCACCACCATTTCCCGCACATCGTCGACTGCCGACCTATCGACGTGCGCAAGACGCTCGAAGCAAGCGGCTTCGATGTCGACAGGGAAGAGCGCATGGAGATGTGGACGATGCCCGTCGTTGCGATGCTGGCGCACTGAGTGAAGCCTGTTCAGCGAAGTGGTCCTTTGAAACTGCCGGAGCGCCCCAGGACACGTCGCGGTGATGGACTGTAGCCCCTCACCCGCACCGAAGGATCACTCATCGTGCGAGAGAGTGATGCGCATCGACGTGCTCGGTGGTTCGATTGAGACCGACTTCTCGAAGGGTGCGTATCCTTGACGGAATACCCTCACCGTGACTTCACCGTCTCGAAGGCCATCGAAACTGAATTGCCCTCGTGCGTCACTCGTGCCGCGGACCGATGCTGAGCCTCCGGCCGAGACCAGCACCCATGCTTCCGAGACGGGTCTGCCATCCGCCTCTATCTCGCCGAGAAGGCTGCTCTGACCCCGTCGCGGCGAAACCTCGACCGTTCGGCGGTCACCTGACGCGACCGGTGATAGCTCATTTCGAATCAGGAGGGCGCCATACCGATCCCGAACTTCTAAGGTCATTGGTTGATGGGCTGCCAGCTCTTCGCCGAGCGTGAGCACGAACCGGCCCGTTGATACTGGTAGGAGAGTCACGGTGACTCGGTCTCCGGCGGTCTCGGTCGCGAGCCGAGGACTTTCACCGGCGGGTAGGTACTGGTGCTGACTGGCGGGATTCGGTGCCGCAGGCACGGTTCCGGTTACGCTGACCTTCATTTCAGCAATGTCATCCTCGCGCTCGGCATGCACGGTCACTTCGAGAACAGCAGCCCTCTCCAGCACGACCTCGATCGGCACCTCTTCGGCCTTGGCCACCGCTCGCCTCTTTTGGCGATAGCCCAACGCGCCAAAGACCGCGTCGACGAAGCCGCCGCCCGAGGCGTGCAGAGTACCCCTCCCGGCGCCATCGGTGGGAGAGCTGTGACCACCGTAGCCCTTGTCAACGATGATTCCGGCGGTGGCCCCTTGGATCGGTCGGCCGCTGTCGTCGAGAACCACGAACTCTATGGCCCATGTCTCAGCCAGCGCGAGGTTGCCCAGCTCGAGACCGTCGTCAATGGAGCGGTTGAGGACGATGACCCGCAACCCTTCGAATCCGGCGGTCCCCACCTTGATCTCTTGAAGAACGAGCGGGATCTCTCCTGGTGGCTTCGTTGTGATTGGAAGCTCGAACATGCCATCTTCGTCCGCGCTTGCTGCGATCACTCGCCGGACTCCGACGAGCCGCGCCAATACTCGAGCGTTGGGGACTCCGTTGCCGACGTGAGGCCAGATCACTCGGCCGGTAATCGTGGGGATCCGCTCGATCTCCAGGAGCAGTTGCGGATCGGGTATTGTGACTTCGACCGTGCGCGACCCGGTCCTCGTGAATTGAAAAGGTCTCTCGATTTCCAACGACGCCATACACGATCCGCTCAGGTCTTCGATCGAGAACTCGCCTTCTTCGCCCGTGATCGCAATTCGCGGAGCAAGACGCTCATCTTCCCGCCTTTCGACGCGGAGAGTCACGCCAATCGCTGGCGAGCCGGTCCGGAAGACGATTCTCCCTTGAAGCTCGTTTGTCACATTGGGAGCGATCGTGTCAGGTATGCCCTGCGAGAGCCGTTGCGTCGAAGGGGCGATCGCTCCGAGCGAGCTCGAGGGAGCAGGTCTTGCTTTACTCGCAGTGGGCGAATCCGCGGCCGCCTGGGAGTCTGTCTGCTTCTCCCCATCGGGTCGCTCGAGCAACAGGAACGCTCCGCCGCCCAACAGCAGCAAGCACAACAGGGGCCAGATAGCTTTCCTCGCCATGCGTCCCTCCGTGTGAGTTTCGACGAGCTTCGAGCTCAGAGATCGACGACGATGGAATCTTCTCCAACCTCGAGCGACCTTTCTAGCCACCAGTTCTCCAGCAGAAGGTCGTAAGCACGGATCTTGTACTTCCCCGGAACGAGTCGCAGGGTCGAAAAGCGGCCCGGGAGTAACTCGTCGCTCCAGAACAGCTTCCCCTGTTCGCCTTCGATCGTGGCGACGCTCTGGACCGGCGTATCGGCGCCGGCTCGAACGACAACCTGCGTTCCCGGATCCAGGGTGAGCTTCAAGTCCTTCACGGGCTCCTTGCTAGCGTCGACGACTACTGGAGTGCAGGCCCACTCGGTCGTTCCGTACCAATCCCAAGATGCGCCATCGCGTGCCCCCGCGACGACCATGTAACGCCCCTTCCCCATTCCCTCGATCGAGAAAGCCCCATTCGCATCCACTGGAGAGACAGCAAACGGGTAGATCGGCTGCGGGAAGCGAACGCGATCGAGATTGCGGATCCACACGCTGGCATTCGCGACGGGCTGGCCGTTCGCATTCTGGACGACACCGGAGATGGAGGTCGGCCGATGGAGCTTGACCTCTCCGAGGTCGATCGTCTCGCCGGCTGGTATGAGGAAGAGATTACGGACGTCGACCGTCGGAGAATCGAAGGAGCCGCCAAAGTCCTCGTAACCGGGGGCATCGATCCACAGCTCCTGGAGCCCCGGGACTTGATAGGTGAGCAGAACGCTGCCGTCATCGGCGATCGATACGTTGCCAAAGGCGGGGCCGGGGAGTTGATCGTAGGTCTTGAAGCCTATCCGAGCGCCAGTGACAGGCTTCGACGTCTCTGCATCGATCAGGCGCAGCTTCACGGTGCTGAGCTGCTTCAGCATGTCCTCCCGGCTGACTGTGAACTCCACTTCGTCCTGGCCGGGCTCCAGAAGCTCGCTGGCGAGCACCTGGTTCATTAGAGTCAGGGAAGCGTGAAGCGGCGGCGGGCTCGCCAATTCGAGGATTCCGAAACAGCCTTTTGGAATGTGAACCTCTCGACATCCACCACCCGGTTCGCAGAACTGTTTGTCGTCGGGCCCCTCGAAGAACCGTCCCAAGTCGTGGCCAATGTAGTGCCAATAGCCATATCGACCCGGGTAGGGGGAGAGCTCGGAGGGGAGTTGTTCCAAGGACGGCACGATCCAGAGAGGAGGCTGGACGACTGAGCCATTGGAATCCTGGATCCATTCGTCGCGCGGTCCTGAGAGGAAGGGCCGGTGGGTCGCCTTGCCGTCCGCATCGAGAAGGCGAATTCTGATGGAGATCCGCTTCAGAACGAGCTCGAGTTTGTGGACTTCTTGGCCGTCCGGAATCTCGATGTCTTCACCCGAAGGGTAGAACCATGTGGCATTGCAGGAGACGTGCCACGTCCCAGGAGCTAATCCCGCAATGAAATAGCTACCGTCGTCAGCGAAATGGGTCGAGAGCGTGGTGCCGCGAGCGCTGGTCGCCTCGACCCGCGCATTTTGCTGCAACACGCCGCGCTCGTCCTTGACGAGCACCGAGAGCAAGGTGTCGGCGCTTGCGGTGCCATGGAAGGCCCCGAGCAGGAGTGTGACGACCGCTGACGCCAGCAGAGGTCGCGCAGAAATCCGAATCTTCATGAGACCCTCCCGTTCGACTCTGGGTCGCCGACGCCGAGAGCTTCGGCGTCGGCCAGCTCTCGTTTGGTCTGGAGGCTCAGGGATGGTACACGCAAAACTGCCCGGTGGTGGCGCACTGGTTCCAGTAGCCGTAGGATTCACCGCCGCCACCGGTGCAGGGCAGATTGTAGGCCTTGGGTGGATTACCGTTGTTGAAGGTGATCTTGATTTGACACGAATTCGGCGGATTCTCGCACCATCGCTCGGTACCGATTGGTGCCCCCCAGCACTCGCCTACCCTCGAGTAAAACAGGATCTGGCCGCAAGGAAAACAGTCCCAATCTCCGTTCGAAGCGGTGCTCTCTTCCGCCCTTGCAGTGCTTGCGCTCGGTGTTGATGTGACGGTGGTCGCTCGCGAGGTGTTTCCTGCGCTCGTTGCGATGAGCAGAGTCAGCGCGAGAGTGACGAACAGCGCCGGGCCATGGTGGGAAAGGGTGCGCATCTTCATTCCTCTTCCTCTGTATTGGGTCTTCAGTGTGCTTCTGCCCTTCAGCCTGTACCGTCCACGTCTCATGATCGGATCGCACCCGAAAAGGTGCAGGAAGGTGCAGGAAGGTGCAGGAAGCCCGAGTCAACTCACAACGCAATCGAAGCTACTTGTAACCTGACCGAATTCAAGGGGGAGTCAGAGTTTTTTTGGCTCTCCTAACTACCGAGTGGGTGCCGGAAGCGCGTCCGGCCGCTCTCGAAGGGGCTTTCGGCTTCCTTGAGAGGGGGCGCGCGCTGAAACGCTCCCTCGGCGTCGGGCTCAGGAGCTGCCGGGGCGAGCCCTGCGC
>JAJDCO010000110.1 GCA_029260795.1 Planctomycetota bacterium | reverse complement strand
GGATGGGGGTGGCAGGGCATGAGCCGCATCGATCCTCGAATGTCGACCTGAGGGAGCCCTGCCATGCGCGTTCGTTTGATCACTCTCCGGTACTCGTCGACGTTGGGCGGCTTCGACGAGTCGGCTCTTCAAACGCTCATTAGCGACAAGGAGGTGCTCTCCTTCCGCGAGCACTTCTTCCAGGTGAACGACATCCCGCACCTACTCGGCGTCGTCACGTATCAGGAAGCGCCCGTCGCGAGCGAGGGCGCCTCGACGGGAGGACCGGCATCGTCGCGCAATCGTTCCTCGAAGGACCCTGCCGCCCGGCTCGACGAGCGCGGCCGGACGCTGTTCAACTCCCTGCGAGAGTGGCGAGCGGCCAAGGCGCGCGAAGAAGGCGTTCCCCCCTACGTGATCCTGACGAACCGCCAGCTCGTCGCCATCATCGAGAAGCACCCCGACAGCCCGACCGCTCTCTCCGAGATCGAAGGCGTCGGCCCCGCGAAGGTGCAGCGCCACGGCGCGGACATTCTTCGGCACTTCGTGACGCAGAACTCTCCGGCGGCCGAGCATTCCGATCTGGCCGAAGCCGGTCCCCTCGAGCTCCCCCGAACCAGATCCGGATTCAGATCCACCTCACAGATCGATCCCCGGAATCAAACCCCGCTCGCACATCTTCACCGCCAGATTCACGCGGTTTCAGACCGCCATCGACACGGGGCACGCTTTAGAGGTGCAGCACGCGGTGGCGCGCGAGATAATCGGCCACGGGCGCTCGATATCGACCGGTCCTACGTCTCGCGCATCATGCGGCTGACGTCGCTCGCGCCGGACCGTGCGAGATTTGGTTCAAGACGACGGATCCTTCGAGCTGAATCTCGCCCAGCTCCTGAAGCAGCCCCCCGAATCCCGGCACGAGAAGAGACGCTGCTTTCGTCAAGAACAGGCGGCGCTGCTCTGTCACCTGAGCTCCAGGATGCCCTGACACACAGCACCGCACTGCGCCACCATTGCACGTGATTCTCCTGACACACGTACGCCATGCACGGCTACCTGGCCTCCTGACGATCCAGACACAAGGCGCCCCTCGTCGGACTCATCGGCTCAAGTCCTGATACAATAGCCTTGCGCCTCTTGCGATCTTGCTTGCAAGGTCACTGCGAAACTCGCGCAACGCTTGCGAGGAGCATTCTACGCCTGGCGGCCATTCCTCGAGATCCACACCTTCAGCCGAAAGCTGAAAAAGCCAATTTGCAACCTCACGAGGCTGTTGCTCAGAGAGCTCGAACAGCTTGCGCTGCGCCCATGCCGCAGTGAGCTCACGACCGTCGTCCCAAACACCGCTTCGGATCGGATTTCATGGGCAGCGCGATAAGGAATCGAGCTTTCTCATCAGGGGTAGACAGGCTGGAGTACTTCTCTTGCAATGCACGAACGAAGCGCAAGTATACAATTTGCGAACCGAGTACCTGTATCCTGAACCGCCATCGTTCATCTGAGCGTTCTCGCGGTCCTCGTCCTTTGATTCGCTCGATTGCGGCGGCAGCAGCTTTCTCCATCCTAAGCTCAGGATACAAGCCCAAGACTCGCAGGCCAAAATAAACGCGATCAATGTCGCCAGAGGTTTGAACGGCATCAATGGCCTCGATGACCTTTGCGCCCGATTCTCGAGCACGCAAGCGAAACGCCGCGACATAGCAATCGAGGGTGTACTGCTTAGGCAGCTGGTTCAGGAGAATGAGAACATTGCCCCAGAAAGCCCGCCCGCGCATGGCCCCGGCGGCCTCCAGGGTCGCAACTGTTTCAGCATGAGTAAGCGACGATTGACCGGAAAGCAGCGCGTCAAAACGAGACCGAACGGATTCCGGGGTCAAATCCTGATCCAACAATTCGCGCTCAACTTGACCCTGCAGCGGTCGAGCAAAGCTCGAGGCTGACACAACTTCCAATGCAAGAACTAAAGAGAATACGAACGCGCACCGAAATCGAAACATGGTCACAATTCCTCAAGGGACTTGTCTCGGCCGTCCTAAATGACGTGTGCGTCGGATCAGGTGGGTAGCTGTGCGTTGAGAGTGATGCCGCCGCAGCCGAGGAAGATCATCGAGAGTCAGGGCTTGAGCGCTATGGCAGCCGTAGGTGCGTCTGGCGATGACTCGAATGCAATTGTTGATGCCTTCGACGCGCACCTTCATCAGTCGTCCGCTGCGGAGGTATTGAAGGATGCCGTCGATCTATTGAATCAGCATGCTTTTCAGCTTGTCCATCGCGCTAACGGAAACAGCCCCATAGACGAGATCAAGTTTAGGTTCAGCAGCACCAATTCCAGCTCTGACGACATACTCGCATAGCTTTCCGGCAACCATCTCCGGGGCTCTCTCGCTCAACTCAAAGAATGCCCTCCTTGCCCAAGCTTGATCTGGGGCATCCAGGTCCTCATTCCTGCGCGAGCCATCAGGGACAAACAAAGAGAAGCTCATTAAGAATGCCGCCTGGTGGCTATTGTCTTCAAACGAGCGAAAGCGAGAGTAGTATTGAGAGGTAGCCTTCGCCATCTGTAGGAGCTGCCTCAAGTCTCGATGCTCTCGAAGCACTCCCCCTTTCGAAACCTCAGCCAGTCTTGCGTGGGCCTCTTCAAACAATTCAAGCTCTGGGTGCGAGGCGAGAAGAGCCAAGGCCGCTTCTGCAAAAAACCGCTCGCCCCGAAACTTACCGACGCCATCAAGAAGGTACTGACTCGGATACGGCGTGACAGCCAGGCTGTACTGCTTGAGAGCATGAAAGCACGCGGAGCGCCTTCCGGCACGACCGTATGCTTCCGCGGTGTCCTTAAGAAGCCGAATTGCGGCCTTATCTTCCGACTCTCTAGCGACCTCCACCACCTTGAGGTAGTCCGCGGGAACCTGACCCGGATTGCTGGCACAATCCGACAATGTCGCGATCAATTCGGGAACCGTGTAGTCCTGCAGCTGCCGATTGTTCTCCTGAGCACTTTCAAGCAGGCAGCAAGTGGGAGATGCCTCGACCAAGAGAAGCAAACTGACCGTCACCTTGAGGGCCCACAAAGTCATCGCGATGCTCCTTTGGTTTGTTGTACGCAACCAGCGCCCTTCCAGGCCCCCAACTCAATCGCAGGACTTCTCACTGGCGACATGATCATGTTCCAGTTCGACCTCGCCAGCGGTCAGCCGCTTTGAGCCATTCAATACTCCGGCCTGCTGAATGCACTGATACATCAGATTCGGGAGCGGCATGTGGTTCGGAACCCGAGTCAATACGTGCCCGAATGTGGTGCCTATGAAGCTACTTACGGTTCTGGGGCTCCCGGAGTGCCTGTCGCCTCGGGTCCCTTCGATCAGTTTGAAGTCTTCCAGAGTGACGAGGATCGCTTCGCGCTGGGCACGTCGCCGCTTGCGGCCGGGCGCTTGTCCTTGCTGGGCGTCCTCGAGGCGCGAGCAGCGGCCTAATAGAGCCGCGCGCGGATTTCTCATCGTATCCATGGGGCAGTGCGTCGTCACGCGCTTTAGCCGCCGGGTAGTCTCCGGGCCGGCGGCTTTGCGTATCGAGCCGCCAGGCCGCCTCGGCCAATCGCAGCTTGGCTCCCTGCGCCCTCCCCCGACAGCACAGTGTGGCTCTCGATCCCGCTCTGGCACCGGTGCGCTCCGATGCCGCGCTCGACCCACGCAAGGCCCTTCGGCCCGCTTGCATCGCGTGCTGCGACCACAGGACATCGCGCGCAGAGACCGTGATCGATTGGCGGAGCTGACCGCGCAGGAGCCGCAGCCGGCGCCGATCGCGATGGTTCCAATCCGACAGACTGCGCGGGACGAGCGCGACCACGATTGGACGCCACCACGCCGAGCGGAGCGGCGCCCATGGGTCTCTGTACTTCCTACACGTGCGAGAGCGGGAGATCCACTGACGGGAATCGTCACTAGAGACCGACTGCGAAGCCGACTGACACGATGGCCAAACCGGAGGGCGGACTTCAGTCCGCTGGATACGCCCTCGGCGATCACGACGGCTTCGGAAGCGCGAACGACCTCCCACCCGAATGAATTCGGGTTTCCGAGAGTCGGGCCTCCGAGGGGAACGGTCTGGAGCATTTCGTTTCGCAAAGCTGGGGTGAAATCGATCGAGCTGGGACTTCCTCGGGGCCAGGCCGATTCCAAACGAAACGTGCGTCCCAGCGCAAGCCAGGGGCCCGAAGCCGATTGCCTCGAATCGAGGTGTTTCGAGCGGTTCGGTCGCTACCCCGCACAGGAGTCGAACTCTTGGAGATTATGCTGCCCGCTTCAGAAGTCCTCGTAGAGCTGGTCGACGAGCTTCTCGGCGAGGTCGGAGAGGCTCTCGGAGGTGGCCGAGTCGACCGTCTCGCCTCGGCCCACGACGAACTCTGCTGAGTCGGCGACAAAGAATCGCTTCACGACCGCACCCGAACGCCGGCGCGTCATCGTG
>JAJDCO010000109.1 GCA_029260795.1 Planctomycetota bacterium | reverse complement strand
CCGGGGCTTCGGTTCAGTGCTTCTCCCGAAGGATTACACATCCCCTTAACCTTCCGGCACCGGGCAGGTGTCAGTCCCTATACTTCGCCTTAACGGCTTTGCAGAGACCTGTGTTTTTAGTAAACAGTCGCCCAGGCCTGTCAACTGCGACCCTTTTGGGCTCCGAACGCGAAGTTCTTCACCTACTCAGGGCACCCCTTCTTCCGAAGTTACGGGGTCAATTTGCCTAGTTCCTTAACCAGAGATCACTCGCGCACCTTAGGATACTCTCCTTATCTACCTGTGTCGGTTTGTGGTACGGTCACCTTGGACAATCCACGAGGTTTTTCTTGGCAGCATGCTTACGGTCAGTTGGTTTGGCAAAGCCTCATTTCCCATTCGTGTCTCGGATTTACGGTCAACGGGATTTACCACGTTGACCATCCTACGCACTTAGACCAGCACTCCATTGGCTGGCTGACCTGTCACTTCTGCGTCACCCCTTGGATTAGCGCCCTTTGGTGGTACGGGAATATTGACCCGTTTTCCATCGCCTACGCCTATCGGCCTCGGCTTAGGGTCCGACTAACCCTGAGAAGACGAACTTTACTCAGGAAACCTTAGATTTTCGGTGAAGAGGATTCTCACCTCTTTTATCGCTACTCATGCTGGCATAATCATTTCCATGTCCTCCAGCCGACCTCACAGTCAACCTTCGACGGTTAATGGAACGCTCCTCTACCACGCCCGACAAGTCGAGCGTCCGAAGCTTCGGTGATGAGCTTGAGTCCCGGCAATTATCGGCGCAAAACCGCTTGACCAGTGAGCAGTTACGCACTCTTTAAATGGTGGCTGCTTCTAAGCCAACATCCTGGTTGTCTGTGCGATTCTACATCCTTTATCACTTAGCTCATACTTGGGGACCTTAGCTGTCGGTCTGGGTTGTTTCCCTCTCGGCTGCGGAGCTTATCCCCCACAGCCTGACTCCCGTGAAACAAGTAAGCGGCATTCGAAGTTTATTTGAGATTGGTACCCTTGTGAGGGCCCTAGCCCAATCAGAGCTCTACCTCCGCCACTCTATATCACGAGGCTAGTCCTAAAACTATTTCGAGGAGAACGAGCTATCTCCGAGTTTGATTGGCCTTTCACCCCTACCCACAGCTCATCCCCTAACTTTTCAACGTTAGTGGGTTCGGGCCTCCACGACCTGTTACAGCCGCTTCACCCTGGCCATGGGTAGATCACTCGGCTTCGCGTCTGCTCAACGTTACTTGTCGCCCTATTAAGACTCGCTTTCGCTACGGCTTCGACTCTTAAAGCCTTAACCTTGCAACGCAAAGCAACTCACCAGCTCATTATGCAAAAGGCACGCGGTCGTCCTTATTCCCGAAGGAATTTAGACTCCCACTGCTTGTAAACACACGGTTTCAGGTACTATTTCACTCCCCGCCAGGGGTACTTTTCACCTTTCCCTCACGGTACTGGTTCACTATCGGTCACAAGAGAGTATTTAGCCTTGGGTGGTGGTCCACCCGGATTCCCACAAAATTTCTCGTGTTCCGTGGTACTTGGGAGATTAATTCAGAAAGCCGTCACTCTTTCTCTTACGGGGCTATCACCCACTTTGGCTCACCTTTCCAGAGTGATTCAGATAGAGAAACGGTTTATGACTTTCCGATTACCCTGTCCGGCAATCAAATCAATTCCCGCAACACCAACTTTGCAAGGCAGACAGGCTTTAACACAAAATTGGTTTAGGCTGTTCCCCGTTCGCTCGCCGCTACTTGGGGAATCACGGTTGTTTTCTTTTCCTGGAGGTACTTAGATGTTTCAGTTCTCTCCGTTGGCTTTAACTTGCCTATGTATTCAGCAAGCAATTCCCAAACATGACTCTGGGAGGGTTGCCCCATTCGGAAATCCTCGGATCTACAATTGTTTGCATCTCCCCGAGGCTTAACGCAGCTTACCACGTCCTTCATCGCCTTCTTGTGCCAAGGCATCCACCGTGTGCTCTTAGTAACTTAACCAAAAATCCTAATTAACAACAGATAGTCTGGTGCTCGCTACTTAAAATATGATTCCAAATTGTCAAAGAACATCCAAATCCTAGTGGAGCTGATCGGGGTCGAACCGACGACTTCCGCCTTGCAAGGGCGGCGCTCTCCCAGCTGAGCTACAGCCCCAACTCGCAAGACAGCCACTCCAACATTTCAGAGTGGGCCTAGGTAGAGTTGAACTACCGACCTCACGCTTATCAGGCGTGCGCTCTAACCGCAGCTGAGCTATAGGCCCATGAAACTCATGGTACTACGCTAAAACAAGCCGACGCCCAGCACTTGGACGAAAAAAATAAAAAGAGTGTGCATGCTTTCAGTCTTCTGAGCATCGACCTTAGGAGTGAGACTCGACATCTCAATCGACTCGAGTCCATGTCTCCCTAGAAAGGAGGTGATCCAGCCGCACCTTCCGGTACGGCTACCTTGTTACGACTTCGCCCCAGTCATCGATCTCACCTTAGGCGCGTCCATCCCCGAGGGGTTAGGCCAGCGACGTTGGGTGCTACCGACTTCCATGGCGTGACGGGCGGTGTGTACAAGGCCCGGGAACGTATTCACCGCGGCATGCTGATCCGCGATTACTAGCGATTCCGACTTCATGCAGTCGAGTTGCAGACTGCAATCTGAACTGAGACCGGTTTTCAGTGATTTGCTCCACCTCGCGGCTTCGCTCCACGCTGTACCGGCCATTGTAGCACGTGTGTAGCCCTGGGCGTAAGGGCCATGAGGACTTGACGTCATCCCCACCTTCCTCCGGCTTATCACCGGCAGTCTCCTTAGAGTTCCCAGCATAACCTGATGGCAACTAAGGACAAGGGTTGCGCTCGTTGCGGGACTTAACCCAACATCTCACGACACGAGCTGACGACAGCCATGCAGCACCTGCACTACCTCTACTAGCAAGCTAGCAGTCCCTTCCCTTTCAGGTTGGTACCAGTAGCATGTCAAGCCCAGGTAAGGTTCTTCGCGTTGCATCGAATTAAACCACATGCTCCACCGCTTGTGCGGGCCCCCGTCAATTCCTTTGAGTTTCAACCTTGCGGTCGTACTCCCCAGGCGGGGTACTTAATGCGTTA
>JAJDCO010000108.1 GCA_029260795.1 Planctomycetota bacterium | reverse complement strand
TAAGCGGTGAGGAGTGATTCGGTGGGCGGCCCGGTGCTGTTTCTGTAAGCGGTGAGGAGTGATTCGGTGGGCGGCCCGGCACTGGAAAGTCGAGGATTGCGCTCGCGAGTGCAACGAAGCTGTCGCCCGGCGAGCCCGCACAGCGACGGCCTCCGAGTCAGTTTGCCGCGTGGTGCAGTTCAAGTGCCTCCCCCCTGGGAGCGCGGGCGGCCCGCCCGCATCTCTTCCGCGGAGTGAAGGGTCCTGCGCGACGCATCCTGCTCGCCGACGCACCTCGCCCCCTGGCGACCGCTCGCCCCGTCCGGCATCATGATGGAGACGAAGGAGACATCGATGGCTTGGCTTCCCCTGCCCGTCGCGCAGCTTCGGCGCCGGGCTCGCAATGCGAAGAGCTCGAAGGACCGTCACGACACGGCCTACTTCGCGTGGGAGGTCTCGGTGCGCCTGGCCGTGGCGGCCGCGCCGCCGAAGGACGTCTCGGCGCTGCGTCGAGGATCGATCGGGCAATGGGTGTCGGCGCTGACGGTACCCGACGGTCGCATCGAGCAACGGGCGCTCGCCGAGTGCTTCCGGCTGCTGTGCGAGGTCGGGCGGGACGAGAAGCCGGAGCGCCGGAGCGTGAGCGGGCGCGAGCTGCTCGATGCCTTGCCGGCCTATCGCAACAAGGTCGTCGGTCACGGCTCGGCGCGCACGCCCTCGTTCAATCAGGACGCGGGCGAGATCCTGCTCGGTGCGCTCGATGCCGCCTGGGAGGCCGAGCTCTTCCTACCGCCGACGGGCAAGATGCTCTTCGTGGGCACCGTGGCCTTGCAGGGCGGCGAGGGCCGCCGGGCGCACGTGCTGGATTTGACCGGCGAGATCCCGCGTGTGCTGGCTCAAGGCGGTACGGCGGTGGGGTCCGACATCGAGCCGCATCGGTTGTACTGGCGCGCGGGTGACGTGTGGCGGAGCCTGTATCCGTGGCTGCTGTTCGATGAGGAGACCGAGAAGCTCTCGTGCTTCAACGGGCAAGGCCGGCGGCCCGAGTACCTCGACTATGGCTCGGGCGAGATCCTGCGCGGGGGGGCTCTCTCGGAGCTGGCACCGACGCTCGAGGCCGACCTCGATCGGCTGTTCACGGCGCCTCCCGACGAGCCCGAGCCCGAGTCAGCGCCGGAAGGCGACCACTTCGCCGAGTTCCAGATCCTGGGCAAGCTGGGTGAAGGTGGCATGGGCGAGGTCTACCTCGCCGAGCAGTCGACGCTGGGCAGACGGGTCGCCCTGAAGCTGCTACCCAAGCACCTGGCTCAGGACCCGGTTGCGCTGGCGCGGTTTCGGCGAGAGGTCGCGGCGCTCTCGCGGTGTGAGCATCCGAACGTCGTGAAGATCCTCACGTCGGGGATGCGCGAGGGCGTGCCCTTCTATGCGATGGAGTACGTCGAGGGCGCCGACCTCGAGGACGTGGCCAAGGCGCTCTCGAAGACGGGTGATTTCAGCTCGGCGGTGTCGACGGCATGCGAGGCGGCGCGGAAGGAGCGGCAGGCGCTGTTCGAGAATGCCCCCGACGTGCCCAAGGCGGCCGTGCACTCGAAGAGTGGCAGCGACCGCTATGTCGAGGTGGCGCGGTTCTTCCGGGACGCGGCCCTCGGCGTCGATCACCTGCACGAGCACGGCATCATCCACCGCGACCTGAAGCCCGCCAACGTGATGATCACGGCGGCGGATCATCGCGCCGTGGTGATGGATTTGGGCCTGGCGGCGATGGAGAACGCATCGGTCTCCTTGACGGTCGATAAGGGGCAGGTGCTCGGAACGCTGCGCTACATGCCGCCTGAGCAGCTGCAAAGGAACCTCCTCTCCCTCGATCGGCGCGCGGACGTGTACTCGCTCGGAGCGACCCTTTACGAGCTCATCACCGATCGGCCTTTCTTCGACGGCGACAACCAGGCGCGCCTCATCGAGCAGATTCTCCGTGAGGCGCCTGTCCCGATCGAGAAGGCCAACCGCAGCGCACCTCGCGACCTGGCCACCATCGTCCGCAAGGCGACCGAGAAGGACCCCAAGCTCCGCTACGACACGGCCGCCGAGCTGTCCGGCGATTTGGAGGCGTTCGTCGAAGACCGTCCCATAAGCGCTCGCCCCCCAAGCCTGGGCTACGTGCTGCGCATGGCGATCCGTCGGCACAAAGGCGTTGCGGCGGTCGTGGCAATGGCGCTCGTCGTGATCGTTGTGGGGACAATCATCGCGTTCCGGCAAGTGACGGACGCGCGGGACGAGGCCGAGCTGGCCACGACCAGGGCGCAGGCGAGCGATGCACGAGCTCGCCAGGTGTTGCGCGAGACGCTCGATCTGTCGCTCTCGGCGACGTTGGAAGACCTGCTGCGGGAGGCCGAGGCGTTTCCGTGGCTCGAGGGACCGCGTCTCGTGATGCCGATGGAGAGCTGGATTCGGCGAGCCGAGGCATTGCGTCCCGAGCGGAAGCGACTGGCTGAAAAGCTGCAGCAGCTTGGGGCGGACGACAACACCGCTTCGTCCAGTGAGCTCCTCCGCGAGCTGACGGCGGAGCAACGTGACTGGCGAGTCCGGGGCCTCACCCGGCTGGTCGGGGACCTCGAAGCATTCCTCGAGGTCCAGGGCGAGATGCCTCCGCTCTCGAAGCTCGGCACGAGTCTGGCCGAGGTCCGCCATCGTCTCGAGCACGTCCGCGGGATGATCCGGCAAACGTTGGACAGCGACCACGCCCGTCGCCGCTGGAAAGAGGCGATCACCGACATCGCTCAGCTGCAGGCGTACGGCGGTCTGAAGGTCTCCCCTCAGTACGGATTGCTTCCCATCGGTAAGGACCCGAAGTCGGGACTGTGGGAGTTCTCGCACCTCGAGTCGGGAGACGAGGCCCTGCGTGGCGAGGAGGGCCGGATCCAGATCGAAGAGGGCATGGGCCTGGTCTTCGTGCTGCTGCCCGCCGGCGAGTTCTGGATGGGCGCGCAGAAAGAGGACCCGAATGGGCCCAATTACGATGAGAATGCCGTTTTCGACGAGGCACCGGTCCGCCGCGTGGCGCTCGAGGCCTTCTTTCTCTCGAAGTACGAAGCCACTCGCCGCCAGTGGCTCGTGCTGACCGGGGAGGATCCTAGAAGGCTCTTGGATCTGGAAGATTGGCGGAACCCCGTCGCACGAGTCTCGTGGGACGAGTGCGACGCGACCCTCTCCGCGATCGGGCTCAAGCTGCCGACCGAGGCGCAATGGGAGTATGGAGCACGGGCCGGCACCACAACGCCTTGGTCGATCGCTGCCACCGAGGAAGAGCTGGAGGGAGTCGCGGTGTTTGACGACGGCCGTGAATTTGGTCCGGTTGGGCGCTACGAGCCGAATCCGTTCGGCCTCCACGACGTGCACGGCAGCTTGTGGGAATGGTGCCGAGACTATATTCACAACTACGAGATCGACCCTCGAGCCGGCGATGGCCTGCGCTCCGGGAGAGGCCCCCGCGCCTGCGTCTACCGCGGAGGCAGCTTCAACTACACGGCCGAGTACGCGCGTTCGGCGTCCCGCAACCTCATCTCGCCGAACGACTTCTGGGACTTCCTCGGCCTCCGCCCCGCCAGGGTCATCACTGATTGACCTTACTTCTTTACTCCGGGTCAGCCGTGAGCGGTGACTCGGTGGCCGGTGTGGGGCCCGGGGCAAGGGGTCTTGTCTCGAGCGCTCCGCTCCGTGCGAAGCCGGAGCGTGAGCCGGCTAGACGCGGGCACGCGGCGTGGTCCGCGGATCGAGCAGGGCCCGCGAAGCGGCCGGCGAGCATCCTCGGCCGGGAGGGCTTCGCCCGAACCGGCCTTCGCGGGAGCCGAGCCGAAGCCGGCTCCCGCCCCGCGGCGAGCGCAGCGATGCCGCCCGCCGCGCGAGGCGCAACCGCGGCGGAGCTGCGCAGACGCACTGCTTCTGGTTGAGTCGCTGGGACCGCGGGTGGTCCAGCGGTTTTCGCGGCAAACCGCTCGCCGCAGACTGTTCCCGCCACACCCGCGTTCGCCTATGCTTCAGCAACGGGCCTCCTCCACTTTCCGGAGACTACCTCGATGCTCTCGCTGCTGACGTTACTCGTCTCCTCGACTCTCCCCACTCCCGACCTCCAACCCGGCTCGTGGCGGGCTTGGTTGGAGAGTCCGGGGGGGCAGCTTCCGTTCGGGCTCGATCTGTCCCAGGACGGCGACACGTGGCAGGCGACGGTCGTGAACGGGTCCGAGCGGATCGAGATTCCCGAGGTCGAGGTCGCTGGCGAAGAGCTGCGGCTCGCGATACCCCACTACGACTCTGGGATCCGGGCGACGATCGAGGCCGATGGCACCGAGCTGCGCGGGGAGTGGACGAAGCGGAGCGGCACCGAGAAGTGGTCCAAGCTGCCCTTCCGGGCGCGCGCCGGAATTGGGCCGCGCTTCGAGCCGTTGCCGGCGTCGGTCGCCAGCCCGCGCCTCGAGGCGCCCGAGCGCTGGCACGTGCAGTTCGAGAAGAGCGACGACCCGAGTGTGATGATCCTGCGCTTCGGCGCGACCGGCACCGTCGAAGCCACCTTTCTCACCACGACCGGTGACTACCGTTTCCTCGCCGGGTCCTTCGAGGGGAACCGCCTGCGGCTGTCGTGCTTCGATGGGGCGCACGCCTTTCTCTTCGACGCGCGCCTCGATGATGCCGGGCGCCTCCGAGGTGACTTCTGGTCGCGCGATAGCTGGCACGAGACCTGGACGGCCACGCCCGATCTCGAGGCCGCGCTGCCGGACGCGTTCGAGCAAACCAAGTGGATCGACCACATCGCCCTCGCCGATCTCGAGTTCCCCGACCTCACGGGAAAGAAGCGCTCGCTCGCGGATCCGGCCTTCGACGGGCGCGCCCGCATCCTCTACGTCTTCGGCTCGTGGTGTCCGAACTGTCATGATCAGGCGGCCTATCTCAAAGAGCTCCAGGAGCGCTTCGGGCCGCGCGGGCTGTCGATCCTGGGCCTGGCCTTCGAGCTGACCGACGACTTCGAGCGCAACGTCGCACAGATCCGTCGCTATCAGGAGCGTCACGGGAGCGCCTACCCGATCCTGATCGCGGGGCCGTCGGACAAGAAGAAAGCGACCGAGGCCTTGAAGGCACTCGACCGCGTGCGCTCGTACCCGACCACGATCTTCCTGACGGCGGACGGCGAGGTGGTGGCGGTGCACACGGGCTTCAGCGGACCCGCGACGGGTCCGGCCTACGACAATCTGCGATCGCGCTTCGAGTCGATCCTCGAAGGGTTGTTGTCCGAGAACGGCGATCGCTGAGCGGATGAGCCGCTCCAGACACTCGAGAGGAAATGAAGGAATGATGCTACGTCGGGCGACGAGCCTGCTGCTCTGGATCGGTCTGCTGAGCGGCTGCTCGCCGTTCTCACTCGAGGAGCCCGAAGCCTCCTCCCTGGTCCAGCTCGAGCTGCTCGGCAAGGACATCTGGGAGGCGGACCTCGCCGCGGATCCGCTGTTCGCGACGCGTCTTGGTGAAACCCGTGGCCGCGATCGCCTCGGCGACGTCTCGCCGGCGGCGTGGACGCGGCGGCTTGGTCAGCTCCGAGGCTTCCGAGAGCGTCTCGAAGCCATCGACCGGACCCGGCTCTCCGAGCCGGCCGTGATCAATGCCGAGTTCGTCGAGCGGCTCCTCGACGATCGCATCGCCGACATCGAGCTCGGAGGCCACCGAATCCCGATCACGAACCGAGCGGGCTTCCACATCGACTTCGCCCAGCTTCCCGACATCACGCCGCTCGATACCGAGTCGGACTACGAAGCGTACATCGCCCGGCTCCGCGCCTTCGGGCCGTGGGTGGAGCAGCACATTGCGCTCATGCGCTCCGGGCTGAAGAGCGGGTGGACGCTGCCGCGCGTCGTCCTCGAAGGCTACGACGAGACGATCTCGGCGCACGTCGTCGAGCGACCCGAGGACAGTCGGCTGGCGCGTCCCTTCACACAGTTCCCCGATCGCATCGAGGCCGCTTCCCGCGAGCGGCTGACGCGAGACGGTCACCAGGCGATCACCGAGGTCGTCGTGCCCGGCTACCGGCGCTTCCTGGTTTTCATGCGAGAAGAGTATCGACCAGGATCCCGCGAGACGATCGCCGCCTCCGATCTCCCCGACGGCCGGCGCTACTATGAGCATCGTGTCCGGCACTATACGACGCTCGATCTCACTCCGGAGGCGATCCACGAGATCGGGCACCAGGAGGTTCAGCGCATTCGGGCCGAGATGGAGACGATCGTCACGGAGCTCGCGTTCGAAGGGAGCTTCGACGACTTCCTCACCTTTCTCCGCACCGATCCGCAGTTCGTCGCGCCGACTCCCGAGGCACTGCTCGAGAGAGCGGCCCTCATCTGCAAACGCATGGACGGCCAGCTCCCCAAGCTCTTCGGTCGCCTGCCCGAGATGCCGTACGGCTTGCAACCGGTTCCCGACTTCATCGCGCCCAAGACGACCACCGCTTACTACGAAGAGCCCGCGGGAGACGGCTCGCGGGCCGGTATGTACTTCCTGAATACGCACGACCTCCCGAGCCGCCCGCTCTACGAGCTCGAGGCGCTCTCCCTCCATGAGGCCGTGCCAGGACATCATCTCCAGCTCGCCTTGCAGCAAGAGCTCGAGCAGCTTCCTCGCCTGCGTCGCTTCCATGGCGCGACCGCCTTCGTGGAAGGATGGGCACTCTACGCCGAACGGCTCGGCCTCGAGGCCGGCTTCTACGGGGACCCGTACAGCGACTTCGGTCGACTCACCTTCGAGATGTGGCGAGCCTGCCGACTCGTCGTCGATACCGGGATCCATGCACTCGGCTGGACGAGGCAGGAGGCGATCGACTTCATGGCCGAGAACACGGCCCTCTCGCTCCACAACATCACGACCGAGATCGACCGGTACATCGCTTGGCCGGGACAGGCCCTCGCCTACAAGATGGGAGAGCTGAAGATCCGTGAGCTGAGGGGAAGGGCCGAGCGAGAGCTCGGTGAGGCTTTCGATCGACGAGATTTCCACGACGTGGTGCTGGGCAGCGGCGCGGTTCCACTCGACGTCCTTGAGCGCCTCGTGCGGCGATACATCGACGAGACCAAAGCGCAGAGCTGATACGGATCACGCGCCGGCTTCCCTCGGAGGCCAGGCTTTCTTCGGAGGCCAGGCTTCAGCCTGGTGGGAGGTCGTGCGATACGAGTGGGTTCGCCCGTCTTTCGCGCCCGCTCTCTCATCTTCGTCGCGCTGAGGTGCCGCGGCCCGAGGCGAAGAAGATCGCCGTCGGGCTTGGCGACGTTGAGCCGCTTCCTTCGAGTCCGCGGTGTCATCCGACTGACTGCGCACGGTGCAGCTCTACGAGCATCCGGTCGCATCGGACTGGGAGCCACGGAGGGGTTTCGGTCCTCGCCCGCCGGCGCGACCCGGAAGGCGTTTCCAGAACGTCTCGATCAGCCGGTCGCCCTCGAGGACTTCCAGGCAGAGTGCCCCTCGGCGATGCTCGGCTGGAGCCGAGCTGGGGAGAACGTCCAAGAACGCGGTCGGGACGGGGCGCTCGAGGAGCGTCCGATCTCGGGATCCCAAGACGGCCAGGCCGTCGTCCACGTGCGTGTGGAAGGTCAGGTCACGCTGTCCGGCCCACGGCTCGAGGAGCACGATGGCCAGATACTGCGAGGCTGGGGCGCGCAGCCAAGCGGCCGCGAGCTCGTCTCGAGCTCGGCCGGCGAGCCCGACTCGCTCCAGGACTCCGGCGAGTCGACCTGGATCTCGCGGTATCGAGTAGATCTGGACGGACCGAATCACCGGTGAGGCGGAAGGGGACTTGGACCAGAGCGAGGACGAAGTGGATCGCGGTCGAGTCGTGAGTGAGACGAGTAGCCAAAGCATCATCGAAGGACCTCCTTCGAAAGGACAGCCGGCGGGTCGCCGGGCGCCATTCGAAGTCCGACCCGCTGGGGCACCGGTCGCCGGATTCCCTAGCCGGCGGCGGGAGGTGCCAATGTTTGCCAAGTATTCGTATCAACGACGAAAGCCGGTCGATCCCGTCATTCCGGTGTCTTCGTGATCTCCGGCCGGTGCGCCAGCACGATCAGCTCGCCGGGCTCGTCGCTCCCGAAGGGTCGACCGTCGTAGCCCCCCAAGACCCGGTCGACTCGCAATCCGCAGCGCTCGAGCAGGTGCTCGGCCTCGTAGCGGAAGAAGTGCCGCATCTCGAATCGGTGGCTCCGAGTCTCCTCACGACCGTCCGGATGAGTCACCAGGTACTGAAGCTCGACATCGGTCACCTGGCGAACGTGATCTCGGCCATGGATTCGATGGGAGCGCACGACCCGGCGACCGTCGGGAAGAGTGAACTCGGGCTCGATCATCGGCAGAGCGGATCGGTCCTGGGTCGCCAGCGCGGGCAGGTATGGGTTGAAGACGTCGAGCACGAACCGACCGCCGGTCTCGAGGTGAGCATGGATTCGCTGGAGCGCCGCGATCTGATCTTCGACGTCCACGAGGTGCTGGAAGACCCGAAAGGGTGTGGTGACGAGCGCGAAGCGTCGCCCGAGCTCGAAGCTCCTCAGGTCCCCTTCCACCAACGTGAGACGCTGGGACACGGCCGGGTCGAGCCGCATTCGCTTCTCGCGGCAGCGGGTGAGCATGCTGGGTGAGGCGTCGAGCCCGACGATCTCGCAGCCGGCTTCCGCCGTGGGGATCGAGACCCGGCCCGTGCCGCAACCGAGCTCGAGCACTGGTCCCGATGCCTCTCGGGCGAGATCGACCCAGAAGCTCACATCCTCTCGCTCTCGATAAGGGACCACATGATCGTAGAATGCGCCCGTCTCGAGATAGGGGTCCATGCCGTCACCGTCACATTCAGCGTTGAAGATCGGACATCGAACGCCGAAGCTGGCGGCTCGCTGCGTCCGAAGCCCCCCATTTTTTCCTGCGACCCCGCCGGAGCCCGAGGTTTTATTCCATGATCCGACCCCCACGTGCGTGCCTGCTCGTCTTCTTTCTTGTCGGCTTCGGCTGCTCGAATGACGATGCCGGAAAGCAGAAGCCCGCGTTCGATTGGCCAGTGCCCACCGTACTACCCGTCGAGTTCCATTGGAACAAGTTCGGCGAAGTCGTGGTCGGCCGCTTCCGCCTCGAGCTGAAGTCGATCTTGGGCAGTGATCAGCTCGAGCTGAGGTCGACGGCGCTCGTGCTCGAGTCCTTTGCGGGCCAGGCGGTCGCCGAGCTGCCGGCCGAGCAGCGGTCACCGATCGAGGCCATCGTGCGCAGCCAGCTTCCCTCGCTCCGATTGAGCCGAGCCGGCAAGGTCGTCGAGGTCTTGGGAGTGCGAGAGTCGCAGCGCGCGATTGTCGAAGCGGCTCGGAAGGCCGGTGCGGACTCGGCGACGCTGGAGGCGTTGGAGGCTCGGGCCACCGATGAGCAGGCGATCGCGATTCAAGAGGATCGTGCGCGCGAGCTCTGGGGCTTCTGGGTGGCCGATTACGTCGATCTCGGCCTCGCCGACCGGGATCGGCTTCGACGCCGCCGGCCGATCCCGGGCACCGGCGGGAGGATCGTCGGTCTCGACAGCTACCGCCACCTGGGCGAGGACAAGGAGTTCCCCGGTTGCGTACGCATTCGTCGTCGGATGGAGCTGAACCAGGAGGAGGCGGAAGGCCTCGCGCTCGATAAGCTGCGATCCTGGATCGCGCAACAAGGTCTCGCCGGCGCCGAGAGAGCCGAGTTTCTCGAGACCGCCAGCATCTTTCGGATCACGTCCGAGGTCTTGACCAGCTTTCGAGAGGAGGGCCTGCGACCTTCTCGGCTCTACCGTGAGGTCACGACCGTAGTCGGGGCCAACGACGGTGAGCGCGTGAAGCTGGAGGAGAAGTACGACTGGATCCTCCGCTGGCCGCAGTCGGATTGAGGATCGAAAAGGGAGGTCGTCATGAGTAGGACGGCTCGTGGGCGCTTTGCCCGGGCTCGTTTGAGGTACGCCGCGTGGCTCACTGCCAGCCTGTGCCTGCTGACGTGCTCGAGTGGAGGCAGCTCGGGATCCGGCGGTCCGGGTCAGCCGGTCGCCGAACGATTCCCGATCGATGGAGTGGTCGACCTCGATGCCTTCGAGACGGTGCACGAGGCGACGGTCTCCTTGCAGAGCGACTTGGGCGAAGGCGTGGTCGTTCGCACGTCGCTGCTCCGCTGGGCGTTTGCGAACGACGACCGGAGCTTGTACGTCGCCCTCGAGTGGTTCGATGAGACGTACGATCACGCGTTCGACATCAACGACGGCCCGGTCGACTTCGACGGTGTTCGCATCAGCTTCGACGTCAACGGGAACGGCCTGCTCGACCCGAATGAGGACGCGCGGACCGTTATCGCGGCCGATGTCGGATCACAGTACGTGGATCAGCACGTGGGAGCGGAGGAGACCGATCCGATCGGCGACGGCGTGGCGCGGCTGCGCTACGACGCGAGTCGAAGCGTGTATCAGGCCGAGCTCCTGATAACGCTTGGGCCCGATGCGCTCGGTCAGGATGGCCCCCTCGGCGCGGCGACTCGGTACAACCTGCTCCTCTTCGACCACGTCCAGCTCGGTCCCGGTACCGGCAACGGCGGCTACGCATTTCCCGTCGACAGTCCCTGGCCGAATCTGCCCCTTTGGCCTGCCGGACCGCACGCGCACCCCACGCTCCCGACCGACCTCGAAGGGCTGATCGTGTTCATCAGCACTCACGAGGAGCCGAATGGTGAGATCTATGCCTTCGATCCGCGGACGCGCTCGACGACGAGAATCACCTTCCGGCCTGGCCTGAAGAAGGAGAATGTCTCGGCGCACGGAGCGCTCGCCCATGCTCGCTCCGAGCTGCAGCTCGAGAAGCTCTGCGCGTTGATCTTCCCCGAGCATGTCGCATCGCGCCGCATCCTCGAGAAGTGTGGGTTCTCGTCGCGCGGCAAGCGCTCGTACGGCGTGCATGTGTTGGAACGGCTCGTGATCGCGCTGAGCTGAGCCGAAAGATCGTAGAGCCGCGACCGCCCTCGCGCCCGAACCACCCCCATGGGAATCGATCCCCCGCGCGGATATGCTGGGGCTCGCGCGAGAGGGGACTCGCGCTTCACTCGGATGGATCTGGTGGGCGCCCGGAAGCGCTCGAAATGGAAATCGCCCGCATGCTCGGGGCGAAAGGAGCTTCTCATGCAGCCGCTGTGGACCTTGCTCTTTGTGGTCTTCGTCGGTCTCGGTGACGAGTCCAAGGACCTCAAAGCGTTCGACGCTGCGGTCGGAGCGCTGAGCTCCGGCGGTGGGGACGTCGAAGCCGCCGACGCGGCCTTGCGCCAGGTCAAGACCTACGACACACCCAAGGTCGCCGAGGCTCTGGTGACGGCATACTCGCGTCTCGAGAACCGTGTCTTCGCGTTGGAGCGCGAGCGACGAGAGGCGGTCGAGAAGCAGGAGTACGAGCGGCTCATCGAGATTCGAGGTGAGCTGGACCCCCTGCGCCGCTTGCAGCTCCAGATGGTCGCGGCGTTGGGGCAGATGCGCGAGACGAAGACTATCGAGTTCCTGGTCACCGAGGTCGCGGCCAAGCCGCAGGCGCCTCTGACGCTGAAGCTCGAGGTCTCTCGGGCTGTCGCGCGGCTCGGGGACGAGCTCCTGCCGATCTACCTGAAGAGCCTCTCGAAGGCACGGGGCCCCGAGGAGATCACGGTCTTGCTCGAGGGCATCGCCCACATGGGGCCCAAGGCTCAGTCGGCGGGCAAGAAGATCTTGCGCTTTCTGAGTCATCAGGACCCGACGGTGCGGGAGCGGGCCGCCTGGACCTTCGCTCAGATCCGATCACCGGACGGCATCGAGCCGCTGATCAATCGCCTCGACCAAGAGGAAGGACGCCAGAAGCGGAAGATCGCTCAAGCCCTCGAGATCCTCACCCGTCAGCAGCTCGGCAACAGCGCGGTTGCCTGGCGACGCTGGTTCAACGACAACAAGCTGCAGGTGACGACCGGCATGGTGCCACTCGGTGGCGGCAAGTCGACGGTCGGCGTCGACCTCACCTACGGCTACTACAACAGCATCCCCCAAGAAGGCCGCTCGATCGTCTACGTGATCGACGCTTCGGGCTCGATGGTGTTGTCTTGGACGAATCCCGAGTTCAACGGGAACTATCCTCTGCCCGCGGCCGAGGGGGACATCAGCCGCCTCGACGTCTGCAAGCGCGAGCTCAACAAGGCGATCGGTCTCCTCGCCGAGGGCACGAAGTTCAACATCATCGCCTACGGCGAATCCTACGACCTCTTCTCGGACAAGATGGTCGAGGCCAAGCCGTCGTCCATCAAGAAGGCGCAGAAGTGGATCAGCTCGCTCGATCCGATCGGCTCGACCAACATCCACGACGCGCTCGAGAAGGCCTTCCAGTTTGCCGGCCACGGCGCGATCGATCGCTACTACAAGCCCTCGGTCGAGACGGTCTTCCTGCTCACGGACGGCGCGCCGACGCTGCCGGACGGTTCGGAAGACTCCTCGGATCGCATCCTCGAAGCGGTGGCGAAGTGGAACCCCTACCGGAGCGTGGTCGTTCACACCGTCGGCATGGGGCAGCATCTTCGAGTCGAGTTCCTTCGCGACCTCGCCCAGCAGAACGGCGGGATCTTCGTCCACCAAGAAGGTGGTCACTCAAAGTAGTCTTCGCGAGGGGAGACGTCCCGATGTCCGGTAAGAACGCGGACACCGCGTATCCGATTCATGAGTTGTTGGCCGACCGCTGGAGCCCGCGCGCCTTCGCGGATCGCCCCGTGGACGCGGCGGATCTCGCTCGGCTGTTCGAGGCGGCTCGCTGGGCCGCCTCCTGCTACAACGCGCAGCCGTGGCACTTCGTGTTTGCCCACCGTGAGCAGACGGAGGCGTTCGAGAAGCTGTCGAGCTGTGTGATGGACGGGAACCGCTGGGCCACGGAGGCGGCGGTCCTGATCCTGACGGTCGTGCGGACGCGCTTCTCACACAACGACAAGCCCAATCGCCATGCGGGTCACGACCTCGGCTTGGCCGTCGGAAACCTCTCGGTTCAGGCGCAGGCTCTCGGGCTGAGCCTGCACCAAATGGCCGGCTTTCACGCCGATCGTGCCCGGGAGCAATTCGCGATCGACGAACCCTATGAGCCGATGACGATGATCGCGCTCGGGTACCGCGGAGACGCCGACCAGCTGGACGGGGCTCTGCGTGAGCGGGAGGCTGCTCCGCGTGAGCGCCGCCCGCAATCCGAGTTCGTCTTCGAAGGGGAGTGGCGGGGCTGAGTGCCGGGAGGCCGCGCGACGCGGCCTCCCTTGGACTCACTCAGCGTCCGTACCACTCTCGCCGGGCGATCTCGTCGAAGCGTCGGCGATCGATCTCTCCTCGTGAGAGACGCGTCAGGTCCGAGCGGCGGACGGAAATCGTCAGGCGCCTTCGGACGGGGAAGGCCGTGCTCGAGCTCTCGGTCGTAGAGGCCTCGGATGCTCGAGCCGTATCCGTCCGCGCGGTCGGATCGTTCGACTGAGCCACCTGAAGCAGCTGGATGGCGTTCTCGTATTCGCCGAGCTGCACGTAGGTGTTGGACAGCTTGCGCACGATGCGTCGTTGGCTGTCGTCGAGTCGCTTGTTCTTGATGAACTGGAAGCTCAGAAGCGGGATCTGAGAGAGCATGGGCAGCTCTTCATGCGCGATGCCGAGGGCCTCGTGGTACGCCTCGACGGCGGCCGCGATCTTGCCTTGACGAGCGAGGATGTCCCCGCGGTACTCGGTGGAAGTCGGCTCCGGTTCTTGCGGAGAAGGATCGGACTGCGCCGAGCTCTCGAGCAAGGTGCCCAGGAGGCCCTGCGGCTCGATCGGGAGGTCCTGATACGCGACGATCTCGTCGCCGATCCGTGCCCAGCCCCACGCCGGAAACACGTCCGGGGAACCGGGGGGCGGCGTGGTCAGCACGACGGCGATGCGTTCGTCGGAACCGAGGCCCCGGACGCGATGGCCGTTCTCTGCCAGGACGTCGAGGACGCGCCGAGTCATGTCGCGGACCGAGCCGGGCGTCGTGGCCTCGGCGAGGGTCTTGGGCAGCGAGCCGGCCACATGGCAGGCCGAGCATTGCTCCATCGACTCGTCCGCGTGTTCAGCGGGGGGCTGCATCAAGCGCTTTCGCCAGAGGTCCCACTCGGAGTCCGCGGCCGCAGGCGAGGTCGCTTCTTCGGGATCGGGAACCAGCGCAGGAACCTCGAGCTGGAAGACGGCGCCGTAATCTTCCAGGTGAAAGGCCGCGACGGGAGCCTGGGACCGACGCTCGTTCGGAGTCGCGAGAAAGGGGTGAGCGGCGAGGACGTCTTCAGACCATCGGGGTGCCGCCAGCGAGCGCTTCAGCAATCGACTCATCACCTCGAGGTCCTCGGCCAGCTCGTCGGCGGCGTCGGTCGGAACGGGGGCGTCGGAGGGGCTCGAAGGGCCGGGGACGGCGAGCTCGAACCAGCCGACGGTGGCGATGGCCAAGGTCAAGAGCGCGGTCATGATCGCGTGCATGGAGCGGTCCTTTCAATCACTGCGTGGTTTCCAGCTCGGCCTGGAAAAGGGCCTGGAGGTTGCGGTCGATGCGGTCGAGCCGTTTCGACAGGTCGGAGGATTGACCTGCGAGGGCTCGGTGCCAATCGGTGTCCCGGCGGGCTTGGCTCTCGTCGAGTCGTTCGATCTCACCGGCGAGCAACTGGTTCATCTCCTCGAGAGATTGCAGCCGCTCCGTGAGGTCGGCCAAGGCCGCAGCCGAAGGCTCCCGAGGAGCCGTTGCCTGCGGGCGGGCGACCTTGCGAAGTGCGTCGTCGGGGCGCTGCCAGAGCCAAGCCGCCAGCGACCATCCACCGAGGGCGAGAAGCACCGCGGCGATGCCAGCGGCCGTGCGTCGGCGCGGACGGACTCTCGTCGGGCCCGGCCGAACGAGGCTGCGGGGTGTCGAAGCGGCCAGCTCGTCGAGAGCGCCCCGAGTCGCCAAGAGGCGGCGGCCCGCCGCGCGGCAACGGGAGCACTCGGCTCTATGAGCCTCCAGTGCGGCGCGCTCCTCGGCCGGGAGCTCTCCGTACAACCAGTCGATCCAGAGAGGATCGGTATCAGAACAGTTCATTCTTCGAGCTCCTGGGGGGCGAAGCCTTGTCGGCTCAGCTCGTGGTGAAGCTTCTCGAGTGCGACTCGGAGTCGCGACTTGACGGTGCTCTCGGGCTGATCGAGAGCTTCGGCGATTTCGGAGAAGGTCAGATCGGTGAAGTGACGGAGCACGATGACCTCGCGGTGGCGGGGCCGGAGCCGGGCGAGGGCTCGCGAGACACCGGAGCGCAGCTCGCTGAGTTGAGCGGCCGCATGCGGGTCTTCGGTCTCGACCCAAGGCTCGTCGACCAGTGGGACTCGCTGCCGCCACCTGCGGCGGTGTGCGTCCCGCGAGACGTTGAGGACGATCCGGTAGAGCCAGGTCGAAAAGGCGGCCCGCGGCTGGTAGCGATGTCGGGCACCGTAGATTCGCAGGAAGACCTCTTGAGAGAGGTCGTCGACGTCCGCCGTCGGACCGAGCAGGCGAGCGATGGCACGTTGGACCGGGGGCTGCCAACGCTCGACCAGGTGGTCGAACGAGGAGGCGTCCTCTCGGCAACGGTGCATCAGCTCATGATCGGTCGGGGGCATCAACGTCCTCGTGCTCGTCCCCCATCTCACGCGGCCCTTGCCCCGAGCGGCGAATAATAATCTCCGAGCCGCGCAGGGAGGCGTCGCGTCCGACGGCGCTTTCGCCGATCAGGCTTTTCCGCCGGGCACTCGGGTCTGCTAGGGTTGGGCGCTGGGCCTTCCCGTGAAGCTTGCGTGAATCGAATCGAATAGGAGTGAGGTGGGATGTCGGAGCTTCTCGGACGTCATCTGCTCGTCGAGCTGTACGACTGTGATCGTGACCGGCTCGACGACTTGGAGTTTCTGAAGGCCGAAGGAGTGGCAGCGGCCGAGGCGATGGGGGCAACGGTGATGGCCGTTCATGCGCATCGCTATGAGCCCCAAGGAGTGAGCGTCGTCATACTGCTCGCCGAGAGCCATCTGAGCCTGCACACCTGGCCCGAGCACGGAACCGCCAGCTTGGACGTGTACGTGTGTGGTCGGACCAACGATCCGCATCGAGCGCGGCGGCTTCTGGGTTCGAGCTTGGCGGCGAGGCGATTCGCCGACCTCGAGGTCGAGCGAGGACGGCTCGATCGTCAGTCGGCACCAGCGTGGCGGGCCGGCATCGTCTGAGCTCGAGTCGCTCGGCGGAGACTGCTGTTGCTCGGTCTCGGACGTGGGGCTAGGATGTGCGCGAATCCGGACGAATTGAGGAGACCGTCATGGGGCGCGTGGTCATTCCCGAGCACTCGCTGATCAAGCACAAGCTGCACTACCTGCGCGATCGGCAAACGACCAACAAGGATTTCCGCGAGCTGATCGCGGAGATCACCTACTTGCTGACTTACGAGGCGACAGCCGACTTGAAGCTCGAGGACTCGGAGGTCGAGACGCCTCTCGGTCTCGCGCCGACCGCACGGCTGGCGGGCCCGGTGCCGGTCGTGGTGCCGATCCTTCGGGCCGGCCTGGGAATGGTCGAGGCCATCTTGCACGTCCTTCCGATGGCGAAGGTCGGACACCTCGGCTTCTATCGTGACCACGACTCTCTCGAGCCGGTGGCCTATTACGACCGTCTCCCGCCCGGGCTATCGGAGCGGACGATCCTGGTGGTCGATCCGATGCTGGCTACGGGGGGATCGGCCGCGGCGGCGATCGCCACCGTCAAGAAGCAGGGTGGCCAGAATATCAAGTTCGTATGCATCTTGGCGGCTCCGGAAGGCATCCACGCTCTACAGAATGCACACGCCGACGTCGAGATCTTCTCGGCCGCCGTCGACGAGCGGCTCAACGAGGTCGGCTACATCGTGCCGGGCTTGGGTGACGCCGGCGATCGGATCTTCGGTACTCTCTGACGGAAAGTGACGTTCGCGCGGCGATGGTAAACACGATCATTGGCCTCATCTGCATCGAGGCCCTCCTCATGGTCTCGGCGTTGATCTCGGCTTTTTGGACGGGGATGAGACCGTCCGAGGCGAGCCTCAGCTACCACATGGGACTCGGAATCGGGGCGGCCGTCTTGGCCTGCCTCATTCATTGCATCTCGATGTTCTACTTCGTCGGGACGCGCAAGGACATGCGCTCCCTGATTCGGGAGAATCACCTCGACCCGTCACCGCTGGAGCGCAACCGGCGAAATCTGATCCGGGTCCATACCTTTGCGACTCTCTCCTGTGTGCTGATCGTCATGGGCGCGGCACTCGGTGGGCCGACGGAGCGCGGGATCGTCTCTCCCATCGTTCACTCGCTGGTGATCTACATCGCCCTCGCCTGGAACGGGGTCACGTTTCAGACCGAGATCAAGGCGCTCACCGAGAACGGCCGCCTGATTCGAGCGATCAACCACACCATCGAGAAGCTGGCGACCGCCTAGCGCGACCGTTGACGTTCGAGCCGATGCCCCCCTTCGGGGAGCGAAAGTTCATCAGCGTCGGTGAAGAAAGTGCAGCCCCGAAGGCCTCATCCGCCCCTGATCGTCATCGGCGCCGGTTGACCCACGCCTTCGACCTTCGCCCGATCAGGAAGGCCGCCGAAGCTCGATCTCGGTGGCGATCTTGCTCATGCTCCGCGGTCGGATGTTGAGCGACACGCACTCGTCTCCCAAGTAATCGCGAATCGTCTCGAGCAGCTTCAGATCGATGTGCTCGTGAAAGATGGTGAAGACGATGGTCTCTCGGGCCGGCTCCTCGACGTCGGCTTCGGAGCCGCCGAGGAGCTCGAGCAGGTGATGGAGCCGGAAAGCGTTCAGTCGATGCGGGTTACCGCTCTCGATCGTCACTCGCCGAATGTGGGTGCGCGTCAGCCAAAGGCCGTGGCCCAGGTCGGGGAAGAAGAGTCGGCAGGTCGACCGGCGGGACTCGAGGACGAGCCCGATTCGTTGATCGTCGGTCGAGGCGACGTCGAGGAGATCCGCCGCGCAAGTGACGAGATCACCGACGCGTAGCTCATCAGCGTTCATGGGGGGGACGACGACGCAGGTCCTCGTTCGGGCCGTTTCGGTGGGCAGACTCTTCCGCGTTGGTGGCGGCGAGTATAGGGGGCGAGGGAGTGGCGAACAAGCCTGCTCAGTGGGGCCAGGGGATTCTTCGAGTTGGAGGAAACCCTTTCACACCGGCGGTCGTATGCCATACTGTCTCAGCCAAGAAAACCCCGTGTCGATCCACACATTTCAACCCGATCGAGCTGCGAATCCGCGCTTGCGGACCGTGCGCTCTCGATTTCGCTGCCGGAGAAGTTCCCCATGACAAGGATCCGTCCCTCGCTGCGCCTCCTGTGCTTTACGCTCGCGGCCTTGACGTGCGTCGGCACCCTCGGCGCCCAGCCCACCTTGAAGCCAGAAGTCGAGAAAGAGCTCGGCCTGGCGACCTACGATCTTCAGGACCTCTTGTTGCCGGCCGGCGATCCGGCCGAGTTCCTGGTGTTCCTGACGCTCGGAAGCGACGACTACACCCTCGAGCTGAAGCGCCACTCGATGCGCGGCGACGGGTTTCAGGTTCTGGCGCAGGAAGAGTCCGGCGAGCTGATCCGGACCGAGGTCCCCGCTCCGAAGACGTATCGCGGAACGATCCGCGGTCCGCAGAGCGGCGGCGTCGCAGCGACGTTGGTCGATGGCCAGCTTCATGCCGCGATCATCTTCGACGATCAGGAGCAGTGGTGGGTTCAGCCCGTGGTCGAAGGCGCCGGCGAGCAGTCCGGCCTGCACGCGGTCTACCAGCCTTCGGGCGTCGAGCTGGACGAGCTGGCGCGCTGTGGCACGGATGAGCTGCCGCAAGCTGACCTCGATCATTCGCACGACGACAACTCGACGCTGGTGACGGGCAACAAGGTCTGCGAAGTCTCCTTCGACGCCGACTTCGAGTTCTACAACAAGAACGGCAGCTCCGTGTCGAACACTCTGGTCGACATCGAGCGTGTCATGAACACGGTCGAGTTCGTCTACGAGCGAGACACGTCGATCACCTACGAGCTGACCACGCTCGTCGTGCGGACGGCCGAGCCCGATCCGTACACCTCGACGAACCCCAGCACCCTGCTCAACCAGTTCCGCAACCACTGGAACAGCAATTTCACGTGGGTGCAGCGAGACATCGCGCACTTCATGACCGGCAAGAACATCGATGGCGGTGTCATCGGCATCGCCTGGGTCGGCGTGATCTGCAACAAGAGCAGTGGCTACGGACTGTCCGAGTCGCGGTTCACGGGCAGCTTCACTTCGCGCGTGGCACTGACGGCTCACGAGCTCGGCCACAACTGGAATGCGGGCCACTGTGACGGCAACGGCGACTGCCACATCATGTGCTCGGGCCTCGGTGGCTGCAACGGCCTCGGCGGACCGCGCTTCGGTAACCCGTCGATCAACACCATCGTCGGCTACAAGAACAGCCGCGGCTGTCTGTTCAACGAGCCCGACCCGCAGACCATCCCGTTCGGGGACGGATTCCCCTCCACCGTGATCGACACCAACAAGTGGACGTGGAACCAGGGCGCCCTGATCAACACCGCGGGCGTCAGCGAGCCGACCGCGCCGAACTCGCTCAACCTCGACGCCGCCAACTCCAACGACTATCGCGACGACGAGATCCGGACCGGCTTCTTCGACTTGCTCGGGAAGAACAACCTGCTCGTGTCCTACTACACCGAGCACCGCGGTGTCGCCAACGGCAACGACCTGGTCGTCGAGTACTGGACCGGCGCGCTGTTCCGTTGGGACGAGGTCAACCGCGTCACCTCCGACGGCTCGAATCAGTCGAGCTACCAGTTCCACGAGCAGACCCTGCCGTTCCTCGCCAGCCACGGTGAGTTCCGCCTGCGCTTCCGCACCGAGGTCGACGGCACCTCCGAGGACTGGTACATCGACAACGTCTTCATCCGCCAGATCCCGGCTCTCGTCGAGATCACGCCGCCAAGCCCGGGGCAAGTCGCCACGGCCGAGGTGCGCAATCTCGAGCCCGGTGAGAGTGCCTCGTTGCTCTTCAACTTCGTGGGCCAGGGTGTGCCGACGTGCCTCTTCGGCGGCACCCTCTGTGTCGATCTGGGCTCGCCGTTCTTCGCGCTGCCCTTCTCGGTCAACGCCGACGCCAACGGAACGGCGACGTTCAACGTGAATGTGCCGGCTAGCGCTCCGATCGGTCTGAACCTCTGGTTCCAGGGCGTCGTCCTGCGGAACCCGAACAAGCTGTCGGACTCCTCGAACGTCATCCAGACCGCGATCCAGTAAGAGCACCTGTCCGAAGGATCTCTTGATTCGCGAGCGCCGTCTCCCCGAACGAGGAGGCGGCGCTTTTTTCATCTCCTGTCGCGGCCATGCATCAGTGCGCACCGAGCGGGAGAGCTCGCAGGCGAGAACGAGCGACGACGCGACCGTCGTCGGCGAGGTGCTCGAGGTACCAGAGCACCGGGATCTCGGGGATCGTGTCGAGAGCGGGCGTGTAGTCTTCGAGGCGCGGGAGCTCGAACGTCCAGCGGGCGCTCGCGTTTGGCGGCAGCTCTCGCACCTCTCGGCGACGGCGCAGCACGATCACGAGACGATGGGCGGTCGCGGGCTCGCTGGTGACCTGGACGTGCGTCCGGTCGAGAACGGAGACGGCGACCTCCGGTGCTTGGCCGAGAAGCTCTACGCGCACGATGTCGTCGAGAGTCGGTTCGCCTTCGATCTCGAACTCGATCGCTTCGAGCGCTCCGGCCAGGAGCCACTCGCCCAACGGAGCGGGAACGACCATCAGCTCCTTGGCCGAGGTCGTGAACGGCACCACGGGGATCGGGTTGAACCGATCGTCCTCCGATGTGCGGAGGCGCACCCTGCCCCGACGTAGGCGCGCGCTCGCGAGCTCGATCCGCACGGCGCCAATCTCGGGCGACGGGACGTCGACGTTCTCGGCTCGCCAGACTCCTTCGACGCGAAGGGCTGCGGTCAAGGGGCGCGTCCGGTCGATCGGACGGACGGTCTCCAGCCAAGCGGAGACGCGTTCGAGGCGGCGAGAGTCCCGATCCCAGCGCAGGACGTAGCCCGGTCGCGGCGGCCGCGAGGCGGCCATCATCAAGAAGGGCAACGGCTCGGCGCCCAACCACGGCACGAGCGCGATCGGGTGGTCGCGGAGCCAGCGGCTGAAGGCCATCGGTAGGTACGCGCCGAACACGGGCGCCGAGCGTACGATCGTCGGGGTGTCGAGCACCACGAAGGTCGACTGCGGCCGGGCGACCTCGGATCGAATGCGCTCGAGATCGGCTTCGACCCGCGACACGATCGACGACGCTTCGGAATACGCTCGCAGATCGAGACGCGTCGTGACGGCATGGATCGCGATCCAGCCCAAGAGCACGGCCGTCGCGATCCGTCGGCGTCCCGCGCCGGTGGCACTGGCAGCCGCCCACCAGCTCGCGATCAGCAGTGCGCCCGCCGCCGTCGGTCCGCTGAAGAGGCGGTAGTGCGTCACACCCTTGCCGGAGGCGAACAGGGGAAAGAAGACCCCGATCGTGATCAGCCACCAGCTCGCCGTCCATGCCAACGGGCCGACGAGACCGCGACGTCGGAGAGGCCAGCCCGAGAGGAAGAACGCGAGGCCCAAGATCAGTGCCGTCCACCGGGCGAAGGGAATGAAGTCGCGCGGTGTGGCGGCGTTGATCGGCAGCACCAGGCTGACGAGCGTCTGCGGCAGGTACTCCCAGAACTCGCGCAATCGGGCCGGAGCGAATGGCGACGCGCCGCCGTAATCGCCCACGAGACCGCCGATCACGAGCGCTCTGGCTGCCAAGAACAGCGGGATGATTGCCGCGAGCGCTACATGAGGCCTCGCCCGACGCAGGAATCCTCGCCAGCCGTCCCAGCGCCGCAGCCACAGATCGAGACCGGCAGGCAGCAGGGGAGTGAGCAGTGCCGATTCCTTCGACAGCAGAGCGGCTGCAAAGGCGAGCCACGACGCGACGAGCCAGCCTCGACATCCTCGGTGGCGGAATCTCTGGAAGCAGAGCAGCCCGAGCACCGTGCCGAGCGTCGCCAGCAGGTCGCCTCGGGCCGCGATCCAGGCGAGCGTCTCGCTGTGGAATGGATGGACGAGATAGAACGTGCCGGCCAGCAGCGCGGCGAGACGAGCTCGATGGTCCGAGGTGTCGGGACGTCGGACAACGATCGTGAGGGCCAAAGCGGCGAGGGCGAAAGCGGTCGTGACGTGGAGCAGGAGATTGGTCAGATGAAAGCCGACGGGGTCCGTGCCGTAGGCCGCTTCATCGAGTGCGATCGACACGGCGAGGACGGGGCGGTAGTTCGAGAACGTGTCGTGCCAGCGCTCGGCGAAGAGCATTCCGAACGTGAGGCGTCCTTCTTCGGCGATGCGTTGGCGGAGCATGCCGAGCAGCCCAAAATCGTCGCTGAGCAGCGTCGTGCTCAGGATCGGAGACAGCACGACGAGCGCGATTCCGAGGAGGAGGAGAGCGGCGACCGTGGCGTGCCGAGCGCTCATCGCGGCAGCACCGGTGTGCGGGCGACGGCCGCGTCCGATTCCGCCGGGAGCGCTTCAAGGTACCAGGAGATCGGCATGTCCGAAGCACTCGGGTCCGTCTTGCGCAGCTCGGCGCGGGACGGCAGATCGAGCGTCACGAGCGAGCGCCCCTCGTCGTCCGTCGTCGAAGGCAGCTCGGCGCGGTTCCAGGTGCGCTCGAACCGCTTGCGGCGAAGGATGGCGGTCAGACGATAGCGGTCGTGCTCGGGAGTGGCGAGGACGCGACATCGCTCCCGCCCCCCGGCCGTCGTCCCCCGATCGACGATCGTGAGGCGCGGAACGAGAGGCAGCAGAGCGACACTGTCGAGGCGCACCTCGGCTTCGGGCGGCCAACGCAGCTCCAGCCCGACGACGTGTCCGGCCAGCGGCCAGAGATCGGGAGGACCGAGCGTGCGGTCGCGGCTTTGGCGACCGGCCGTCAGCGCCATCGGGATCACCGGCTGCGGGTTCGCGAAGTCGTCTTCGGTCGTGCGCACGCGGATCTCGAGCAACAGGTCGCGGTCGCAGGTCGCCTCGATCCGAATCGCGAAGATCGTGCGCGTCGGAATCGCCGCCGAAGGGGACGTCCAGTGACCGGGCTGTCGGTTCCATTCGCTGAAGTCGGTCATGATCCAAGGGGTGGCCGGCTCGGGCGGCGGAATGCGTGCCGAGATCCGTTCCAGCTCGCGCGACTCGCCGTTCCAACGCAGGATGCAAAGCGGGAGCTGGATCGCCTGGCCCTTGGTGATCAAGAAGCTCAACGGCTGCGCGCTGAGGTCCGTGCGCACGGTGATCGGGTCCTCAGGGCGAAAGTAGCGATTGAAGCTCTGCTGGAGAAAGGCGCCGAAGACCGGCGCCCGGTCCTCGATCGTTGGCGGGTCGAGGATGCCGAATGCTGTCGGAGCCGGCTGCTCGTCGCGTTGTCGAGTCACCTGCTCGTGAACGGCCAGGATGGTCTCGGTCGCGCGTGTGTAGTTGCCCATCACCTGATGGAACGTCAGCCCGTAGGTGAGCACCAAGGCGGTCACCGCCACGGCGCTGATCTGGCGTCGCCGCGGAGTCTGCGCTGCCCCGGCGACCAGCCGGCCCGCGAAGACCGCGAGCGCGGCCGCCGGCCCCGTGAACATGCGACCGCCCGCCAGACCGAGGTTGACCGTGTACAGCGGCAGGAAAGGTCCGACGACGAGGCCGATCCAACCCAGCGCGAAGAGACTGGCGGGTCGAAGGGTTCGGCGTCGTACCGAGAGCCCTGCAACGAGCAAGAGCACGAGCGCAGTCCAGGTCGTGTAGCGTCCGACGCGGACCCAAAAGACGGAGGTCGAGTGTGGGCTGTCGTGGATCAGGAGATCGCGCACGGTGGTCGGCAGTGAGACTGCAAACTCGCGGAGTCGATCGGGGTGGTACGGCGAGACGCCGCCGTAGCTGCCGACGAGCTCACCGATCACCGCGGCGCGTGCGAGGACGAAGAGCACGCTGAGGAGGAGAAAAGGTCCGTAGCGAGTGATCCAGGCTCCGACGGAGCGCCACCGAGGCGCTCGCCCCGTGACGAGGTCGAGCAGCGCGGGTAGGCAAGTGACCGCGATCGCCGACTCCTTCGAGCAGAGGGCCGCGGCGAGGAGTAGACCCGTCGTGACGAGCAGCGAGCGCCGGGTCGCAATCGTGACCGTGCCCGAGCGAGCGCGTTGGTAGATGAGGAGCGCGATGACCGTGAAGGCGGTCGCCAGCAAGTCCCCGCGGGCCGCGAGCCAGGAAAGCGTTTCCGTGTGAAAGGGATACAGCAAGTAGAGCGCGGTGGCGGTCAAGCCACCGCGTCGCCGATGCGAGGGAAGGAGGCTGGCGGCCAATAGACCGACGGCGAACGCGGTTGTGATGTGGAGAAGGATGTTGGTGAGATGTGGGCCGACCGGATCGTGTGCGAAGACGGAGTCATCGATCGCGAGCGAGAGGGTCGTGAGCGGCCGATAGATCGCGTAGGCCTCCGACCACTGCTCGGCGAAGAACGTCCCGAGCGACAGGTCGCCTTGCTCGACACGCTGCCGGATCATGAGGAAGAGAGCGAAGTCGTCGGCGAGGTAGGTGAGGTGCAACAGAGGCGCGAGCGCCCAAGCTGCGAGCCCCCCGATCGCGATCGCCGCCCACCACCGTCGCATGTCGCCTCTGTTCGCCCGGATCGCACGAGGAGCTCAGCCGATCCGCCCGGCCGAGGTTCCCGTCATGATCGCGATCCGCCCCCGCGAGGCAAGCGGCAAAGGAACCGCGCGCAGCAAGGCTGCGCCCCCGCCGGGAACCGCGCGCGCAGCAAAGCGGCGCCGCTGGGGAACCGCGCGCGTAGCAAGGCGGGCCAACGGCCTAAGCCATCACAAGGTCTCGGGCCCGCGTGCGGAGCAAGCGGCACCGGCGTTCGAGCGGAGGAGGTCGTCCGTGTCGCCGGCACAAGGCCAAGTCGTCGAGCCGGCTTTCGCCCCAAGAACCGCGCGCGAAGCAAGCGGGCCATGCGCGTTCATCATCGCGCCAAACATCTTCACCGCGCGCGAAGCAAGCGGTGGCGACTCACTTCCTCCGCACGCATCTCCTGGCGTCAGCGGCTCGCAGTCATAGCGCTGCGCGCCACGGCCTGGCCCGCTCAGCGCTCCAAGCGGAAGATCACGATCTTCCCGTTTTCCACTGAGCTCTCGAGGATCGTTCGATCGGCCGAGCGGTCGCGCACGAACTTGCGGAGCCTCGGAGGAGCGTAGGCGTCGAAGACGACCCATTGCAGGTCGTAGCGCTCGATGAAGTCCGCTCCGCGGAGGAAGCGGTAGCTGACGCAGCGCCGCTGCGACGCGACACTCAAGATCGGCGCGCGGTTGCACAGGATGTTCGCGTCCGCTGGCGTGTTCTCCCGCAGCCAGCTCCCGATCTTCGCGATGTCCACCCACGTCTCACCCATCGTTCCTCCGACCTCGCCGGGCCGGGAAGCGGCGTCGAGCGCGCTCGGTAGGGCGACGACTTGGACGAGCAGCAGCACACCCACACCGACGCCCGGCACGATCGTCTCGAGCCTCGTGCGACTCTGGGCGGCCCGTCGTCCAATGGCACCCAGCAGCTCCAAGACGTACATCAATGCTAGCGGTGCGAGGGGCAAGGCGAGGCGAGAGTCGTAGGTGAAGTAGGTGAGGATCAGCGCGACATAGACCATCAGTAGCCAGTCCAGTAGATCCGGACCGCGAAGGATCGAGACGACGAAGCCGGCCAGCACCAGAGCCGCGACGAGAGCGCCGACGCCAGCGCTCTCGAAGGGGGTGGCAGTGCGGCTCAGATCGACCAGGAGGTCGTGCCCATTCTCTTGCAGCCGACGCATCCACTCCTCGGCTTCCACGTGCGGTGAGGCGGGATCTCCCGGATCCTGATGGAACATCGCCGTCGAGTAGTCGCGGAGCAGGAGCTGTTGGGAAGGTGCCGGGTCCGCCGCGAGCTCCCGGCGCGAGTAGATGAGCCATGGGCTGACGAGGCCCAAGAAGATCGCGAAGGGCAGTAACCCGCGCAGGTGCTGCCGGCCCCGATCTCGGCGCCAGCCGACCAGGGCCACCGCCGGCAACATCAGGATGGCCACGCTACGGAGGTAGAAGGCGGCCGCCATCGAGAGGGCTCCGAGCACCGCCCAGAGGGCCCAACCGCGATCGCGCCGTGCGCTGCGGTGGAGCGCGACGAACCCGGCGAAGAGCGCGACCAAGAAAGGGAACTCGGACAGCACGGCATTGAAGTCGTGCACGAACAGCGGCGTGATGCCGGTCGCCACAGCGATCCCGAGCGCGATCGGCCGCGCGAAGCGACGGCGCAGCACCTGGTACCACAGGCCGATGGCGATGCCTGCGCCCAGGTGCAGCCAACGGTTCAGATCGGCCCAGTCGTAGTCGGGTCCCGGATATGAGTGGCTCAACAGCCATGCGAAGCCGGGGGGCCGAAGAAAGAAAGGCTCTCCGAGATACGTGTAGCCATCGCCCAGCGCCAGCGAGCGAGCCGTGAGAAGGTAGATGGCGCCATCCCACTCGGCATGCCAGAAGTCGTCGACGGCGCCGAGCGCGACCCATCCGAGGTAGGCCAGCCAAACAACCAGCACGACCAGCGAGAGTCGGTCGAAGCGCCACCGCGGTGAGGGAGGGGCGAGGTCCGGAGACGTCACTTCTCGTCCTCGCCGCCCAAGTATCCCAGCTTTCGCAGCTTGGATTCGAGCTCGGGATCGAGCGTCATGCGGTCCGCGACGCGACCCAAACGGCGGTATTCTTCGATCAGCTTGCGAAGCTGCTCGATGCGTCGAGGCTCGGTGGCTTCCACTTCGGGAAGGATGTTTCGCCGCTGGCCAGGGGCAACCGTCAGATCGGTCAGCGACTCCTTCCGCTCGATGTCGTCGCCGTTGCGGATCTCGTCGAGGAGGAACCTCGAGTCATTCGCGCGCACTCCGAAACGCGCTCGGTCCTCTCGCCCATCCTCGAGCTGCCAGTAGAGCGTCTCGAGGAAGACCCACTTTGATGGCCGACGTCTCCCGTCCAGCAACGGAAGCAGGCTCGTCCCCGACATCGTCGCGGGGATCTCCCGGCCTAGGAGATCGAGCACCGTCGGCGCGACGTCACTCAGTGCGACCTGCTCGGCGATGCGCTTGGGCTCGGTGAGCGTCTCCGGCGCCTGAATGAGCAGAGGCACGCGGACGACGGCTTCGTCGAGGTAGCCGGCGTGCCGAGCCTTGGGGCGACGCGGATCAAGGAGCTCTCCGTGATCGCCGGCGACGACCAGCACGCGCGGCTGACCCTCGGTCCTGCGATCGATCTCGCGGACGAGGCGCCCGATCTGCTGATCGGTGTAGGCGATCTCACCGTCGTACGGCTCGAAGCCCTTTCGCTGCGAAGCGGGAGGCGTGTACGGAAAATGCGGGTCGAAGTAGTGCACGAAGAGAAAGAACGGACGCGTGACGTCACGCGACTCCAGCCAGGTGAGGGCCTTGTCGGTCGCTTCGTCGGCGCGCTGCTCGAAGTCGTTGTGGCGATTGCCTTGAAAGGCGACGCTGCGGCCGCGCTCGTGAGTCAGCACCGAATCCTTGAAGTCTGCGTCATAGTGATCGAAGCCTTGCCCGATACCGAAGCGCGGATCGAGCGGGAGTGCCGATGCGAAGCCGGCGGTCTGGTATCCCGACTTCTGCAGGATCTCGGCGAGAGTGAGCGCGGAGTCGGGCAGCTTGAAGAGGCCGTTGACGCGCACGCCGTGCTCGGAGGGAAAGCGCCCGGTCATGATCGACGAGGTCGAGGGCAAGGTCTGCGGCACGTGCGAGATCGCCTGCTCGAAGACGACGCCGGTGGCGCCGAGCTTCTCCAGCTCGGGGGTCGTCGGCTGCTCGTAGCCGTAGAGCGAGAGTCGATCCGTGCGCACGGTGTCGATCAGGACCAGCACGACGTTCGGCGGGAGCGGATCCTGGGCGCATCCTCCGACGAGGACGGCGAGCAGCGAGGCGGCGGCGAGGATGCGGGTTCTTCGAGGCATGATCGATGGATTATCCCAAACGAACCGACGGTCGCGAAGCATCGGTTGGAGTGATTGTGGAAGGAGTGCCTTCGAGCGGTCGGCAAGAGGGCTCGAGCTCTAACGAGCTTCGATCGTTCGACCCTCGCGGACGGCTGCTTCCGGCACGGCGACCGAGATCGTGCCGTTGGCCGTCCGCACCTCGACGAGCCCGCTGGCGCGTGCCTGGGCCGCGTCGGTCTCGGTCGCGTACGGGACACGGATCGAGTAATGGCCGTTCGCGTCTGCCAGGGTCTCCGCAATCCAAGTCAAAGCGCGATTGCGATTCGTGGTCAGCCGGAGCCCGCACTGGACACGGGTGTCCGGAGGCGCGGATCCCGTGAGAATCGCGCCCGGGACGTGCTCGAAGACCTTGTAGGCGGCAGGCGTTCGCCCAACCTGCTCGGGCTGGTTCTCCAGAACGATGCGCCGGCTCTCGTAGATCAATCGAAAGCCTGCGAGGGCTGGCAGACGCACCTCGTCGACCGCGATCCCTAGGCCATCGAAATGGTGGAGGCGAGTCACCACACGTCGCAAGTGCTCCGCTCGCCGCGATGTCTCCGGCGTGATGCGGGTGACGACGTAGCGGGCGCGATACCGGTCGAGGAGTGCCTCGGCGGCGGCCTCCTCTTCGAGCCGATGGAACAGGAGCGCGTCCTCGAAGTTGTCCCCGCCGAGGTCGTCTCCAAAGTTGTCGACGACAGTGGGCCGCCGCGCCGTGTACTGGAGCACGTGACCGAGATCCCACCAACACATCAAGCCGTACTCGGGCCGTTCCGATGCGTCGAAGAAGCCGACCGTCTCAGGAGTGTTCTCTCGAATCCAGCGCGCGGTACCGTACAGGACCAAGGGGTAGAGATCCGAGGCGCTGAGTCGCGGCGAGCCCTGGTCTTCGATGGAGCGGCTGGCCTGCTCGCGGATCGGAGTCCAGCAAGGCCAGGTGCCCACGATCACGGCAGCCATCCAAGCGATCTGCCAACGCCCGAACCGCCGAGCAACGGTGGCGCCGGCTGCCGAGGCGAGCGTCAGCGCGACTGGCACCGAGGCCATGTCGGCGAATCGCGCCTGCAGCAAGGTGACTCCGAAGAGTGCCAACGTGAAGATCGCGAGCACGAGACGGCCCGGGTCTCGACGCCGGATCCCCACGATGAGTAGGGCGATCGCGAGGATCGGAACCAAGGACGCGGCCCACGAGAACATCTCGTGGGCAAAAGCGCCGAAGCCCAGGCCGTCGTCGCGGAAGAAGAGTGGCTTCGACTCCGCCACGCTCGCCTGGAAGGTCTCATCCTTGGCAAGCCAGCCCCAGGCGGCGGTCACGGAGCTGCGCATTGGAGCGAACGTGGCCGCGACCCCCGAGAAGAGAATCAATACGGCACCGTAGCCGAGCAGGCTGCGGAACAAGGACGACGCTGCGCTCTTCTCTCCGGGGACCGCCTTTCGAAGGTCCATGGAGGCCACGCCCCAGGCCAGCATCAGGGCACCGACGATGATCGGCTGCAGCCACGAGAGCGTCGTCAGCGTGAGCTCTCCGCGCTCGACCCACGGGCTTCCCGAGCAGCCGAAGGCAAGCAGGACGGTCGCGACGAGATGCGCACCGAAGGCGAGTCGAAGGCCGAGCCGTCGCTCGTCGGGTGGACGCGTCTGCACCGACAGCCATTGAATCGGCTGCCAGAGCGCCATGAACAGCAAGCAGCCCGGCCACAGCAGAATGCTGCCGCCCAACGCCGTGCCGAAGCCGGCTGCGATCAGCCAGGATCGAGCGTCCGATCGTTGCCGACGCAGGAGCGCCGCTCCGATGCTCAGCGTCGCCAGCACGGCGAGCCCGAGGGCGACGTGGTGATCGAGCAGGCCGACGCGAGAATAGCGGACGTGCCCGCCGAGGATCGACAGGAGGAAGGCCGCGAGCAGGCCGGCGAGCCACGAGCCGAGAAGCTGGCGTCCAACGAACGCGATCGCGGTCACCGTTGCGGAGCCGAGGACCACCGGAACCCAGGCCGCCCAGTGCTCAGCGCGTTCGAGAGCCGTCGCACCGGCGATCCGAAGTACGCCGGTAACCGCCACGTCGAAGAGCGGCGGCCAGATTGCGGGCGCACCTTCCGGATGATGGAGATAGGGGTCGAAGGCGAGGTGCCGGGGAAAACGCTCGAGCCCGTAGGCGATCCGCCGCATGTGGTAGGAAGCATCGCCACCGTAGAACACGACACCGGCCGGCCGAAACACGACGGAGCGATCGACGCTGCGTGTCCATACCGCGAGAGCAGTGATCGCGGCGAGGGCGATGGCGACGAGAGCGCGGTGGGGCCAGCGAGAAGTGGGCAATGGGAGCCTCGATTCGAGACGGACCGAAGAGTGCCGCCCGAGAAGCTACCCGAGCATCCCGAAGCCGACCAGGTTGTCATGGAATCGGAGGCCCGGGATGGGCCGGGTTGTCACGTTCATCACCTTCGATGGCGCCCCTTCAGGGCGCGCGGTGGAATGTGGTGGGTGTAGGAATCGAATCGACGTCGAAACCCCCAGGGAGAAGGGCCGGCGAAGCCGGTGCTTCTCCCTGGGGTACCGGTGCCCCAGAATCCCACGACCGACGAATAAGGATTCGAAGCGCGTCCTGAAGGGACGCCATCGAAATGGCCTGGGCCTCTCGCGACCCGGCTCCCGGGGTTTTCAGGTTGATGGCCGATCGCTCGATGCGAGAGTTGAGCACTCGGTCAGAAACCACCCGCTCCCACTCCACGAGAGACCGCATGCACTTCGACCCCGAGACCATCGACCTCGCCCGACAGCTCCACCTGTCCGGGCTGGACTGGCAGCCTGAAGATGGCGATCCGTTTCTCGTGACCGCTGAGCTGCCGCTTGACCTCCCGGTCGGTCGGATCGCGGTCTTTCACTCGGCTTGGATCGATGGCGAGGCGCTCGTCGATCGTGTCCTGTGGCTGCCGACTTGGGACCGCGCGCGCGCCTGGCTCGCCGAGCGAGGCTTCCACCAGATGACGCACTACTCCGAGCTGGGAAAGGCGGACATCAAGGTCTGGCCGACGCGCGAGAACATGTCGCCCGTCTATGCCGGGCACGCCCAGTCGTCGCTGGCTGCGCTGTTCCAGATCCTCGTGCAAGCGGTACGAGACGCGTCGTGCGAGCCGTAGCTACTCGACGACAATCGGGGCGGGCGGCAACGCCTCGAGAACGCGCTCGCCGTAGCCTTTGGTGCGCACGCGCGGATCGAGGATCACGACGATGCCGTGGTCTTTCCGGCTGCGGATGAGGCGGCCGACGCCCTGGCGCAGCTTGATGATCGCTTCGGGCAAGGACAGGTCGAAGAACGGATGACCACCGTCCTCGCGCACGGCTTCGGCACGAGCTCGCGCCAAGGGATGTCCCGGTACGGCGAACGGAAGGCGAGTGATGATCACGTTCTGAAGCGCTTCTCCCGGCAGGTCGATGCCTTGCCAAAAGGAATCCGTCCCGAAGATCACCGAGCCCGGATCTTCCATCAGTGCTTCGACGAGACGTTGGCGGGAGAGATCGCCGCCCTGAGGTAAGCAACGGATGCCGGCCCGCTCGAGGTCGGGGGCGACCGAGTCGTAGGTGCTCTGTAGGAGACGATAGGACGTGAAGAGAACCAGCGCATGTCCGTGAGTCTCGAGCACGTAGTGCCGCACTTTGTCGGCCACCGCCCGCGAGAAGGCGACGTCTTCGCGCGGGTCGGGCATCGAGCGCGGCAGGATGACGCGCGCCTGACGAGCATAGTCGAAGGGCGAGCCGAGCTGGAGCGTGCGTGCGGACTCGAGACCGAGCCGCTCCTGGAAGAAGCGGAACGGTGCCGCGCCTCCCGTCGAGAGCGTGGCGCTGGTGAGCACGACCGCATGCAGGCGTTGCCAGAGGTGTTCGGCCAGCGCAGGTCCGACGCGATAGGGCGAAGCGACGAGTGATGTGCGGTGATTGCGGAGGGCCGTTTCGATCCAGTAGACGGCTTCGGGGACCTGCTGTTCGTTGAAGGCGTCGAGCCGCTGGCCCAGGTCGAGAGCCCGATCGGCCGCGGCCGTGACCTCGGTCAGCTCGTCTTCCTGCGCCAGCCGTGCGCCTTCGTCCCGCAGGCGCTTGGCGAGACCACGGAGCGCCGGGCTCAGTGGGTTTTCGAATGAGCCGCCAATCGGGATCTCGACCTCGCGGCCGGCCGAGGTCGCCCGGTCGTTTCCGTAATGCCAGACGTCCGAGAAGAACTCCTGCGACAGCTCGCGAAGATCGTCGATTCGGCCGCGCAGCCGATCGTTGCCGACGAGCTTCATGACCCCGCCCTTCTCGGAGCGCAGCAAGTGCCCGAGGTAACGGTCGACGGCGAAGTTCGTGACCTCGACTCCCAGATTGCGCGCCGCGACCTCCTCGAGCGTATGCGCTTCGTCGATGATGAGCGTGTCGAAGTCGGGGAGCGCGGAGGATCCCACCATGCGCAGCTGGGCATCCGCGAGAAGGAGCGAATGGTTCACGATCAGGAGCTGAGCGCGATAGGCCTGGCGCCGAGCCGACTGATAGAAGCAGCTATCGAAGGTTGGACACTTCTTGCCGAGACAGTTGTCCGAATCGGAGAGGACGGTCTCCCACACCGGCGCGCTCGGTCGGCGACCGAGGTCTTGAATCGTGCCGAACCGCGTGTCGGCGGCCCAGGACGCAAGCCGTCGTAGCTCCAGCTGATCCTGCTCGTAGGGAAACAGGCCTTCATTGGCCACCGCCAGGGAGAGGCGTCGCCGGCCGAGGTAGTTTCCGCGGCCCATCAGGACGGCGGCTTCGAACTCGAACGGGAGGGATGCCTGAAGGAACGGGATGTCCTTCTGGAAGATCTGCTCCTGCAGGTTGATGGTGTGCGTCGCGACGACGACTCGGCGCCCGGTTTGAACCGCGCGAGCGATCGCGGGCAGCAGGTAGGCGAAGCTCTTGCCGACACCGGTTCCGGCTTCGACAATGAGCCGACCGCCGGTGCGAAAGGTCTCCTCGATGGCCTCGGCCATCTCGAGCTGCTCGTCTCGTTGCTCGTAGCCGGGATGGCGATCGGCGATCGGACCGCCGGGGCCCAGGAGAGCGCGCACGGAGCTTTCTTCGAGTGGCAAGGCATTCACGTCGACGAGGGTCCTCGAGCGGTCGGAGAGCTGATCCGTTCCCGAATGCCGCACCGGCGGGGACGTTCCGGCCTCGTGACTACCGGCTGGACAAAGAACCGATCGAAGCCTCTCGGGGTGCACATTCGACCGTCGGCCACGGACAATCAAGATGCTAGCGCGAAAAGCCACTCCGCCGGGTGGTCTTGCCGCTGCCGAACGGCTTCGCTGGGAAGGCCTCCGGGTCTCTGGAAAATCTTGCCGCGGCGCACATGCCTCGGTATAATCCGCGGCTCGCGCAGGGATAGGCGTGACAAGTCCCGATGGGACACAGAGATGGAACGGTAGGACTTCGAATGACTCCCCACACGCGCCTTGGACGCTTCGTGATCGGCTGGGCCCTCTTGCTGAGCTGGCTGGCGGCGGGCTGCGCTGCACCGAGCGGCGGAGCGAAAGCGGGCGAGCCGCAGACTCTCGATCGGTTGCACAGCTTCTACGAGGTCCGCAGCGGTGATCGCCTGCTCGGCTACTTTGAGAAGCGCATCGTCGAGGACCGGACGCGCCCGATCGGCGAGGACCGGGACTTCTACTACACCATCCGCGACACGCGCCTCAACGCCGTCGGGTACATGACCAACGAGGGCGACACGTTTCGTTACCTCGCCCATCAAGGCCGCGAGCGCGTGAGCAACTCGAGCACGTTGGAGAACCTCAAGCGGTTCTTCGGGGTCGAGGGCAAGGTGGCGCTCCTCGAGGCGACGGTTCCCTCGAATTAGAGCGCATCCGATTCCCGCCCTGGCTCAGCCGCCGGTGCGGCTGTACCGGTCGTGCTGGTGCTGCTCGATCAGCGCGGCGAGCTCGTCGACGGTATGCGCCCGTCCGTGGCTCGTGCGTCCCGACGAGACGAAGGCACAGGGCGAGGCCTCGTCCTCGAGATGAAAGCGCCCGATGACGTCGCGGTCTCGCTCAGGGTCGAGCACCTGCACGATCTTGGCCGGCAGGTAGATCTTCGAGGCGTGCTGGTGGAGAGCCTGAAGTGCGGGATCCTGCAGCGAGCCCACGATCTGGATGTAGACGGGCGGGTGCAGGAAGATGTCGACGGCGCGCGCATAGCCGGATGTGAAGTAGCCGTACTGCTTGTAGTCCCGCGCGAATGACCGCAGCGTCTCGCCGGCGATCTCGCGATAACGCTCTTCGCCGGTGAGGTAAGCGAGTCGAGTCAGCAGCTCGCCGATGACGGCGTTCTGGAGGATCGACTTGTTCTGTCGACGCAGGCCGCCTTGGGCAGCGGGGTCGCGCTGGATGTCATAGAAGCCGCCGTGCTCCGACTTCTGCTTGTCGATCATGACCTCGACGATGTCGCGGGCGACCTCGAGGTACTGGTTGTCGCCGGTATGAGAAGCGGTGTCGATGAGCGTCTTGGCCATCCAAAACTGGTCGGTGAGTAGGCCGAGGATGCGCGCCGAGCCGTCGAAGTAGTGGTACATGCCCTTGCCGCTCAGGTAGAGCCGGTCGATGAGGAAGTCGACCGTGCGCACGGCGATGTCGGAGAGCTCGGGCTGCTCGAGGGCGAGGCCGGCGCGCAGGTAGGCAGAGGCGGTCTGGGCATTCCAGTTGGTGTAGATGGTGCGGTCGACGCGGGGTGGCGTCTTCTCGCGGCGATCGGCCAGGGCGAGGGAGTAGTAGCTCGACTCGTCGTCCTGACTCCCGTAGAAGCCGAAGCCTTCGGACGAGAGGAGCGTGCGATTGAGGTAGCCGACGATCTGCTGGGCGGTGTCGCGGAAGCGCTCGGTTCCGAGGCAGGCGTAGGCCGCGATGTAGTTCTTGAGCAGGCCGGCATTGGTCTCGAGCATCTTCTCGTGATGCGGCTCACGCCAATCGCGACGGGCCGCATAGCGGAAGAAGCCACCTTCCTCTTGGTCGCACAACCCGTTCTCGCTCATCCGGGTCAGGGTCAGCGTGATGACCTGGTGAATGCGCTGGTCGTTGGTGCGGTGATATTGCATCAACGCGAAGTCGATGGACTCGGGGTGGGGGAACTTCTGCCCGGTTCCGAAGCCACCGTACTCGGCGTCGAACTTCTCGAGCATCGACTCGAGGACGTCGTCGACCATGGTCGGCCGAAGCTCGCCGCGTCGGCTGTCCTTGTTCTGGAGGAAGCGCTCGGTGCGTTCGACCAGGGTCGCGATGTGCTGATGCACCTCTTCGCGGTTGTCCTGGTAGTAGCGGTGGACTCGCTTCAGGAGCGGTCGCAGCTCATCCTTGGTGAAGAAGGTCCCGCCGCGCAGGAGCTCACCGTCGGGTGTCAGGAAGACCGTGGTCGGCCAGCCACCCTGGTTGTAACGCTCGTTGAGGTCCGGGCGCTTGTCCTTGTCGGCGCGGATCGGAATGTAGTGCTCCTCGACGAGAGAGCGAATCTCGTCGTCCCCGAAGACCAAGCGGTCCATTTGGTGGCACCAGCTACACCAGCTCGCGGTGATCGAGAGCAGGATCGGGCGCTCGAGTCGACGGGCTTCTTCGAAGGTCGACTCGTCCCAGTCGCGCCACTGGACTTGCTTCATCTCGGGCCTCTGACCGCTTTCTCCGTTCGCAGGGCGCGCCGGCGCTCACGAACGATTGGCTGGGCGATTGCCGTCCCCGTCTCGTGCGAACATCGCATCGAGCTCTCGATAGGTCGGCGGGAACTCGCCTTGATAGCGCAAGAACCGGGGCACGGGATAGCGAACGCCACCGCCGTGGGCTCCCTGGAGACCGGCGATCACCTCTTCGGCCAGATTTGCCGGGAAAGTGAAGGCCATCTCCGCGTCCTCTGTTTGCGCAAACACCCGATCCCCATAGCACGGCAAGATCACTTGAGGCCGACCCGTCTTCATGGTCTCGATGACGATGTCCGCACAATCGATGCGGCCACCGAACGACGAGGTCAGGCGACCGCCCTGGCGAAAGAGCGCCGCCACCAAGAGCGTCATCACCTGGGCGCTGTTGCCATAGACGAGCACGACCTGTGGCTCGAAGCGGGCGCGCGCGAGCGGCGCTGCCACCAAGTGCGAGTACGCGCCGGCCTCGAAGCGTGGGACCGAAGCCTCGCTGGCTCGGCCGGCCTCGAGGCTGCCCGTGTACATGTCACACGCCAGGTGACCCTCGGTGTAGAAGCTCGGGGCTTTCTCGAATCCGAAGGCGATCTTGGTCAGGGGGCAATTGAGGTCTTCACGGCCCATCGCCAGCGACCAGCCGTAGCGGCGGGCCATCGAGATGCCCTGGCAGATGGCGATCTGGAATCCGAGATCGGCGTGGGGGCGCTTCACCTTCTCGGGAAGGTCCTCGCCGGGACGGATCATGCGCAGGGCGACAGGGAACGTCGAGGGACGAACGTGCTGCTCGATCTGCTGAGCGAGCGAGGGGAGATCCATGGTGCGATGCTCCGGTGTCATGCGGCGATCGTGAGGTCGAATCGAGAGACTCGACCGCCGGCGGCGCATTCGACCTGAGCGAGGCTTCGAACGCTTCAGGCGCTGGCGAGATGCCATTCCACGCGAGGAGCGTCCGACCAAAGAAACTCGAGATCGTAGTACCGTCGGGCCTCTTCCTGGAAGAGATGCACGATCACGTCACCGTAATCGAGGCAGATCCACGAGTCGAGGTTATCGCCCTCGAGGCTCTTGACCAGGAGACCTTGCTTCTTGAAGCGGTGAGTCAGCTCTTCGGCGATCGAGCGCAGCTGCTTCCGGTTCATTCCTGTGACGATCACGAAGTAGTCCGTGATCTGGATTCGCTCTTCCACATCCAGGATCACGATGTCCTGGCCCTTCTTCTCGTCTGCGATGCGAGCGCAGAGGATGGCGAGCTCTCGAGATTCTATGGGTCATTCTCCTTGAAGCGGGGTCGAGTCGGAACGGGCGAGCGCCTTCGGGCTCCGCCACCATGATTATATTTCAGGAATCGGCGTCTGGCAGGCCAGGCTTTCCGGGAAAAATTCGCCGCGGGGTGCGGGCGGCAGGCAGGAGAAGGGGGGAGGCCGTCGACCGCTCGTGAGAACAGCCGACGGCTCGGAGCCGGGGGTGGCCTACTTGGGCGCTTGCTCTTCCTGCTTGGTCGGGCTCTCGCCGGTCTCCGTCGAGACGGCTTCGGACGCATCGGTCTTCTCGTCGGCCTTGCTCGAGTGCGCGGCCAGGAAGGCCGGCGCGAACACGAGGGCGACGATGCTCATCAGCTTGACCAGGATGTTCAGCGAGGGGCCGGAGGTGTCCTTGAACGGATCGCCGACCGTGTCGCCGACGACCGCGGCCTTGTGGGCATCGGAGCCCTTGCCGCCGTGCTGGCCGCTCTCGATGTACTTCTTGGCGTTGTCCCATGCACCACCGGCGTTGGACATGAAGATGGCCATCATCACGCCCGAGGCGAGGGCACCGGCCAGAAGACCGCCCAGCGTGTCGACGCCGAAGACGAATCCGACCAAGACCGGCGCGCCGATGGCGAGCAGGCCCGGAATGACCATCTCGCGGAGGGCGGCCTTGGTGCTGATCGCGACGCACGCCTGGTAGTCCGGCTCCGCCTCACCTTCCATGATGCCCTTGATGGTGCGGAATTGGCGGCGCACCTCTTCGATCATCTGGTTGGCGGCCCGGCCCACGGCCTTCATGGTGAGGGCCGAGAACAAGAAGGGCAGCATCGCTCCGACCAACAGGCCGGCGACGACGTTCGGTGACAGGAGGTTGATCGAAGTGAGATCCGACGCCTTCGCGTAGCTATGGAAGAGCGCCAGCGCGGTGAGCGCGGCCGAGCCGATGGCAAAGCCCTTGCCGATCGCGGCCGTCGTGTTGCCGGTCGCGTCGAGGGCGTCGGTGCGCTTGCGGACCGACGGGTCACAGTGGCTCATCTCGGCGATGCCACCCGCGTTGTCGGCCACCGGCCCGTAGGCATCGACGCCGAGCGAGATGCCGAGCGTCGACAGCATGCCGACGGCGGCGATCGCGATGCCGTAGAGGCCGGCCAGCCAGAAGGCGCTGAGCGTCACGGCCGAGATGATCAGGATCGGACCGTAGGTCGACATCATGCCGACCGAGAGCCCGTCGATCAGGTTGGTCGCGGCGCCGGTATTCGACTGGGCGGCCACGCCCTGCGCGGGGCCCTTTTTCTCGGACGTGTAGTGCTCGGTCACCTTGCCGATCAGCACGCCGGCCACCAGGCCGAGCCAGATGCAGACCATGACCGTGAACCAGGTGCCGTCCTCCAACGTTCCGAACCCGTCGCCGAAGCTGCCGATCACGCCGAGCACGAACGACAGGCCGATCAAGGCCAACGAGGCGACGAACAAGCCGCGGAACAGCGCTTCACCCAGCTTGTTCTCATCGTTCGTCTTGACGAACCGCGTGCCGAAGATCGAGGCCGCGATGCCGACCGCAGCGACGCCCAGTGGCAGCGTGGTCAGGGTCAGATCCAGGTTCTCCAGGTCGCCGCCCGCCGCCTTGACGGCCATCGCAAAGCCGATCGCCATGGTCGCGATGATCGACCCGACATAGCTCTCGAAGAGGTCGGCACCCATGCCCGCCACGTCACCGACGTTGTCACCGACGTTGTCGGCGATCGTCGCCGGGTTGCGCGGATCGTCTTCCGGGATGCCGGCCTCGACCTTGCCCACCAAGTCGGCACCGACGTCGGCTGCCTTGGTGAAGATGCCGCCGCCGACGCGCGCAAAGAGCGCGATCGACGAAGCGCCGAACCCGAACCCGAAGACCGGGGTCGGGTCGCCACCCGTTCCTTGGAGGACCATGTACATGATCGTCAAGCCGGTCAGGCCGAGACCCACGACAGTCAGACCCATGACCGCGCCGCTCGAGAAGGCGATGTCGAGCGCGGAGGCGAGCTCGGTCTTGGCGGCTTCGGTCGTACGAACCGCCGCCCGAGTCGCCGTGTGCATGCCGATCCAGCCGGCGAGGCCTGAGCACACCGCGCCGAAAACGAAGGCGATCGCTGTCGGGAAGTTGATCGTGGCAGCGAGCGCGAACGCGACCACGGCTACGAAGACCGCCAGGATCTGGTACTCGGTCTTGAGGAAAGCCTGCGCGCCATCCTGGATCGCCTTCGCGATCCTGCGCATCTCCTCAGTACCTTCGTCTTTTTCCTTGATCTTGCCATAGAGCTGGAAAGCCCAGCCCAGCGAGATCAGCCCCAGCACGATGGCCAGGAACTGGAACAACCACGACATGGAACAACCTCCGGTCTCACAAGGTCCGAAACCAATCGATGCCGACCCGCGCTGGGGCGGCCAAGGCGACGTTCGGACCTATTTATTCGGCGACTTCCGGGCAGCCGGCTTGAGCTGAAGAACCCGGGAAAGGTCGAAAGAGGCAAAAAGAGTGGGAATTGTACGGACGCCCTCCAGCCCGATCAATCACCCTCCCGAATCCCCCCCAAAGTCTTGGATTCCGACGCTTGCATGGATCGATGCGGGCGGTGTCCCCGACCCGATTTCGAGGCCTCGACCGCCACCTCGGGTGGCTGTGCCACCTCGGAGGCCAGGCTTCAGCCGGGTGAGAAGTCGTTCCCGACGAGGTGGTCCGCCGGACGTTGCACCTTCGAGGCAACCTCCCAGCCACCGCTCACCTGCGCTCGAGCCGCTCCAGCAGCTCGCCGCGCTCCTCGTCACCCGCAAACACCTCGACGGCTGCACGGGCGACGTCATCCGAGGGATCTTCGATCAGTCGAGACCAGGAAAGGCAGTAATCGCTCAGAGCTTCCGTGAGCAGGATCGTGTCGGCTGCGAGGTCGGCCGCCAAGGCGCGCTGAATGCTCGCCAACCGACGATAGGTCATCGAGGCCCGCCGCCACTGTTCCATCGAGTCCTCGTGCTGGCCGGCGAGGAGCGACCGACCGGCGCGCCGTCGGAAGAGTGTGCCGCGCAGCATCAGCGCATCGGTCAACGGATCCGGCTCGGCGCTGGCCGCTTCGAGATGGCTGAGCGCTCGCTCCTCACGTGGGTCCGGCTCGGCCCGGTAGCTGTCGATCACCGCTGCCGGCGTGAGCACACGTGCCAGCGAGTAGTGGAGGTCACGGCTCTCAGGGTTATACCGCAGTCCCTCTTCGAAGCGTTGGATCGCCTCATCGACCCAGGCCGCCTGCTCTTGTGGATCGATCGTCGCCGCTGCGATGCTGAACGCCAGGTACTCGCCCAGGAACTTCCAGGCCTGCACGTCGTGGGGCGACAACCGCACCAGTACTTCCATCTCGCCTCGCGCTCTCCAAGGTCGCGTCGTGAGGTCGTCGATCAAGCGGAACCACAGTACATCGCGGATCACGAGGCGTCCCGGTCCGAGCAACGGGGCGAGGCGAACGGTCCAGCCGGCTCGTTCGGAATCCCCGGCCACCGTTCGTGGAGGCCGATCGTCGAGCATCAATAGCCCGATGAGTGCTGCCAAGCCGATGACGAGAGGGGCGAATCGATGGTTCAAGACTTGGTCTCCGCGTGACGCACGTTCACTGGATCTCTCGCCTTTGCCAGGCGATCGATCCCAGCGCGAGCAACGGCAGCCCGTAGAGGGACAGCACCCCCAGGGCAGAGCCGAGCTGTGTCCACAGGATCGCCTGCCCGGAGAGCATCTGGTCGAGGAACTCGAACGATCGGAAGTCGGGGCATACCCCGAAGACGCGCGCTAGGACGAAGAACAGTGCCCGGGCGAGGGCGGGCCAGGTCTCCGTGCCTCCGTGCGAATGCCCGATGTCGTGCCCGGACGCGAGGCGGTCGAAGATCTCCTCCAGCCACCCGGCCGACTGCCCGAGAACGAAGAACCCGAGAGCTCCCAGCAGTGCCACCGGAGCCGAGAACGCCGAGGACAGAAACGTCGCGGCCGCCAAGATCAAGCCAGTCATCAGCGTCAGTCCGCCCGCCACCTGAAGCCGGTCGAGCCACGCCGGTCGGGGGCCTCCGTAGAGCTGGGCATCGCGCGGGTCGAGGAGGAGCACAGCGTCGGGCGCGGCGTGCTGGAAGACGATCGTGACTCGCCGAGCGGTCGGATCGGACGGCATTGGTAGCCGAAGGCGAGGCTGCCAAGGCACCTCGGCAGCGAGCAGCTCGTGCTCGCGCTGATCGGAGGTGACGACCGAGATGGTCAAAGGAAGTTGATGCACGAGCAGGCCGACCGCTCGCTGCGCTTCGGCCCGGCGTGCGAAGCGCAGCGACACGGCGAGCTCGATCGGGACTTCCTCCGGGCGTCGGAGCGCACCGATGGGGAACTCGATGCGTCCCAATTCTCCGGCGGCCAGCACGTGAGGCGCCCCCGGTCCTTCCGGAGCCCGTCCTGCGAAGTCGACGCGATCCGCGGTCACGAACGCGCGCGTCGTCGGCCAGGGACTGCCCTGGTGCACGAGCCAGTGAGTCGGTGCGATCGAGAGCAAGCCCGTGACCGACATCCAGATCGCGAAGAAGGCCCAGAGCCCCAACCAGCGCCCGAACACGATCGTGCTCGCGCCCGCTCGCCGCGTGCGGAGAAGTGCCGCCCGACCCGAGGCGACATCGTCGGCCAGGCTCGCCGCCGCCGCCGTCGTGGCGAGAATCAATCCGAGTAGCAGCAGCGTCCCGAAGGCGAGGCTTTCGGCCCAGCGGGCCGATCCGTCCGGCGAGGAGGGGTCGAGGGCCGTCGCGGCCATCAATGGACCGAAGAGAGCCACCGCCAAGCTGATCAGCCAAACGGAAGGCCGTCGAACCTGAAGGCGCAAGATGTGACGTGCTGTCGCTCCGGTGGCACGCAGCCAATCGACCGACGCATTCATCCCGTGTCGTCTCCCTCCGCGAGTGTGCTGCGATAGAGGCTCTCGAGCGAGCGCTTGGCGGGCTCGCTCTCGAGGGTCTCCACTCCCGCCGCGCGCGCGGCCGCTTCGGCACGTGACAAGCATTCTTCCGAACCGCGCAGCGTCCAGAGACGCGATTGGGGCTCGTCGAGCAGCTCGTCGATGCTCCCCTCGAGCCGCAGCTCGCCGGCGCGCAAGATGCCAATTCGATCGCACACCGTCTCGATCTCGAAGAGCTGGTGTGAGGAGAGCAGCACCGTCACGCCCTCGTCCTTGAGCGTGAGAAGCAGCTCGAGGACGTCTTGGATGCCGATGGGATCGAGACCCGAGGTCGGCTCGTCGAGAAGCAGGAGGCGAGGTCGGTGAATCAAGGCTTGGGCGAGGCCGAGGCGACGAGCCATCCCTTTTGAGAGAGTGTGCACGCGTCGTCGTCGGGCCGCACCGAGATCGAACCGCTCCAAGAGCTCTCCGGCTCTTTGGCGGCGTTCGCGTCGCGGCACCCCCGAGAGTGCGGCGAGGTGATCGAGAGTCTCGAAGCAGGTCAAGAAATCGAAGAGTGGGGAGTTCTCGGGAAGGAACCCCGTGAGTGCGCGCAGGTCGGCCTGAGCGGGCTCGCGGCCAAACACGCGGACCTGTCCGCAGCTCGGCCGAAGCAAGCCGAGGATCAGCCGCATCGTCGTGGTCTTGCCCGAGCCGTTGGGGCCGAGTAAGCCGTAGATCTCCCCGTCGCGAATCCGCAGATCGAGGCTGCGCAACGCGACGTGGGGGCGGCGCCAGAACGATCGATAGGTCTTCCCGAGCCCGACGAGCTCGACGGTCGGAGAGGCGGACATGGAGGCTGATTCCGTCAACGGAGCACCGGAGGCCGGTTACGGGGCCGCACTCGTCGGCCGAGGCGAGCCGACACTCGGAGTCTAAACTGTTCCGAGGACGACGGGATCCCTCCTCTGCCGGAGGCCGCCTCCCTCGAGAGGCCGCTCGGGAGCGGTCGCGCTGCCCGGGGTGGCCTGGTGACTTCGCCTCCGAACGAGAGTGAACGCTTTGACCCTCTCGAAGGCGTTTGATAGCGTGACCGATCGCGACGGCCGCGAGCGTCCGTCCCGCAACGAGTGCTTCGAGGAGCGTGCAAATGGCCCGGTTGGTGGTGGCCTCCGGCCCGGATCGTGGCAAAGAGTTCGACTTGGGCGACCGCGAGACGGTCGGCCGGTCGAAGCCGGCGACGATCGTGATCACCGACACGAAGATGTCGCGACAGCATGCGCGTCTCGTGCGACGGGGTGACGGATTCCTGTTGGCCGACCTCAACAGCTCCAACGGCACCTTCGTGAACGGACAGCGGACGACGCGCTCGGAGCTGAAAGACGGCGACCGCGTCGTGTTCGGTTCCACCGAGGTCGCATTCGAAAACCGCGTCGAGAAGCCCGCCGCTCCCGACTCGCCGGACATCGATTGGGGGGACGATGACGAGATCGCATTTCTGAATCAGCGCGAAGCCGCCATCGCTCCGGCCGATCCTGTCCCGATCCCTGCCGTCACCCCGACAGCCAGGTCGGAAGTGCGTCATCGCGACAAGACACTGCAATACAGCAAGTACGCCCGATCCGGTGACGCCGGCGCATTGGGGGAAGACATCGACCAACGCGGAGGCTTTGGACGCGTCGCCATCTATGGAGCCGTGATCCTGGGCGGGGCCGCCCTCTTCTACGGAGTGTGGAAGATCACGCAGTCGATGTTCGGTGAGAATTGAGCACGCGAAGAGCGCCGAGCTGCTGACGGCATTCGTCGCTTGAGACCGATTGTCGAGTAGATCGGTATCGGGCTTCACGGCGTAGAGCCGCTTCCCTCGAGTCCGCGGTGCTGAACGCATGAAGTCGGGGCATCCCGCGCGTCCGGAGTACGGCTCTTCAGCGTGCATTCGGCGCCGATGAATGCTCTCCGTGCGCCTGTTGGATGGCGTGAGGGTGAGAGCCGCCCGGGCAATTCGACACACGAAGTTCCGTTCCGCGTTCGACGCTGAAGTTTTTTATGTCCGTTCGATTCGCTTCGGGTCGTTCTAGGCTGGAAGCAGAATCCTCCCAGAAGTCTTGTGAGCCCGCGGAAGAAGGAGACTCGCCGAAGCGACTGCCTCGGCAGTAGGAGGGAGTAGTCCGGTGATGACCTGCCAGCACTGTCGTCACCATCGCCCGACTTCGGGCGAATGTGAGCTGTTGATCGAAGGACGATTGTCCGAGCTTCTCGAGAATCGGAATCCCTGTCGACCAGTCGACTTCGTCCATCGGGTCGCTCATCGGCGGCGACGCGCGGATGGATCGGTATCAGGGCAGGCATCGGATGTCGCACAAGAGCTGCTTCGACAGGTGTGCGAATGGGAATGGAGCTCACGGAGCCTCCCCCGCGATGGCCGCTCTTTCTTTCGATACCTTCGGCGAGCGTTGGTGAACGGTGAATCGACTTGGCGGCGTCGTTGGGAGCGTCGGGCGCGATCTCGATGCGGAGCGTGCCGTCATTTTCAGGGGCATCGAGTCGGGCGGCGATCGGGATGTGGGCTGGCGACGATCCGGGCGGAGTCCGGATGGCGCCCGAATCCTCACTACGGGCCGGGAAAGATCTCGGCTCATCAGGACCCACGAAAGCTGGACCCTGGTTGCCGGGCGTTCGAAGGGCGGCGCCGACCCGTGTCGCTCGAGCAGCGGCGAGCAGCTCGTTGGGAGCCAGTAGCAGCGGCGTCGAAGGATCCCGGTGAGCAGGCGGCCCTGGCCGAGGAGGTGGCGGGACTTCGATCGTTGATGGAGGAGCTGGCCCGCCAAGATCTGCGTTGTGCAAAGATCGTCATTCAGGTTTGTTGCGAAGGGGTTGGTCACCGCGAGACCGCCCATCGGCTCGGGATCTGCACCAAGACGGTGGCCCGAGACTTCCAGCGGGGGATCGAATGGTTGCGGGAGGCGTTGGATCCGAAGCGATCCTTCACGAGCGATGCGCGATAGATCGAAGGGAACCTCCGATGGAGAATCGCGCCCCCAAGAGCGTCGACGAGCTTTTTCACGCCTTTCGGGTTTCCGGCGCAGCGCGACAGCTCGCCACGCGTTACTCGAGCTCACCCTGTCTCGATGCGAACGAGCTCGAGGGCTTGGGCAGCGGGACGTTGTCGGAGCCTCGGGCTCGGGATGTTCGTTGGCATTTGATCTACTGTGATGCTTGCTTCGACCGTGCGGTGCGGGCCGGGCACGTCGCTCGACCCGAGTCCGAGCGGCCCTGAGTCACAGACGCTTGATCTGGAGGGCCGCTTGTCGGATCATCAGCACGCGCCTCGCGATCCTCCGCGAGGAAGTGCGGAGTCACGTCAGCGGCCCGGCCAGTCAGGAGCGATCGGCACGATGAGTCTCAGAATCACCATTCGAGCCGGCAAGGTCGAGTTCGATGCCGAGCTCACCGATTCGCCGGTCACGACTCAGCTCGATCGCTGGCTCCCGTTTCAGGGTATCTGCAGACTCTGGGGCGAGGATCTGAACTTCGATCTGCCCGGCCCCGTGAATCTCGTCGATCCTGCGCTCACGATGGAAGTGGGACGCGGAGACGTTGCCTACAGTCCGAATGACGGGACGCTTCGCATCTACTTCGGTCGGACGCCCTTCAGCAGCATGGAGAATCCGATGCCTCACCGAGCCATCGTCCGGGTCGGACGCGTGATCGGCGACCACCAGGTGCTTCATGAAATCGAAGAAGGCGCGCGTCTGGAGATCGTTCGAGCGACGCGCGTGGCGGGCTGAGACAGAAGACTCAACAGGCCGGGGGCCGCTGCGATCCCCAGTAAAAGCCGCGGGAGCCTGACTCCGACACAGAGTCGAGGCACACGAGGTCCACGACAGCCCCTCGGCCTGCTGATCCCAACCCGATCTGGGTTTCTACTGCACGCGAATTGGTCACCGTCGCCAGGCACGGTGACCTGGTCTCGGTGCGACTTTGTTCATGTCCTTCGCGGACAAGAGGAGAAGTCGTCGCGCCGGATAACGAGGTTTCTTGAGGCGCGATGGCGAGTCGATGAACCGCAGCTCATGCATCGCGCACCCAATCGTCTCGTGCTCAAGCCCAGTACTTGCGCTCCCACTGCGACACCTCGAACGCGACTCCCGGTCGACCGCCGACGGCGACCACCGTCGTCTGATCGACCACTGCGCGCGCCGACCTCACCGTCTTCGGGTCGCCCACGAAGACGAGCGTCCCGGCGGGACGGCCTACAACGGACAGGACCGCATCATCCCGCCCGCACACTGCCAGCTCATCGACTATGGCTGCGACATCTACTTCGAGATGATCTCCGACCCCAGCCTGACCTGTCGCATCGACAACGACGAGCTCTTCTACGAGCCGCCCAGCAACGATGGTTCGGGGACCTGGGTGGCGCTCTGCGAGATCAAGGAAGACGAGACCTCACGCAGCGTGAGGGGCGAGGATGTCGTCAGGCCGGGAGCGCGTGCTCTCGAGGAAGTCCGTCGTCATCAGGAGCCCTGTGTGTCAACGTGAGGTGAGACACTCAGGCGTGGTAGTTTACTGAGCAGGGCGTCAGTGAGATCACCAGGCCGTAGAGCAGCACGCCGATTCGCTTCATGACTCGATTCCTCCGGAGGTGGACTTCGCCGTGAGCCGACTCCAGTGCGGTCTCCGACCGCGCGTCGCTCCCGGTAGTCAGTGGAACATCGAGTATCGCTGCGGCCCGCAGACAGGAATTCGAAGCCTGAGAGAATCGGCCGGGAAGGCCCGATTCTGGCCGCCGGCCGGCCACCGGGAGATCCAATGACTGGGGTGGCGGCGTATTCGTTCTGGAAGATACGCCGGCGGTGGCTTGGTAGGATCATGCGCTTCGACTCGCGTTCCCCCTCGAGCGGTTCCCGAGGGGGCCGTGTCATCCCAAGACGAGGAGAGAAGTGTGACCAAGCGTCTGGACTGGTACTACCACCGCAGGGGCTGAACGTCCTGCACACGGGCTCGGGAGTTTCTCGATGCCAACGGAGTGGAAGCCAAGGACACGACCTTCGCCAACAAGGAGAAGAAAGGACGAGACGAAGCTCTCGAGCTGGCCCAAACGGTGAGCAAGATCATCGTGGCCAAGGGCAAGAAGGTCGTTCGCTTCGACATGAAGAAAGATCCACCCGACGACGAGACCTTGGCCGCCCACCTGCTCGGTCCGACCGGGAACCTGCGGGCACCGACTCTCCGAAAGGGGAAGACCCTGCTCGTCGGCTTCAACGGCGAGGTCTTCGAGGAGGTACTCGGCTGAGCGCGCCATCGTTCGTCAACCCGCCGGACGGGTACCGATGCGGTCGACTGCGGCGATCGATCCCCCATCGCTTCTCGAAGTGGGGGGCGCTCCTCATGCTGCTGGTGAGCATCCCGAGGGTTGCCGCCGCCGAGGAGCCCTTTCGGATCACGGTCATCGATCGCGACACCCGGCGAGCCGTTCCGATGGTGTCGCTCACGACCACGAACGAGGTGCAGTTTCTCACCGATAGCGGCGGAGTGATTGCGTTCGATGAGCCGGGGCTTCTGGGGAAGCGCGTCTTCTTCCACATCGAGAGCCCGGGCTACATCTTCGCCACCGACGGCTTCGGCTATGCGGGCCTCGCCCTGAACACCCAGCCCGGCGGTGAAGCCACGCTCGAGGTGCAGCGAATCGACATCGCCGAGCGCCTCTACCGGATCACGGGCGCCGGAATCTATCGAGACAGCGTCCTCTTGGGTGACGCGGTGCCCCTCACCGATCCGCTCGCAGCGGGCCGGGTGATGGGGCAAGACACCGTCGTCGTCACGCGCTACCGAGATCGCTACTTCTGGTTTTGGGGAGACACCGAGCGCGTCGCCTATCCGCTCGGCAACTTCCTCGCCGCGGGAGCGACCTCCAAGCCACCCGAGCTCGGAGGGCTCGAGCCGGAGCGTGGTATCGACCTCACGTACTTCGTCGACGATCAGGGCTTCGCCAAGCGGATGTGCCCTTTCGGGGAAGGCCATCTGGTTTGGCTCGAGTGGGTCGCCTCCCTACCGGACGAGCACGGAGAGAAGCGGCTCGTCGCACGGTACAGCGTGATCGAGTCCCTCGGCGTCGCGCTCGCCTGGGGTATCGCGATCTTTGACGAGGAGAAGGAGATCTTCGTCCCGCACGTGCAGTTCGACCTGGACGAGGGCCACCGCTCGGCGCATCCATTCCGCGCCAGTCAGGGCGGCGAGGAGTGGATGTACGTCCATCCGAATCTGCGAGTGCCTCCGACCTTGGCGGGCGTGAGCGATCCGAATCGCTACGAGGCCTTCACGCCGATGGCGGCTCCTCGGGAAGAGGCTCCCCAAGAGAGGATCCTCCTTCGAGATGCTCACGGTGCTCCGCGCTGGGATTGGCGCCGCGGCGCGCCGGCCCTGCATCCGAGCGATCTCCAGCGAGCGATCACCGACGGCACGCTCACCGAAGGCGAGGCCGTGCTGCGACTCCGCGACGTCGCGACCGGTCGACCGCTTCTGGCCGATCGGGGCTCGGTCGCCTGGAACGACTACCGCGGGCGCTGGATCTGGATCACGAGCTTCCTCGGAGAGATCTGGTTCGCCGAGGCGGACACACCCGTCGGGCCATGGGGATACGCGCGACGCATCCTACACTTCGAGCACTACACGTTCTACAACCCCGCCCATCACGCCTTCTTCGACCAAGACGGCGGCCGCCGGATCTACTTCGAAGGCACGTACACACGGACCTTCTCCGACAGTCCCGTCGCCACGCCGCGCTACGACTACAACCAGATGATGTACGCGCTCGACCTCGCCGATCCGCGGCTCGATCTCCCGGTTCCGGTGTATCGATTGGCCGGGACCCACGAGCTCACCCTGGGAGATGCAGACCATCGGCCGAGCTCGCGCGAGGACATCGCCACTGTATCTTTCTTTGCCTTGCCTCCGCATGCAGAGGCGACGGGCGCGATCCCGATCCGAGCACGCGAGGGCGACGACCAAGCGCTGTTTCGAGCGCTGCCTTTGGAATCGATCGAGACGGCCGACCTCAGCGGGCTGTGGCGACTGACGAGTGGTGGCCTCGAGTATCGGCTCACGCTGCGTCAGAGCGGTGAGAGGGTCCAAGGCGGCTCGGCGAGCGGTGCCCTGTCGGACTTAGTCGAAGGGACGTTTCGCGACGGTCGTCTGGACGTCCGACTGACCCACGATGGCAAGGAGTATCGGCTCACGGGCGAGCTAGGCGGTAGCAATCTGAAGGGCATGTGGGAAGGCGAGGGCGAGCAAGGCGACTGGACGGCGACCCGTGGCGGGTCTTCTCGATCCGGCTTCGGGACGGAGTCACTCGTGGAGCTGTGGCGCTTCCGAGACCCCCGCACCGGTCGCGACACCGTGACGATCGAGGACGATCTTGCCGTGCGCGGTTGGGAGCGCTCTCCGGATCCGCTCGGCCGCGTTTGGCGCACGCCTCACACGGTGATCGCATACGACCCCGTTGATCGCTGAAGCACCTCCTCACAACGCGAATGCCCCGATTCGAAGCCCGAGCTCCCGACCAGCTCGGAGCCCCGTCACCGCGATGAAGGCCGCCAGCTCGCCTCGCCGTCGCGACCGGCGCTCTGGACGAGCCGCAGCGGAGCAGCCTCCCCCTCGAAGCGAATGGTTGAGGCCCTCGTCGAGGAGAACAGCGAGGAAAGAGAGTGAGAGCCCGAAGGCCTCGTCAGTGGAGCGCTCCCCTGAAGTTATTCCGGAGGTCTCATTTGGGTTCGCGTGGCTCGGCTTCCTGGTCGAGCGCATCGGCACCCCCCGCTTCGGCGCGTCGGATCAGCTCCTGCTTGCGATTGACGAAGTTGACCAGCGCGATCAGCGCAATCGCGTAGACCGGCCACAGGAGGTGGCGATGCCAGGTCTCGATCAGTAAGAGGGCAGCGACGAAGCCCGTGGCCAAGGCCCAGGTCAGGAGGGCTCCCTTCACGAGGAACGATCGTTCGCGTGGAGACCGCGCGCTGCGAAGGCCCATCACGGTTCCGAAGACTGCACCCGCGACCCCGAGCGACACACCCAGGATGACACCGATCCATCCGACCGTCGGCACTGTGCAACTCCTTTGAGAGATCGGTCACAATGAGCTCGATTCGAGCCTCGGCACTGCGCGAGCTCATCCCGTCATCCTATTACTGAGGCGATCTCGATGTCTGTCTGGTTCCTGCTCCTCTCGCTGCTGATCGATGCCGTCCCCGATGACCAGGTCTTGATCGAGCGCGGAAGAGTCCATTCGGTTCGCGCCGAGGGAGAGTGGAAGACGGTGGATGGAGCCCTCACCGGGTCCGGTGTCGGGACCGTGCTGTGGGCGACACCCCGGGTCGGCCCCGGAGAGTGGACGGTGAAGGCGAAGCTGTCGATCACCGAATTGGAAGGCAGCGCCGCGTCGTTCGTCATCGACGGCAGCCACTTCGGATTCGAGGGGCGGACGGGCGAGATGTTCGTCGAGGGCTCGCTCTTCGGCGGCCAGGCGATGCTGGGTGAGCCGAGGGTCGAAGAGGAGCGAGCGTTCGCGCTCGAGGTCAGACGAAGCAACGGGAAGCTGACGATCGAGATCGATGGCGAGACGGCCCATGAGGTCGCTCTCACGGTTCCGCTGGTGGCCGCGATCGGGTTGCGTCCGCATCGGGCGACGATGCACATCGAGTCGTGGTCCATCAACGGAGCGATCTCTCCGTCGCCCATCGAGTCGCGACCGCCTTTCGAGACCGACGTGTTCGTGAGTGGCCAGGAAGCCTACGACACGTTTCGCATTCCGGCCGCGGTTCGAACGGCGGGGGGTAACCTCTTGGCCTTCGCCGAAGGGCGGCGTCGGAGCCGGAGCGATACGGGAGACATCGATCTCGTCATGCGCCGCAGCACCGATGACGGTACGACTTGGTCCGACCTCGAGGTCGTGTGGGATGACGGCTCCAATACCTGTGGCAACCCCTGCCCGGTCGTCGATCGAACCACCGGGCACCTCTGGCTGTTGATGACCTGGAACCTCGGCACCGATCACGAAAGCGCCATCAAGGCCGGCACCGGCGAGGACTCGCGTCGCGTCTTCGTGTGCCACTCCGAGGATGATGGTCGCACCTGGTCGACACCCCGCGACATCACGGTGACGACGAAACATCCCGAGTGGCGTTGGTATGCGACCGGGCCGGGAGTCGGGATCCAGCTGACTCGAGGCGAGCAGGCGGGCCGGCTCGTGATCCCGTGCGATCACTCGAGTCCGAACGCCGATGTCCCCAGCGGCTACGGCTCTCACGTGATCATGAGCGACGACCACGGGGCGAGCTGGCGTCGGGGCGAGGCACTCTCGGCAGGCGTGAACGAGTGCCAGGTCATCGAGCGCGAGGACGGGAGCCTGTTGCTCAACATGCGCAACTACGAGCGATCCAGGACGTGCCGAGCGATCGCGACCAGCACCGACGGCGGCCATTCGTGGTCGGCCGTGGCGTATGACCCCGTCCTCATTGAGCCCGTCTGTCAGGCGAGCCTGATTCGGTCCCGCTGGAGCTCGGAGTCGCGACCGGGAGTGGTTCTGTTCGCGAACCCGGCTTCGACCGACGGGAGGCATCACATGACGGTTCGCCTCAGTGAAGACGACGGCGCGACCTGGCCGGTCGCGAAGACGGTTCACGCCGGATCGGCCGCCTACTCTTGCCTGGTCGCGCTTCCAAACGCTGGGATCGGCTTGCTCTTCGAGCGAGACGAGTATCGGAGGATCACATTCGCTCGCTTCGATGAGGCGTGGCTCCGGAAGTAGCGAGGGATACGGTCGTCGGAGAGAGCTCGTGGGCCGCGGTGCTGAAGAGGCGCTGCGGCTCGCTCGTGCACCACTCGAACAGCTCGGGGATGATCACGCCGTCGACCACGAAATCGTCATCATGGCAGTAGGGCTTGAAAGACGGCTGGGCGGTGCCGAAGTCCGTGTCCTGTTCGGCAAGGGCATCACGGGTATCACGGCAGAGTGGAAGTTGCCCAACCACCGGAGGTCCATGCCGCGCTCTTGAGCCTTCGGGCTCTCACGGTCCTGATACCCGGAGACCGGCCACTGCCCCCTCGCCACGGCGCGGCTCTCTCCATCGAGCGAGAGCTCGATGAGATCGCCCTCGGTGGCGGTTACGGTGAGCGACCAACGCGCTCGCTGAATGTCCTCGTCCTGGAGGGGGCCGGTCTGACCTCGGACATTGTCCAGCAGATGCAGTCGCACCAGGCGCCGCACGATGTTCTCCGGAAGCTTGGCTGTCGCTCCGACCTCGACCGGCTCGGGAAGCAGCTTCGAGATCTCCACCTTGCGGAACCATGCATAGTCCTGGTTCCGGGCGTCTGCGTGCCATCCGGTGGGTGCTCGCTTACGCGGAAGGTCGCGGGAGTACACGAGCAGGACGAGGCCGTCCTCGGGATAGAGCCGCTCCCACCGCTTCGCGTCGGCGGCGAGGAGGGCCTCGGGGTCGGGGTGAGCTCGCTCTGCTCGAGGAAGGCGCTCCCACTCGGCAAGAGCCCGTCGCAGCATCTTTGCCAGGCGACCCGGGTCGACCGTGTTGACCGAGGCCAGGAGTCTGCCGCTCGGCGCGGTTGCATAGATGCCCTGGCGAGTGCCTGTCGGTCGCTCGCGCCCGGCGTCGTGTCCTTGCTCGGCGATCTTCTGAAAGAGCTCACACTCGGCGCCCGTGTGTCTCTGAAGTCGTCCGACCTCATCGGCGACGGGGACGAAGGAGTGCGTCAGATCGAGGACGGTGGGGTCCGACCAGACAGCCTGCCTGGCGCGTACGCCGTTGTTTCAGGTGCAGCCGAGCGGATGGCCATTCATGGCCCACAAGAGCACGGGCTGGTCCTTCTTTTGAGCCTCGACCACGGCGCGCGCGAAGCTGGGCTGCCACGGGATTCCGCGCCAACAGCTCGCCGGCTCGTCGGGAAGAAGGTACTCGCGCCACTCGGGAAGCGACTCCGAAGTGAACTCGGGCTGAGCGATCAGCGACGGCGTCGCAGCCAGTGCCAGCAGGATGATGCAGGTCGAGCTTCGCAAGGTGACACCTCCAGGTCGAGCGGAATGAGAGCGTCGAGTGTGCCGAGAGCCTCGGTCAGGCTCAAGCCCAGAAAGCGGCTGGGAGAGAAGGAGCGCAAGCCGCCGAGCGCTGAGGCGGTGAAAGAGCGTCTCAACCCTTCAGCCGCTTCAGTACGGCTTCGCCTCGCCTTGATAGCGAGTACCCGACGTCGTGACTGATCGTGAGGCCAAGCTCCTTGAGCTTTCGAACGTCCGCCTTGAAGGGCAGGCGTTCCCGATCGGCTTGCGGAGCCAGCCGGGCGGCGGATGTGCGCGGATGTTGTGCGATGAGCTCGAGCACCTGTCGCGTCCAGGGTCCTCGTCGGCTCCGCCGGTCGATGGATTCCAGCCTCAGGATGACGTCGTCGAGGCCCGGCTTCGAGGTGTCGAGCTGTTTCGCCTCACGAGGGTCGACCGCTTGGGTGCGGAATCGAAACCGCACGCGAAACACCCGCGAGCGAGAGGTGATCCGACGGGTGGTCGAGCTCTGAAGAAACGAGCGCAGCTCGGAGGCGTCCTCGAACCCTGCCGCGGACGCCGCGCCGTCCTCGACCTCGCCCAGCCTGACCTCCTCGACGGCATCCACTTCGATCAAGCCAATCGGCGGGCATCGGTAGGGGCGCCCCGCCCGCACCCGGGGCGTCTCCCAGGCGCGAAAAGTCTGCGTGATCGTTCCGTGGCGGATGCCGTCGTGAAATCGCTTCTGAAAGAGCATCGGGTACTCCTCTCACCGAATGAGCAGGAAGTCCGTTTGTCGGCCGTCGAGGTGCCGCACTCGGACTTCCTCGAAGATGGTGTCCACTTCGAGCAAGATCCGAATCCTCTGCCCGCCGCACTCGGAGATTTTCTCGGCCACGTTGCGCTGGGAGCGTCGATCGCCTCGCCGCCTCCCCTTTGGAAGCTCGTCGGGAGTGGGGACCCGGCACGAAGCCAGGAGCGAGTCAGGAGACATCGAGCGGCTCCTCGGTCGTGATTTCAAGTCGCGGAAGACGGCTTCCGTCGTACCGCTTCTTCAGAGAATAGCTTCATGTGAGTGTTCGCGTCTAATGATGTCAGCGCTTCCGCGACCCGCTGGCGGAGGCACCTCGTCTCTATCGGCGTGCCAAGCCGAGCATCCGTCTACGTCGCTTGCGGACGCCACGCGGCGCCCGGGAGGGGCAGAGATCGTGCCCGTTCCGCTTCCTTGCGCGGACACACTCCGCATCGTCAAGTCTCGGCGGAGGCCGCACCGAACTCGCCCAGAGCGCTCAAGTGCTTCGTCGACAGCCTTTCGCCATCTTTCAGACGCAGCGCACAGCGATGCATGACGGCTTCGAGCTCTCGGCGGTTCCCGGGCCATCGATAGCGAGAGAGAAGCGCGGCGCAGCTCGGCGCGATGCCCGGCAAGTGTTTGCCCAGCTCGCGACTGGCGGTTTGGAGACATTCGTCGGCGAGGATTGGGATGTCGTCGGGGATGCGCCGAAGAGGAGGGAGCGGCAGTCGATACTCGAAGGCTTCAATCAGCTCGGCGAGCTGCGGTCGCCGCTTGACGAGATTGCCGGGCGGTCGGTTGGCGACGGCGAGGAATCGGACGTCGGTCGCACGGACGGTGTCACCCGTCGCGAGCGAGGTCGAGCCTCCGCGAACGAGGTTTGCGAGGGGCTGGGCGAGGTCGGACGGCAGCTTCTCGACGTGCAGAAGCACGAGCGAACCTCCGCGCGCCGCAGCGATGTCGCCCGGCTCGTCACGCTGGCCGAAGAGCTGGCTCTCCAGCTCGCCGGCAGGTTGCAAAGCGCAGGAGATTGCAATCAGGGGACCCCACGCCCACGATCGATTGAAGTGGAGCAGCTCGGCCAGCCGGCGGCGCCCGGTTCCGGATTCTCCATGAATCAAGATCGGGCCAGTCGCATCGACCCAGGCCTGGGCTCGCCTGCGGGCGCGGCGAACCGAGAGGGTCTGTCCGCCGAATGCGCTGAAGTCGCCATCGATCTGCAGGCTGCTCCGCAACGCGCGATTGTCTCGAGCGAGATCGTCGTAGCTGCGAGCTAGGTGCTCGTGCTCGAGCCATCGATGGATGGTGTGTGCGATCGTGCGCCCGAGATCACTGATGAGCTTGAGCTCTCGAGGGCCGAACGCGAAGGGCTGTGCGCCTCGCTCCGCGATCAGAACGGCCCCGGGGCGACGAGCCAGCGGGATCGGCGCAGCGATCCAGGAGCGTGTCCCGTGACCGGTGGTGACACGACGCACGAAGGGCTTGCTGGAGCGAGCGACGCACTCGATGAGGTCTTCATCGAGAGGCTCGCGGGCGAGAGTTCGGTTTCGATGCCGCTCGATGACGAGTGGAGGCTCGAGCGAAGTCCCCGGCCCCAGCCACCAAACGACGCGATCGGCCCCGAGGTGATCGATCAAGCGGCGCGCGAGCTCTCCGAGTGCGTCGGGCATCGAACGGTGGCCGTCGAGCTCGGCGACCGAGCGGACGAGCAACTCGATGTCGCTGGCAATGTCTCCGGCAATCTCGCGCAGCGGCGCGAGAGTTGGCCACGGCTGCTGCGCCTCCAAGGGGCTGAAGGTCTCGACGATACCTGGCTCCGGGGCGCTCTCGGTCTCGACCGAGAAGAGAAGTCGGTTGTCGCCGATGACGACCTCGTCTCCGGGCGCGAGCTCGTGAGTCTGCACGCGTCGGCCCCCGACGAAGACCCCGTTGAAGCCCCCGAGATCCTCGACGCAGTAGCTCTTCTCGGTGCGCAGCAGCAGAGCATGGCAACGCGAAACGGCGGAACCGGCCAGAACGATGTCCGAGTCGGGGTGTCGTCCGATCTCGAATCGATCCCGGTCCAACCGCACGATGCGCACTCCCTCCCCAGGAATGGAGACGTGCAGGCTGAGTTTCATGCTGCTCGGAGTTGTCAGGTGGGAAACGCTTGTTTTGACCCGGCCACTATACGGGCTCGCGAAGGCTTGTCTAGAGGAGCTCAACCACTAGCAAACCAGGCTCCATCGGTAAGGTTGTGCATTGCAACGGGTGCGGCCAGCGGGGATCATGAGCGCACCGTGGTGCCGATCTGGATGGAAGGAACCTGAGCCCTGTGTCCGAGACATCACCCCAAGCCTCGAGCTCTCCCGCGGTGTTCGCTCCGCTCGTCACGCCGTTCCGTGGCGAGGAGCTGGATCTGGATCTGGAATGGATGAGCCGGCATCTCGCCTTCCTCGCTGATCGCGGCCTCGACGGCGTGCTGGCTCTGGGAACCAACGGCGAGTTTCCCAGCCTCTCCTATCGCGAACGGCGGGCGGTCTTGGACCACATCGCCGCCGAGCGAGGATCCCTTCGCGTGATCGCGGGCGGAGCGTCGCCTTCGATCACCGAGACCGTCGCGCTCGGGCAGCTCGCCGGCGAGCTGGGTTACGAGGCGTTTCTGGTGCCGCCACCGTACTACTTCAAGGGAGTCGGGGCCGCCGAGGTGGCCGCCGCCTTTGAGTACGTGCTCGATCGCGTCGAGCTTCCGGTTCTGCTCTACGACTTCCCGAAGCAATGCGTGGTCGAGGTGAGCTCCGAGGTGATCGCGCGGCTGGCCGGTCATCCCCGCCTGGCCGGGCTGAAGCTGTCGGTCTCGGATCCGTCGGTGGTGCGAGATCGATGCGCGCGGTTTCCCGATCTGCAGATCTACGTCGGAAACGATCATCTGATGGCCGAGGGGCTGAAGTTCGGTGCGGTCGGTGGGATCACGGCGCTGGCGAACGTCATTCCTCGCGTGCATCGTCGACTGCTCGATGGTTGGATGACGGGCGAAGGAGTCGAGGAGGCCCAGTCCGAGCTGTCGGGCTGGCGCACGATCTTCGAACGCTATCCGATGCAGGCCGCGTTGAAGGAAGCGACCCGCCTGGCGGGCCTCGCTGCGGTCTTGGTGCGCCCTCCGCTTCGCGAGCTGACCGCCGCTGAAAGACAGTCGCTCGGTGTCGAGCTCCGAGCGTTGGGATTCGAGAGATCGTCCCCGAGCTGAGGAGCCGCACGATCATGAGCTTGCCCGGTGCAAGTGTCCCAGGAAGTGGCGTCGACGGTGCCCGCGGGCGTCAACGAGCTGCGGGTGCGACAGCATCTGCTCGAAGCGCACGGTATCGAGATCGGCGGTGGCCTCGGCCCGTTGAAGGGCCAGATCTGGCGGATCGATCAGAGCCGCTGACAAGGCACACCGCGTCGAGCGCCTCGATCAGAGCCGCTGACGACATTCGTCGCGTCGACGGTCGTCGTGTCGAGTGCTGCGGCGCTGTCGAACCTCATCGTCGAGTCCGCGGTGAGATCCGCCCGCCGGCTCACCCAAGTCCTGCAAGTGCTCTCGTCCCTCACGCCTCGACAAGCTGCGGGATTCCGTAGACGTCGAGGGTTTGCCGGACCATCGCCTCGAGCGGATAGTGCTCACGGACGAACTCGCGGGCAGCGCGCCCCAGGCGATGGCGCTGGTCTTCGTTCTCGAGTAGCTCGATCGTCTTGTCGGCGATGCCCTCGGCATTCCCCTTGGGCACGAGAAGCCCGTTCGCACCGTCTTCGATGATCGAGAACACACCGCCCGAGCCCGCGGCGACGACCGGCTTCTCGAGTGCCATCGCCTCGAGCATGAAGATGCCGAGACCCTCGCTCAGCGAGGGGAGGACGAAAACATCGAAGCGGGTCAGCAGGCGCCGATGGTCGATGGCGGGGAGGCTAATGGTGACGCGCTCGCTGAGCTGTCGGTCTCGAATCTGTCTTCGGAGTCGGTGATCGTCCGGCCCCTCGCCCGCGACGAAGAAGAACGGATGAGGCACGTTGGGGCGATCGAGGATCAGGCGAGCGGCTTCCAGGAAGAAGGAGACGCCCTTGACTCGCTCGAGGCGAGTGAGGGCTCCGACGATGGGAGGCGGCGTGACCTTTGTGCCGGCAGGCGTCTCTTCGGCAGAGGGAATCGGCGAGATGTCCACACCATTGGGGACGACCGAGATCAGGGAGCGAGGCACACGGGCATCGTTGACGAGTGCTTCTCGGGTCTCTTGAGAGATCGTGATGAGCCGGCTCAGGTGGGGCGAGCTCAACCAGAGCCGTCGCTGTTGGAGCGAGTGGGCCGTCAGGAAGTACGGGCGTTTGAGCAGGCGAGCGACGACGCTGGCGATCGGGGCCAAATGCTCGGTTTGGAAGTGGAGGACCTGCGGATCGAGCTGCTGGATGATTGCCATCAGCTCGCGCACGCGGAACAGATCGTTGGCGAAGCTACCACTCAAGTCGAAGGGCGTATGCGGGATCGCATTCTCGAGAAGCTCGGCGACGAAGTAGCCGCCGTCGGAGATCACATGGGGAAGGTGACCCGCGCGCTTCAGCCCGATCGCCAGATTGACGGTGTAAAGAGACGTGCCACGGAGATCGAGCCGGGGGCTGATCAGGAGCACTCGCCGAGCTGCAGGCATGGACGGATCCTCAAGAGGACGACTTCGTGGCAGCGCGCCGAGCGCGTCGCGCGCGTCGGGCTTGCAGGCGCTCGGGAGTCGTGCGCCAGCGTCGGTGCGTCCAGACCCACTGCTCAGGGTGCTGCCGGATCCGGCGCTCGAAGGCATCCGACCACGCGCGCGTCATGATTTCAACATCGCGGGCTCGGTCCCCGGTCTCGGGGGGCTCGATCGGAGGATCCAGCTCGACGCGATACCGACCACTGGGCTGCCGAATCAGGTAGCTGCAGACGATCGGTGCGCCCCCGAGGCGAGCGATGGTCGCGGGGCCCGTGGTCGTGTAAGCCGGTCGGCCGAAGAAGTCGATGAAGATGCCGGCATTCTTGTCGAGATCTTGGTCGGGAACGGCACCCAGAGGGTATCCCTGCTTGAGCCAGCGCAGCATCTCGCGAGGCGGGTCGTCCTGATAGAAGATTCGCAGGCCCAGCTTGGTTCGTCGCGCCTGGACCATGGCGTTCAAACCTTCATTCGAGTACCGGCGCACGATCGTCGACCCGTGGTGGAAGTAGGTGCAGAGATAGACCGCCAAGAGCTCGAAGTTGCCAAAGTGCGGCGAAGCGATGATGACTCCTCGGCCTCGATCGATCACCTCACGCAGGATCTCGATTGCTTCGGGTGAGTCGTTCTCGACCAAGCCTCGACTCCACAGCCCGCCCCGACGGTAGACGGCGAGCATCTCGGCCACCGACCAGCCCAGGCCGCGGTACATCTGATCGACGATTGTCTCGATCTCGTCGCAGGACCGCTCCGGGAAAGCGGCCGCCAAGTGATCCCTCGCCTGATGGCGCCCCTTCCGAAAGAGCCGACCGACCAGCCAGGCGAACCCCCCGGCCGTCGGATGTGTCCAGGCGATGGGGAGACACTGCCCGAGCCACCAGAACGGCAGAGCCGCCCAGGTGATGAGTCGACGTTGGATGCGCTTGTATCGAAATCGCAGGTAACCTGAATTGATCATTTTGAGTCCGTCTCAGTCTGGGCAGCGATCGGGGTTTCCGGGCGCGGCGTCTCGAACAGGCGGCGCCACGCGGAGCACGTCAGCGCGAGCTGCGAAGGCGACCCGATTCCTTGCACTCGGCCGCCCTCGAGAACGACCGCTCGATCGGCGGATCGAGCCAGGCGCTCGCTGTGTGCGATCAGCAGAGTGACGCGGCGAGCCCGATCGATCTCGAGTGCCCGCCGGATCAGGGCCTCGTTCTCCGGGTCGAGTGCCGAGCTCGCCTCGTCCAAGATCAAGATCTCCGGCCGACGGACGAGAGCGCGCGCGATGCAGAGGCGCTGACGCTCACCGACGGAGAGCCGGGCTCCGTCCTCCCGGATGCGCGTGTCGTAGCCGTCCGGCAAGGCCTCGATGAAGGTTGCAGCCTGCGCTTGCTCTGCGGCTGCACGAATCGCCGCCTCCGTGGCTTGGGGATGTCCGAGGGCGATGTTCTCACGCACCGTCGTGTCGAAGAGCAGGATCTCCTGGGTGACGAAACCGATGCGCTGACGCCAGGCCGTGCGATCGAAGGTCGCAACGTCCCGATCGCTCCACAGCAAGCGGCCGCGCTGAGGCTCCTCGAGACGCGCGACGAGGTTGGCCACCGTCGACTTGCCCGCGCCCGAACCGCCGACCAGCGCGACGATCTCTCCCGGAGAGACCGTGAAGCTCACATCGTCGAGCGCTGCCGTCACGGAGTCTGGATACACGAGCCCGATGCCCTCGAAACGAAGTCCTGTGCCCAGGGGCGGGGGCACGTCGCCCGCCGTGGCCTCCTCGCCCGGCAGGTCGAGGATCTCGAAGACGCGCTCGGCGCCTGCGCGGAGGCGCTGCAGCCGCACCTGCGTGTTGGCGAGCTTGCGGACCGGGTCGAACACCGAGACCAGCGCGACATAGAACGCCGTGAACTCGCCGTAGGTCAAGGCGCCCTGAAGCACGGCGCGTCCGCCAGCCAGCACGATCACGAGCACGGCGGCCGAGCCCAAGATCTCGATCACCGGGGACGCGAGCGCTTCGATGCGGACCACCGACATCTGGTGGGAATGTACGGCGCGACTGTCCCCGGCTAGGTCGTCGCGAGCGCGACCTTCGAGGCCGAAAGCCTTGAGGACGCGAGCGCCCCGAATGTGCTCGCCGGCCCGACCGACCAGGTCCTTGCGCTGCCCGACGAGCTCTCGGGAGCGATGCTTCGCGCGTCGTGTGAAGGTGGCGAGACCGAGGCCCACGAGCGGCAGAAAGAGCAATGACATCACGGCCAGGCCCGGGGCGATCCAGAATGTCGCCGTCAGCGCGGCGATGGCATAGAGCGGCTGACTGATCAGCTTGCCCGAGATCTTCCGTAGGCCCAGGCGCACGTCCTCGAGGTCGCTGGTGTACCGCGCCAAGAGGTCTCCCGAGCCGACGGCCGAGAAGAACGATTGAGGCTGGCGGAGAACGGCCGCATGGAGGTCATCAGTCAAGCCTTGAACGCAGGCGTGTGTCAGATGGCCCGCGTTGATCTCGAGTGCCCAGGTCGCGATGCCCTTGAGCACGAGACAGAGGAGGAGAAAAGACGCGAGCACTGCCAAGGCGGTCAGGCCTTGGGTCGGGATTCCCGCGCGATGGAAGCCATCGATGAGTGAGCGTGTGACTCCGGCCCGTCGATCGACTCCGCCCTGACCAAAGAGGACATCGAAGAAGGGAATCAAGGCACCGACGCTGGCAAAACGGAGCGCGGCCGTGACCAACGAGAGCACCACCACGGCGGCAACACGGCGCCGATCGGCGAGAAACCGGACCAGGACTCGCTTCAGCGTCTCCATGCCGAATCACTATACCGCTCCGCGCGGAGGGCGAAATGCTTTCCCCGGCGCGACCAAGCTCTCCTTCGCCCAGCGTCGCCACTTGCGGCGGGTCGCTCGTCGCAGGAGGCGAAGATCGTGGCGCCGCCCGGGGAGCCCGAGGCGGCGCGTGTAAGCGAGCCACCAACGAAGCCGGTCGCCACTGGTGGCCTCACCGGGGGCAAACGACGCATCGAGGCGGACGAGGTCGCGGCGGCATCGCCGAGCACTCGGTCCGAATCGATGCTCGCGGACTCCGTCGGGATCTACGATCGCGAGGATCGGCCGAGATCCGTCCCATCGAACCAGGAGGTTGGCGGCCTTGAGGTCGCGGCAGCTGACTCCTCGCCGATGCAGCGTCGCGACGAGCCGAGCCGTCGTGTCGATGAGGGCGAGGCGCTCGGCGCGATTCGAGCGATGCCAAGCGACGTCGAGGCCGTCTGCGGCCAGCCGCTCGGTGAAGATCCAGCTCCGTCGTCGGCGGCCGCGAGGCGATTCCACATAGGCCCAGGCCCTGGCCACCGGGAGGTGGCGAACGGCGAGGGCTTCCGTGCGCAGCCAGGCACGCCGACCGCGCGTCGGGGTGAGCCGACCGAGGAGCTGGCGGATCGTGCCGCCATCTCGGTGGTAGCGCTTCAGGATCAAGGGCGGTTGCGAAAGCGCGAAGACGGCGGTCGTGCGTCCGCTCTTGAGCGTCTCGAGACGCGGATCGTCCAGGCGTTCTTCGACCCGCTCGATCCACGACCTGACTGTGGCCGGCCGCTCGACCCGGGCCCAGCCGGTCATGAGGCCGGACTGGATCGGAGTGAAGGAGCGATTGCGTCGAAGGCAGCGGCGCGCCCTTCGCTTCCAGATGCGCAAGCGAGCGCGTCGAAGCGCGGGCGCGAGACGGGTCGCATGGCGTCGTGCCGTCTCGCGGTCGCCGAAGTACGCGAGCGTGACTCGCCAGCGGTCGGTGCGAGACCAGGTGGGAGGCAGCGCCGCCAAGAGTGCGGCCAGGTCGGGTCGTCGAGAGGTCCTCTTCAGGGCGGAGGCGTCGAGCCACCAGATTCGACCGTCTCGGATCCAGAGGTTCTCGAGGTGAAGATCGCGGTGCTGCCAGCCAGCCTGATGCAGAGTGCACACGGCCTGGCCGATGAGGGGGGCGAGGAGACGACGGCGGCGAGGATCGCGAGCCTCGAGGGCGGCGTCGTTCCCATCGAGTCGTTCGAGGACGAGCCAATCGTGCGTCGGTGTGACGGCCCAGGCAATGGGAATCGGCACTGGGAGCCCAGCCTCGTGCGCAGACCGGAGCCGCCCGGCCTCTCGCCGAGCCCTGGATCTGAGGAGGCCTCGACGGGGTGAGATCTTGAGAATCCAGTCGGCGTATCGGAGGACGCGGCGGTGGGGACCGCACTTGAGCGTCTCGGCGGCGTCGAGGTCGAGCCGGGCGAGGGACTCCCGAGGGGGCGGCGTGGAGCTATCGCCGGCGATCCACTGATCGGCGGGAGGGGTGGTGAGGAGGATCTCGGGTCGTATAATGGTGAGCATCAAAGGACGGGGCGCGGCGGAATCGGGCGGACCGATCGGCTTGGGAACGCACGCTCGGGAATCACCGCACGCCGGCGGGGCCAGGGCGCCACCGCCTCGAGGGGCGTGACATTGCCGCCAGCCGGCGGAAGGGCTCGATGCTCATCCTGCAGCGCTACGTGCTTCGCTCGCTCGTCCTGAACTTCGTCGTCACGTTCTTGGTGATCACGGGCGTGTTCTTCATCGCGGGCTGTGTCCGCGTGCTGTATTCGAAGGACGGCTCGCTGGACGTGGTGTCGTTCCTGCGCGTCCTGCCGCTGATCATGATCCAGACCTCGTCGGTCACGGTGCCGATGAGCTTGTTGGTGGCCGTGGTGCTGTCGTACGGCCGTTTGGCGAGCGACAACGAGATGATCGCGGTGCTGATGGGAGGAGTGCATCCCTACTGGATCCTGTCTCCGGCGCTGCTGGTCGGAATCGTGCTGAGCTTCGTGAATCTGTTCATCAACACCGAGTTCGTGCCGAGGGCGCGCGAGGTTCGCGACGCGTTGGTGAAGACGAGCGTCTCTACCTACCTCAAGTCGTTGACGACGGACGCGAACAATCTGAAGCTCGATCGCTTCAGAATGCACTATCGTTTTCGGGACGAGGAGGACTGGTTCCACGACGTCACGATCTACATGATGACTCGGGGGGACTCGGACATCCTGCGTCTGCAAGACGGCTTTCCGGTCAAGGCGGCTCGGGCGCGACCGCGCGTGGACTCGGTCAACAGCATGTTCGTCGTCGAGCTCCGGGACGTGCAGGCCCAGCAAGAAGACGAAAAGACCGTGAACCGGGCGTCGTCTCGGGACACGCAGCTGGCGTGGGCTTTTTCAGAGCTCCTCGAAGATCGTCAGCGGGAGCGCAACGTCGATGAGCTGACGAGCACCGAGCTGCTCGGCTACCGGGCGGCCGGGTTGGAGCTGAGGTACTTCGGGTACCGGTACACGCTCGAGTACCACAAGCGGATCGCGAGCGCTTTCGCGTGCTTGGTCTTCGTGCTGATCGGGGCACCCCTGGGAATCTTCTTTCGACGCGGTGGACAGCTCGAGGCGTTCCTGGTCAGCTTTCTGCTCGTGATGGTTTTCTACTACCCGTTCATGGTCGCGGGTGACTCGCTGGCGAGCAACGGCAAGATCTCGCCGGAGGTCGGGGCGTGGCTGGCGGATGCGGTCAGCTTGCTGGTGGGCGGGTCACTGATGTTCAAGCTGTTCCGGAGCTGAGGGAACGCAGGCGGCGTGAAGAAGATCGATCTCTACGTCGGTCGCAACTTCCTTTGGACGTACGGGGTCTGCTTCACGTTCTTCTTGGGCATCTACTTGGTCATCGACTTCATCGGGAAGTCGAACGACTACATCAAGTCGGGCCGGGAGCTCGGGAAGCTGGGCATCGACGTCCAGATGTTGGTCGTCACGTACTACCTGCTCTCGCTTCCGTGGATCTACCTGCAGATCGCGCCCTTCATCACGGCGATGGCGGCGATGTTCACGATGGCAAAGCTGCGTCATCAGAACGAGCTGGTGCCGATGGTGTTCGGCGGGACGAGCCTCTACCGGGTCGTGTTTCCGGTGCTGGTGCTGGCCGGGGGCGCGGGCGTGCTCATGCTCGTGTTCCAGGAATGGCTCGTGCCGCGATACTCGCTCCAGCGGGCGGCCTACGAGTACATGCTCGACAAGCAGAAGCGATCATTCGAGCTCGATGATATCAACGCGATCACCGATCAGTACGGCAACGTCGTCTTCATGGGGACGTTCGACGTCACCGCGAGGCTGGGGACCGATCTGCACGTGACACTGGCGACCCCGAAAGCGGGTGCGGACGTCGAGACCATTCGTGCCTTCGAGGCCCAGTGGCAAGACGAGGGGCGACTGGGTGCGGGCTGGTACCTGACGCGGGGCGTGCGCGAGCTTCGGGAGGGAGATCAATCCTCATCGGAGACGATCGACTACTTCGGCGACACCGATGTCCGTCCCGAGGATCTCGTTGTCGCAGGGCAGGACAAGCTCGATCTGAGCCTTTCGATGTTGATCAAGCTGGCGGAGCGGTATCCGAATCGGCTGTCGACGCGCACCTTGATCCATCGCCACATGACGTACCCGCTGGCGAACCTAATCTTGGTGATGCTCGGGATTCCGTGGGTGCTGCGCTTCGAGTCGCGCTCGCTTTTCTGGGGCATCGGGTTCGCGCTTCTGATCTGTCTGGCGTACTTCGCGGGCGACATCGTCGGCCAGGAGCTCGGGCGGCAGGCGTTTTTCGATCCGGCCGTCAGCATGTGGGTTCCCACGCTGTTCTTCGGGTCGTTGGGAATCGTGTTCTTCATGGATCTGCCGACCTGACGGGAGAGCGGTCGGAGGCTCGTTCAGGCCGGTCCGCGTCCGGGCCATGGGGCCGGGCCGGGGCGAATCGCCCCAGGGCGGGCCTTGAGCCGGCTGGGGTGGCATGATTCAATCCCGGTTTACACCTGACCGCCGACACAGGAAGGGATCCGGACGATGGCGATCACTGCGACGGACATTCGCAAGGGCATGGTGTTGATGTACGAGGGCGAGCTTCAGCTCGTCACCGAGTTTCAGCACCGGACGCCTGGGAACCTGCGCGCATTCATCCAAGCCAAGCTGAAGAGCCTGGCTTCCGGCGCGTCGAAGCAGGTTCGATTCAGCGCCTCGGACCGCATCGAGCCGGCCTTCTTGGAGCGGAAGGACTGCGAGTACCTGTATCGAGACTCCACGGGCTACGTCTTCATGGACAGCGAGAACTACGAGCAGTTCACGCTCGAGCCGGAGTTCGTGGAAGACACGATGCACTACATCATCGAGAACCAGACCGTTCAGGTGACCTTCCACGAAGGCAAGCCACTCTCGGTCGACCTGCCGTCATCGGTGATTCTCACGGTCAAGACGACGGAGCCGGGGGTCAAGGGCGACACGGTCAACAACGTCTTCAAGCCAGCGACGCTCGAGACCGGGCTCGAGATCAAAGTGCCCAACTACATCAACGAAGGCGAGGCGGTCAAAGTGGACACGCGAACGGGTGATTTCATTGAGCGCGTGAAGACCTGAGCCCTCACCGTTCGCCGCATCGCAGACGGGCGAGGAAGCGGTCGAAGTCTTCGCCCAGTTCGTCGAGATCGTCCGGAGCCGCCACAAAGATGATCGCGAGAGGCTCGCCGTCCCACTCCCAGATGAGCGATCGAACGGTTCGCTGGTCACCGAGAGTCGCGATCGCGCCGGAGACCGCCCGGTTTCGGTAGCTGGTCGCAAAAGTGCGCCGTATCAACGAGCCGGGACCGGCAAACTCGAGGGCCAGGAGCTCGGCGAGCTCGGCGTGGGACCGGTCACCGCGTGGCATGAGGACGGCGATCTCGGCTCCGGTGGCTCGCTCGAAGATCGTGACGACCTCGTCGGGTCGACGGGCGGGTAGCCGAACCATCCAGCCGGGATGGGGAGCGAAGGCCGCGACCCGCTTGAGCCCATCGTGGAAGCCGAGCTCCAGGTGTCGGATCGGTGCCAGCTCGGACGCCTCGGCTTCTGGTAGCCAGCTCATCGCGCGCAGGTCGGGGCCTTGGAGCTCCTCGTTCAAGATGAGGTCACGTTCGGGGTCGATCCAAAGCTCGGAGGCGATTCCCGCGCGTTCGATTCGGAAGCGCTCGACGCGAACGGGCCCGGCTCCGAGAGCGACGGTTCGGGCGGGCAGCTCGGACCGCGTCCAAATCAGATCACCCCCTCGACGAGGATCCCAGACTCGGCACACGGCGGGGCTGGCCGGGCGCGCCAGTCGATAGGTGAGCGGGAGCCAACGATCCTCCGGCCAAGTCTCGCGCCAATGTCGGCGCTTTCCGTTGCGAACCTCTTCGAGCAGTACCCGTCCGTCGGCTTCGAAGTCTCCGCGAATCGTGCGCTCGCGGTCGCCTTCGGCCTCGCGATAGAAGAACCCGAGTATCTCACCGTCTCGAGAAAGGCTCTCCTGCCACGTGATGTGAAGCGTGGGGCCTTCGTTGGGCTGAAGATGGAGGATCTCTTCCAGGAGGTGGCAGGGGCGTCTTTGGTACTCGCTGGCGCGCTGCACGATCCGGCGGGTCCCGATGTGGGAGCCGAAGCGATCGTGGAGCCGATACCATTCGGTCTGCGTTTCGAGAGGGGCATCGTCGCCGGAGGGCTCGAGGTCGAGGCGCTCGACGATGCGCCAAAGGGGCAGATCGATCGTGCCGCCGAAGCCGATGCGAAGCGTCATCGTGGTGTCGCTCTCGGCGACGATGCGTCCCTCGAAGAGGGCGCCATTGTCGAGTGTCACCTGGTCCGTCGCCCAGCTCGATCTCGGAGCGGGGATCGGAGTGTCTTGAGCAGGAGCGATCGGCACGATGAGTGACAACACAGTCAGGAGGAAAGCGAGCCGGCTCATGGGCGCTCCTCAGGAAGCCGTCGTCGGAGGGCCTCCAAACCGGGGGGGGGAGGTTGGCAAGTCTCCAGCTCTCGAATCTGCTCGCGGGCTGACTCGGGATCGCCTCGCTGGAGCGAGAGCTCCGCGATACGAAGACGGTAGCGCACGAGCGACGGATCGATCTTGACCGCTTGGCGCCAGTGGATGAGCGCGTCATCGAATCGCTCACGCCGCGCGAGGAGCCCCGCGAGCTCGCCATGAGCTGCTGCGACCTGGTCCCCGCTTCGGGTCGCCTCTCGATAGGCCTCGATGGCTTCGTCGAGCCGTCCTTCAGCATGGAGCATTTGCGCCACGGTGAAGGCGGGCACCGCTGCATCGGGATCGGCCGCGCGACAACGTTCGTAGGCGGTCAGAGCCAGGCTGGGATTGCCGGCGGTGAGAGCCTTCTCGGCCAAGCTCCTTTGAATCGGAGTGTCGGCAGGTCGAGCGGCGGCGAAGGTGGCGAGAATCTGAAGGCCGAGCTCTCGCCGCCCCTCCGACTCGAGGTGTGCGATCTCGTCGAGAAGCTCTCGCTCAGCCCATGGGAATCGCTCCGAGAATTCGGTTGCCGCGAGCAAGGCGCGGCACCGTTTGAGCGAATGTGCCGGAGGCGGGGCCGCCAAGACATAGTGAAGAAAGGCTGGGGGAGGCACATGGATCTCAAAGGGTGCTGGCGATTCACTCTCGGGCTGTAGGCCGAGCTTCTCCAGAGCAGCAACACAGGCTTGGTAGGCAGCCTCGACGAGTTCGACGAGGGCAGCTCGCGGCCCGCGGATCTCGCGGCAGGTGACCTCCCGGTCTTTTTCGAGATGAGTCACTCGAACTCGGAAGACGCATTCATCAAAGAGGTAGCTCTCACCGCTGACGAGGACTTGTGCGCCGGCAGCCTTGCCCCACTTGGAGAGATCGGGATGACCGGGCAAGAAGTCAAAGTTGAACGGCTCCGCTCCGGCGCGATCCTTGTAGAAGGGGATGGCCTGAGCTTCACAGAACGACGACAGGCTCCGAGCCAGAACCGGGGCAATGCCACGTGCCAGCGCTAGGTTGACGCGATCTTGACCGAGGGAAGAGAAGGGGAGGCAAGCCACGCGAAGGCGCTCGCGGCGCCGTTGAAAGTGGACCCGTCCCATGAAGCCTCCCAGCACGGCGGGAGGCGTTGCCTGGTCGGGAGCTTCGGATCGTGCGAGGCGATGAGAAAGCCACTGTAAGTCCGGTTGATCGGGAGTCGTGACGAGGGCTTCGGCGGCAGTCCGGTGGGCCTCGTCGAAGCGTCCGAGGGCTTCGAGGGCGAGGGCGCGTTCCTGTGCGACCGCGGCTGAGCCGGTAAGATGAGGCTTGGAGAGCAGCTCGAGAGCCGCTTCGCAATCACCTTGGAGCCGGAGGCTGCGAGCGAGCCACGGTTCGAGGTCGGAGTGACCGGCTGCACGAGCCTTCTCGAGGACGGGCGTTGCCTGGGCGGCGTTTCCGAGCTCGAGGAGCAGACGCCCCTTGTGGCTCAGGCGTTCTGGAGACTCTCCAGCTTGCGCGATGAGAATCTCGCAGTGCTCCAACGCTTCGTCGAATGCACCGAGTTGCTCGAGCTGCTGAGTGAGAGCCAGACGTGCGAGCTGGCAGGTTGGATCACGAAGCAGGGCTTCTCGCCAACGCTCGGTGGCCTCGGTCGCTTGACCAAGGATCTGGGCCGATCGACCCTCGAAGTACTCGGCGATGGCCGAATCCGGGGAAGTCTCGCGGAGCCAGCGGACGATCTCGGCGACCAGGTCTTCTCGTCCGAGCTCCGCCAAGAAGTGTCCGAGACGTTCGAGCTGAAGAGGCGCCGCGCTACAGGTCTCGATCAGGTTTCGCCAATGGGCTTCCGCGTCGGCGGGCCGCCCGGCCATGGCCATCCATAATCCGAGGAGGCCTGCTGCCTCGACATCCTGGGGGTCGGCGTCGAGGTGTGTCCCGATGAGCTCGCGAGCGGCATCGAGTCGGCCGAGCTCGAGGAGTTGCCGGCAGGAGTCTGACCAGCGATTCGGGACTGCGATGTCGGTTACCATGCACTCCTCGCGCGCCATCTCGGGGCCACGTTGTCGTCAGGACACCGATGTTTCTATCGACCAGAGTGTGCCGCTCTGTTGAGGCCGTCTCAAAAGGGCTCGTACACGAGGTACCGCCCGCAGTCACCACAAGCCTCACCACCGCCACCCGATGCCATGCCCATGCCATGCCCCATGCCATGCCCCATGCCCGGGAAGGGTCGATGCCCGGGAAGGGTCGCCAAATCGGGTGCCTCCCGGGCAAGGTGTCCAGCCCGATGGCCAAGATGCCGGATGGATCCTGGATTCGACCGGGTCCAGTAGGCGCAGAGGATCCGAGGCATGCCGATTCGGCAAATGAGGATCCCAGGGCGTCGCCTCGAGGCCGAATCATCGAGTCTGAGCACGGATCGACGGGGTGAGCCGTCGGATATCGACGGCCGTCGACATCGATCCAGGTGGGAACACCCGAAATGGCCACGGTTGATCTGGCTCCTGTCGAACCTACGCCACCCGATAGTCGGGAGGCGCCTCCTCGCACCTCGCTCCGGCAAAGACACGCAGCCAGTACGTGCCGAAGGGCAACCGGACCGACTTGTCTTGGATCCAGCGGCGACGGGACTCCTGGTAGGCCCTTCGGAAGGCCAATTCGCGCTCTTTGAGACGTTTGGCGACCTCGGGCACACACGACCAGAGCACCGGCTTGGGCATGGGAGGCTCGTCCGGCCGGCCTTCTGGGTCTTGTGACCGAATGCGTTTGACGCCGAGGACTGAGCCATGAGTCGCTGCAGCCTTCTTCTCTAAGCAACGGACGCGGCGGCGAATCCGCGTTCGAAGATGCTTTGACGTGAGTCCGCTTCCAAAGGTAGGAAACGGGGAGAGTTGAAAAGTGACCCACTCGGGCTCATCACCGTCTTCGGCGAAGTAAACCTTGGGCCGCGGAACATCGACGTTTCTACCTTCTTTCAGATCAACAGAGCTGACTCCTGGCCATTCTCTCGAACGTCGAACGAGCCCGCTCTTGACCGGGTTTGCTTCGATGTATGCCGCGATACGGAGGGCATCCTCGAGCGTCTCGACGGGCTGGCAGTGTGTAGAACCCGCTTCGAAGAAGCAATCGGTCCGCCCACGCACGCGGTTCACAGCCCTCGCTATTAGCCAATGTGCCTTCTGCAGAAACTCGGACAGACGCCCTTCGACATCTTCCAACAGGAGATGCCAATGGTTGGACATCTGAACGACCGCAAAGATCCGGATGTTGGTCTCCTGCGCCGCCAACGCCATAGCGTAAAGGACGATCTGATTGACCACAGCGTCGGGTCGAAGAAGGTATCGGCCCTGAAAGCAGCGGCGCGTCACGAACCAGACCTGACCGGGCACAATGCGTCGCGGATGCATCACCACTCTCCCTCGAATCGACTCGCCTCGGAAGTCCCGCCGGGAACGACCTGCGCTCCCGGACTGGCGGGCTCTCCGATTAACAGTCGTCGAATCGAGACGAGGGTTACGTGACGCGGGCGGATTCCTTACCTCGGTCGGGGTCGGTCGGGGTCGCGGGTCGGGGTCGCGGTCGGGGTCGCGGTCGGGGTCGCGGCCCGTCGGCATGCCCTTTCAGCGGCCTCCCGTCGCCCGGTATGCTGTCTGGCCGCATGGTCCCAAACAAACCCGAGAGCGCGATCCGAATGCCCGATGAGATCCGAGAGCTCCGACTGCGGGCACACCGAAGCCGGCGCCGGAGGTTGTTGTTCACGTCCCTCTACATCACACTTTCAGTCCTCTTGGCATCGTTCATCTTGGTGATGGGAGGCCTGTTTTTCTCTAAGTTGAGCGGAAAGCCTCAACTCGAGGTGCGAGAGCGCTCCACCGTGATTGAAGTGCGTCTTCAGGCCTCGCAAGCATTCTTTGCCGCAGTCCTCGAAGGACCGCCTCAAGCTCGATGGCTCGTTAGTTCCCAGCCCATCGCTCCAGGAAAGTGGGAGCAGTTGAGATCAATCTCGCCGAAGCGGTCCGGCGAAAGGCCTCGATGGGTGGTGGCTTCTTTGGAAGACATTACCGAAGCAGCGCGAAGCGTCGTTCTGGACGAGATTCAGCGAGCCGAAGCAAGGCCTCGTGATGTGCTCGATCAGGCCTTCGCCCTCGTAGTGCCCTTGAAGTGATCCGTGTCTTTCCTCAGGAGCCAGCATGCCAATCGACTTTCGATCGATGATGAGTGACACTTCGCCCCCCTCACCCATGGAGCTCGCGGAACGACGCGAGCTTCTCCGGAATCGACTCTCCGATTACGGATTGAGCGGGCTCTTCCTCGAAGGAGGAGCCACCCTTCGTTACTTTTCGGGCATCGATTGGCATCTCAGTGAACGCCCCTTCGGGCTCCTTCTCACGAACTCCGGACCTGCAGCTGTCCTGTGCCCGGCCTTCGAGGAACGCCGAGCGGCCGAGCGCCTGGAGGCTTTCGATACCCTGATGATTCTGCCGTGGCAAGAACACGAAGACCCCTTCAGCAAGCTCACGGACTGGTGGCTGAAGCACTCGAGAGATCCTCGTCCCCTCGCCTGCGGCTCGACGACTCGGTACTTCGTACTCGAGGGCCTACGGAAAGCCATCGCACCCAACGGTCTCGTGAGTGGCGCGCCTGTCGTCAACTCCTGTCGTGGCAGGAAGTCGGCGCTCGAGATCGAACGAATGCGACTCGCCAATCAGATTACACAACGCGCCATCGCCCACGGCCTCGCCCATTTGCGTTCTGGAATGACCCAGAACGATCTGTCACGACTCATCCAAGACGCCCACGTCGCTCTCGGAGCACCGCCTGGATGGGCTCTGGTACTCTTCGGTGAAAACGCCGCCTATCCTCATGGCAAGGACGATGGCCATGGCCTGCGGCCTGGTGAGGTCGTCCTGACCGATTGTGGTACCGATGTCTTCGGCTATCAATCTGACGTGACGCGCACCACGGTCTTCGGGAATCCCTCCGATCGCCAACGGCAGGTTTGGGATGTCGTCGATCGCGCTCAGCAGGCGGCATTTGCAGCAGCGCGGCCCGGCATCGCATGCCAGGAGATCGATCGCGCCGCCCGGTCGGTGATCGACGACGCCGGCTTCGGCCCTGGATATCGCACGTTCTCACACCGACTCGGCCATGGCATCGGTCTTGAAGGGCATGAATGGCCTTGCCTCGTCGAAGGCTCGGAGATCATCCTCGAGCCGGGCATGACCTTCAGCAACGAGCCCGGAATCTACCTGCCCGGCGAATTCGGAGTTCGTTTGGAGACCATCATCCACATCACCGAGGACTCCTGTGAGTACCTCGGCTGCCGCCAGGACCGACTCGAAGGACCGTTCTGCGAGTGACCGCTTCCCCCGGAGGCCTACCCCGGAGGCCTACCCCGGAGGCCTACCCCGGAGGCTTCCCCCGGAAGGCTTCCCCCGGAGGCCTACCCCGGAGGCCTACCCCGGAGGCCTACCCCGGAGGCAGGCTTCCCCCGGAGGCCTACCCCGGAGGCTTCCCCCGGAAGGCTTCCCCCGGAGGCCTACCCCGGAGGCCTACCCCGGAGGCCTACTTCGAGCCGAGGAGGCGGGGGAGACTCGTCGTGTCTCTTCCCACGAGGTTCAGAAAGACGGTCTCGAGGTTCTCGCCCGGGCGCCCCGTTCGCTCTGCCACTTCACTCTGAGTGCCGGTCACGAGGAGCTCGCCGCGCGCGATGATCCCGATACGGTCCGCACACTTTTCGATGAACTCGAGAATGTGGCTCGTCACCAGAACCGCCGAGCCGCGCTCGCGAAGCTCGGAGATGATCTCTCGCAGCAGGAAGATACTGTATGGATCGAGAGCGTTTGTCGGCTCATCGAGGATTACCAGGGGAGGCGTGCCTGCCAACGCCCCGATCAGCGCCGCTTTCTTTCGCATGCCGGCCGAGTAAGAACCGATCGCTTGGTCCTGGGCTGCTCCGAGCTCGAAAGCACCGAAGAGTCGCTCCGCCAAACCCAGCACGACTCGCTCGTCGAGCCCCCTCAGCGCGGCAATGAATCGCACGTACTCGCGGCCGGTCATCGCGGGATACAGGTATGGCACTTCGGGCAAGAAGCCGATGGCCGACTTCGCGAGCTCGGGCGCCTCTTGGACATCGTGTCCATCGACGACGATCGATCCCTCATCCGGCCGGAGGAGGCCGACGATCATCTTGTTCAGAGTGCTCTTGCCAGAGCCGTTCTCTCCCAGTAGCCCGAAGACCTCACCACGCGAGATAGAAAACGACACACCTCGCACGGCCTCAACTCGGTCGTAGCGCTTTCGGACAGCCTCGATCGCGAGTATCACCAGGTCACCTCCAGCCGTCGAATGCAGTCGAGGCTACTTCGGAACATCCGGAAGACGGCCGGGGCCAAGAACAGGCAGCCTGCCAGTCCGATCCAAGGGGGCAGCCAAGTCGCCAGCACGAGGATCATTCCGGTGAATCCACCAGACATTCCGAAGGCCGTCTCTTCGGGGATGACGCGATCCCGGAAGCCGGCCCAAGCGGCCTGCACGGCCAAAGCCGGGATCACACCCCCGACCAGGCCGAGGCTGATCAGGAGCTGTGGCCACCACGACATCAGCTCAGGTCGAACGGCGATCGCGAGAACACCCAGGCTGGCGGCGGTCGACAAGCCGGGAACGACCGCGGTGACCAAGCTGGCAGCCAGCATCGTTCGCGGTGCGACGGGCGACGATCGTTCGAGCCCCAGCCACTCCGAACGGAACTTCAACCAATCGAAGGCGAACACCCACGCGACCAAGACCACCTCGAAGATCCCGAAGAACTGAGTCATCACCAAGGCGAGACGGACGTCTTTGGGATCGCGCACCGCGGCCGCGAATAGCACGTGCACGGCGCCGAGCCCGACCAGGGCGAGCAGTGCACTCGGATACATTCCCCGCACGAGCAACGCCAGGTCTCTCGTCACGAGCCCCCGAACAGAGCGCGGGAACGGTCGCAGCAAGCTGTTCGCCCAGGGCCAAAGTCGACGTCTCGCCTTCTGAGACCGAGCGAGGGCCGCGCTGTAGTCCGCACGGTGCCATCGACCGAAGGCCCGATCGACACCGATCGCGAGCCCGGCGACGCCGAGCACCAAGGCGACGGCGCCCAGCCATCCCAAGGCAATCCCCGTGGAAATCAGGCTTGCTGCAGAGCTCGGCCAAAAAAAGACACCTTGCAGGGCTGCCGCCCAATCCCCGAGCTCCGGTCCTCCGAACGACGCAGGTGCCCAAGGAAGCAGCGTGACCGCGACGGCGACCGTGGCTCGGGCGCTTCGACCGCGCAGGTGTCCAATGACGAGGCTGGACAGAAGCTGATAGAGAACGCAGAAAACGTTCATGATCAGCCCCGCAACCAATCCGGCGATGGCGGCGAGGCCGCTCGCGTCGCTCAGGTCCGTCCAGGAGTACAGGAACATCCCGGTAGCAAACCACCAGAGCAGCTGAGGCATCATCAGCTCGACGCCGCGCTCCCAGAGAAAGTGTCGAGGGGACAACGGTTGGGAGAGGAGGAGCTCGCATTCGGGCGAGCGGAAGAGGAGACGGCTCGCGATCGGGAGGTGCGCGGCCGTCGTCAGGGACCAGATCCCGGTGAACCAGAGCGTCAGCAGCGAGACCGGCGAGAACCCCGATTCCAGGCCGACCGCGACTAGGCTGCGAGTGAGCACCCAGAGTCCGGCCGTCGTCAACAACAGCAAGAAGACGTTCGCAGGATTCAGATAGGTCTTCAGCGCCACCCGCAGCTTGAATCGCAAGATGAGCGCGACGCGGGACCACACCTCTCGGTTCTCCTTGTTCCATCGACCGGGAATGAACGAGCTCTTCGTCCCGTTGTCTGGGGCGGACCTCCCATACCAGGTCGCAACGGGGCTGTCAGGGAGAAAGCGTCGAAGGCTAGAATGAAGTCGTTCCGCTGGCTGCGTCGCGTGCCTATAATCCGAGGAGTCCCAACAACGGAGGCGAGTCGATGGGTCGCACAGCTCGAGAGGAATCCGTCGTCATCCAACGAGCGACGCGCGCGCACACCGACGGCCTCTTGGCCCTCTTCGAAAAGCACCGGACGACGGCCGACGGCCCCTGGGCCGTTTCGGCCGACTTGCTCGCAAAGCGGCTCGAGCGTCTCAACGAGCGCTACGACGCCCTCAGCTTGGTGGCTCTTCAAGGAAAGACTCCGGTCGGGTTTCTGGGCGCCACCGCGTGCACGCCGATCACCCAGCCGAGCCCATGTGCTCACGTGCTCGACCTGGTCATCGATTCGGACGCGGATGTGACGGCTGTCGAAGACCGGCTTCTTTCGCGAGCGATCGAGGAGGCGAAGGAGATGGGGTGCGGCGGCTTGACCCTGGCCGAACCGAGCAATGAAGAAGAGCTGCGCCGACTCGGCGAGCTCGGATTCGCCCGCTCACGAAGCTACCTCGAGCTCCAGTTCTGACCCGTCTCATTCAGCGACCACTACCGAGCCGTCGCTGCATTTGAATCGCCTGGGCATTCTCGGGATCTCGATCGAGAACGCGTTCCACCTCGCGTCGCGCCTCCTGCGGACGTTTGAGCCGGAGATAGACGCCGGCCAGCGTGAGTCGGAGTGATGCATCGCTCGGGCTTCGATCCACCGCCTCGGTGAGCGTCTCGAGTGCCGCTTCTTTCTCCCCTTCCATGAACTGCATTTGGGCCAAGCCCATCGCCAGGCTCGGTTCGTCCGGTGCCGCTTGCAGGCCGGCCGCGAGCCAGCGTCGTGCCCGCTCCGTGTTGCCGCGGTCCGCGCAGAGCTTTGCGATCGTGTTGTACAGAAACGGATTCCGAGGATTGAGCGCGATGGCGCGCTCGTACTCGGTGATGGCCTCTTCGATCTCACCGGCGCCCTGAAGATTGAAGGCGAGAATCTCTCGGACGTGAGAGTTGTCGGGGTCCTCGGCCAAAACCTCTCGGGCCAGTGGCAGCGCTCGTTCGGTCCGACCTCCGGCCGTCCAACGTTCGAGCTCGGAGAATGACTCGAGGAGATGCGCTCGCTTACTCGCCGAGGGGAGAGTCTCGTCGACCCAAGGCGTGATGTCCCGCGGCCTCGAGGTGTAGCCGAGCGCGGCCAGCGACGTGAAGTCGGGGCGACCGATCTGACCGGCTGCAATCGTTCGCGCACTCGCCTCTCGAATGCGCTCGAGTCGTTTCAGGAAGGCACGCACCTGATCCGGCTCCTGCTCCGCGATGTCCTCAAGCTCGTCCGGGTCCTTTCGGATGTCGTACAGCTCGGGGTGAGGGCTCAAGAGGAAGCGGTGTCGTTCGGTGCGGAGGCCGACGATCTTGCTCCAACCGAACGAGAACTCGGGAGCGAAGGTCTCGCAGTAACCAATGCGCTCGGTGCTGCGATCGGGTGCTCCAAGTAGAGGGCGGACCGATGCGCCTCCGAGGTCCGCGTCCCGCTCGATCCCGATCATGTCCAGAATGGTCGGAGCGACGTCCTGGAGTCGAACCATGCGGTTCACCTCGAGGCCGGAGGGGATCGTTCCCGGCCAACGCATCAGCCAGGGAACATGTAACGTCGCATTGTAGGCGAACGTCCCGTGCGTCGGCTCACCATGCTCGCCGAGGCTCTCACCATGATCCGCGGTGATCACGACTAACGTGTCGTCTCGCCGACCTAGCTCCTCGAGCGATTTCAGTAGGCGCCCGATCTCGGCGTCCGCGTACGCGATCTCAGCGTCGTAGGGATCGGCTCCGCCCCGGCGGTAGGACTCGGGTGCCTCGTAAGGAAAGTGGGGATCGAAGTAGTGCGCCCAGAGAAAGAAGGGCTCCCCTGCCTCATCGGCCTTCTTCAGCAGGGCGATCGTCCGATCCGTGACCTCGGCGGCCGGGCGCTCCACAATCTCGCCCGTGTTCGCAGTGCTGGTCGCTAGCCGATCATCGTAGGTCCTAAAGCCCTGCTCGAGGCCGAAACGGCGAACGAGGGGGTAGGCACCGATCACCGCCCCCGTCCAGTACTCGGCGGCTCGCAGCCGCTCGGCGAGCGTTCGGGCGGAGGCCGGGACGACGAAGAGCCCATTGTCGTGAACCCCGTGGTCGTAGGGGTCCTGTCCCGTCATCAGGGTCGTGTGCGAAGGCAAGGTGAGCGGAGCGGGCGCCTGGGCATCGAGAAAGAGCACGCCGTCCCGGGCAAGCTGGTCGAGATGCGGCGTTCGGGCGGGCTCGTGTCCGAAGCAGCCGAGTCGATCGGCACGCAGCGTGTCGATGCTGATCAGCAGGACGGACGGACGTGAATCACTACAGGCGAGCGAGATCGAGATGAGGACGAACGTTGCCAGGAATCGTGCGAGCCGACGAAGGCATCTCTCGGATTCCGGCGCGCGCGTGCCTCTCACGAGTCCAAGTCCTCGCGGCGAAAGCCGGAGCGTCGCATCGCCAGCGGGATGCGACGTCCGGTACCGAATGCCTTTGACGTGACCTTGAGACCGGGCGCGGCTTGCTTCCGCTTGTACTCATTTCGATCGACCAGCCGCACGATGCGATCGACGAGGGCCGCCTCGTAGCCCAAGGCGATCAGCTCGTTGCGCCCCGCGTGCTCCTCGATGATCTGGCGCAGCAGCGGATCGAGCACCTCGTAGTCTGGCAACGAATCCGTGTCCTTTTGATCCGGTCGGAGCTCGGCGGACGGAGGCTTCTCGATCGTGGAGACCGGAATCGTCTCGCGGTCTCGATTCAGGAACCGACAGAGCTCGTAGACCATCGTCTTGGGCACGTCGGAGATCACGGCGAGGCCACCATTCATGTCACCGTAGAGGGTGCAGTATCCGACGGCCATCTCGGACTTGTTCCCCGTCGTGAGCAAGAGATGACCGCGCTTGTTGGAGATGGCCATGAGCAACGTGCCTCGAATGCGGGCTTGCAGGTTTTCCTCGGTGACGTCGGGTGCGAGCCCTTCGAACTCGGGCGCCAGAGCCTCGAGGAACGAGCCGAAGATGCCCTCGATCGGGATCGCCGAGCAGCGGATGCCAAGGTTCCTTGCCAAGGCCACGCTGTCGTCGACGCTTCCGGCAGAGGAGTATTGCGATGGCATCGTGACGCCGAGAACGTTGTCCTTTCCGAAGGCCTCGGCCGCGATGGCCGCCGTCAGTGCCGAGTCGATTCCACCCGACAGACCGAGTACGGCCGATCGAAAGCCGCACTTGTGAGCGTAGTCCCGGGTTCCCAAGACCAGCGCTCGATAGACCGAGTCGATGTCCTCGGGAAGGGTGGCCGCTGGGTGGCTCGCCGGGGCATCGACGTCCACGACACGGACCTCTTCGGCAAAGGGCGCGAGCGTGTGCGTGATGTTGCCCTTCGCGTCGCACACGAAGGAGTTGCCGTCGAAGACGAGATCGTCGTTGCCACCGACCAGGTTGACGTAGACGAAGGGGAGAGCGTGCTCTCGAGCGTGTCCCGAGACGAGACGGTGTCGCAACGCGTCCTTTCCGACCTCGAACGGGGAGGACGAGAGGTTGAGCACCAGATCGGCGCCTTGCTCGGCGAGCAACGTCACCGGATCGACCTCGTAGAGAGAGCGTGGCAGACCTTCGGTCCACACGTCCTCACAGATGGTGATGCCGATGCGTCGACCGCCAAAGTCGACGACGATCGCTTCCGAGCTGGGCTCGAAGTAGCGGTCCTCGTCGAAGACGTCGTAGGTGGGAAGCAGGAGCTTTCGGTGGATGGCGCGCACCCGACCGTCTTCGATCCAAGCGGCAGCATTGAAGAGAGGGTTGCCGTGCTCGGCCGGGTTCGGTTCGGCGAAGCCTACCAGAGCCGGAGCGGCTCCGATTCGCTCGGCGACAGAAGCCAAGGCCGACTGGTTCGCCTCGACGAACTCGTCGCTCTCGAGGAGGTCCTTGGGAGGATATCCCGTCAGCGTGAGCTCGGGGAAGACCACGATCTCGGCGCCCGCTCGGACCGCTTCTTCATAAGCCGTCAGTAGACGGCGAGCATTGGCGACGAGGTCTCCAACAGTCGTGTTGATCTGGGCGAGGCCGATCCTCATCGCTGCGCTCTTTGGGTCGTCGCGAACGGCTCCGGAGTGGAGCCGCGCATGCGGCTCTGCGAACGGGAAGAGCTCGAAGGCTGTGCGGGTGTCACCCGCGGCCACGGAGCCGACCGGAACCAGGCCGCGGATTGTAGCACGATCCCGACACGGGCCCAGGCTCTGGGCCCGTGAGGCCTCGGCTCAGCTTTGGGTCGCCTTGGAGGCCTTTCGGCGTCCGTTGGCGAGGGAGCGAGAGGTCGGTCTTCGGCGGTGTGCGCTTCCGATGATGTCGGCTGTCGATGCCAGCTCGGCGCCGCGTCGCTCCAGCTGCCCTTGGGCCTTGGAAGCATTGTCGTCCGAGACTCCGCGCATCGCGTCGAAGATGATGCGGACTTCACAACCTTGATCGAGGAGGTACTCGGCTGACGGGATGACCCCGTAGTCTGAAGTGACTCCGAAGATCGTGACCCGCTTCGGCGCCAGCTGTTCGAAGACTACTCGCATCAGAGCGTCATCGAACGGCGCGAGAGTGCCCTTGCGAACGACGATCTGAGCGTTCTCGGAGGCGATGGATTTCCAGTCCGCGGACGCATCGCGGGTGGCTTCCGCGAAGTAGTGGGGATTCAGCAAGGTCACCGGCACCTTGCTCCAGCCGGGCGTGCCATCGACGCAGTGGAGCGGGAGGTGCTCGAACTCGGCCGAGTTGGCGGCGTAGGTCTGCATCGTCGATACGACCAGCTGACGGTGCTCCCCCGCGTGCTGGATCAGCCCACGGATTCGCGGCAGAATCGCGGCCGCCCCTTGGACATAGAAGCCTCCATCCGGAAGCATCAGGTCGCCTTGGCTATCGATGTCGAGGTAGAGTTCGTCGATCTTCATGAGCGGGTCGATCAGTCTCGGGGGTTGCCGAACGAATCCGGCGGCGATCGAGTTGGTCGCTCCTGTTGCGACTCGCCGTGACGGTTGTATCGGGTGAGAAGCCCCAGAGACCTGAGGTCTTTTCGATTCCGAAGTCTGAAGTGAGAGCGAGGGCACTGACGGAGATGCGGGATGCGAGCCGCCAGTCGAGGATCGACATCGTCGTTCCCGTCCGCGACGGAGCGCGTGACTTGCCCGGTCTGCTGGAGGCTCTGGCGAGGCTCCGCGGCCTGGAGCCCGCGACCCGCCGGATCGTGGTCGACAACGGATCGACCGACGAGACCGCGCGCGTCCTCGCCGGTCATCCGGAGCTGACCGTCCTGCAGGCGACCGACTGGCCGAGCTCCTACCTCGCCAGAAACCGAGGCTGGAAGGACTCCGATGCCGAGATCATCGCCTTCACCGACGCAGACTGTCGACCGGAGCCCGGGTGGTTGGAAGGACTGCGAACGCCCTTCTCGGATCCCCGGGTCGCCGGCGTGTGTGGTCCCATCGTGCCGAGTGAGCCTGACAACCCGTGGGAGCAGCTCTCGGAATGGGCCGGCCTCCTCGATCAGTCGTCCTTTCATGCACGACGTCCCTGGGCCGCGGCCGCGACGGCGAATCTCGCCGTGCGGCGGTCTTCGCTCGAGAAGCTCGGAGGCTTCGACGAGTCGCGAACGACGGGAGCCGACTTCGATCTGTGTTGGCGCTTGCAGAAAGAGCTCGGCCAGAAGCTCGTTTTCGCTCACCGGGCCATTGTGGCTCATCGATTCCGCCGTAGCCTCCATGGAGTCTTTGGCCAGGGCTTTCGGAACGGACGAGCCGCCGCGTGGCTTGGAGGGCGATTCCCCGAGTCGAGCGGAGTGAGCCGTCGATCCTCGACGCGCCTGCTCAAGCATCTCGAGGCGTGGGGGAGCTTCCTCAGCTTTCCGATCCATCCCCGGCGCGCCGCTCTCCTCGCTCCCTGGTTTCTCCTCGCGCGAGACGCCGGTCTCGTACTCGGGCGTCTCAGCGCGCCGCGGGGGTCGGCTTAGGCAAAGCCGCCTCGAGCCGCTTCGTCGTCGTAGCGATTCGCCAGATTCGATGGCGATCGGGTCGGAAGCGAGAGTCCCAATGCCCCAGAAGGCGTCCGTAGAGCGAAAGACCGAGGATCGCCGCGAGCCGGAGGAGTCGGCGCGGTGATGCGGCGAGCTCCGGTCGGAGCGCACGGAGCGCTTGGCGGATGGACAGCGTCGCCACTGCGTAGTCGAACCGCTTCTTCAGAAGAAGGTGCCCCGCCACGTTACGGCGGTACTGACGCACGAAGTCGCGAACGGTTTCTGGCCCTTTGTTGGAGACGACCGCCTCGGGCACATACTCGAGGCGACGGCCCTGCCTGAGCCAGTGGCACTCCAGGTAAGCCTCATCGACGATGACCCACTCAGGGATCTCGACGCCTGGATGACGAAAGGCAATCGACTCGCCGAGTTTCGGGGAGACCGTCGCAACTCGATGATGCACTCGCCACAGCACGTTGGCCAAGTACCCGCAGAAGCTCGACTCGTCATCGACCGGGACCGGTCGGCCTCCGGTCATACCGACGCGAGGATCGTGAAGCGGATCCACCAGTGCCTCGAGCCAACCGGGTTGCGCGATGATGTCCCCTCCGATCGAGACGAGGATGTCTCCAGCACTTCCTTTTCGGAGCAAGAGGTTCCAAGCGGCGATCTTTCCACGACGCTCGGATTCGATGACGAGCTCCAAAGACGGGTGATCCGCGCGGAACTGAGCCACGATCTCGTTGGTGCCGTCCTGAGAGCCGCTCGAGACGACGACGATCCGCTCGACGACAACGTTCTCCGTTTGTTGATCGAGCACCGAATCGAGGCAGCGGGCGATGTTGGTCGCCTCGTTGTGGACGAGGATTGCGATGGTGCAGGCGAGGGGCGGAGTCTCGATCGCGTCCGATCGGATGTCGGCGTGAACAGACGCTGGGGCATGGTGATTCATGAGGACCGTGTTGAGGCGTGGAAGATCCTCGTTTCCGAGCACCGGCTTCTTGTGCGCGGCGAGGATCGTTCGAGTCTATTCCCGCCTCCGGCTGCAGTAAACCCCAATTCCACAGTAAGAAACGTTGGAGTCGACAACCTGCGGCTCTCGCTCTGAAGGGGCGTCATGAGGTCTGAGTGGCGCTCGCGGGGCCCGACTCCGCTTCTCGCCATTCGGTCGGGCTGCTTGCCCGGGGTCGGTCGAGCTGCTTGCCCGGGGTGGCACCGGACCTGCTTACCCGGGTTGCCATAAGCCATGGGCTCTCAAGTGATTCGAAGGGGATGCGGTGCTCCGAGTGCCGCGATCCCGGCGTTACCACGGGACGGGAGCTCGGACGTGCACGGAATCGGGCGACCCGGCGTCAGCGGTGTCAGAGTGTCGAGGTGCCGTTGGACTGGTGAAGGGCCGCGTAGTGAGCGTGGTGGGAATAGCGAATGCGTCGGACACCGAGAGCGCGGGCGAAGCGAGCCGTGGCGTCGACATCTCCGTGAATCTGACCGGGGAGCCCATCGACGACGGTCACCTGGGGATGGATCCCCAATCGCAAGGCCGTCTTGACGAAGATCTCCACTCGCTCGCGGAAGAAGTCGACATCGCGAACATCCTCGATTCGACCGAAGTGATGAAGCAACTGTGGGTCGAGCGACTCCAGCTCGATTCGAATCTCACGGCAGCCGGCGTCGGCCATGCATCCAATCAGGTCGGCCGGCAGGTGCTCAGGTCGCGACGAGCAGCTCCAAGTCGACCGGGATCGACGAGCTTGAAGCATGCGGCAGAGCTCCAACGTTCGATCCGGATCGGTCGCGAACGCCGGATCCAGGAAGACGAAGTGCCGGGTCCCGAGCCGACGCTCCAGCGACCGAATCTCCGCGATGACACTGACCGCAGAGCGGCCTCGCAACTGAGCTCCTTGAGCCACCGAATGCGGGCAGGCCCGACTGCGGTCGTCGCAACCTCGACTCGCATAGATCGACAGCGTCTTCCAACGCCTCCCGAGGAGCTCCCAGGCTGGCGTTGGGAGATCGTCCAGATTCTCGACCAGGAGGTCCTCCAGATGGCCGCGTGGCTGATCCGAGGTGAGCAGAAGTCCTGGCGGTGGTGCGGAAGCGCGTCCCGCCAAGTAGAGAGCCGCCCGGCCGAACTTGTTCTCGGGCTCCCCGACGAGAACGACACCTTGACCATTGGGTCCTCGGAGCTCGTCGGCGTGAAACCAGGTGGAGATGCCGAACGGCAGGACTTTCTCCACTCCCAATCGGGCGCGAAGCGAGCGGATGAAATCCAAGTCCATCGTCAGCGTCTTCTGGGAAACGAGCACGCCCACGACGACCCCGACTCGGCCCAGCACACTCTCGAGTCGGCGAGCTGGGCTGCGCGTCAAGTCGAGAGCGCCGACCGACAACCCGACCGCGCGAGCATTTGCCGCGACTTGGACCAGAGCCAGGGGCGGAAGGGGCCGAGCATGGCGCTGCGTCAGAATGGCACCGAGCCCGGAGGCACCCTGGCGGTCGACCACCGTGCCGGCACTGGCGGGCGGGTTGACGAGCAGGACGTCGAGCGGGTTCTTGGACCTCAGCCGGGGGAGCATACACCACGCTCCCCTCCCTCGAGGCGCCTTCGAAGTTCACGGCACTCCTCGCTCAGACGCGACTTGCGAAGTCGGAGCGCTGGCACCAGGCGAACCGCCTCGCGAAAGATCGCCGAGGACATCTTCGACTGACCGACTCGGCGATCCTCGAAGACGATCGGAACCTCGCGGATCCGAAAGCCGGCGAGATGACAACGATAGGTCGTTTCGATCTGGAAGGCATAGCCGTTGGAGCGAATCCCGCTCTTCTCGAGTATCTCGACGACCGATCGACGGTAGCACTTGAACCCGCTCGTCAGATCGCGGATCGGCAGCCCGAGGATCCAGCGTGCGTACACGTTTCCGCCGGCGCTCAGGAGGCGTCGGCCACCGCCCCAGTCGCGAATCCCACCTCCGGGCACATACCGGGAGCCGATCACGAGGTCGGCGTCTCGTGCCGCTTCGATCAGCGCGGTGAGATGATGAGGCGCATGAGAGAAGTCTGCGTCCATCTCGAAGACGAGATCGACCTCCCGCGTCAGCGCCTCTCGGAATCCGGCGAGATAGGCGGTTCCCAATCCCTGCTTGGACTCACGGTGAAGCACCGAGACGCGACGGGAGTGCCGCTCTTTCAAGGCGTCGGCGAGATCACCGGTTCCATCGGGTGAGTTGTCGTCGACGATGAGGACAGAGAGCCCGGGATCCACCGCCAGGACAGCCTCGACCAGCTCCGGAAGATTGTCGCGCTCGTTGTAGGTGGGCAAGACGACGAGCCCACGAAGTCGAGCAGCGGCAGCAGTGTTCATCTGGTCCTGGCAGTTGGTCTCTCTTGGGGGGCGACTCGAGACGACGCAACCCCGGTCATGACAAGACTCACCCGAATCCGGTCACGGGAGACCGAAGTCGTGAGGGTGCTGACACGTGTCCTGGGGCGGAGGCTTTGGGACGGATGGAAGCCCCGGCCAAGGGGCGAAGGGGTCCCTGCGTTCATCGAACGGCGGTCATTATAGGGTCGGTCGGTGGGGAGTACGAGTGGCTGCCTCGGACCTCGCAAGAGTCCGGTGGCGCCGCTGAAACCCGGGCGAGGTCATTGCCAATCCCAGGGCAACGCGCAGGGGTTGCGGGACTCGATTCTGGCCCCGATTCGAGCCCTTCGGGGCTCGTTTTTTTTTCAGTGGCTTCGCACGGAATTAGTCTTTGCAAACAATCGAGACCCGCTGGTCTAATGTCGGCGCATCACTCATTTCCGTTCCTTTCTGCCTCTGGCAATCCCTAGGCTTTCTAGACCTGACGTCCATCCAACGGACCCTCCCGGAAGGGAAAGGCCCCGGGGCGTCGTACACTCAAGGAGTTTCATGATGAAGCGGCTTATTGCTTTGGCCCTCGTGGCGGTGATGGTGTGTGTCGGTTTCGCTTGTGGCAGCAAGGACGAGGCCGCCTGTGGTGGCGACAAGCCGGCTTGCGGCGGCGAGAAGAAGTAAAGCTCTCTTCTCAGGCTTCATCCTCTCGAAGAAGCCGATTATCGATCGCTTCGGCGGTCGATCGACATACGCCCTCTGAGGGCACAGATCCGGGAACGAAGAACCCCTTCGTTCCCGGTCTCATTGGTTCACCATCGATCCACTCTGCCGGCGCACCTGTCTCCGGCGCTTTCCCCGGAATCTCGCCGAACACCACCGCGACAGGACCCTTCAAGGGCCCACGCTCCAGCTTCCGATAGGAGAAGGCGCCTGCCGACCTTCACGACGAGGGCACCGAGAGGCGCATCCAACGCATCCAATGTGTCCGGTGAAGCGCGCCGTGGGGGGATGTCCGTGAGCCGTAGTGCCTTACCGCCGGGAGATCCGCCGGCCACGTCTCCGGACTTCGGACTCTCGGGTCGGCAGCTCGAAGCTTGGAAGGCCGAGGTCTTTCACGATGTCTTGGGAACGATCTCTCATCACGTGAACAACGCGTTCGCCGTCGTCATGGCACGAGCGGATGCGCTGAAGAAGCGCTCCGGAGATCCCGAGATCGAAGGTTTCCTCGACCTCTGTATCGAGCGAGGCACCGAGGTCCACCAGCTCGTCAACCACCTTCAAGCGCTCGCCGACTCCAATACCGAGCTCTTGCAAGGGGATCAGGTCGTGGTGCGTCTTCCGAGCTTGCCCGGGCTCGGTTCGGAACCGGCTCCGCAACCCGCTGCCGAGATGAACAGTCGACTCGTGCACGAGATCAAGAACGCTCTCGGCGGCGTCCTCTCGACCGCCGAGCTCGTTCAAGACGAGCTGCTCAGCTTCGGATCCCCGCTCGCCCCTCCCATGCGGATCTTACTCGGACAGGTCGGGCGAACGTCTTGCCTCGTGCACCTGCTCGGTCGCAGTGGTGGCCGGGGCCGTCGCAACGAGACTCATCACGACCCCGCTCTGCTCATCGAGGAGACACTCGAGCTCCTTGCCAGCGAGATGGCCGATCGGATTCGAGTCCGCTTCGATCGTCCAACACATCCGATTCGGTGTCGACTCGATTCCGGTCTGTTCCAGGCCGCGATCCTCAACGTCCTGATCAACGCCGTCGACGCGATTCCGTCCCGGGGAACGATCGAGATCCTCCTGCACACCGAGCGCGGCGACGCGCCCCATCTCCGCGTCGAAGTCGCGGACGATGGAATTGGCGTCGCGACGCGGGACGCCGATCGAGTCCTCGAGCCCTTCTTCGCCATGCGGCCGGACGGTTTCGGCCTTGGCCTGTGCGTCGCAGCTCGCTTCGCTCAAAAGCTGGGCGGGAGCATCTGTCTCGATACCTCACCCGGAGCCGGCTCGCGGGTCTCGATCTCGATCCCGATCGAGCCGGCTGAGCGATTGTCTTCGGCTTCCAGGGAGTTCTCCTCATGACGACCGCGCCCGACGTCACCAGCACGCGCGCTGCCCAGATCTTGATCGTCGACGACGAGGAGGTCCTGGTCGAGAGCCTCGTGCAGAGCTTGAACAAGGTCGATGGATGGCAGGCACGAGGCGTGCACTCGACCGAGGAAGCGCTCGAGATCGCGCAGCATCACGATCTCGAGGTCGTCATCTCGGACATCCGCATGCCCGGCCAAGGAGGGCTCGAGCTCCTTTCTCGCCTCAAGGCCGACCGGCCCGAGATCCAGGTCATCATCATGACCGCCTACGGCACGCGGCGCCTCCAGCGACAAGCCCTCGGCCTCGGCGCCTTTCACTATCTCGAGAAGCCGGTCCGAACGCGCGAGCTCATCGAGCAAGTGCGCCGTTGCCTCCAGCTCAATGCCTCCCAGCGCCGGGGCGGCACCCGCAGCGCCCTCTACCGCCTCCAGCTCCGCGACATCATCCAGCTCTACTGCACGGCCAACGAGACCGTCGAGATCTTGGTGCGCTCGCCCGGCCAACCCGAGGGCCGGATCTTCCTCGAGTCGGGTCAGATCGTTCACGTCACCGATGGAAGCGTCGGCGGTGAAGAGGCCCTGCACCAGCTGCTCGAGTGTCGCAGCGGAGACATCACCACGCGTCCGTTGCTGCATACGCCCAAGCGGAGCATCGAGCGTGATTGGATGCACCTTCTGCTCGAGCACGCTCGGCGTCAGGACGAGAGTCGCCACGTACCCATCGAGAGCAACGATTCGCCGCTCGAGGAGCCCGAGTACGCGGAGGAGGACGAGGACGAGCCGATCGACCCGGCCGGATACGCGACGCTCGAGTCCTTTCAGCTCGATCAAGGCGTCGACGACTTTCCGCGCCTCGGCACTTCCGATGACGACGAGAACCCCTTCGGAGATCTCGAGAGCTGGGCATCGGCCGAGGAGTCGGGCGTCGACGAAGAACTTCCAGACATCATCGACCTCATCGACTCGGCCATCTCGGGCTTGATCCAAGGCCGAATCGACGAGTCGCTCGAGACCCTCGAGCTCGTTCGCCGACGCTGCCTGGGAGAGACGGAGTAGTCGAAGGGCGCCCGAGCTCGGTCAGCGCTCCCGAATCACGAAGTCATCGATCACGATCGTCCCGGTCGGTTGACCGCGGAATCGATTCGAGACGATCGGACGGGGATCGCCGAGGTCGATGCGATCGATCTGTCGCTTGCGATCACCGAGCTCCTCGCCAATCGCGATGCGCACGTGCTGAGCACCGTCGGCGCCGAACTCGGTCTCGACCTTCTCGAGCACGGTGCGACCGGCCTCGGTGGCCAGTGCCGTCGCCTGGGGAGTCAGCGGCGCCGAGTACCACTCGCCGTCGATGCGAAGCGACACGGCGAGCTCGCCGGTGGGGCTCTCGGGTCGAAGGGCCAGCTCGATCGTGGTCTTCGGCGTGATGGGCAATCGCGTGCGCTCGGTGATCGGAACCCGTGGATCATCGGGATCACCAAAGAGCTGCACTCGCCCATATCGCGAGCCGCCACCGTCATCGATGCGCAACGAGCGCGCGCCCGATATCGGATCGCTCGTATCCCACGAGATCGAGTACTCGCCCGGCCCGTCTCGCCCCTCGCGAGGAAGGAAGGAAGGCTCCTCGCCACGTCGCTCGAAGTCGTGGAAGAACAGACGGCCTTCGGCGTCCGTTGCGACAAGGCGAGTGCGCCCGTGGCTCGGCAGCCAGTCGCTCTCGGGCGTGAACGTCACCGAGACCGTTGCCGCGCCGAATGCCCCGTCGGCTCCCCTGCGGCGGATGAGCCGCGTCAAGGCTCGGCGGGGTTCGTCGAGGACGAGCCACTCGTCACCGTCGTCCGAGACCCAACCCGACGGCAGTTGAAATGTCAGAGCGCCTCGGACTCGATCGGAGACTCTCTTTTCGAGAACGACTCCCAGCACCCTCGTGTCTTCGGTCGGCTCGGCATTCACCGACAAGTGGATGTCGACCGGATCCTGAAGCTCGAAGGCCAACGGTCGAAACGCGGGTCGATCGGAGTCGGTTCGACATTCGGCGGACAGGACCCAAGTGCCGAGCGGCGAATCCGCATCGGTCGGAATCGACCAAGTCATGCCGTCCCGGCGGTGCGAATCGAGGAGAGTCGGTCGAGGGCTTCGTCGCCACCATCGAGCCACGAGCGGCTCCTCCGCCGATTCGCCATCGCTCCAGGCCATGCGCACCGTCACCTCACGGCCTCGGATGGCGGGTCCTTCGATCCAAGCGCGAAGCCTCCGGGATCGTCCCGCACCGAGGGCGTCCGGAACCGGGTGCTCGAGGAGGTCGAGCACGTGCCTCGGTTCTCGGAACAGCTCGGCCAGAAAGACGATCGCAGCGCGTCGCTCCGACAGGATCGTGCCGACGGCACGGGGCCGCTCGCCCGAGCTCGTGGCCAGTCGCTCGTAGACGAGCTGGGCCAGGTCCGGCCTCACCAGAATCAGGTGCCCGGGGCTTTCGGCTTTCCAGGCTCGGCAGAGGGCGACGGATTCGTGATGGAAGTCGAGGGCACGGTCGAGGGCCGGCTGCGATCGAATCCCCAGCCGGACGCGCAGCACGGGGTCGATGACGGGGGCCAGGGAGACCCAGTCGGGGTCCCTCAGTCGGGGGTAGCCGCCACCCGCGATCGAGAGCACGTGGGGGTCCGAGTAGAGAACGGCTTCTGGTATCAACGTCCCCAGCGACTGGGTGCTCAGCCGAGGCAACCGGCCGAACGGATCGTCGCGCACGTCCTCCCAGTCATACGTCTCGCCCGTGTACTCGGGCACCTGCACGCGCTCGGGCATCGGCGGCAGTCCGGGATTCAGGCCGCCGAGCGGATCGGCACCCGCCTTCAGCTTGGCGGAGCGATGGCGAGCCCAGGTGCGCAGAGAAGCGCGGTCGAAGAAGTCGCGCGGCAGATAGAAGCGCAGCAGGTCGCGATAGAGGTCCCAGCTCTTGCCCGGGGCCCAGTCGTAGCCGTTGGCGGCCATGTCGTGCGAGCCGGGCAATCCTTCGTATCCGAGCTGGGCCTGGGCGAGCCATTCGACCTGGTGGAGCCACTCGTGCAGAGTCGCGAGCGCCAGGGCGTCGGGCTCGGCCTTCTCTCGCTCGGGCACGAGCGCCAGGCTCGATATCGCGGCACCACCCGGTCCGAATTCGCCGCCCTGCGTCGCGCCCCACTGCCGGATCGGCAGGGAGCCCGGCTTGTAGAAAGCGATGACGCTGTCGGCGTCGCCCGGTGACAGGAAGTCGACGATCTCTTGCCCGGACGTCGGTAGCCAGCTGATCGGCTCGTCCGCCGGGACCCGAATCGGCCGCTCGGCGATGACGGTCTCGGTGCGGATCTTGACGCGGCCTTCGCTGGCGGCATGGGCGAGGTCGACGAACGTCCCGTACGACTCGAGACAATGCAGGACCTCGGCCTCGCTCATCGAGGTGCGCTGGGTGGGACCGCGCTCACCGTCGGCTCGCTCGGTCTCGAGGTGGCGCACGATCAGCAGCACGACTCGCCACTCGGGAATGACTCGCCCCTGCAGGCGCTCTCGCCGCTCTCGGGCGGAGGCGCGCTCGAGCAGGCGTCCGATCTCGGTCTCGGGATCGCCGATGCGGCGTCGACCGAGCTCGCCGGTGGCGCGAATCTCGATGCGCTCCTCTCCGAAGCGCAGGTGGTCGACGATGTCGTCTTGAGGCGAGGCGCAGGCGAGGGAGAGCAGGAGGGCGTGGAGCATGGTGATGCCATTGGGTGAGGGGCGAGCGGGATGCCGATTCGTGATTGTAGCGTGATCGATGTCTGGAGACGAAGCTCGCTGGGCGCGAGCGTCGTGACCATGGAGAAGGCTGGAGAATCTGCGGTCGTGTCAGGCTGCTCGGCTCCTTCCGGAGGAGATCTTGCGATTGGAACGCGCTTTGTGATCCGCGGAGCCTGGTCGAACACCGGTTCGCGGTCGGCATGGCCTAGCGCATTACCTTGTCGTGGCTTGCGGCGAATGTGCCGTGCTCGTTGCCTTGGCCGGAGGTGCGGGATATTTCGCATCCTCAGCCCGCGAGCGGGTGATATTTCGCGCGCGATTCGGGTGAGGGGCTTCGAGTTAAGTCTTGCCTGCTGAAGTATTTACGCCACGACTAAAACTCTTGACTCGACTAAGGTAGTCCCTACAATAAGGCACCTTGCCCCGAGGCCGGATCCGTCTGCAACGCACTTCTGGCGCGTGCTCGACGACGCATCCCCGGTGGATGTGCGTCGGTGCGGTCGGGGTGTCGGCGGGCACCGGGCTCACGATCTCGAGGGTCCTTGGAGCGAATGATGTCGGACGAAAAGCAAGAGAGTCCAGGCGCGGGGGCCGAGGCCTCGGAGACGCCAGCGGCGCCCGAGGCGACGGCGGTGAAGCGCCCGAAGCTGGTGCCGGTCAAGAAGGCCGTGCCGGTCAAGGCGCCGAGTGCTCCCGCCGACGAGGGCGTGACCCGTCGCGGGCTGTTCTCGGCGCTGGGTCTGGGATGGTTGACTTTCGTCGGCGCGTCGGGCGCCTTCCTGGCGGCTTCCACGCGGTTTCTGTTTCCGAACGTCCGTTACGAGCCGCCCTCTTCGTTCCGGGCTGGTTTGCCGTCGGACTATGCAGTCGGTGCTGTGGAAGAGCGGTTCAAGGCTCAGTACGGTGTTTGGATCGTGCGAAACCAGGAGGGGATGTACGTCTTGTCGACGGTGTGCACCCATCTTGGTTGCACGCCGAACTGGCTAGCCGCGGAGCAGAAGTTCAAGTGTCCTTGCCACGGGAGTGGCTTTCGCATGAGCGGTATCAACTTCGAGGGGCCGGCACCCCGACCGTTGGAGCGCTACGCGATCTCGCTTGCCGACGACGGTCAGGTGCTGATCGACAAGAGCCGGTTGTTCCAAGAGGAAAAGGGGCAGTGGAAAGATCCCGCCTCGTTCCTCCGCCTCTGACGTTGAGCGTGCTCGCGTCGGAGTGACTCGAGGGCCCCAGGGAAAAGCAGAGAGGAGTCCGGTGGCTCGCAGCAAGGTGATGAAGGTGCTGACCGAGAATCCGGTTTGGCGCTCGGTCTTTCGGCACAAGATGCCGAGCGACGACCGCAACCGCGTTCTGGTCGTACTGAGCAACGTGTTCCTGCATCTGCACCCCACGAAGGTGCGGAAGAGCGGTGTGCGGCTTTCCTACACATGGTGCATGGGTGGTTTGACGTTCTTCATCTTCCTGGTCGAATCAGTGACCGGGATCTTGTTGATGTTCTACTACCGCCCGACAGCCGAGTTCGCCTTCGAGGACATCCAGGCGCTCGGCGCGCACGTGCCGCTCGGCATCATGCGCGAGCTGCATCGCTGGGGCGCCCACGCCATGGTTATCACGGTGTGGCTCCACATGTTCCGAGTCTTCCTGACCGGCTCCTACAAGCCGCCTCGGGAGTTCAACTGGAACGTGGGGGTGATCCTGCTGGTGTTGACGCTACTGCTGTCCTTCACGGGGTATCTGCTCCCGTGGGATCAGCTCGCCATGTGGGCGGTGACCGTGGGAACGAACATGGCACGAGCGACACCGTTCCTCGGAAACGAGGGTCCAGGCGCCGCGTTGTTGGCGATCGGGGACACACCCCTCGTGCACGCGGGATCGGATGTGCGCTTCGCCCTGCTGGGCGGTCGATTCGTGGCCGCTGGAGCCTTGCTTCGATTCTACGTGCTGCACTGCATCGCGATTCCGCTCGCTGCGGCCGTGCTGATGGCGGTTCACTTCTGGCGCGTGCGGAAGGACGGCGGGATCTCGGGGCCTCTTTGATCTCGACTTCGTTCGGGATCGCTCCCGGGTGGTGAGGAACGAGCCGGGCTCGCAGGCCGTGTCAGTCGTCAGTCAGTCGACGCGGCGGAGCCCTCTCAGAGGAGATTCGGTTCGGTGGAAACCTTCAAGGAAATCGTCAACTTCCTGACGAATCCGAAGATTTTGCTGATCTTGTCGGTGGTGATGTTCGCCGCCGGCTTGATCTTTATCCGCTTCTTCACGAAGCCGATCGTCGCGATCGCCGGCGCGGCCGCGTCGGTGGTCTTCTTCGGCCTCAGCATGACGGACGAGAACTTCATGCTGATCGTCGCGAAGGCCGACAACGTGCCGATCGTGATGATGGTCGTGCTGGTCGGGTTCTTCACCTGGCTGGGCATGCGCCGGGCAGTCATCAACGATCAGCTCATGGAAGCGGGTCAGGAGACGATGGAGCGCCGCGAGACCAAGCAGAAGGTCTTCGTCTGGCCCGACCTGGTCTACATCGAGTTCCTCGCGATCATCCTGTGTACGGTCGGCTTGATCATCTGGTCCATCCTGCTCGATGCCCCGCTCGAAGAGCCGGCCAACCCCACTCGAACACCGAACCCGTCGAAGGCTCCTTGGTACTTCCTCGGGTTGCAAGAGATGCTCGTCTACTACGACCCGTGGATTGCCGGCGTGCTCTTGCCCGGGCTGATCATCGTCGGCCTGATGGCGGTGCCCTACTTCGATCCCAATCCGAAAGGCAACGGCTACTACACCTGGAAAGAGCGGAAGTTCGCGATCACGACTTTCCTGTTCGGCTTCCTGATCCTCTGGGTGACGCTCATCTTCATCGGGACATTCTTAAGAGGGCCAAACTGGAACTTCTTCGGTCTGTTCGAGCGGTGGGACGTCGCCAAGCTCGAGGCCCTCGTGAATGTCGACCTCTCCGAGTACTTCTGGGTGATCTGGCTGGATGGTGGCCGACCGACGAACCCGTTGTTGCGAGAGCTGCCGGGTCTCATCGTGACCGCCGGTTACCTCTTCTTGCTTCCTCCGATCCTGGCCAAGACCGTTTTCCGCAAGTTCTACGCGGAGATGGGTCCCATTCGATTCAACGTCATGATCTTCCTCTTCCTGATGATGGCTTCTTTGCCAATCAAGATGGCGTTGCGCTGGATGTTCAATCTCAAGTACCTCGTCGCATTCCCTGAGTACTTCTTCAACATCTGACGCCCCTGCGGGCAACCCGAGAACGGTCGCCGGAGCGGCGGCTGACCTCGCGACCGGTCTTCCGACGGAGAAGCTCCCTTGGCCACCCCCAAGCGCAAGACGGATCACGCGTTCAACATCCAGCGTTTGAACGTTGTCTTTCTGTTTTCAGCATTGGCTCTCATCGCGTCCGTCATCTGGATGGTGATCGACGATTACGATCGCGAATGGAAGCACTTCCAACGGGACTTCTTCGCCCGGGATCGTGAGCGCGCCCGCCTTCAGATCGAGGAGCTCGACGAGCAGAATCAGGCCGCCCTCGAGCAAGCTCAGGAATCCAAGACTCAGACCCTCACTCGAATCGAAAGCGATATCGAGGCGAAACGGGATCAGCTCGACAAGCTGCAGCGAGAGCAGATCTACCGCGCCGATCAGCTCGTGAAGTTCGCCCGGGCCAAGCTGGACGTTCTTCGCTACGAGTACGAATCCGAGCTCACTCACTTTCGGGTGGAGCACGGAGAGGGTCGGATCGATCCGGCAGAGTTCCCAGAAGGTCTGCGCGATCGCTACGATCTCGTCGTCAAGAATGAGCAGGACATCGCAAAGCTCTCCAACGATCTGAACGAGCTCAAGAAGCAAGAGAAGTCCATCAGCGATGAGCTCGGAGAGCTCGAGAAGCAGGTCACGGTCTACGATGACGAGATTCGCAGCCTGACCGAGAAGCGCGACATCCTCGCTCGCAAGATCGAGCGCACCGAGTCCGGTTTCAGGAATACCGTGCTCGATCGCACGCCGATGATGGACTTCATCGATCCGGTGACCAAGGTCGAGTGGGTCAAGCCGCCGAATCTCCGGGACGACCTCAACTTCACTCAGGCCGAGCGCATCGACATGTGCAAGACCTGCCACATGGCGATCGATGGCATCGGATACACCGGGGACAACTGGGAGCATCCCTTCCGCTCGCACCCGCGCCTCGACCTCTTCGTCTCTCCCAGCTCGCCGCACTCCTATCTCGACTTCGGCTGCACCGTCTGCCACCAAGGTCGCGGCCAGGACCTGACCTTCAAGGGCAGTGCTCACGTGCCGCGCGATGACGCGCAGCGTGAGCAGTGGGAGGAGAAGTACGGCTGGACGCCCAAGGCCTTCATGCACTGGGAGTTCCCCATGGTGCCTACCCAGTACATCTACTCCTCCTGCCTCAAGTGTCACGGGGACAGCTGGACGATTCCCGAAGCCGGGCCGACCACTGTCGAGCTCGCCGCCTCTTCACCGGCCTGGAACACCGTCGACGAGGGTGCCACCCTGGCCGGGCACAACAGCGTCAATGCCGGACGCATGATCTTCTACGAGTACGGTTGCCATGGCTGTCACGCCATGAAGGACTTCGAGTCGCCACGAAAGGTCGGACCCGACCTGCGCCAGGTGGGGGCGAAGCTCGAGCCCGACTGGGTGTACGCCTGGCTGCTCGATCCGAAGGCGTTTCGCCCGACGACCAAGATGCCCAAGTTCTTTGGGCTCTCGAACAGCGGCGGTGAGCTGGATACGCGAGCTCATCGTGAGCAGATGCAGAAGTTCAATCAGGTCGAGGCCGACTCGATCACGGCCTTCCTGTTCCAACAGTCGGTGCCGATGGACTTGCCCCTTCCCGACGGGCTCGAAGCCGATACCGAGAGCGGCAAAACGCTGTTCGAGAACCGTGGCTGCCTAGGCTGCCACGCCGTCGACTCCCTTCCCTTCGCGCCGGGCAACAACTTTGGTCCCAACCTGTCTCGGGTCGGCGAGAAGCTCAATCTCGCCTGGCTCTATCACTGGGTGAAGGACCCGAAGCAGTATCATCCGGACGGACGCATGCCTAGCCTGCGCCTCGAAGACCAAGAAGCGCTGGACATTGCCTCCTATCTCCTCGAAGCATTCCAGACCGAGTCCCCTTTCCGGGGCTCTCCGGATCGTTCGGATGCTGACTATCTGAGCTTCCTCGATGCCCGCATCATCGAGAACTACCTCGACGATCTTCCGATCGCGGATGCCCAAGCGAAGGCCGATGCGATGAGCCTCGACCAAAAGCGCACCTTCGTCGGTCAGAAGCTCGTCGAGCGCTACGGCTGCACCGGCTGCCACTGGGTGAACGGATACGAGGATGCCAAGGGCATCGGGGCCGAGCTCTCCGAGCACGGTACGAAGGATCTGCACACCGTCGATTTCGGACTCGAGCTTCACGAGGTCGATGGCGTCGATCGCGTGACGGGCGAAGAGAAGACCTATCACATCGACCACACTCTCCACAGCTGGCTGGGCATGAAGATTCGCTACCCGCGCATCTTCGATCGAGGCCGCTACAAGGCCTACAAAGACGCTTCGCGCATGCCGAACTTCGAGTTCAAGGACGATCAAATCGAGGCGCTCGTCACCTACCTGTTCGGCAATCGGAAAGAGCTGATTCCCGAAATCATGAAGGCGAACCTGCAAGGGGACGCCCAAGTGATCGCCGGTGGTGAGAGGATCATCCACGACTCGAATTGCTACGGATGCCACCAGTTCGAGATGCATGAGATCAGCTATTTGGACGACGACGCCCTCCGCCGACACGCCATCGGGCAGGTCACCGAGGTCTCGGTCGAAGACGAGGTCAGCTTCTTCCGGGCCTGGACCGATCAGATCGCCCTGACGCAAAAGGGGCAGACCGACTTCGCGGCCGCGCAGACGATCTACGGCGCCGACTCGGTTCCGATTGCCTACGAGATGTTCAGCAATCCCGAGAAGATCCGAATGCTGGCCGGTGAGAAGATCACGGACCTCGAAAGCGTGAGTGTGCTGGACCCGGTCGGGACGACTCTCGAGCTCGGCGTCGAAGCAGACATTCAGGCGGACGTCTCTCTCTTCACGGCCATCCGATTCATTGGTGAGGATGGCCAGATCCACCTCGCCTACGGCAAGATCACCTCGGCCGACCTCGAGGAAGGCTCGTTGACCTTCGGCTTGATGAAGCCCATCGAGGAGCTGGGCCTCGACGCCTTTGCCGAGCTCGAGCTGACGCGCGACAAGATCGTGCAGCTCATCGACCCGAGCCTTGCACTGGGAGGCCGCCTCGGCCGATCGCTCGAGCTGGCCTACGCTCAAAACGAGGATCTCGACCCGTTCGACACGGACGAGTACTTCAACGATATCCAGCCGACCATCGATCCCTACAAGCCGCCCGTGCTGTTTCGCGAAGGCCAGAAGATCCAGACGCCCTGGGCATTCGAGTTCCTCATGAACCCGTATCCGCTCCGCCCTTGGTTCGAGGTGCGGATGCCGACCTTCGGGTTCACTCAGGAGGAGGCGACGACGCTCGCGAACTACTTCGGTGCCAAGGATCGGCGTCAGTACCCCTACAACTACTATGACGAGTCGGCGGCGAGCTACCTCGCAGCCCGGAGCGACGATCAACCCGAGCAGTATCTCGAAAACGCTTGGGCTCTGATGCAGGATCCGCAGGTCAACTGCTTCAACTGCCACATGCAGGGAGAGAAGACACCGGAAGGGGATCCTTCGAGCTGGGCGCCGGACTTGTCGATGGCCCACGAACGCTTGAGGCCGGAGTGGATTCGCTCGTGGATCTTCGATCCACAAGGTTTCCAACCGGGGACCAAGATGCCGCAGCTGTTCCTCTCCGACGAGGAGCGGTACCAAGAGGCCTTTGCCGCCCCGTCCGGTCATCAGGTGGAAGCGATCAAGGATCTGCTCATGAATTGGACGGCCTCGCCGGCAGCGGCGAGCAATCCGCGTTGATTCAAAAAACCCAAAGAGCGAGCGGGCACGCGATTGGCTCCAGAACAATCGGGCTCGTCCGAAGTGGACGACCCGGCGGGAGTCGGATCGATCGACCCGCCCATTCCAACGCGTCGCTCCTCGACTCAGAGCGAGCCGGCGCGGACACAAAAATGAACTCGAGGAGTTTACGATGTTTGCAAAGCATGCGATGAGCCTCGCCACCTGGGGCGTGTTGTCCCTCGGACTGGTCGCTGGCCTGTCCGCCGAGGAGAACACTCCTGCCAAGCCCGCGGGTGGCTCGATCACGGGCAAGTGCCTGATCGACGGTAATGTGCCGGCCGCCGGCAAGTTGAAGATCGACAAGGACGTCGAAGTCTGCGGCAAGCGCAGCGACGTCGACAAGTCGCTCATGGTCGCTAAGAACAAGGGCATCCAGAACGTCGTCGTCTCGATCAAGAAGATCGACGCTCCCGACGGTTGGCCGAAAGCCCAGCTCGCTCGCATCTTCGATCAGAAGGACTGCGAATTCGTGAGCCGCGTGATGATCGTGCCGGTCGGCTCCCAGATCGACATCAAGAACTCGGACCCGGTGCTCCACAACGTCCACACCTACTCGCGTCGCAACACCCCGATCAATCAGGGGATTCCGGCCGGGCAGTCCCTCAAGCAGAAGCTCGAGAAGGAAGAGACCATCAAGGTCACGTGTGACGTGCACAAGTGGATGCTCTCGTGGATCGTGGTCGCCGGCCACCCCTACTACACTCTGACCAACGAGGACGGCAGCTTCGAGCTCAAGAATGTCCCGCCGGGCACCTACGAGCTGATCGCCTGGCACGAGAGCCTCGGAAAGTCCAAGACCAAGCACAAGAAGGTCGAAGTCAAGGCCGACGGTACGGTCGAAGGCATCGACTTCGAGTTCAAGCCGAAGAACTGATTCTCTACGACGGGGAGCGAGCCGGATGCGGCTCGCTCCTGTCTTGTCTTTCGATCTCCGGGCCCCGGCGGCTCGGATTCGAGAGGGGCGAGGTAGCCAGACCTCGTCCGTGGCGGAAACCGCGGAGGATCGCTCGGTGAGCGAACATCAGCGAGAAGAGGATTCCCGCACGTCCCAGCGGCGTGCGCGTACGGAGGACGACGAGTGAACGCTCGGTGGATCATCGTGCTCATCTGCGGGTCCGGTCTCCTAATCGCCGGATGCCAGGGCTCTTCACCCGACGAGCTGAAGTACAGGCTGTCCGATCAGACCAAGCTGCTGCCCGAGGAGCAGCAGACGGTCATCGAAGGGGCCTTGTTCCAGCACTTCGGCACGCCGGCTCGACCGGTGGTGATGGCGAAGAATGAGCTGGAGCTCGAGATCGAAGGGGCTAGCTTCGATTCGGAGCACTTGAAGAAGGGGGCCGCCGGATTCCGTCGGCTCTGCATGCATTGCCACGGCCTGTCGGGGGATGGTATGGGCCCGACGGCACCGTTCTTGAACCCTCGGCCTCGGGACTACCGGGCCGGTCGGTACAAGTTCGCTTCGACGAAGAATGGCAGCAAGCCCATGCGCGAGGACCTGATGCGCACGCTGAACAACGGCGTGCCCGGTACCTCGATGCCGTCGTTCAAGCTCGAGGATCCCGAGGAGCTCCAGGCCGTCCTCGACTACGTCCTGGTCCTGAGCTTCCGGGGACAGGTCGAGCAAGAGCTTGGCTACTACCTGTTCAACAATCTTTTCACCAAGCCCGAAGAGCCGGAGGATCCTTCCAAAGCCGATCTCGCCAAGCTCCGACGGCAGCATCTCGAGGCCCTCGCCTCCGAGATCGGCGAGGACGGAAGCGGCCTGGACGAGGAAGAGCTCACGACGGACGTGATCCTCGAGTCGGTCGAGCTCGTCTTCGGGCAATGGATGGAAGCGGCCGACAACGTCGTCGAGGTGGAGGGAGATGTCCCGAGCCTCGGTGATCCGGAGAGCGTCGAGCGCGGCCGCAACCTCTACACGACGGCCGCGGCGCAGTGCGCGTCCTGCCACGGAACGAGCGGCACCGGTGACGGGACTCAGATCCCAACCGACAGCTGGTTCAACGTGGCGCGTCCCGCCAACCTGCGACGGGGTCTGTATCGGGGTGGTGGAAGGCCAGAGGACTTGTGGCGTCGCGTTCAGGCGGGGATCGAGGGAAGCGCGATGCCGGGCTTCGGCAACACCCTTCCTCTGACGGATGCCCTCCTCGAGAAGCATGCCGAGGAAGAGAAACCGACCGATCAGGCGGCTCTCGAAGCTTGGCGAGCGGCAACGGCCGCGAACGTCCCCGAAGACGAGGCGATTCAGGATCGGGCGAACAGCGTCTGGGACCTGGTGTGCTTCGTTCGAAGCTTGGCCCTGACCAGCACGCCGTGAGGCGCATCGAGATCCAGTCGACCGGCAAGCCTCGGCGAGTCGAGGCGTGCCCGGTGGAGCGACATCCAGCATGTCGAGCCGCGTGGAAGAGGAGTTTTAGGAGACGTTCCCGTGCGTAAGCTGTGGAGCCTTTTGTTCCTGTTGGTGCCGGTGGGTGCGGTGGCGCTCTTCTGGGTCGCCCCCGATTACGGCTGGTCGATGCCGACCAACGTCTCGAGCTTCGGCCATCGTATCGACGACCTGTACCGCCTGATCCTGTGGATCACCGGGGTCACCTTCGTTCTGGTGAACGCGTTCCTGGTGTATTTCATGTTCCGGTACTCGTCGAAGCGCCAGAACAAGGCGTCGGCCCACGTCCATGGCAATCACGCGCTCGAGGTGATCTGGACGATCGTTCCGGCCCTGATCCTGATCTTCATCGCGTTCGTGCAGATGAAGGACTGGAGGGCGATCAAGTTCACCCAAGAGTTCGGGATCGAAGGCGGCCCGATGGCACGGGTCGTCGCGCGGCAGTTCGAGTGGCGCATCACCTACCCGGGCAAGGACGGTCGCTACGGCACTCTCGACGATGTTCAGACCGTCAACGAGCTGCACATTCCGGGCTGGAAGGAAGGCGAGGATCCACGCAAGTTCCTCATCGACCTCGAGGCTGCTGACGTCCTGCACAGCTTCTTCGTGCCTCAGTTTCGTATCAAGCAGGACGCGGTTCCCGGGATGACGATCCCCGTCTGGTTCGACGCTCAGATTCAGGGCGGAACCGACGACAACGAATACGACCTCGTCTGCGCCGAGCTGTGTGGCTGGGGACACTACAAGATGAAGGGTCGAGTTTACGTGCACACGCCCGAGGAGTTCCAGGCCTGGCTCGATCAGCAAGGTGGGGAGTAAGTACGCCATGAACGCGACCGCACACCATTCTGAATCCGGCGGCCACGGGCATCACCCTCAGCCGGGATTCCTCCGCAAGTACGTCTTCTCGCTCGACCACAAGATCATCGGCATCCAGTTCCTTCTGACGACGCTGGTGTTCTTCATGGTCGGTGGCCTCTTGGCCTTGGCTGTTCGATGGCAGCTCGCCTGGCCCTGGCAAGAGATGCCGGTGATCGGGAAGATGCTCTTCTCGGACACGGGCAACGTCATCTCGCCCGAGTTCTACACGATGCTGTTCACGATGCACGCCTCGGTGATGATCTTCTTCGTCGTCATCCCGATGCTGATCGGAGCGTTCGCCAACTTCTGTATTCCGCTCATGATCGGCGCGCCGGACATGGCTTTCCCGACGCTGAACATGCTGTCCTACTGGTTCTTCTGGCCCGCCTTCTTGATCATGGGGTACAGCTTCACCGTCGAGGGAGGGGCGGCCGCCGCCGGCTGGACAGCCTATCCACCACTCTCGACGATCGAGACCGCTGCCCCGGGATCACTCGGCGGTCAGACTTGGTGGCTCGTGGCTCTGATCTTCGTGGGCATCTCCTCGATGATGGGCTCGGTGAACTACATCACGACCATCATCAAGATGCGCGCGCCGGGCATGCACATGTTCCGCATGCCGATGACGGTCTGGGCAATGTTCATCACCGCCCTCTTGCAGGCGTTCGCTTTGCCTGTCTTGACCGCGGCCTTGGCCATGCAGCTCCTGGATCGAACCCTCCAGACGGGCTTCTTCAATCCGGCCGGCCTGGTAGTCAACAACGTGACCGTGGCGACCGGTGGCGGGCAGCCGATCCTTTGGCAGCACCTGTTCTGGTTCTACTCGCATCCCGCCGTCTACATCATGATCCTGCCTGCGATGGGGATCGTGTCCGACGTGTTGTCGACCTTCGCTCGAAAACCGCTCTTCGGTTACCGACCGATGGTTTACTCGGTGGCGGGAATCGCCGGGCTGGGTTTCGTCGTGTGGGGCCACCACATGTTCCAGAGCGGCATGAACCCCGCTCTGGGCGCGACCTTCATGGTCTCGACGATGATGATCGCGCTGCCGTCCGCCATCAAGACGTTCAACTGGCTCGGAACGCTCTGGCGAGGAAACCTGATCTTCACCTCGGCGATGCTGTTCGCAGTCGGGTTCATCTCGGTGTTCGCCATCGGCGGGCTCAGCGGCATCTTCATGGCTGCGACGCCGATCGATATCTACATCCACGACACCTACTTCATCGTCGCCCACATCCACTACGTGCTGATGGGCGGAAGCGCGTTCGGCATCTTCGCCGGGATCTATTACTGGTTCCCTAAGATGTTCGGCCGCACGATGAACGAGTCCTGGGGCAAGGTGCACTTCTTCGGCACCTTCGTCGCCATGAACTGCACCTTCTTCCCGATGCACGTCCTCGGCGCCGCTGGAATGCCTCGCCGCTTGGCCGATCCGTACCATTACGAGACCTTCGCACACCTGAAGGACTTGAACATCTTCATCACCATCAGTGCGTTGGTGCTCGGAGGGTTCCAGGTCATCTTCGCGTTGAACTTCATCTTCAGCATCTTCGGCGGAGAGAAGGCCGACCGGAATCCGTGGCGCTCGAACACGCTCGAGTGGGTCGCGCCTTCGCCCCCGCCTCACGGCAACTTCGAGACGACGCCCATCGTCTACCGTGGCCCGTATGAGTACGCCTCGCCCGAGGTCGAAGAGGACTACCTGCCTCAGAACGTCCCGACGCCCGGCGCGGCTCCGGTACCGGGAGCCGCGATCTGAACATGAGCCTGGAGACGAAGGATCGGGGCCCCGCGGCCGAGACGTCGCGCAATGGAGTGCATCGCTTCGCCATCCTCACGGCGGTGGCGACCTTTCCGCTGCTCATGCTGGGCGGGATCGTCACCTCCCTCGAGGTCGGCTTGGCGGTGCCCGATTGGCCCACGACCTTCGGCTACCAGATGTTCTTGTATCCGATCGGCAAGATGCTCGAGTCGACGGGCGTCTTCTGGGAGCACTCCCATCGCCTGATGGGCTCGATCGTGGGCCTGCTCACGGTCGGGCTGGCCTTGTGGATCTGGCGACAAGAATCACGTCGCTGGGTCCGCTGGCTGGGATTCGCGGCCTTGGTCGGCGTCTGCATCCAGGGAGTGCTCGGCGGCCTGCGCGTCACGCTGATCGAGCGCGTGCTGGCCGTCGTCCACGGGTCCTTCGCGCAGGCCTTCTTCTGCCTCGTGGTCGTCATCGCCGTCGTGACCGCACCCGGCTGGCGCCAGGCGCCTCCTGCAGAGCCTCGGTCGGCGACTCGCCGTGTTCGCAGGCTCGCGCTCGTGACGACCGGCGCCTTGTACGGCCAGCTGATCCTGGGCGCTCTCGTGCGGCATCTCCAAATGAGCGTCTTGGCTCATGTGGCGGGCGCCTTGATCGTGGCGGTGCTGTGCTCGCTGACTCAGCGAAGCGTTCGCCGCTCCTTCGCCGACGTCCCGGCCCTCGCTAAGCCGGCTCGCCGGCTTGTCACGCTGCTCGGCATCCAGATCCTCCTCGGAATCGTCACTTGGCTGGCGGTGCGAAACACCGTTCCCGGCGCGGCCATCCCGATCGCCGATGTCGTCAGCGCGACCTCACACGTGCTCGTTGGTGCTCTGCTGTTGATGACTTCCGTCACCTTGCTCACGCGCACCTACCGCTTCGCGGCCGAGCCCAGGCTCGAGCTTCCGGTGGGTGAGGCGCTTTCCGATGCCGCCGAGTGGACGGGACCTTCCGTCGAGATCGCCGGGAGTGTTCGATGACGATGATGACCGCCTCGACTCCGATTCGACCGTCTCGCTGGGCTGACTACCTGACCATCGCCAAGCCGAGAATCGCCGTGTTCATCGGCCTGGCCGTCGGCGTCGGCGCCTTCCTCGCCGCAGGGGGAGCGCCCGATCCGCAGCCACTCGTGCTGACCATTGTCGGCGTGCTGCTGGCCTCCATCAGCTCGTCGGCCCTCAACCAATGGATCGAGCAGGACACCGATGCCCTGATGAAGCGCACGGCGGATCGCCCCTTGCCTTCGGGGCGACTGTCTGCTCGGGAGGTCCTCAGCCTCGGATTCGTCACCGGCGTCGGGGGCATCGCGCTGATCTGGATCTTCGTCAACGGGCTCGCCGCCTCGCTGACGGCGCTGACGCTCTTCAGTTATGTGTTCATGTACACGCCACTCAAACGGCGAACGAGCCTTAACACCCTGGTGGGCGCCGTGCCGGGTGCTCTGCCTCCCGTCATCGGTTGGGCAGCAGTCGAGGGCACCGTTCCGCTGGGCGCTTGGGCGCTCTTCGCGATCATCTTCGTCTGGCAGTTCCCGCACTTTTTGGCGATCGCCTGGATCTACCGCGACGACTACGCGCGGGCGGGTCTCAAGATGCTTCCGACGATCGCAGGCGGTGATGGCATGACAGGCCGTCAAGCCGTCGGATACGCTCTGGTGCTCGTCCCGGTCGGCCTCTTGCCGGCCACGCTCGGGCTAGCTGGGCCCACTTACTTCATCGTCGCCGGTCTCCTCGGGATCGTCTTCCTGGGAACGGCGATCGTCTTTGCGTTCAAGCCGAGCTTGACCTCGGCGCGACGCCTGCTTTGGACATCCCTCGGATACTTGCCGCTGATCTTCTTGATGCTCGTCTTGGATCACGCGGTCGCATGAAGCGGGCGCCGCTACGCATGACGGTTTCCCGAACGAGATTGGACTGGAGGAAGAGTTGACCATGGATACCGCAGTGGCTCCCATGAAGCCCGCCGCCGCGGAGGGCAGCAAAACGAAGCTCGCCACCGGAAAGCTGGGCATCTGGCTGTTCCTCGGCACCGAGATCATGTTCTTCATGGGCCTCGTGGCCGTTTACATCAACGAACGATTCGGCGCCGAAGCCTGGCCCTCGAACTACATCACCGGCTTCAGTCCCGAGGAGGACCCCTTCGTCCTCAACAACAAGCACTTCGGTGCGCTGAACACCTTCGTGCTCATCCTGAGCTCGGTCCTCGTCGTACTGGCACACAACGCCATCCTGAGGAATCAAGTCGCTCGGATGCGCGGGTTGCTCGTGCTCGTCTTCGTCCTCGGCTGTGTCTTCATGGGCGTCAAGGCCATGGAGTATGAGCACAAGATCCACGCCGGGATCTATCCCGGAGGTGAGGGTGCCGAGAAGCTGGGCGCCATCGTTGCCGAGGAGAAGGGGCTCGACCCCGAGGTCGTGAACGACGGGAACATGTTTGCGTCAACCTACTTCTTACTGACGGGCTGCCATGCGCTCCACGTCATCGGCGGTCTGGTCTGGCTGCTGGTGATCTTGCTGCTCAGCTTGCGCGGGGCCGTCAACCAGCAATCCCATCACGTCATCGAGTACTTCGGCCTGTACTGGCACTTCGTCGATGTCGTTTGGATCTTCCTCTTCCCGCTCCTCTACATCATGCAGTCGTAGCGGCGCTCGCCGAAAACGGAGGACAAGAGACAATGGCTCATTCGACTCAAGTCAGCGACAAGCCCACCTGGATGGTGTTCGCCGGGCTGATCGTTCTCACTGCCGGCACCTACGCGATCTCGTTCGTGGATGCCATCAAGAACGACCGCGAGGCGACTGCCTGGGCGGCCATGGCCATCTCCACCGCCAAGGCCGCTCTCGTCGTTCTCTTCTTCATGCACCTCAAATACGAGGGGCGTTGGAAGTACACGTTGCTCATCCCGGTCGCCTTTCTGGCCGCCGTTCTCGTGTTCGCGCTCCATCCGGACATCTATAACCGGAACATGTAGACCCGCGGACACTCGCGGGAATGGGGGCCCGGCCCCCCTCCCGCGACGCACCTTCCAACGCGAGCAACCTGCCCCATGACTTCGCCCCGACTCCGGCTCCTCGCTCTGGCAGCTTCCTTCGCGGTCCTCAGCTGTAGTGAGGAGACCGAGCTCCCCGTCGAAGGAGCTTCCGCGGCCGAGCGCGCGAGCTTTGAGCTCCCGGACTTCGAGCTCATCGAGCGAAGCGGCGATGCAGTGGGCAAGGAGACCTTGCTGGGCGCTCCCTGGATCGCCGGCTTCGCCTTCACGAACTGCGCGGGCCCGTGCCCGCGTCTCAGCGGTGTCATGGCGAGCGTGCAGCAGCGACTGTCCGATACGACGGTGCGACTGGTCACGGTGAGCGTCGACCCCGAACGAGACACTCCCGAAGTACTGCGCACCTACGCCGAGAGCTTCGGCGCCGATTCCGAGCGCTGGCTTTTCCTGACAGGCCGCAAGGACTCGATCTACGAGCTGATCCAGAAGGGCTTTCGGCTGGGCGTGCAGGAGGATCCCGGCGCGCTTCCCGGTGAGGAAGTCGCTCACAGCACGCGTCTCGTGCTCGTGGATGCGGACGGCGTCGTGCAGGGCTACTTCAGCAGCGAGACCGAAGACGCCGTGGATCGACTGGTCGCGCGTGCTCGAGCCTTGGCGAAGGATGCTCGATGACCTTTGCCGACCTGCCCGCAGTCAATGCCGGGTTGAACTCCCTGAGCGCGATCCTGCTCTTGATCGGCTTCATCGCCGTCAAGAGCGGCCGCCTGGAGCTGCACAAACGATGCATGGTCGGCGCTTTCACGGTCTCGACGCTGTTCTTGATCTCGTACCTGACTTACCACTTCCAGCACGGGGCAACCGGGTTTCAGAGTCAGGGCTGGATCCGGACTACGTACTTTGCCATCCTGCTCTCTCACACAATCCTCGCCGTTCCGGTGGCGATCCTCGCGCCGTGGACCCTGATCCTCGGCTGGAAGGATCGACGCGAGAAGCACCGTCGGATGGCTCGCTGGACTTGGCCGATGTGGATGTACGTCTCGGTGACGGGGGTCCTCATCTACTGGATGCTCTACCACGTCGACCGCGCCCCCTGAGGGAGCCCATGAAGACGCTCGCACGATTCCCGTGGGCTCGGTGCCTGATTCTCCTGGCGGTGATCGCGGTCTTACCCGGGACGGCTTTCGGCTGACCGAACTGTAAGGAAGCGGTCGCTTCCGATCCCGCAGCCGCACGGATCGCCGAGGCCTTCAACTGGAGCATCCTCTTCATGCTCGCGGCCCCGTTCACGATCTTCGGAGGCTTTGCGATCTGGATCTATCGATCGTGTCGACGCGGAGCCGTGGCGGAGTCCGCTTGGTCGGACAGCCCATCCATCGACTGAAGTTCTTCGCTCAGTCGTTCGAAAGCCGCTTCATCTCGTCGGCGAGGCTCTTCGTCGCTCGGACGATCAGCATCCGGCAGGCGGCTTCGCTTCGATCGAACTCCAAGGCGATCTCCTGAATGGGTCGCTCCTCGAAGCGCCACTGGATCAGGATGCGACGGTAGTCCTCCGGCAGCCGGTCAAGCGCTTGGACCAGGAGGGCCACTTGGTCTTTCTTGTTGACGACCATGCTCGGTGAGCTCTGATCCGCGGGCAGCAGGCTCCCCAGATCGGTCGAGATTTGGCCATCGCGACGGACTCGCTCGGCCAGGGAGACCTCGCGACGAGCATCACGCTTCTGGACCTTGAAGTAGCGCTCGTAGTTCTCGTGGATCTTGTTGTGGATGATCGTGCTGAGCCAGCGATGGAAGGAGCTGTCCTCCCGGACCTCGAACTTCTCGAACTGGCGGTAGGCCTCGAGGTAGGCCTCTTGGAGAATGTCCATCGACTCGACCTTCTGGCGCAAATGCGGGCCGAGCTTCAGGCGAACGATGAACTTCGCTTTGTCGATGTAGTGATTGAAGAGCTGGTCGAACGATTCGCGATCGCCATCCTTGATACGCGCAACCAACTTCATGGTGACGCGCCCATCGAAGGGGGAGGCCTTGCGGTCGTCGGTCATGCGGGCGGATTCCGGGTTTCTTCTCGGGGAGGCATCGACCCCTCGATTCTAACGCTCTCGAGTGATCGAAGCGAGTCCGTCATTCCCAACTCGCTCTGAGAGATGGACTTCGGTCCTTGAGCCGTGCCGCCGGGCGGAGAGTTGTCGCGTCGGCCGGTCCCTGGAATCAAGCGCCCCAGTTGGAATCGGCGCCCGATGCCGATATCCTCAAGCGGCTTTCGAGGTCCGTCGAAAAGGAACCTGAGGGCATTCTCTTCGTCACCGCTAGAATATGGAGCTTCTCGACGATGTCCCGGATCTCCCTCGCCTCTCTTCTCAGCATCTCGTGCTGTCTCGCCTCGATTGCGGCCTGCTCCTCGGAGGGGAACGACAATCCGAGCGACCCGAAGGATCCGGTCGAGACCAAGAGCGAGATGAGACAGACGATGGAGAAGGTCCAGATCGTCTATGACGACGTGATGAACAACATCAGCGCCTTCTCGAAGAGCAAGCGCGACCTCGCCACCGGAGCCGTCAACACGAAGAAGCTGATCGAGCTCCTCGAGAGTGACGTCATCAAGAGCTACAGCTCCGAGCAGGGATTCCAAGACCACTACGCGATCATCCTCGAGCGCGCTCGGGCGGTCCTGGAGCCCATGGAGGCCGCGGATGCGAAAGGAGCGCGCTCGGCCGGCATCCGGCTAGGCGCCACCTGCAGCGGTTGCCATCGTGACTATCGGGATGACAGTCGCGAATCTGGCCTCGGCGCGACGCCGGAAGACGACTCGGCCGAGAAACCCAAGTAGCGCATCTGACGCGACTCTGATTCGCGCCTGTCGCTCTCCGGTGACCGGGTGGTCGAACGCCAGCGCGCGATCAGCCCGAGCCCGGACGCTCCCACGATCGAGTCGATCGGCAAAACCCCTGCGCCGCCGAGTGCGACCTCTGGTGACGGGGCACAGAAGACCTGGTCGGGGAATGTCCGGACGACAGGCGTCCTGAGGCGGCGCCCAGTCCGGGGCTTCGTTCGGCACGGGCGAACTGAGTAACCGGATCGGCGGTGCGGGACGCGGAGGGCGTCCGGATCGTCGAGTGCTTGGATTGGCTGCGACTCTTTCTTTCGATCTTCAAAGTTCGGTTACCCGACGGGTGGGTCTCAGTCGGGTGAGAGCGAGCCACCGCGGCTCAAAGATACCGACACGAACAAGAAGATCGAAAAGAGAGATAGAAACATGTTCCAGAACAACCTCACCCGTCGCAGCCTCAGCCTTCTCGTCGTCGCCTTGGGTCTCGTCTCCATGGTCGCCTGCAGTGGCGGTGGCGGCGGCAACGCCTTCACTCCTCCGGCCGCGACCGTCGATGTCAATGGCGACTGGGAGATGAACATGCGAGTCGACGCCACGGAGTGTGGCGGCGAAGTGGAAGAGTCCAACGATCCGGTTCAGATGATTCAAAACGGCAATGCGGTCGAGCTGATCCTGGCGGACGGCTCCAAACGGCAAGGCAGCATCTCCGGCAACGTGATCACGGCGAAGCACGAGCAGATCGAGAAGGACGAGGACTCGGGCCTCAACGTCACGATCCGAGAAGACTACCGCTTCGAGGTCGCGGCCGACGGCGCCTCCCTGACGGGTTCCGGCACCCAGCAGCTCGTCATCGAAGGCCTGTTCGAATGCACGGCCAACGTGATCTTCAATGGCACACGCCTCTGAGCCCGCCGATCGAACCCGACACGCGCATTCCGAGAAAGCGCAGGAGTGAGCCTCCTGCGCTTTCTCTCATGGTTCGCCGGACCTGGGGCAGGACGGGTGGCGGTCCTGGGAAACGCGCAGTATCCTGACGAGCGATCGATCCGCTCCGTCGGATCGCGCGTCCCACTTCGGACGTCGTCACACCGGTTGGGTGTCGACGTCCCGACCCCACCCGAGCAAACTCCCATGGCATCCGCGCTCGACACGCCGATGATGCGGCAGTATCGCCGCTTCAAGGAGCAGTTCCCCGATGCGGTCCTCTTCTTCCGCATGGGCGACTTCTACGAGATGTTCTTCGAGGACGCCGAGCTGGTCAGTCGCGAGCTCGGCTTGACTCTGACCTCGCGCTCGAAGAGCGACCACATCCCGATGGCGGGTGTGCCGTACCGCGCTGTCGACCAATACCTCTTCAAGCTTGTCAGTGCGGGATACAAGGTCGCGATCTGTGATCAGATCGAAGACCCGAGTCAGGCCAAGGGAATCGTCGAGCGCGACGTGACGCGAGTCGTGACGCCCGGCACCATCACCGAAGAAGAAGGCCTCCATCGCAGCCGCCCCAACTTCCTCGCCGCGCTCGCGCCTCAAAAGTCTCGGGTCGGCCTCGCCTGGGTCGATCTCTCCACCGGCAAGTTTCTGGTCAGCGACTTGGCCGCCGAGCACCTCCCGGATGAGCTCGCCCGATTGGGACCGGCCGAGCTGCTCTACTCCGAGGAGCTTTCAGCCGAGGTCGATCCGGCAGTCTGGGAAGCGATCGAGATGTTGCGACCTCGGCAGAGAACTCCGAGGGCCAGCTGGACCTTCCAAGGAGACAACGGCCTGCGCGAGCTGCTACGTCATTTCGGCACTCGCTCCCTGGCCGGGTTCGGAGTCTCGGACGATTCCCTCGCCGTGCGCGCTGCGGGAGCCTTGCTGCACTATCTCCAGGAGACACAGCGCGCCGACCTCGCCCATCTGAATCGGATCGCCGTCTTCGACGCGGGGGAGGTGATGCTGCTCGACCGCGCGACCCAGGACTGCCTCGAGCTCGTGCGAACGCTTCGCGATCCCGACGGCAAGCATACGCTCAGCGAGGTTCTCGATCAGACTGAGACCGCGATGGGTAGCCGTCTCCTGCGCCAATGGATCACCTGCCCGCTGCGCAGTCGCGAGCCAATCGAGTCTCGACAGGAAGGTGTCGCCGAGCTCTTCGAGGATCCCGGATTGCGGCGTTCAGTGAGGGAGGCATTGCACCGCGTCTACGACCTCGAGCGCCTGATCGCCAAGATCGGCACCCAACGCGCCAATCCGCGCGACCTCCTCGCCGTCGGCTTGTCGCTCACCCCGGTTCCCGCCATCAAGAAGGCCTTGTCGGGGCGGTCGGCTACGATCCTCGCCCAGATCGACGACGACCTCGACCCGCTCCCCGAAGTGCAGGCGCTCATTGAAACGGCGATCGACCCGGAGCCCCCGATCGGGCTGAAAGAGGGAGGTGTGATTCGCAAGGGCTATCATGCCGAGCTCGACGAGCTGCGTGCTCTGAAGACCGAAGGGCAGGGCTTCATCGCGCAGCTTCAGCAACGCGAGATCGAGCGGACGGGGATCACGTCTCTCAAGGTCAAGTACAACCGCGTCTTCGGCTACTACCTCGAGGTGACCAACACCCACGCCGACAAGGTTCCCGACGACTACATCCGCAAGCAGACGCTGAAGAATGCCGAGCGTTACGTGACGCCCGAGCTCAAGGAGTTCGAGGAGAAGGTCCTGCGCGCGCAGGAGAAGACGTACGAGCTCGAGTACGAGCTGTTCCTCGAGGTGCGAGATCGTGTCGCGTCCGAGATTCCGAAGCTGCAAGGGACGGCGGATGCCCTGGCGACGCTCGACTCGCTGGGATCCCTGGCGCAGGTGGCCGCCGAGCGAGGCTATGTCCGGCCAGAGATCCTCGACGAGCGGGTGCTCGAGATCGAAGCGGGGCGGCACCCCGTGATCGAAGCCGTACAGCAGGGCGAGGAGTTCGTGCCGAACGATACGCACCTCGAAAGCGAAGAGCGCTCCCTGATGATTCTGACCGGGCCGAACATGGCCGGTAAGTCGACCTACATTCGCCAGGTGGCCTTGCTGACGCTCATGGCTCAGATCGGGTCCTTCGTGCCCGCCAAGTCGGCGCGGATCGGCTTGGTCGATCGCATCTTCACGCGCGTCGGGACGGCTGATGAGCTCGCGCGCGGCAACTCGACCTTCATGGTCGAGATGAACGAGACCGCCAACATCCTCAACAATGCGACCGATCGATCGCTGGTGATCCTCGACGAGGTGGGGCGAGGGACGTCGACCTTCGACGGTGTCAGCATCGCGTGGGCGATCACGGAGTTCATCGCGAACAAGCTTCACGCCCGAACGCTCTTCGCCACGCATTACCATCAGCTGACCGAGCTCGCGCAGAAGCTGCCACAAGTCATCAACTGCAACATCGCGGTCAAGGAGTGGGGCGACGAGGTCGTGTTCCTCCACAAGATCGTCGAAGGCGGCACCGATCGCTCGTATGGCGTGCACGTCGCCCGGATCGCGGGGATTCCCGCGCCGGTGATCGCGCGGGCCCAGGAGCTGCTCGAAGGCCTCGAGGCGAAAGGGCTGAGACTCGATCGACGGGAAGCGCCGGTCGAGCTCGCGATGGAAGCCGGTGCCGAGGGCTCGGTACAGACGAAGTCGGCACCAGCTCCCGCCCAGCTCTCGCTCTTCGAGCTCGAAGTTCATCCGGTCGTCGAGCAACTGCGTGCCCTCGACCCCGACCGCTTGACGCCAATCGACGCGCTCTTGTTGCTCCGAGAGCTCCAGGAGAGAGCGCGGTGAACGAGGACAGTGAAGCACGCGTGACGCATCCCACCCACAGCGGGACCTGGATCCTCCTCGCCTTCGTCATCGGGGTGTCGCTGATCGGCGCGGCTTTCATCATGAAGCCTGGAGACGAGGCTCGAGGAGGCTTGGACGAGATCGAGCGAATGCGGACTGATCTCGTCGATGTTCGAGACCGACTGAGCCACATCGAGGCGATGCTTCAGGACGTGAGCGCGAGCAGAATACTCCCGCATTTGCCGGCCGAAGTCTCGAGCCGCGAGGCGCCAGAGAACGAGACGGAGACCAGGGAGCTTGCTGCGTTCGAAGCCTCCTTGGCGGAGCTTCGAGCCGCGATGCAGGAGCTCTCGACACTCGTGCGAGATGAGTCTCGACTCGGCGCCGGGTCACCGCCCGAACGCATCGACAAGCGAGTGAACAGGATCGATGCGCTCGTGGGGCACGATTCGACAGAGCTCAGAGAACAACACTTCGGCTGGCGATCTGGCGACCTCTATCGAGCCTACGGCCGGCCAGACAGGCACTTCACGTCCGGTGAGAGCAACGTCGTTTGGCAGTACATCGACTCGACTGATCGGCATGAGATCGAGTTCCACGTGACGGGCGGGCTTGTAGGCGCAGTCGTCAACCGGGTTCGCTATTGACCCGAGAGAGCTGCCTATTCCGGTTGATCTTCTCCGTGCTCCCCGTGCCCTCTGTGGTGAGCTCACCTCTGTGCCCTCCGTGGTGATTCCGGACGGCGCTCGCTAGAATCACCCGCATGTCCTTCGACGCCGTCATCGCGGAGATCCGTTCGAAGCTCGGGGCCGAGGCCGTGCTCACGGCTGACGCCGAGCTGCTCGTTTACGAGTGCGATGCGGTGACGATGCATCGGCACACGCCGATGGCCGTCGTGCTGCCAAACTCGACCGAGGAGGTCGCCGTTGCCGTTCGCGCTTGCCACGAGCAGGGCGTGCCCTACGTGCCACGCGGAGCCGGAACTGGCCTCTCGGGTGGCGCTGTGCCAGTCGAGGATGCGCTGCTCATCGAGACGTCGCGCATGCGGCGCGTGCTCGAGATCGACTTCGAGAACCGCTTTGCCATCGTCGAAGCCGGCATCGTCAATGTCGACGTCTCCAAGGCCTGTGCCTCGGGAGGCCTTCACTATGCGCCCGACCCCTCCAGCCAGACCGTCTGCACGGTGGGCGGAAATGTGGCCGAGAATTCGGGCGGCCCGCACTGCTTGAAGTACGGCGCGACCACGAACCACATCCTCGCCGTGCGCGTGGTGATGCCCGACGGCGAGGTCGTCGATCTGGGACGCGCCGACCAGTGGACGACCGGCTACGACCTGCGCGGCGCGTTCGTCGGGAGTGAAGGCACGCTCGGAATCGCGACCGAGATCACCGTGCGCCTCGTGCCGACACCACCTGCCATCCGTACGCTGCTCTTCCCGTTCCCCGAGCTCGACGCGTCGTGCGAAGCGGTCGGAGCGATCATCCGCTCGGGCATCGTGCCCGCCGCCCTCGAGATCCTCGATCGCAACACGATCGAAGCCGTCGAAGCGTCACCCACTTTCCGGGCCGGCTATCCGACCGACGCCGCAGCCGTGCTCCTCGTCGAGCTCGATGGTCTCGAGGCGGGCATTGAGGACCAGGTCGATTCCGTCACGACGATTTGCAGGCAGCACGGGGCTCTCGAGGTCCACCGCGCCCAAACTGCCCAAGAGCGCGCGGCACTTTGGCGAGGCCGCAAGGGGGCTTTCGGCGCCATGGGGCGGCTCGCACCCGACCTCTTCGTCCAGGACGTCGTCGTCCCGCGCACTCGTCTCCCCGAGATCATTCGTGAGGTCGTCGAGATCGGTGCTCGCCACGGTCTTCACGTCTCGAACGTCTTCCATGCGGGTGACGGCAACCTGCACCCGAACATCACCTACGACCGCCGCGATGCCGATCAGGTCGAGCGCGTGCGGCGCGCCGGCAAGGAGATCATCGTGCGCTGCGTGGCAGTCGGCGGCACGCTGAGCGGCGAGCACGGCATCGGGCTCGACAAGGCCGAGTACATGACGCTGGTCTTCACCGAAGACGACCTCGAGTCGATGGCCAAGCTGCGCGAAGTCTTCAACCCACGGGCCCTGTGCAACCCGGGCAAGATCCTCCCCTCCGGCGGCGGCTGCTTCGATCGTCAGGCGTCTCGACTTGCGACCGAGGATGCCCAGTGACCGCCGCCGAGCCGTCGCCCTCAGCTCTCGATGCGTTGCAGGCCGTGTTGCCGGGCGATGCCGTACGCGCGGGTCGCGATTCCGACGCGATCGCGGGCCACGTGCCGAGCTGGGTCGCGGCGCCGCCCGACGAGGCGAGCCTGCGCGACGTGCTGACTTGGGCTCGCCAGCAGCAACAGGCCGTCGCGCCCGTCGGAGGTCGAACGCAGCTTGCGATCGGCAATCCCCCGGACCGGCTCGACGGCATCGTGTCGACGCAGCGCCTGAGTGGCATCGTCGACTACCCCGCGGGCGACTTGACGATCACGGTGCGAGCGGGAACGACCGCGGCCGAGATCGCTGAGACCGTCGAAGCGGAAGGGCAATGGTCGCCCCTCGATGCGCTCTCTGGAGACTCGACCGTCGGCGGCCTGCTCGCCGTCGGACAATCCGGGCCCTGGCGGCCGGGCCTCGGCGCGCTGCGCGACCAGGTGCTCGAGACGCGGGTCGTCCATCCCGATGGGCGTGTCACACGTTCGGGTGCGCGCGTGGTCAAGAACGTCACCGGCTACGATCTCAACAAGCTGTTCATCGGCTCACTCGGAACGCTCGGCGTCCTGACGGAGGTCTGCCTCCGATTGCGACCGAGACCCGAAGCGACGGCCACGCTGCTGCTCGGAACGACCGACGCTCTCACGGCTGCCGAGATCACTGCTCTCCTCCGACGAGCCGGGCTCGATCCGACAGGGCTGGCATTCGTCTCTCCCCGTCACGACGCACCGGTGATCGACCGTCCGCCCGGTGTCGTGCTCGGGCTCTTGAAGCTCGCCGGTGCGGCCGCCGACGTCGCTTGGCTGCGGGACAATATCTCGACGGAGCTACCTGCGGGCACGACCTGGACGCTGCTCGAAGAGCCCGAAGTCGAGGAGCCGATTTGGCAATGGTTGCGCGTGCACCTGCGACGAGAGACGACGCTGTCGGGACGTCTCGGGACGTTGCCGATGCAGGCCGGCACGCTCGCGGCATCGCTCCCGGTCGAGGTCGACTGGGTGCTTCGGCCGTGGGAGGGAGTCGTGGACTGGTACTGGTCCGGACCGACGGAGCAGGCAGCGGAGATCTCTGCGGCGATCCATGTTGCGGCACAAGCCCACCAAGCCGGTCGCCTTCTCATCCACGCTCCCTCCGCAGTCAAGGCGAGTGGAGACGTATTCGGCGAGCGGCCGCCGGGCTTCGAGACGATGCGCGGGCTGAGAGACGCCTTCGATCCCGAGCGAGTGCTCAACCCGGGGAGGTTTCTCCATGGCCTGTAGGGGCGCCTGCCACAAGGAGCACGCATGAGCACGTGCGGCGGATTCGAGACGGTCTTGGAGGTAGCCAAGACGCTCGACTGCATCCACTGCGGCTTGTGTCTGCAGTCGTGTCCGACCTACCGGGTGCTTGGCCGCGAGCCGTCGTCGCCGCGCGGCCGCATCCATCTCATGCGGGCCATCGCGGAGGAGCGCCTTCCCTACGACGAGGTGGCTCACGCCGAGTTTCACCTGTGCCTGGGCTGCCGTGCTTGCGAGACGGTTTGCCCGGCCGGTGTGCGCTACGGCGAGATGCTGGAAGAGGCCCGAGCGGAAGGCGTGCGCTTGGGCTTCTCCGGGGCTCGGACGCGGATGCTTCATCGAGTGCTACTGGGATGGCTGTTTCGACGTCCGAGTCGCCTTCGTGTAGGCGCGCTCGTGATGCGTGGAGTGCAGCGCCTCGGGCTGATGCAGATTGGTCGCGGCTTGGCTCGGCGCGCTCTCCTGCCGAAAGGCTGGCGGGATTGGATCGCGTTGGCGCCGACGTTCCCACCCGGGCAACGGTTCGAGTCGTCGTATGCCGCCCGTGGCGAGCGACGGGGCCGCGTCGGGTTGTTGCTCGGCTGCGTGCAGAAGGAGCTGTTTCCGGAGGTGCAGCGGCAGACGGCACAAGTGCTGACCGAGCACGGATTCGATGTCGTGATTCCTGAGGGACAGGTGTGCTGCGGCGCGCTGCACTCTCACGCCGGACGACCGGACCTCGCCCGCGTGCTCGCGAAGGACAACATCGCGGCTTTTGGTGAGGACCTCGACGCGATCGTCGTCAACGCGGCCGGATGCGGAGCGTCCATGAAGCTCTATGGTCATCTGATGCCGGGCGATGCCGGCGCCGAGCGCTTCGCGGCTCGCGTGCGCGACATCAGCGAAGTGCTGTCCGAGGCCGATGGCGTGCGGGCCGGCTCGCGGGCCCACAAGAAGCGCATCGCCTATCATCCGCCCTGCCACCTCGTGCACGGTCAGAAGGTCTCGGGCCCTCCCGAGGCGATGCTCGCCGCGTTGCCGGGCGCTGAGCTGGTGCCGCTGCCTGATGCCGATCACTGCTGCGGCTCGGCCGGGATCTACAACTTGACGCATCCGGAGATGGCGGGCGAGCTGCTGAAGCACAAGATCGAAGCCATTCGCGAGAGCGGAGCCGAGATCGTGGCCACCGGCAATCCCGGCTGCCAGCTCCAGATCGAGGCCGGCCTCCGTGCGGCCGGCCTCGACGTGCGCGTGGCGCATCCGGTGACGTTGCTGGCCGAGACGTACGAGCCGGCCGACTGAGCGGTTCTGCCCGAGGTCGGGCGAAACGGAGCCGCACACGGCGATCGGCCGCCCCGTTCGGAATGGACCAAGGGGACGGATCAGCCGAGCAGCGTGCGAGTAGCGAGCATCGAGTAAGCGGGAGGGAGCACGGAGTGCGCGCGGCTACTCCTTGGCGGACGTGCGTAACAGCGTCCTCTGGGGCGATACGAATACCGAGATCAGCGCCACTCCCTTTCCCGCTTCGGTCTCCTTCTCGAACGTCCAAGGAGGCTACTCGGGATCAGGCAACATCAACCTCGATCCGAAGGCAGGCGGAGAGCGCCTGGGCCTCGGTTTCTTTCAGGACCCACAGCCGCCGATAGAACTCGGTCATCAGCTCGCGGGTCGCCTCGTCCGGCACTCTGCAGAGTAGGGTGACTGCCGTGCCTGCGTCGGCTGCGTGGACGGCCGCTTGGAGTGAGGCGATCCCGGGACCTCCGCGTGCGACCCCGAGATTCGTCTCGCAGGCCGAAAGGACGCAGAGCTCAACGGAGGACAAGATTGCTCACGATCACTGCGTCGTGAAGGACGTCGGCCCCGTCAGGGAGATGAAGGTCGTCGGGCCCGATTGGATCGTGACCGCTGCGGCGTGCACCGTGATGCCGACGGGGACGTTCGGGAAGGGCACGATCGGCGTTTGTGCTGTCCCTGTCCCGTCCACGGGGCCGGAGAACACAAAGGGCGCTTGCAGCGAGATGGTCGTGCAGGCATCGGCCACGAGCGGAATCGTGCGTCCGCTCCCGTCTGGAATCGGGATCCCGGGGCTCGTGCCGCTGCAGGACAGGAGCACCTGCGCGGTGTTGCCGGCTTCGCCGAAGGCGTTGAAGACTGTGAAGTGCGTCGGGTTGGGATTGGCCGGTGTTCCGTTGATTGCGAGGGCGGGCTTCAGGGTTCGAGCGTAGACGTCGACGCGTCCGTTCACGTCGTCGGAGACGAGGGCGGCCGGGCTGGTGAAAACGACCGTCGACCCGTCGGCCGAGAGCGTGTCCGGCGACGGGCACGAAATGGTCGCCGAGCCCGATCTGTTATTCGCCCCGCTCCCGTCACATCGATCCGCATCGGCGGGCTGTAGCAGCCCCCCGATCGCTGCAGCGTGATCTCGATCGCTTCCGAATCTTCTCGCCAGAGGCGTTCGACCTCTTCGGGAACACGAGTGTCGGGTCCCCACACGGGCTCGACCCCGATGGCGGTCGGTTCGTCACTCGAGCAGCTGGCGAGGAGGAGGAGGAGGAGGCCGAGAGCTACGGAGCGTCGAGGACGTGTGCCTTCGCACGGGAGTCTCGGCGTCGCCGAAAGCGCTGCAGCATCGACCGTCATCTTTCCGCTGCTCCTCACCATCACCGTCCGCCGAACGCCCGACGCAGCGACTGCGCCGCCTTCTCGAGGTCCTCCATCGGCTTGGCGTAGCAGAAGCGCAGCACGCGGTCGCCGGGAGCGCCGCGGTAGAAGGCGCTGCCGGGGACGGTCGCGACGTGGGCCTTCTCGAGCAAGGTCTTCGCGGCTTCGAGGTCGTCCTTGAAGCTCAACGCTCTGAAGTCGGCGAGCATGTAGTAGGCGCCATCCGGCACCCAGGGATCGAAGCCGATCTCCTGCAGCACTGCGGCGAAGAAGTCGCGCTTGCCGAGATAATCTCGAGCGAGCGACTCATAGTAGCTCGGCTCCACTTGCTCGAGAGCGTACGCGATGCCGTGCTGGAGGGGCGTCGGCGCGCAGACGTAGAAGAGGTCGTTCACGAGCCCGAGCGGCTCGACGAGCTCGGCTGGTCCGGCGACATAGCCGAGGCGCCAGCCGGTGATGCTGAAGGTCTTCGAGAAGCCCGACATCGTGAGCGTGCATTCGCGCAGCTCGTCGATCGAGGCCGGGCTCACGTGCTCGGCACCCGGGTAGACGATGTACTCGTAGATCTCGTCCGTCACCAAGAGCACGTCGTGCCGGCGGCAGAGCTCGCCGATCTGCAACAGCTCCTCGCGCGTAAAGACCTTGCCCGACGGGTTGCCGGGCGTATTGACGACGATCATCTTCGTGCGCTCGCCGAAGGCCGCCGCCAGCTCGTCGAAGTTGATGTCGAACTCTCGCCCGTGCAGCGTCACGAATCGCGGTTCGCCGCCGATCAGCTTCAATGTGTTCAGGTGGTATCCGTAGTAGGGCTCGAAGAGGATCACCTCGTCGCCGGGATCGAGGTAGGACAGGCACACATTCGCGAAGGCGCCCGTGGCACCGACCGTCACGACCACCTCGCGCTCGGGGTCGCACCGGAAGCGATTGAACGACTCGCACTTCTTTGCGATCGCTTGGCGGAGCTCGATCGCGCCTTCGAGTGGCGAGTACGCGTTGTGCCCGGCCTCGATGGCGGCGGCCGTGCCTGCCAGTACGGCCGGGTGCAACGGCAGATCGCAGATGCCCTGGCCGAGGTTGACGCCGTCGACCCGAGCGCACTCGACGCTCATGCGACGGATATCCGACTGCCGCAGCCCTTCGGCCCGCTTTGCTCGCTGGGTCATGATTCGCCGAGTCCTCCGCTCCAGTTCCTCTGAGCCGCTCCGGTGAGTCGGATCATGCGATCATGGCATCGCTATCGCGCGAGCGAAAGGTCGACGTGTGTCGTCGTCGTGTCCGCAGTCACGGTAACGTCCGTCTTGCGAGACGTCCGGTAGCCGGGCGCGGTGGCAGTCACTGTGTAGGTTCCTGGCGGCACGTTCAAGCGCGGCGCGACGTATCGACCGGTCGTGAAGGCCTCGCGCCGGGTACACAAGACATTGCCCTGCCGTATCGTGATGCGTGCACCCGGGACCGGCTGTCCCGTCGCCTCGTCGGTGACCTCGCCGCTGATCGCAATCACTCGATCGCGAATCAGCTCGAGATAGGCGAGGCCGGTGCCATCGTATGCGAAGCCTTGGGTGTAAGTCGTTCCACTACCGCTGGTGTCCTGAGAGGTTGCCGGCGAGGTGATCGTGGGCTCGATCTGGGTGTCCTCGTGCCACTCGTTGAAGGACGTGATCGCGATCATCTTCAGCACCGAATCGACGTTCGGCAGTGCGATCTCGCCGAAGGTCTCTTGAAGCAGCGAGGTCGGTGCCGCCTCGGCCGTGATCCTCGGAGGCAAGGCCGGATGATCGGTGCAAGTCCGCCGGATCGCACGGTCGTTGAAGCCCGGCGCGCACGACGGCACGAATCGCACGCCGAGGCTGGACGCGACGTCGCGGTACTGCTGCGTGCGGCTGCGGAACAGCGACAGGTATCCGCTCTGAGCCGCGTAGCCGCCGAAGCTGGCGTAGACGTCGTAGCCGAAGATCGCGTCGAAGCGGGCGATGCGTGTCGCGGACGGCGGCGAGATGAAGAAGAACTCGTCACCAATGAGGAAGAGGTCGAATCCCTTGGCCCGCACCGTGGCGCGGAGCTGGTCGACCATCGAGGCAACCTTTCCGGTCAGTGCGCGCGTGACGTAGAAGAACACGACCGGGCGACCGCCCACGACGCGCAGGAAGCTCGAGTGAGGGAAGTAGTGATCGGCCAGGTGATCGAAGTCGGATCGCATCACGGCGATCTTCGCATCAGTCACGTCGAAGTCGCCCCCGAAGCGGATCGCATAGTCGTAGAGCACCGACACGCGGATATCCGCGACTCTCGGATGCGCGAGGATCACGTTGCGGATGTTCTGATCGACGAAGTCGTTCGGGGCGATGAACTCGAGGATCCACACGTTCACACCGTGTTCGGCCGACCACCGGATGTGCTGGTCGACGATAGCGGGATCACTCGAGTCGTAGGATCCCAGCATCGGCGGCTGCGCTGGCACCAGCTCGCCCCGCAGGGTCCCGGTCGCGCACTCGACGTAGCTCCAGCGCGCGGGCGTGAACCAAGGGTAGTAATGAGCGGCGACGAGGATCTCGTCCGCTCGCGGATCGAGCCGCTGCTGGCCGAAAGCGGACGCCAGCAGCGAAACTATCAGGCAGGCGATCAGAGTATTGCGCAACGTGTCGATCACGGGCTCAGGGCTCTCTTTCCTGCGTCGGGCCGTCTGCTCCCCCGGCTCAACCACCGAACAGTTGGATCGGCACGACTGTCTTCATGTGCTCGAAGTCTCGGTCGAGTGTGAGCAGGCTGAGGTCGTGTCGAATGGCGTCTTGTGTCTCACCATTATTGACACAAAGGGGAGGATCTGATCGCGAGATCGTTCTTGTGTGAAGCCTTGCAGGAGCTCCTGCAGGTTGAGCCAGTCGTGAAGACTCGCTCGCCATGGCCGAGCGCCACTTGAAGGCGATCGACCACCGCGCCTCGAGCTCTTTCGCCTTGCGAAAGAGCCGAGGACCAAACACTCGTCTCGACGAGAAAGTTCAATTGCGGGACCGCTCCCGCTTGTAGTCATCGTCTGGGTCCCATTCGAGCTTTCCGAACAGGTCCAGGATCTTGGCCTGCTCGCGCCGATCGATGAACTCCTGCAGCGCCTTGGTGACGGCCGCCTTCTTCGTCTTCTCTCCACTCAGGTGGAAAGCTCTGTCGAGAAGCTCGGGATCGATCGAGAGATTGGTTGCCATCAGTGGACCTCCACCCAGAAGTCTACACCGCGTCCTCGTCGAGTCGAGAAGCAGGCGATTCTGGGGGCTCCCTCTGGGCTCGGTCGTCCTGGACCGAAGCGTGCGAGCGATCGGGCTCCCGGAGCCGGCGTCGCCAAACGGTCAGAGGTCCTTCCCCAATCTTCTGCGCTCGCCACTTCCCGGTCGCCAGCCGCCGCGATACACTCCCTGCCAACGTCGGGGGAGCGGCCTCCCGGCGACCGGAGGACGGCGACATGAAGCTGATCCAAGCCATCATTCCTCCCGATCGACTCGAAGCGGTGCAGGCAGCGCTCAGCGCGGCCGAGGTGTTCCGCATGACGGTCGGGGAGGCTCAAGGGCTCTCGCTCGGCGAGGGGGCATTGAGCGGGGAAGACTTTGCGCCCGAGCCAGTGGTCGTGATCGAGATCGCGGTGAACGAGAACTTCGTGAAGCCGACGATCCAGGCGATCCGGGAAGGCTCGGGCGGTGAGGATGGGGCGGGCAAGATCTTCGTGATGCCCCTCTCGGATGCCGTCCGCATTCGAACCGGAGAACGGGGGCCCGAGGCCATCTGACGGATCTCGCCAGAGAGGCGGGAACGATCGGAGACGGCCTGGGGTCGACCGCAGCATGAAAGGTGATTCGAATGGACCCCAAGCAGGTTTTGGAGCTGTGTCGGGCCGAGAAGGTCGACGTGATCGATCTGCGCTTCATGGACTTTCCCGGTCTGTGGCAGCACTTCTCGATTCCCGCCACGCATCTCAAGGAGGAGACCTTCGAGGAAGGTCTTCCTTTCGACGGCTCGAGCATCCGCGGTTGGAAGGCGATCAACGAGAGTGACATGCTGGTCATGCCCGAATCGGGCACGGCTTTCATCGACCCCTTCGCCAAGGCGAAGACGCTGGTCATGATCTGCAACATCCTCGACCCGATCACACGTGAGGACTACAGCCGCGACCCGCGCAACGTGGCCAAGAAGACCGAGCGTTATCTGCGCTCCACGGGACTGGGCGACACGGCGTACCTCGGTCCGGAGTGCGAGTTCTTCATCTTCGACGACGTGCGCTTCGAGCAGACCGCCTACAGCTCGATGCACAAGATCGACTCGATCGAAGGCTGGTGGAACAGCGCACGCGACGAGTCTCCGAATCTCGGTTACAAGCTGCGGCCAAAGGAGGGGTACTTCCCGGTTCCGCCGGCGGACACGCTGCAGGACATCCGCTCCGAGATGATGCTCACCATGATCCGCTGCGGGATCGAGATCGAGTGCCATCACCACGAGGTGGCCACGGCCGGTCAGACCGAGATCGACATGCGCTTCGACTCGCTGACGAAGATGGCCGACAAGGTGTGCATCTACAAGTACGTCGCCAAGAACGTCGCCTGGCGCAACAACAAGACCGTCACCTTCATGCCGAAGCCGCTCTTTGGCGACAACGGCACCGGCATGCACTGCCACCTCTCCATCTGGAAGGATGCGGTCAACACCTTTGCCGGCGACGGATACTGCGGCCTTTCCCAGAGCGGCCTGTACGCGATCGGAGGCATCTTGCGTCATGCCCCGGCACTGCTCGCCATCACCAATCCGACCACTAACTCCTATAAGCGGCTCGTGCCCGGTTACGAGGCCCCGGTCAACCTCGCCTACTCGGCCCGCAACCGTTCGGCGTCGGTGCGCATTCCGTCTCAGGGTGTCGGCCCAGGCTCCAAGCGCCTCGAGTTCCGCTGCCCCGATCCGAGTGCCAATCCCTACCTCGCCTTCTCGGCCATCACCATGGCCGCGATCGACGGCATCCAGAACAAGATCGATCCCGGGCAGCCGTTCGACAAGGACATCTACAGCCTCCCTCCCGAGGAGCTGAAAGACATCCCCTCGACCCCGGCCTCGCTCGAGAGCGCCCTCGAGGCGCTCGAGCGCGATCACCAGTTCCTGCTCCAGGGAGACGTCTTTACCTCGGACGTCATCGAGACCTGGATCGACTACAAGCGCTCGCGGGAGGTGGATGCCATTCGCACGCGTCCGCACCCCTACGAGTTCATGCTGTACTTCGACGCCTGAGACGAGGCCTCGCCTCCACCCCGCCGGATCGATGCGGTCCGGCGGGGACGTTTCCCGTCATCGCGCATCGCGGCGGCCCGACGAGGCGGAGATTCAGCATGGACCGAACGGAATCCCTGGGGGAGAGGGTCCGCCAGCTCCTCGACACCGAGGACGGTTGGCCTCTCGCCGCACTCAAGGCCGAGCTCCACGCGGCCAAAGACGCGCACTGGACGCAGCCGGCGTCTGCCCTCTTGGAGGGCAAGGTCACGACTCAGGCTTGGGCCGACGCGCTCGACGACTTCCTGCGAGCGCTTGGAGTCGCGGCCGCCCGGCGAGCCGGCGTCTCGGCCGGGCAGTGGGCACTCCTGGCGCTGGGTGGTTACGGCCGCAAGGAGCTCAACCCCGAGAGCGACGTCGACATCCTGGTGCTCCACGTCGAGGACGTGCCCGAGTCGGCACTCGAAGACCTCGCCGGCTCGGTCGTTCGAACGCTTTGGGACGTGGGGTTGAAGGTCGGGCACGCCGTCCGCACGGTCGCGGAGTGCGCGGCCTGCATGGATGACCTGCCGGCCGCCACCGCAGTGCTCGAGAGCCGCTTGCTCCTCGGCTCGCGCGATCTGTCCGCTCGCCTCCGTCGCGAGGTGCTCAAGCCTTACTGGCAGGAGCGAGGCCAGCGCTTCATCGAGGAGAAGATCGCCGAGCTCGCAAAGCGTCACGCTTTTTATGGCGGAAGCGTCGGCCTCAAGGAGCCCAACGTCAAGGAATCGACGGGCGGGCTTCGCGACTATCACGTGGCGGTCTGGATCGCACGGGCGCTGCATCCTGATCGGGCACCCGGCGACTTCGGCTACCTGAAGGACATCCGCAAGATCACGGCGCACGACATCTCGGCCGTTCGTCAGGCCTACAGCTTCTTGCTGGGCGTGCGCTCGGTACTCCATCGTCTGGCGGGATCGAAGCAAGACGTGCTCGACATGCACAGCCAGTGGGACGTGGCTCGCTTCCTCGAGTACGAGGATCAAGAAGGTGGCTTGCTCGGGGTCGAGCGATTCATGCGCGACTACTACAAGAACGCGCGCACGATCCACCGACTCTCGAAGGTCGTCATCGATCACTTCGAGGAGCGGGATGCTCGGATCGAAGAAGGCTTCCTTCGCATCGAGCGACACCTGTATCTCACCAATGAGAGCATCTTCCGCAGGCGCCACGGCCATCGGCGCATGCTGCGGGCCTTCGAGCTATGTCACGCACACGATCTGGAGCCGGACGAGAGTGTCGTCCAAGCCGTCACCGCCGCGTTGGAGGGTGTGCGCGAGCGAGCCAACGAGGACGACGAGATCTGGGCGGCGCTACGTGCCTGGCTGCAACGGGCCGGAAAGATCGGAACTCATTTGAAGGAGATGCATCGCAGCGGTCTGCTCGGTGAGCTGCTACCCGAGTTCGGCGAGCTCGATTGCCTCGTGCGCTACGATCCCTACCATCGCTACACGGTCGACGAGCACAGCCTGCGCTGTGTGGAGATCGTGGATCGTCTGCTGGCCGGCGAGGAGGGCCCGGAGCATGCACGGGAGATCGCGGCCCGCGTCAAGCGGCGCGATCTCCTGCGGCTCGGGGCGCTGCTGCACGACATCGGAAAGTCGAAGGGGCCGAACCACTCTCAGCGCGGAGCGACCATGACGCCGCCGCTGTGCGAGCGGATGCGGATGTGTGTCGAGGACGGTGAGACGCTGACCTTCCTCGTGAGAGACCATCTCGTGATGAGCCGTCTGTCGCGCACCCGCGACTTCTCCGAGGACGAGGTCTTGAAGGGATTCGCGGCACGCTGCGGAACCGTGGAGCGACTCGACCTGCTCTACCTCGTCACGATCGCCGATCATCTGGCTACCGCGCCGGGCGTGCTCTCGCATTGGAAAGCGACCTTGCTCGAGAACCTGCATCGAGCCGCCGCCGCCTGCCTGGGACCCGAGGAGGCTGCGCCGCCGGGGCCGATCGGATCGCTGGTCGACCAGCTCGCCGAGCCCTTGCGCACCCTCGCCCGCGACCATCTCGAGCGAGTGCCGCGCCGGTACCTCTTCGAGGTGTCGCCGCAGGAGATGCTCACTCACGTCCAGCTCGTGGCCGGCCTCGAGAAGCGCACCTTCTCGATGACGCTCACCGAAGACGCCGATGGGCGCTCGCTCTGGGTTGTCGCAGCTGATCGGCCGGCCTTGTTGGCCATGATCGCTGGCGTCCTGTGGCGCCATCGAATCGACATTCAGACCGCCGAGGTCTACACGCGAGACGACGAGCTCGCGCTCGATCGTTTCCGCGTGCGCTTCCCGGACGAGAAGCCCGATGCCGTCGACGCGGTCGCTCGAGCCGTGGAAGCCGACCTGGCCCGGGCCTTTCAGGGGGAGCTGACTCTGGAAGACTTGGCGGCTGCTTCGCGCCCAGTGCATATCGACGAAGCGGAGCCGTTGCCCGCCCAAGGCTCGCCGACTCAGGTGCGCATCGACAACCGGGTTTCGCGCCGCTTCACGATCATCGACATGACGACGCGGGATCGCCTCGGCCTGCTCTTCTCGATTGCCCGGGTGCTCTCTCGCCAGGAGCTGACCATCTCCTTTGCTCGCCTCTACACGCGCGCCGCCGTCGTGACGGACGTGTTCTACGCCTCCCGTGCGGGCAAGAAGATCGAGGACGAGGAAGAGATCCATCGGCTGGTCAAGGACCTGACGGCGAGCGCGCACGAGGGCTCCAAGACCTGAGGTCCGACATGGATGCCATCCGACTCGAAGTCTTTCGACACCTGTTCTCCTCGGTGGCCGAGGAGATGGGAGCGGTGCTCATGCGAACCGCATTCTCGGCCAACATCAAGGAGCGACGGGATCTCTCGTGCGCGGTGCTGAGCGCCGACGCCGAGACCATCGCCCAAGCGGAGCACATTCCGGTGCACCTCGGCTCGGTCCCGCTCTCCGCCCAAGCGGTGCTCGAGGATCTCGAGCTCCGGCCGGGAGACACCGTGCTGCTCAACGATCCGTACCGAGGCGGCACGCACCTTCCGGATCTCACGGCCGTGACTCCGGTCTTCTGGAGAAGGCGCCTCGAGATGCTCGTCGTCAATCGGGCCCACCACGCCGACATCGGAGGCTCGGCTCCGGGATCGATGGGATTGACCCGACATGTCATCGAAGAAGGCTTGCGCATTCCGCCGTTGAAGGTCGTCTCGCGCGGTGAGCTCCAGCACGATGTGTGGGCGTTGCTCCTGGCGAACGTGCGAACACCGTTCGAGCGCGTCGGGGACCTGGAAGCTCAGCTCGCCGCCAACGCGGCCGGTGTCCACCGTCTCGAGGAGATGCTGGCGCGCTACGGACGTCGAGAGCTGCATGAGGCCGGAGCCGCCCTGCGCGATCATGCCGAGGCCAAGATGCGGGCGTTGATCCGCGAGCTCCCAGACGGCCGGTTCACGTTCGAGGACGTCCTGGACGATGACGGGTTCGGACACCGGGACGTGCCCATTCGCGTCGCCATTTCCATCCGACGTGACACGATGGTGTTCGACTTCACTGGCTCGTCCCCCCAAGTGCCCGGCAGCCTGAATGCCAATCGCGCCATCACCCTGTCGGCCGTCTTCTACGTCCTTCGACTCCTCGCGAGTGACGACTTGCCCGCCAACAGTGGGCTTCTGAGACCGGTCGAGATGGTCTTGCCCAAGCGCTCGATCGTCAATGCCGAGTTCCCCGCTCCCGTGGCCGGCGGCAACGTCGAAACGAGTCAGCGGATCGTCGACGTTCTGCTGGGCGCCCTCGCGCGAGCTCTGCCCGATCGGATACCCGCGGCGAGCGCCGGCACCATGAACAACGTCGCCTTCGGGGGCGAGGACGAGCAAGGCCGAGCGTTCACTTACTACGAGACCATCGCAGGCGGAATGGGAGGGCGTCCGAGCGCTCCGGGTCTCTCGGCGGTGCAGACGCACATGACCAACACCCTCAATACGCCCATTGAGGCCTTCGAGACCGCCTTCCCGGTCGAGGTCCGCTCCTACCGGATCCGACGCGGCTCGGGCGGCGCCGGCCGTCGAGCAGGGGGCGATGGCGTCGAGAAGACGCTCCGCTTCCGAGTGCCGGTCGATCTCAGTCTGATGACCGAGAGGCGGCGACACCCGCCCTATGGCTTGGCCGGTGGCCAGCCCGGCGCGACCGGCGAGAATGAGCACCGGCATCGAGGACGACGGCAGCCGTTGCCCGGCAAGTGCCGCGTATCTCTCGAGGCCGGCGACGAGCTCGTGATCCGAACGCCCGGTGGCGGCGGCCATGGAAAGGCCTGAGCGCGCGGAGTGAGCCCAAGGAACGGGCCGGAGTGCGCTCGCGGGCCGGAGTGCGCCCGCGGAGCGGACTGCATCGATTGACGATTCGACGAAAGGCGAGTGGTCCGCGGAGCTGGCGCCTGGAATCCACCCATAGACCGGAGTGAGCCTTTCGAGCCGGAGCTTTCTTTCTTGGGACTCCAGTGTCTTCTGATTCGTGACGATTACGATGGTGGAGCGGAGGATCGGGCTTGCGCAGGGAAAGAAGGCTCCGGGAGCACGATGATGTTTCAGCGATCGAGGCACATTGTCTTGGGGACGTTGCTCGCCACAGCCTTGCTCGGCTGCGAGAGCCTGCCCGAGTGGCGCATCGTCGTGACGGAGCGAGACGACTTCGACGGCGTCGTGCAGGACACCTACGAGGTGCTGCAACAGAGCTTCGTTCGTCGAGCGGTTCGAGTCGATCGCGAGCCGGAGAACGCGATCGCCCGGCTGCAGACGGACGTCGTCATCACGGCGATGTCGGACGACTTCGACTTCGCTCGCGCGCAAGCGTTCGCCTACATCCATCCCCGCCTGCCGCGCGGCTTCCGCGTCGAGGTGTTGGTCTTGATCGAGGAGCTGCAGGTCGGCGAGCTCACGGCGACTCCAATCGGCGATGACGAGAATCCGGGCGAGAGCTCGATCGAAGAAGTGACGGGCGGCAAGTGGGTCCCGGCCGGTCGCGATGAGGAGTTCGAGAATTTCCTCCTGAGCATGCTGCGTCACAAGCTGCGTCAGCCCGGTCGCAGCAGCACGGACATCGAAGTGGTCCCGGTACCGAGAGCGCCTCTCGACGGTGCCGATCCGGAGGTGACCCGGGAGTCGCAGGTCGACTCGTCGCAGGTCGACCGGCCCCCCGATCGCTGAGGGAGCGGAAGTTCGCCTGGGCCTTCGCATTCGGCCCGGCTCCGAGACTCCCGCCTCGGTTCGGTCAAGCCCGAGCGGTCTTCGACCCGATAAGGACCCAGGCACGGGCTCTCGATGAGAATCGACAGCCGTTCTGCGACGATCCCCGCGACCCGAGGAGACAGGCTCTTGGCGAGCGTCGGCACGGCCCACGATCGATTCGGACTCGCCCGCATGCTCCAGGGATTCCGTGGAGCCGCGCTGCTGGTCGACGACGAGCATCGCCTCCTCGAGGCGACACCCGCCGCCGCCGAGATGCTTGCCCGCTCCGCTGAGGAGCTGCGCGGCCAGCTCCTTCCAGACGTTTACCCCGATCTCGCCGCGGAGGGCTGGCTCGAGTGCGACGAGGCGGAGCCCCGCACGCTGGCTCGCCCCGGGACGCTCGGTCCGCAGCTGCGAGTCGAGCGTCAGGTTTGGCGGGACGACGACGGAGCTGTCGTTCGCAGGCTCTTCCTGATGCAGCCGGCCATGGATCTGACCGAGCTCCAGGCACGCCTGGGCCAACAGAGCCGATTGTCGACGCTGGGCACTCTCGTCTCGGGAATCGCGCACGAGATCAACAACCCGCTCACGGGCGTGCTCGGCTTTCTCGAGCTGATCCTGCTGGAGACCGAGGACAAGCAGGTCGCCGATGACCTGCGTCGAGCCTACGACGCGGCGCAACGTTGTCGGAGGATCGTCTCCGGGCTCCTCACCTTCGCGCGAGGGGGACGTGACGAGCGTGTGGCATTCGACTTCAACGGCGTCGTCGCCAAGACGCTCGACATCGTCGGAGGCTCACTGCGGCGAGCCGGTATCGAGGTTCGACAGGATCTGTCGCAAGGCATGCCGGCTTTCACCGGCGACTTCTTCCGGATTCAGCAGATCTTGCTCAACCTGATCACCAACGCGCAGCACGCGATCCAGTCGCGCTGGTCGAGCTCCGGGGGGGCACTCGAGATTCGGACCGAGAGCGATGTGCGCGAGCTTCGTCTGCTGATTCGGGACAACGGCACGGGCATCGCCTCGGACGATCTGGCGAAGATCTTCGATCCGTTCTTCACGACCAAGGGCGTTGGCGAAGGCACCGGGCTCGGACTTGCCGTGTCCTACGGTATCGCCAGAGATCATGGGGGCGATCTGCGCCTCGAGAGCAAATGGGGCGAAGGGACCACGGCGATCCTGAGCCTTCCGCTGCCGGTCACCGAGAAGCCGGAGTCCGATGAGGACCCCGAGACCGGCGTGACCTCGGAGTCCCACGACGGTTCCCGGCCAATGCGCCTGCTGCTCGTTGACGACGAAGAGGTTATTCGTCAGCTGATGGAGCAAATCCTGCGACGCGACGGGCACGACGTCGAGACGGCGGCGGACGGTGAAGAGGCCTGGCGGCGACTGCAGAACGGGGAATGCTTCGACGGCATTCTCTCCGATCTCCGCATGCCCAAGATGGGCGGTGCCGAGCTACACGACCTGCTGGCGGAGGTCGACCCCGAGCTGGCGGCCCGGATGATCTTCATCACGGGAGACGTCGCCGACGACGAAAGCGCCGAGTTCTACGAACGCGTCAAGGAACGCACGCTCCTCAAGCCGTGCACGATGGAATCGGTTCTGAACTTGGTCGGACGGGTACTCGGGAGGCCATCGGCCACCGGGGAGCCTCGCTCGGCCGCGACCCGCTCCTCATCGATTTCTTCGAGCAGGGAGCGAAACAAGTCCCTATAATTCGTGCGTCTCGCTGCTGCGTCCGCCGCGGCATCGAGTCGCTTTTTCCCCATCGGTTCGGACTAACGCAGTCCGACGGACGATGGCCTGGGGGTGTCCGACCCGGCATGCGGGCACTTTTCGGGGTTCTGACTGCCGGTCGAGGCTCCACGTGAGAATCCGGGGTATCGAACTCACAGGAGCGGCGGACGATCGGAGTCGGCGAAAAGGAGGTGATCGAATGAGTCATGACCGGAGACGGCCGCTCGCCTGACGGTGCGGACCGGCGGGTTCGCTCCTCTACGAGCGGCCTACCTCAAGACTCAGGGCGCTGCTTTCTCTCGAGAGAGCGGCGCCCTCCTCCTTTTGATGGGGCCTTCCAGATTCGTCGGTGCCTGCGTGCCTCGACGGCTCCCATGAGCCGTCCGCGCTGGGACCGACTGAACTCGGCTGCAGGCGATGGTTTCGGACTGCCGGCTCGAGCTCTCCGAAGGCTTTGCGCCCTTGCAGTGTCGTGATAGGATGTCGCGGCGTGAACGAGGGTCCGTTGGAAGACGGACCCTCGTTCCGTTTCGGAGCGCTGCCCGGCGAGGTCGGGCGCGACGTCGATTCTTCATGAAGGCCGAATGCCATGGGTTCCGACGCTCGGATCACCGATGTGGCGCAGCTCGCCGCATACTTCCGCAGTGGGTGCCGCCAACCGAGCGAGTTTCGGGTGGGCGGCGAGTTCGAGAAGGTCGGCGTGTTCGCCGAGTCCGGGGAAGCCGTCAGCTACCGAGGCCCCCGCGGCATCGCCGCCCTCTTCCGCCACTTGGTCCAGGATCATGACTGGCTGCCCTCCTACGAGGGACCTCATGTCGTGGGCCTCGAGAAAGAGGGAGCCATCATCACCCTCGAACCCGGCGGACAGGTGGAGTTCAGCTCCGCTCCGCGCGAGACCGTGGGCGAGGTGAAGCGCGATCTCGCGCAGCATCTCGAGGAGATGATCGACATCTCCGAAGGGCTCGGCATCCGCTGGCTGGCGCTGGGTATGCAGCCCATGAGCGTCCCGGGCCAGATCGAGTGGGTGCCCAAGGGCCGCTACCGCATCATGTCGGAGCGGTTCCTGCAGACCGGGACTCGCGGGCACTGGATGATGCAGACGACGGCGTCGGTGCAGGGAGCCTACGACTTCGAGAGCGAGGAGGACGCGGCGGAGAAGTTCCGTATCGCCTTCGCGATTTCGCCGATCCTGACGGCGGTCTTCGCCAACTCACCCTTCGCGGGCGGCCGGACCACGGGAGACCTCAGCTCACGGGCGGCGACGTGGTGGGATACCGATCCGACGCGTTGTGGCCTGGTCCCGGGAGTCTTCGACGAGAGGTTCGACCTCGACGCTTACATCCAGTACGCCTTGGATGTCCCGATGCTCTTCGTGCAACGCCTGAAGGGCTGGATGCCCCTCCCAGCCGAGATCACCTTCCGTCGGTATGTCCAGGAGGGTTACCGGGGGATGCGGGCGACGCACGACGATTGGGAGCTGCATCTCTCGACGTTGTTCCCCGAGGTCCGCCTCAAGAGCTTCATCGAGGTGCGGGGCTGCGACAGCGTGCCGCTTCCCCTCGCGATGAGCTTCTTGGCGTGGAACGAAGGCATCCTGTACGACCGTGATGCCCGGTCGGACGCTTGGCGCCTGCTCCGGGACATCAAGGCGAGCGATCGACCCGAGCTTCACCGCGAAGCGCATCGCAACGGTCTCGCCGGTCGGCACGAAGGAACGCCGCTGGCTCGCTATGCCGAGCAGCTCTTGGACATCGCATCGGACGGGCTCGCGCGATGGGCGGAAGCGAGCGGGCGACCGAGCGATCAGTCGTTGCTGGATCCCGCGCGCCAGCTCGTGGCGTCGGGCCAGTCGCCGGCCCACCGGCTCCTCGACTGCTGGAATGGGGAATGGCAACAGAATCTCGCGCAGGTCCTGTCGGGCACGGCATACACTCACGAGGCGGCAGCCGGTGCCTGACGCGATCGTGTCGCGGCCTGGTTCGTTTTTCCTTGACCGTCCGAGGGGTCGGCGTACGATCTTTCGGTTTCTGACCCGAGACTCGGGTTTGGCGGACCCGATCCGCCCGAGCGAGGAGCCATGACCATCATCAGCGTCATCGGCTTGCAGTGGGGCGACGAAGGCAAGGGCAAGGTCATCGACCTCTTGGCCCAGGAAGCCGAGGTCGTCGTTCGCTATCAAGGCGGCTGCAACGCCGGGCACACCGTCATCGTCGGCGGACACAAGACCGTCCTGCACCAGATCCCGTCGGGTGTGTTGCACTCGGGCCGGCTTTGTGTGATCGCTCACGGCGTGGTCGTCGACCCCAAGCGTCTCGTCGACGAGATCGAGATGCTCGAGGAGCAGGGGATCGACGTCGCACAGCAGCTGCGGATCAGCTCGGGCTGTCACCTGGTGATGCCCTACCATCAGCGCCTCGACCTGGCTGCCGAAGCCAACCGGGGCCAAGATCGGATCGGGACCACCGGGCGCGGCATCGGGCCTTGCTATGCGGACAAGGTGGCGCGTGTCGGGTTCCGCATGACCGATCTACTGGCGGATGCCGAGGACTTCCCCGAGCGCCTCGCCGCCCGTGTCGCGAACGTGCAGCGCTTGCTCGAGGCGCTCGATGCTGGTGGCGAGCCCATCGATGCGGCCGCGATCACCGAGGAGTATCTCGCGCTCGGCCAGCGGCTGGCGCCTCTCGTCACCGACACCGCGACGCTGCTGCAGGAGGCGGTCGCCGCGAAGCGATCGATCCTCTTCGAGGGAGCGCAAGGTGCTCTGCTCGACGTGGACATGGGGACCTACCCCTTCGTAACGTCGTCGAATACCGGGTTCGGAAGCATCGGCACCGGAGCCGGCGTCTCGCCACGGAGCGTGGACACCGTCATCGGGGTCATCAAGGCCTACTGCACGCGCGTGGGTGAAGGACCGTTTCCGACCGAGGCGCATGACGAGTCCGGCGAGCAGCTTCGAGAACGAGGGCAGGAGTACGGCGCTACGACCGGCCGGCCGCGTCGCTGTGGATTCTTCGATGTCGTGGCGGCTCGAGCGGTGATCGAGGCCAACGGCGTCGACGAGCTGGTCGTGACCAAGCTCGATGTCCTTAGCGACTTCGACCCCCTGCGCGTCTGTGTGAAGTACCGGATCGAGGGCCGCGAGACCGATCGTTTCCCGGTGAGTCGACGCGAGCAGCAGCGCGTCGAGCCGATCTACGAGGAGCTGCCAGGCTGGAAGCAGGATCTCTCGTCGGTCACCCGGGCCGAAGATCTCCCGGCCGAGGCGCGCCACTATCTCGCCACCATGCAGGAGCTCCTGGGAGTGCCGATTCGCCTGGTCTCGGTCGGCGCCGATCGACGTCAGATCATCGATTGCCGGCAGACCCGCCTCGAGCCGGTCCCCGAGAGCTGAGGCGAGGTGACGGAATGAGCAGTCGGTTGACGCGCAAGCCGGATCGAACCAAAGCGCAAGCGGAGTCGAAGACCGGTGCACCGTCCGATGGACTCCCGCAGCACGTTGCCATCATCATGGACGGGAACGGTCGATGGGCCCAGCAGCGCGGATTGCCGCGAGTGATGGGACATCGCGAAGGTGTGAAGTCGATTCGCGACATCACCACCGAGTGCCGCCGTGTGGGCATCGACCGTCTGACGCTCTACGCCTTCTCGACCGACAATTGGAAGCGCCCGCGCGGCGAGGTCGCGTTCTTGATGCGGCTCCTGAAGCATTTTCTGATTCACGAGCGCGGCGAGCTGATGGACAACGGCGTCCGTCTGACTGCGATCGGCGAGCTCGAGGCCCTGCCGAAGACCGTTCAGCGTGAGCTCGAGAAGACCTGCGCGTTGAGTGCCGGCAACCAGGCCACGACGCTCTGCCTCGCCCTCAACTATGGCGGGCGCGCCGAGATACTGAACGCGGTTCGACAGGCCGCCGAGCGGGTGCGCCGCGGTGAGCTCGAGCCGGCCGACATCGACGAAGCCCGCTTTCGGTCCTTCCTCTACGATCCGACAGCCGCCGACCCGGACCTCTTGATTCGCACGGGCGGCGAGATGCGGGTGAGCGACTTCCTGCTCTGGCAGATCTCCTATGCCGAGCTGTGGATCACCGAGCGCTTCTGGCCCGACTTCCGCAAGGAGCACCTGCACGAAGCGTTCGAGGCCTTTCGTTGTCGCAAGCGACGCTTCGGCGGCTTGCCAGACAGCTCGCGCCCTTCGTCGACGGCCTCGTGACGACGACTCCCGAGGTCTCTCGAAGGCGCGTCATGGGGCAGCGGATCGGCTATGGCTCGATCATGCTGGCGGTCGTGGGGGGGGTGTCGGCGTGGGATTGGCAGAGAGGCTCGCGTTGGGCGTCCTCTGTCGTGCTCCTGTTGCTGGTGGCCGGTGGTCTGGTCGAGTACGTCCGGATGGTGCGGGGGAGTGGACGGTCGATCGAAGCCATGCCGACGATCGTCTGTGGCACCGCCTTGTTCGCGTGGCCGGCCTTCGGTCCGAGTGACGCGGCCGCCGAGCTGGTGCTCGTTCCCATCTTCGCCTTGTTCCTGTGGTGCACCGTTACGGCGCTCGTTCGAGCAGCGATCGCCGAGTACTTCGATGGCATGGCCCACGCGCTCTTCGGCGTGCTCTGGATCGCGGGCCTGGGGAGCTTCTGGATCCCGCTGCTAGATCGCGGCGTCCCGATGTTGCTTTGGCTGGTGCTCGTGACGAAGTCGTGCGACATCGGAGCCTACTTCACGGGCAGCTTTCTGGGGCGTCGGAAGCTGATTCCGCGGGTGAGCCCTGGCAAGACGGTCGAAGGCTCGCTGGGAGGACTTCTGTTCTCGGTCGCGGTTGCGGTGGGTCTCGAATCCGCCTGGGGCTTGGGGCTCGGGCCGCTGCTGGCCGGAGTCTTGGGGCTCCTGCTGGCGGTCGTGACCATGATCGGCGACCTGGCGGAATCCCTGGTCAAGCGCCGGCTCGAGGTCAAGGACTCGGCCTCGTTGATCCCGGCCTTCGGCGGCATCCTCGATCTGATCGACAGCCTCCTGTACACAGCACCCGTCGCCGTCGTCGGGCTCGAGCTCTTGGGTCGGTGAGGACGGCCGAGGAGCTTGATCGACCGTCGAGCCGGGAGTATGGTGGGGCCCGCCCTCGGGCCTCAGAGCGCATGTGGTGCAGCGACTTCTGGCGTGGTCGCCGAGGGGCTCGCCCGATGCGCGCTTCGGAAGGAAGGAAACCCCGCCGGTCCATGGAGGAAACCATCCCGCTGCGGAGTACCGAAGAGGAGCGCCTGCTCTTCGGGCAACGTGATCGTAACCTCAAGCGCCTGCGGGACCGATTTGCGGTCGACGTGTGGTCGCGGGAAGGGCTGCTCCACGTGAAGGGCGACCCGATCGCCGTGGCCGAGGCGCGAGAGGTGGTCGAGGAAGTGCTTGATCATCTGCGCTCCGGTCGCCGGGACGGCTCCGCGGTCATGGACGAGCTTCTGGGAGACGCCGACGACGAGCTGCCCCCGCTCGATGAGCGGGAGTCGGGCTCGGATGCGTTCTTGGTTCGCCCCAAGACGAGCGGGCAACGGCGTTACCTCGAGTCCATCCGCAAGAATCCGATCGTCTTCGCGATCGGACCGGCCGGAACCGGGAAGACCTATCTCGCGGTTTCGATGGCGGTCGCGGCGCTCAAGCGAGGCGAGTATCGTCGCTTGATCTTGGCGAGGCCGGCGGTGGAGGCCGGTGAGCGATTGGGTTTCTTGCCGGGAGACTTGCTGGCCAAGGTGAACCCCTACCTGCGCCCGTTGTATGACGGTCTGAACGACATGCTCTCACCCCCGCTGGTGAAGAAGTACCTCGAGAATGACGTCATCGAGATCGTGCCCCTCGCCTACATGCGCGGGCGCACGCTCAACCATGCCTTCATCATTCTCGACGAGGCTCAGAACGCGACACCGGCCCAGATGAAGATGTTCCTGACTCGAATGGGATCGGACTCGCGAGTCGTCGTGACGGGGGACGTGACGCAGATCGACTTGCCAGACGAGCGTTCTGGGCTAGTCGAAGTCGAGCGACTCCTGAACAACATCCGGGGCATCGACTTCGTGCATCTCGACCGACGAGATATTGTCCGGCACCCGCTGGTGCAAGCGATCGTCGACGCCTATGACCAGGAGCATCTCGAAGACCGGGACGGCTCGGATCCGCCTCGGAGCCAGCGCTCGCGACGTCGCGCGCGCCGAGGTTGAAAGAGACTGCATGGGGCTCCTGGTGAAGAACCGCAAGAAGAAGCTGACTCGTTTCGCGGCTCCGGCGAAGTCCGGTCGATTCGGAGTCACGGAGGAGCGCCCGCGCCTCCAACACGTTCCCGAGAAGCTCCTCCTCGGCTTCATCTTCACATTGGTGGAGGTCGCGTTCGTCCTGCCGAAGGGACCGTCGGGGCTTCAGGTGCTCGGAGCGTTCGCTCTGCTCGCGATTCTGAACTACCTGGCCGTTCGCTACCTGACGGTCTTCCACCGCGCCTTCCTGTCGTCGCGACGACGGGTCGGGGGTGTGCTTGCGACGGCGACTTTGCTCTTGCTCGTGACGAGTGCTCTGCCCACCTTCGAGGCCACGATCGGAGAGGAGCTGGTCCGGCTAGCGATTCCGCTCTCGCTGGCGGCGTTGGTCTTCCGCATCGCCTGTGGTGCCCGCTTCGGGATCGAGGCGGCTGCCTACCTGACGGTGTTGCTGGGCGTCCAAGGCATGACGGTCGGCGTCGATCCGGCGGCTTCGCCGCTCGGGGTCTGGGAATCGAACACGGTCTTGTTCCTCGGCGCGGCGATCGGCTGCCTGGCGTTAGGGCGCATTCGGCGGCGAGTCGAGCCGTTGCGGGTGGGCGTGGTCATCGGCGTCACGCACCTTCTCGTGTACTTTGCGCTTCGGCTCTTGGACGGCGCGGTGTTCAGCGGTGCGTCGAGCGTTCAGGATCTGGAGATGGGGCTTGGGCTCATCTTCCACGGGCTGCTGGTGGGGTTCGTCGTCTCGGGCACGTTGCCCTTGATCGAGTGGGCCTTCGACGTCATGACCGACATGACTCTGCTCGAGCTCTCGAATCAGAACGAGCACCCGCTCTTGCGCCGGCTGCTGATCGAGGCCCCCGGCACGTATCACCACAGCTTCATCGTGGCGAACCTCTCGGAGTCGGCCGCCGAGATGGTGGGTGCAGATCCACTCCTGACGCGGGTAGGCGCCTACTTCCACGACATCGGCAAGATGAACAAGCCGGAGTACTTTGCCGAGAACGCCCAGGACGCCCGGGAGCGCCACGAGAAGCTCCCGCCGGAGATGAGCGCCCTCATCATCTCGGCGCACGTCAAGGACGGGCTCGAGATGGCGGAGTATTACGATCTGCCCCGGCCACTCCGTGACTTCATCCCGATGCACCACGGTACGACCTGCATCGAGTACTTCTATCACGAGGCGCTGCAAGAGGGCCGCCCCCACATGCAGATCGAGCAGCACTCGTTCCGCTACCAAGGACCGCGGCCGAACACGCGCGAGACGGCGATCGTGATGATGGCCGACAGCGTCGAGGCGGCGAGCCGCTCCCTTTCGGAGCCGACTCCAGCGCGGATCGAGAAGGTCGTCCACGACATCATGCTCAAGAAGCTGATGGACGGTCAGCTCGATGACTGTCCGCTGACGCTGCGGGACCTGACCCGGATCGAGGATCGATTCTGTCAAGTCCTGCTCGGCATCTATCACACGCGCCCGCGCTACCCCGGCCAGAAAGAATGAGCGAGGAGTCTCGGCTCGTTCACGTAACCATCGAGACCGATGCCGTGGCGATCGACTCGGCTCGGGTGGAGGAGGTCGTGCAGGCGACCTTCGCCTTCGAAGATCGGCCGGCGTTTCCGATCAGCGTCGCGTTAGTGAGCAACGAAGCCATCGAGCGAGTCAACGAGGACTTTCTCGAGCACGAAGGTCCGACCGACGTGATCACCTTCGATCTCGGCGGTCCGCCGGTGGCCCCGGGAGATGTCGGCGGTGAGCTGGTCATCTCGCCCGAGTTCGCCCGCGATCTAGCCGGTCCCGAACGCGCGCTCGACGAGACGCTCCTGTACGTGTGTCACGGAGTGCTGCACCTCCTCGGCTACGACGACGCCGAAGAAGACGACGCGCGCGCGATGCACGAGAAGGCGCTGGCCATCCTCGAGCCCCTCGGCCTCCAGGTCGCCGCCTTTCGCGAGCTCGAGGCCTGAGCGAGAGGTCCCGGGACTGACGCGGCGTTCGGCGAGCCTCAGGGGTGTGCGCGGTGACACCTCGCTCGCTGACCGGTGAGTCGAAAAAACTCCTGCACCCTCTTCCGCCTTCGCGGTGTCCATGTCTCCAGTCGTCACTCAAACTGGAAACGTGACACCCATGAACGAACCGATGCACCCTGAGCTCCTCCTCGCCCATCGCGAGTTCTTGCGCTCGTTGGCTCGCAGCCTGGTCCGCGACGAGCATCGCGCCGAAGACGTCGTGCAGCAGACGTGGCTGGCAGCTCTCGAGCGGCCACCTCGTAGCGCGACGTCTCTGCGGTCGTGGTTGTCTTCGGTTGCCCGACACGCGGCCTACAACATGACGCGCGGCGAGCGGCGTCGTCGCCAGCGGGAGCGACTGGCGTCGCGACCCGAGCCGCCGGAATCCGCCGAAGCCATCGTGTGTCGACTCGCAGTGCAGCAACAGCTCGTGAAAGCTGTGCTCACACTCGACGAGCCCATGCGCACGGCGATCCTCCTTCGTTTCTACGAGGATCTTACACCCACCAAGATCGCACAGCGTCTCGGCGAGCCGCTCGAGACGATCCGATCGAGGCTTCGCCGAGGGCTGCATCGCTTGCGACGTGAGCTGGATCCGGGCGAGGAGGCCGAGCGTCGAGCGTGGGCCTTCGGTTTGCTCGCGCTCGCCGAGCGTCCACGTGGCTCGGTGGGAATGGTTGTCGCCAAATCGATCGTGAAGGGACTCGCCGTCATGGACGTGAAGCTCAAGCTGGGCATGGGTGTCGTTGGAGCCGGCGCCCTTTGGTTGGCCTTTTTCGGCTTCGATGGGGGATTCTCGTCAAGACTCGCCGCACCACGTTCGGGCTCGGCCGAATCCTCGGCGCCTCTGTCGCAGCCGAAGCCCGAGCCAGCTCGCGCGCGTCGGGTGGTCACGAGCACCACACCAACCGAGCCTGATGCTGCACCCGATCCGGAGCTACCCGTTGCTGAAGCCGGTACTCTGATCGTCCAGCTAGACGCCGTTGGCCCGATGCGTGTCGGAGGCGTGGTCGTCACGATTTTCCCACACTCAGCCGGGGCGTTGCTCGAGTCGAGAGAGCGGATGACGGATGCCGCGGGTGAAGCCCGGTTCGAGGACCTCCAGCCGACCCACTACGACTTGATGGTCGATCGCGGTGTCGAAGCGGTGGCCGAAGTGCGGGCCGGAGAAGAGCGGGTCGTAACGCTGACCTTGCCCGCGGGGTTGGCGGTGACCGGCGTCGTGATCGATGCCGAAGGCGTCGCCGTCGCCGGCGCCGATCTCTGGTTGTCGGAGGCACGGACCTCGAGGAGCGGGGGCCCCGGCAGCCGGCGAGTCGCGCGCTCGCTTCGATGGAAGTGGACCGAAGGAGCCGCCGTACAGTACCGCATGTCCGATCAACCAGGAGCGCCGGTGGTCATGCAAGTCCAGCCGGATCCGGGGCCGTCGTTGCTCCGTGGAGCGATCGTGGGACAGTCGGCCGAAGATGGAACCTTTCGGATCGAGGGCGTCGCGGAGGGGCGACTGATCGGTGCGCGCGCCCCTCTGTGGGAGCCGTCACCTCTGGCGGTCGTCGAGCGAGCGCGGGGCGACGCTGCCGCTCCGTTGCAACTGGTGCTGCCCCGTCGGGGCGGTGCGGTCGCGGGCGTCGTGCGCGATTCAACGGGTGATCCGATCGCGGGGGCCACTGTTCAAGTCGGGGACGAGCACGGTCTGGTCGGTACGCGGACGGCGCGTGGCGATGTGCCCGGTGCACGGCCGTCTCTCCTGCGAACCGATGCGGAAGGACGCTTCCTCGCGTCGGGCGTCGCGCCCGAGCGCACGATGGTCGCCGCGAGAGCGCCCGGTTGGGCCCCTGCCCACATCTGGGTCGAGGTCGCGCCTGGCCAGACCGCGACGGTCGAGCTCCAGCTCGGCATCGGAGCGGTGGTCGAAGGCTCGGTGATCAGCGAGGACGGGCGACCCGTCGGTGGCGTGAAGGTCGAGGCGATCGGGTTCGAGTCGGCCTATGTCGAATCCGACGAGCAGGGCCGTTACCGCCTCGAAGGACTCGCCGATGGCCGGGCTCGCCTGATCGCTGACGGCGGTCCCTCCGGCGTGGCGAGCTCTGAGCTCTCGCTGCGTGCCGGCAAGGCGATCCACTTCGACCTGCACCTGAGGCGAGGTCGCGTCGTCACCGGCATCGTGGCGACGAGCGAGGGAGAACCCCTGGTGGAGTGGGACGTGAGCACTGAGCGCTTCGGCGGACCGGCGACGGTCGCGACAGGGGCAGAGGGTCGCTTCGAGATCGTCAACGTGCCTGAGGCGGCGGATGAGGTGCGGGCGAAGCCGGCGGGAAACCGGACGCCGTGGTCCTTCGCGACGGTGACCGAGCTGCCACCCGGTTCGTGCGAAGTGCGGATTGTCGTGGACTCCGACGAGGCGCCGTCGGCCTTCGTCGTCGGCCGCCTCGAGTCCGCGAGCGGGGGCTTCGAGAAGGACGTGCCTGTCCGGTTCCACGAGATCGCGGCGCGGGATGCGGTCACGTATCTCTGGTCAGCGGAGGCCGAGACGGGAGCCTTCCGCTTCGGTCCGTTGAAGCCGGGGCGGTACCTATTCCTGGTCGACTCGGCAGAGCTCGGCACCGTTCACCTCGGTGACGTCGAGCTGGCGACCGGCGTCACGGTCGATCTCGGAGTGACTCGCATCGAGGAGCCGGGCCGATTGATCGTTGGCGTCGACGAAACCGGCGATGTTCTGACGCTGGAGGTGCTGAAGGACGGCCGCCGCATGCACTCTGGCTTCCCGGTCGGCGAGCCGATCGCGCTGCAACCGGGCCGCTACGTCCTCCGGAGTGGCGGTGAGCGCACGGCGACGAGCGAGCAGGCCTTCGAGATTCGAACGGGGGAGGAGACACGTGTGAGCGTGCCGCTGCGAGCTGGTGTGCGGTTTCTCTTGCACGTTCGGGATCCCGGCGTCGGTGCACCTCCCAAGTCGGTCGAGCTCACGGTCCGCGATGCTCATGGAGTCGTCGAGCTCACGGGCGAGCTCCCGCGTCATGCCCAAGCGCAACCGATCCAGTGGAACGTGACGCTGTCACCGGGTCGGCATCACGTGCTCGTCACGACGGCAATCGGTCTACGAGGCGAGGTCTGGATCGACGTGGATGAGGGCGGCGAGCCGGGCAAGGAGATCGTGATCGAGCTGTGAATGCGGTCGGATGCGAGGCCGTGTGATCGTGAAGATGAATGCTTCAGGCGGCCCTCGATGACGCGTTGGCGAGTGCGGGGCCCGACTCCAACGCGGATCGAGAAGGTCGTCCGCGACATCGAGCTCGAGAAGCTGATGGACGGTCAGCTGGATGACGGCCCGTTGTCGCTGCGGGGCCCTACCCGGATCGAGGATCGATTCTGTCAAGTCCTGCTCGGCATCTCTCACACGCGCCCGCGCGAGTTGGCCATCCTCGAGCCCCTCGGCATCCAGGTCGCCGCCTTTCGCGAGCTCGAGGCCTGAGCGAGAGGCACACGGATGTCCGGCCTTCGGCGCGCACTTCTGGCGTGTGTGCGCGGTGACACTTCGCTCATCGATCGATGGGTGTCGCCAAGACTCGTGCACCCTCTTCCGCCTTCGCGGTGTCTCTGCCTCGAGTCCTCGCGCACATTTTCGCGCCAGCGGAATCCCGGCTTTGGTGTGCTCGAGCGACGATCGAGATCACGATCCGTGACGCCGGCGTCGTGGTCGAACGGACGGAGGACTTCATGCGTCACGCCGGGTCAGACGATCGTGATCGCGCTGTGAATACGGTCGGATTCGAAACGGTGCACCGTTGAAGATCAAATACTCATAACAAGGAAGCTTTGGAGCTTCAGGGCGCCTTCGAGGGTGCGAGGGCGATCGTCCTTCGGCGTGCGACGCCGATTTTCGCGTTGTTGCCGATTGCCTCTGCTTCACGCCGGGAGATATAGTTGACGGCGGTTCGAGCTCGCGTTGATCGCGAGCTTGCGGTTGGGCTTGGCTCTCGAGGCGGACGAGGGACTGCGACATCGAGAGCGCGTTCTTTGAGGGGGACGCAGGCTTGAAGAGAGAGGTCGTTCCGAATCAGGACCGTCCAGATCTCGAAACGGTCTGGGAGTGCTTCTTGCAGACGCGATCGGTCGAGGCGCGCAACGTCTTGGTCGAGTCGTACCTGCCATTGGTGCGCAGCACGGCAGAGCGGATCGCCAGTCGATTACCGGCTTCGATCGAAAGCGATGATCTGTACTCGGCCGGGATCTTCGGCTTGCTCAACGCGCTGCGGAGCTTTGACCCGCGACGCGGGCTGAGCTTTGTCCGCTACAGTCAGATCCGGATCCGGGGTGCGATCCTCGATGCTCTCCGTCAGCAGGACTGGGTGCCGCGGGTCGTGCGTGCGCATCGGTCACGGCTCAAGGAGTCGCGACGACGCCTGCGGGCGGAGCTTCATCGTGAGCCGACGTCCGATGAGCTTGCCTTCGATCTCGGCGTGACCTCCGAGGAGCTGCTCGAGCTCCCTTCCTATGACCCGACCGGACCGGTCTCGCTCGACAGCCGCTTCGGAGATGACGACTTCGCGCACACGAGCGAGCGTCGCGATCTGCTGGAGGACACTCGCCTCGCCTCGCCCGACGACCGGATCCAACGCGAAGATCTCCTACGCCTCGCCTACGGATACCTCGATGAGGTCGAGCGCGAGATCCTCGAGCGATACTACTTCGGCAACCAGACGATGCGTCAGATCGGACGGAGGCTGCGCCTCTCCGAGTCGCGAGTCTGCCAGCTCCATTCCCGCATCCTGCAGCGTCTGGGCCGGTACTTCGAGCGCCGCTCTCTGGAGATCTGAGGCCGGCCTCCCTCGGCTGGGAACGTGCGCGACATTCCGCGATGCGTCGAGAAGTTTCGCTCGTCACCGGCCTCCCACCGTCTCCCACCGCGCGCGGCTTGACGTGCTCGGTGCAATCTTCTATCGTCGCCACCCCGCTCGCCGCAGCAGCGAGCTCGATGGACTGAAACGCGTGGGGGCCGGCCGGTTGGAGCATGCCACCAGCCGACCGGGTCGCACCGGATCTCCGAGTGGGATCTCCCGTTCCGGGCGATCTCGGAATCCTGACTCCCACGTGCGCCGGGCCGTCGATTTGTTCTGAGAGAATGTCCCACGCCCGTTCCCTTCGCGAGCGTGGGTCGACGTTCCTGGACGGCAGCGAGCCGGAGCGCCGAAGCCAGCCGTGACCGAGCGTCCGCCGGAGGCATCCTTCATGTCGCGATTGCTCAGCTTCTACAAGACATCCATCGGGAAGAAGGTCGTCATGGCCGTGACGGGCATCGCCCTGCTCGGCTTCGTGATGGGTCATCTTCTCGGGAACCTGCAGGTCTATCTCGGGCCGGAGAAGCTCAACGCGTACGCGCAGCTGCTCCACGACAACGCCGGGCTTCTGTGGGTGGCCCGCATCGGGTTGCTCGTCGCCCTGATCTTGCACGTTCATGCAGCCGTGCGCCTGACTCAGCAGCGGCGCCGGTGTCGACCCGTCTCCTATCAGAAGCCCGGCCACGTCCAGGCGGATTACGCTTCCCGCACGATGATGTGGAGTGGTCCTCTGATCCTGGCCTTCGTGCTGTATCACCTGGCGCACCTGACCTTCGGCACCGTCCATCACGACTTCGAAGCAAAGGACGTCTACCACAACGTCGTCGCGGGCTTCCAAGTCCCCTGGGTCGCGGGTCTCTACATCCTCGCCATGGTCGGGCTCGGCTTTCATCTCTATCACGGCATCTGGAGCTTCTTCCAGACGCTCGGGCTCAATCATCCGCGCTGGAACGCGCTGCGAAGATATCTCTCGATCGCCCTGGCTCTGGGCATCGTGGTCGGCAACGTGTCGATCCCCCTCGCCGTGCTCACCGGGCTGGTCTCGTAGGTCGGACGGAGAAGATCGCCATGGAGTTGAACGCGAAGATTCCCGAGGGGCCCCTGGAGCAGAAGTGGGACCGTCACCGCTTCGACATGAGGCTCGTCAATCCGGCCAACAAGCGGAAGTACCAGATCATCATCGTCGGCACCGGGCTCGCCGGCGCCTCGGCAGCCGCCTCGCTCGGTGAGCTCGGCTACAACATCAAGGCCTTCTGCTACCAGGACAGCGCTCGCCGAGCCCACAGCATCGCGGCGCAAGGCGGCATCAATGCCGCCAAGAATTACCAGAACGACGGCGACACGATCTTTCGGCTGTTCTACGACACGGTCAAAGGCGGCGACTATCGGGCGCGTGAGGCCAATGTCTACCGCCTGGCTCAAGTCAGCGTCGACATCATCGACCAGTGCGTGGCCCAGGGCGTGCCCTTCGCTCGCGAGTACGGTGGGCTCCTCGGCAACCGATCGTTCGGCGGTGCCCAGGTCTCGCGCACCTTCTATGCTCGGGGTCAGACGGGGCAGCAGCTGCTCCTCGGTGCCTACTCGGCACTGGCGGCACAGGTCGCCGCGGGCAAGGTCAAGGTCTACCCCCGAACCGAGATGCTCGACCTGATCGTGGTCGACGGCCGCGCGCGTGGCATCGTCACGCGCGACATGGTGACTGGCAAGCTCGAGTCGCATCTGGCCGACGCGGTGCTCCTGTGCACGGGTGGCTACGGCAACGTCTTCTACTTGTCGACCAACGCCAAGGGCTGCAACGTCACGGCGACTTGGCGAGCCCACAAGCGCGGCGCTGTCTTCGCCAACCCCTGCTTCACACAGATCCACCCGACCTGCATCCCGGTCAGTGGCGACTACCAGTCGAAGCTCACGCTCATGAGTGAGTCCCTGCGGAACGACGGCCGCATCTGGGTGCCGAAGAAGCCAGGTGACGCGCGACACCCGAACGACATTCCCGAGAGCGAGCGCGACTACTACCTCGAGCGCCGCTATCCCAGCTTCGGAAACCTGGTGCCGCGAGACGTGGCGTCTCGGGCCGCGAAGAAGGCTTGCGACGAAGGCTACGGTGTCGGTGAGTCCCGCTATGGCGTCTATCTCGACTTCGGCGCCTCGATCCAGCGTCTGGGCGAAGCCTCCATCCGGGAGCGGTACGGCAACCTCTTCCACATGTACGACAAGATCACGGGCGAGAACCCCTACCGTCAGCCGATGCGCATCTATCCGGCCGTTCACTACACGATGGGTGGGCTCTGGGTCGATTACAACCTGATGAGCAACCTCGACGGCTTGTTCGTGCTGGGCGAGGCGAACTTCTCGGATCATGGCGCCAACCGTCTCGGCGCGAGCGCCCTGATGCAAGGGCTGGCCGACGGGTACTTCGTGATCCCGTACACCATCGGGGACTTCTTGGCGAAGCATCCGCCGTCGCCGGTGGCAGCGGATCATCCGTCGGTGAAGGACGCCGAGAGGGGCGTGCGCGAGCGGTCGGAGAAGCTGCTGGCGATCGATGGCAAGCGGACTGTCGACTCGTTCCATCGGGAGCTCGGCATCCTGGTGTGGGACAACTGCGGCATGGCCCGCAACGAGGCCGGTCTGAAAGATGCGCTGAAACGCATTCCCGAGCTGCGCGACGAGTTCTGGAAGAACGTGCGTGTGGCCGGCGCGGCGGAGTCGCTCAACCAGTCTCTGGAGAAGGCGGGTCGGGTGGCGGACTTCCTCGAGTTCGGCGAGCTGATGTGTCGCGACGCCTTGACGCGCACCGAGTCTTGCGGCGGGCACTTCCGCGAGGAGAGTCAAACCGAAGAGGGCGAGGCGAAGCGCGACGACGAGAACTTCTGCTTCGTGTCGGCCTGGGAGTTCCAGGGGGTGGGCAAGGAGCCTGCCTTGCACAAGGAGCCGCTCGAGTTCGAGTACGTCAGTCTGACGCAGCGGAGCTACAAGTAATGAAGATCAAGTTGAACGTCTGGCGTCAGCCAAGCTCCGAGGCGAGTGGCCGATTCGAACCCCATACCGTCGAGAACGTCAGCCAGCACATGTCCTTCTTGGAGATGCTCGACGTTCTCAACGAGCAGCTCGTTCTCGAAGGCAAGGATCCGGTCGCCTTCGACCACGACTGCCGCGAAGGCATCTGCGGGTCGTGCGGCTTCACGATCAACGGCATCGCCCATGGTCCCGAAGCGGGAACGACCGTCTGCCAGCTCCACATGCGAAAGTTCAAGGACGGGGACGAGCTGTGGCTGGAGCCTTGGCGTGCGGCCGCGTTTCCGGTGCTCCGGGACCTGATCGTGGACCGCACCGGATTCGACAGCATCGTGGAGGCGGGAGGCTACATCTCGGTGCGCACCGGCAGCGCCCCGGACGCCAACTCCATTCCGATCTCCAAGGAATCCTCGGACAGCGCGTTCGATGCGGCGGCCTGCATCGGTTGTGGTGCCTGTGTCGCCGCGTGCCCAAACGCCTCGGCCATGCTTTTCACGTCTGCGAAAGCTTCCCACCTCGGCCTGCTCCCTCAAGGTCAGCCCGAGCGATGGCGCCGCACGCAGAGCATGGTGGAGGTGATGGAGGAGATCGGCTTCGGACACTGTACGAATCATCGCGAGTGCGAGGCGGTCTGCCCCAAGGAGATCAGCGTCGATTTCATCGCCCGCTTGAACCGCGATTACATCCAGGCGAGTCTGGGGCGCGGCAGCAAGTGACACGCGGCGGCTTCCACCGCTGAGCCTCGAACGGCAAGAGATCTCGGAGCGAGACTTGAATCAGAGAAGCTGGATCCTGTGGGTCGGTCTCGTGTGCATCGCCGTCCTCGGGGGATGCTCGAGCGACGAGCCGGGCTCGTCGTCCTCGAAGGACTCGGGCGCGGCATCCCGTCAGTCGTCCGGCTCGCCGACCCTGCGCCAACCGACCGGACCCCCTCCGGTCTCGGAGACGGTCGAGATCCGGCTCATCGAGCCCGGAAGCGAGCCGCGGACCAGCCTCGTCTACGACTTCCAGAACGGCCAAAAAGAGACGATGGTCATGGATCTCGTGCTCTCGCGCGAGACCGAGAAGGACGGCAAGCCGTTCGGAGAGCCGATCGTTCTACCGACCACCCGGGTTCTGTTCACGGTCCGAGTGATCGAGAAGAGCCCGGCGGCTCGCTATCGCATGGGCGTCCACATCGACGACTTCGAGGTATTGGACCGCCCGGGCATCGACCCGGGCCTGGTCGAGCAGACCCGTCGCGCCTACGAAGGCTTGCCGGGCATCTCGGGCGTCGTGACCGTCGACGAGCACGGCAAGAGCGAAGCGGTGGAGCTGAATGTCCCGGGTCAATCCAGCCCGCAGATCCGGCAGATGGTCGACAGCATTAAGCAGTCGCTACGCCAGATCCTCATCGTATTCCCGGTTGAGCCGATCGGTAACGGTGGACGCTGGGTCGTGATCAGCTCGGGGACCTTTCAGAACATGTCCTTCAATCAGATGACGACATTCACTCTGCACGAGAACCGATCCGGCGAGCTGCGGCTCAGCGTCGGGGTCGAGATGTCGACCGGTCGACAGGAGCTGGCGCCGAGGGTCGATCTCGTCAGCCTCGACGCGAAGGGGACGGGGTCCTACGACTTCAATCTGACTCAAATCGTCCCGACTTCCGAGATGCGCATCAGCTGGACGATGGACATCGACGAGCAGGGGGCGGGGCGCCAGAAGGCGATCGTCACCACCGAGATGACCACCCGTCGGCGCTGATCTTCCAGAATCTGCAGGTTCGGCTTGTCGTCGAGCCTTCCATCTGCCGACAATGACACCGAGGCCACTCCGCAGAGGAGCGGCTCGTGTCCGGAGCCTCGCTCGGAGCTGACGATGAAAGCACGCGCACGCTGGATGATCTGGGTCGGGCTGATGGGCTTGCTCGCACTCTCGGGCTGCCGCATCCTTCGGGACGAGTTCTTCTTCGTCCAGAGAACAGCTCCCGACCCGGTCGAGACTCCGGATCGCGTCGAGCTGAGCGCGGACCGCGACGCCTGAGCCCATCGTGGCCCCGCCGAGCGAGCCTCAGCCGGAGCGGTACCTCCGACACTTCAGGGATCCTCGCCGCGTCGGGCGGCTCGTCGATGCGAATGCGCTGGCCCAGGCGACCCATCCGGCCTGCGGCGACCATGGACAGCTGTTCCTGCGAATCGACGAGGAAGCAGTCACCGACGCTCGATTCCAGTGCCGTGGTTGCAGTGCTGCCATCGGATCTCTCTCGATCCTCACCGACTGGCTTCCGGGGCAATCGCTGGACGGGATATCCGGCCTCTCGCTGGAAGATCTCTCGGACATCATCGGACCACTGCCCCGCCTCAAGCAGCACGCACTCCGCCTCGCCCATCAGCTGCTCCAGGCGGTTGTCGAGGATTACCGGCAGCGCGCCTCGTGATCGCCCAGTCGGAGGGCCGGCTCAAGAAGCACCTCGACCGGCTAGTCGATCGCTTCGACGCGCGAGCTCTCGATCGCGATCCCCTCGTCATCGTTCACGAGTACCCCGATCCCCGCGATGCCGAGCTGGTCGGGCTCGTCGGCTCGAGCCTCGCCTACGGCCGAGTCGATACCATCCTGACGAACGTCCGGACGGCACTCGCTCCCTTCGGTCCTCATCCCATGGCGGCCGTCTTGGCCTCCGATCCCGCACGAGATCGCCGGCGGTTGTCGCGTTTTCGCCATCGATTCAACGACGGGGACGATGTCGCTTGCCTGCTGCACTTCGTTCGCCAGATGGTGGAGCAGGCCGGATCGATCGGCGGCTTCTTCGCGGCTCAGGATCCGGGCGGTGCGACGATCGAAGCGGCGGCGAGCGCCTTCTGCGAGAGCGCGCTCCGGCTGGACTCGCGGCCGATCTATCGGCAACGGTCTCTGCCCAAGGGGGCGGGCGTGCGCTTCTTCCTGCCTTCGCCGACGGGCGGCTCCGCCTGCAAGCGATTGAATCTCTACCTACGCTGGATGGTGCGGCCCGCGGATGGGCTCGATCTGGGGCTGTGGCCTGCCGTTTCGCCTCGGCGATTGGTCATGCCCCTCGACACGCACGTCGCTCGGATCAGCCGCTACCTCGGCCTGTCACAGCGGCGCTCGGTCGATTGGCGGATGGCGCTCGAGGTCACCGAGTCACTCCGCCGGCTCGATCCCGAGGATCCGATCCGCTACGACTATGCGATCTGCCGCCTCGGCGTCCTCTCGCATTGTCCGACCAAGTACGACGCCCGGAGCTGCCATGCGTGCGACTTGCAGGCCGTCTGCACGCTGTGACGCGGGAGAGCGGCCGGCGCCCTCCGTTGACACCTCCTGCATCTCTGCCGTAGGCTCGATCTCGGCAAGAAAGCCGTTCGGCTGCGCAAGAAGGGGCAAGGCTCGACCGGTAGCCGAGAGGGTACCGGCGAAACCCGGACGCCTCGTCGTCCGCCCGCTCTGACCCGAGAACTGGTGCATGCAGCCCAAGGACCGTCGCAAGCTTTCCGACATCATCAAGAGCCCCTTCGATCTCGGCCGCCGTCGAGGTTTGGTCCGGCGCTACGAAGCGTTGGTCAAGCTCTTCGAGGTCGGACGCGCCATCAACAGCGAGCTGCACCGGCGCCCGTTGCTCGAGCGCATCATGGACACGGTGATCGAGCTCACGGAAGCCGAGCGAGGCTTCCTCCTTCTGGAAGGGGAGGGTGAGTTCCAGGTCGAGGTGGCCCGCAACTTTCAGCGAGAGGAGCTGGTCGGTGGCGAGCGCCTCTTCAGCCGCTTCGTGGCGGGCGAGGTGCTTCGGACCGGCGTGGCGATGCTGACCGACAATGCCTCGGACGACGATCGCTTGGCGGGCTCGGCCAGCGTCGTCGACCTCAAGCTGCTCTCGGTGCTCTGCGTGCCCTTGAAGGTCCAGGCGAAGCTGATCGGCGTCATCACCATCGACAGCCGCCTTCAGAAGGGAAGCTTCACCGAGGAGGACCTCGCCCTGATGGAGGCGTTCGCCGACCAAGCCGCGATCGCGCTCGAGAACGCGCGGCTCTATCAGGAGAACCTCGAGGCACGCGCATCGCTCGAGAAGCTCAACGCCCGCCTGAAGGCTTCCTTGGCCGACCGAGAGCACGAGCTCCAAGAGGCGCGCGAGGAGCTCGAGCGGACGCTCGGTGAGCTGGAAGGCCACTCCGTCTACCATGACCTCGTCGGCAAGAGCGCCGTGATGCGAGATGTCTACCGACTCATCGAGAAGGTCAAGGACGCCCGCGCGTCGGTTCTCATTCAGGGGGAGTCCGGCACCGGGAAAGAGCTCGTGGCGCGCGCGATCCATCATCGTGGCGAGCGCCGGGGTGGCCCGTTCGTCTCCGAGAACTGTGCGGCCATCAGCGAGAGCTTGCTCGAGAGCGAGCTCTTCGGGCACATCAAAGGAGCGTTCACGGGGGCCGTATCCGACAAGCGCGGACTCATCGAGCGAGCCGATCGCGGGACTCTGTTTCTCGATGAGATCGGCGAGATCGATGGCAGCCTCCAGCGCAAGCTGCTGCGTGTGCTGCAGGAGCAAGAAGTGCGGCGCGTGGGCGACGAGAGGCCGATTTCGGTGGATGTTCGCATCATCTCGGCCACCAATCGCGACCTGGCCGCAGAGGTCGAGGCAGGCCGTTTCCGCGAGGACTTGTTCTATCGCCTCAAGGTCATCTTGATCGAGCTCCCAACCCTGAACGAGCGACGAGAGGACATCCCGCTCCTCATCGAGCACTTCCTGGGACAGCTCGCTCACGAGATGGGCCGGCCGAGTCTCGAGATTGACCCTGAGGCCGTGCGGCGCTTGAGTGCCCGCGACTGGCCGGGCAACGTGCGCGAGCTTCAGAACGAGCTGACGCGACTCGCGATACTCGGTGAGGATCGCATCGGGGCACATCTGGTCTCGGAATCCGCTCGCCCCAGGAGTGTCGGCGAGGCGATGGAGATCGACGACATGACCCTCGAAGAGATCGAGCGCGAAGCCATCCGACGCGCACTCGCAGCATCGGATGGTGTGAAATCCGAAGCCGCGCGTCGCCTCGGGCTACCGAGACGCACGCTCTACAACAAGCTCAAGAAGTTCGGGCTGGAGTAGACCCCTCGGGCCTCCCGCGGACTCGGAGGCCGATCGACGACTCGGAGGCCCGAATTCATTCGGGTGGGAGGTCGATCGACGGAGCGAAGTCCTTGACCGCCTCAATCCACCGGGTCGTAGCCGCCGCGATGGTAGGGGTGGCACTTGGCCAGTCGCTTGACCCCCATCCAGAGACCCCGCAGCGGTCCCTTCTTTTCGATGGCTTCGAGGACGTAGGCCGAGCAGGTCGGGTGGAAGCGACAGGTGGCCGGCTTCAACGGCGACAGGAACCGGCGGTAGAAGTGAATCGGCGCGCTGAGAACCGCCGAGGCGAAGCGCTCGAGACGGCTCCGCCTCTTCGCTGGTGGCGGCGCGGCATTGAGCGGCGGCGTCATCGACTCGCCGTTGGAGGCTTCGGTTGCAGAGCGGTCGAGGAGCTTCATCGCGGACTCGAATCAGGGAGCGGTGCGTTGCGGCGCCTTGCGCTGGGACGTCGGTCGCTTCGCCCCGGAGCCTTTGTCGGAGCCGTCGCCGCTCGATTGGCGCTTCTTGGGAGGACGGGACGGTCGCTTGGCCAAGTAGACGAGCTCCTTCGCGATGTCCTCGTAGGTCTTGCCGAGGAAGCCCGGCCGAGGAATGACCACCAGGTCGCTGTGGGGCAAGGACTCTTGCTGGAGCCGGAATGCCTCGCGGAGCAGGCGCTTGATGCGGTTGCGATCATGGGCCTTGCCCGCCTTGCGACTCACGACGAGACCGATGCGAGGGTATCCGTCCCGATTCGGCCGCCGAAAGACGATCATGATTCGCCCGACGTGGCGCTGTCCCTGCTGAAACACCCGCTGGAACTCGGGCGTCCGAAGCAAGTGCATGTGCTTTGGAAAGGTATGGCGCCGCGGCTCGGCGGAATGCTCGTCGTTCAAAGGAGGCCGATCTTCTGGAGGCGAGAGCCTCGGGCGGTATCGAGGGCCGCGAACGCGCGGTCCGGGTCACGATCTCGGATGATTGTAGCGGCCGCCGGTCGCGACCGACCACGAGAATCCGAGTGCGCTTCGTTCAGCGGAGGCGAGCGACGAGCTCGGCACCGGCGGGATCCTGGAGGAACCTCTGTGCGGCCTCGGCTCCGAGTGCGTGCGGTTCTCCGACCGGCCCCGTCAAGCGGACGGTCACGCTCGAAGACCCATCGGGCGCGGCCAGTATCGCTCTCAGGTGCAGCGTCTCATCCTCGAGTGTGGCGAGGGCTCCCAAGGGCAGTCGACACCCGCCTTCCAGGACTCGCAGGAGCTCGCGCTCCGCAGTCACCGCGGCACGCGTGGCCGAGCACTCGATTCGAGAGGTCAACGCCCGGCTCTCCGAGTCGTCGACTCGCACTTCGATCCCGAGGGCTCCTTGTCCCGGTGCCGGGACCATCACCTCGGGGCCGAGGACCTCGCGAATGGCGTCGAGACGTCCCACCCGCGCCAGACCGGCACGTGCCAGGATGGCGGCGGGGGGATCCCCGGCGCGGACCTTTTCCATCCGCGTATCGATGTTGCCTCGCAGCTCACTGAAGCGGAGGCCGGGATAGCGAGCTGCCAGCTGACCTCGACGTCGGGGACTTCCGGTTCCGACCACCGTGCCGTCCGGCAGGTCTGCCAGGTCTGCCTCCAAAGCCGTGACCAACACGTCGCTCGGATCCTCCCTCTCCGGGACGGCCGCGAGAAGAAGTCCCGCGGGGGATACCGTCGGCAGGTCTTTGAGGCTGTGAACGGCGATGTCGATCTGCTGGTCGAGGAGAGCGGACTGAAGCTGCTTGGTGAAGATTCCCACCTCGGAGAACTGTGCCAGGGCTCGTTGACGGTCCACGTCCCCCGTGGTGCGGATCTCAACCAACTCGATCCGGGCATCGGGATCGGCGGCTTCGAGGGCCGTCGCGACCCATCGCGATTGGGTCAAGGCGAGTTGGCTGGCGCGGGTGCCCAGGCGAAACGTGCGGCTCATCGGTTCCTCAACGTGCGCGGGCGAGGAACGCTTCACCGGCCGGGCCGATCGCGCGGACCTCGACTCCTCGCGCTCTCAAGGTGTCGAGGAAGTGTCGGGTGTCCTCGGAGCGCGCCACGAGTGAGGCGGCATCTCGCCAGCCGAGTCGGGAAACGAAGGCATGCCTTTCGTCGATGGCTCGACCAACCGGGGCCCTCGACTCGCACGCCGCCACCCAGTTCGGGTCGACCAGGTAGAGGGTGGCCGTGATCGGCATGTTCTCGGGGATCGCTCGGGCGAGGGGTTCGAGGGGTGCCATTTGAACGGCGGCTTCGAAGGTCGGCGTCTCGAGGGTCGACGGCAGGTCGATTGGTTGGCTCGCGGCGAACAGGCCGAAGAGGGGGAAGTTCTTGATGACGACGTCGACGAGCGATGCCACGGCCCGAATTGGAAGCATCAGGAGCCGACAGCCGCCGAGGAGGAGAAGGCTCGCACAAACCACAGCGACTCCTCCGGTAGCCAAGGTCCCTGCGGAGCGTTCGGAGGTCACGAGGGCGTCTCCTGGATGGCGATCAGCGACGATCGGTCGCGATCGAGTCTGTTTCCGAGACCGAGATCCCGGCCTGACTCCGTAGTCGATCGAGTCGATCGTAGATTCCCTGACGCTTGGCAGTCTCGAAGGCGATCTCGGGATCGGCCAAGTAGCGCTCGAGGCTATCGATGGCTTCCCGGTATCGCTCGAGTCGTTCGAGACATTGAGCACGCGTGACGTGGTAGCGCGCGTCTTCGGGGTCGATCGCGAGGCAGCGATCGACCTCGGCGAGGGCGAGATCGAACCTGCCTTGGTCGTAGTAGATGTTCGAGAGCATATCTCGGACGTTCTCCTCCTTGCGGAGATTACCGTCGACCTTGTCGCGGAGCTCTCGCTCGGTATCGACCGACAGGCGCCCGATCTCGAGCCGTCGCTCCCAGTACTCTCGGCTGCTCTGGGCGAGCTTCAGGTATCGATCGAGGCGCGTGATGGCCTCGTCGAAGCGTCCCTGCAGCACGTAGACCTGACTCAGGCCATTGATCGCCTGAGGGTTGTCCGGATTGCGCTCGAGAGTCTCCTCGAAGGCCCACTCCGCTTCGGCGAACAAGTCTTCGAGCACGTCCTCCTTGTCCTCGCGGCGTTCGGACAGCCGCTCGGCTTCATCGGGCGAGATCGGAGCATTGGGGTCGTTGAGCCCGCGATCGATGTCGACGATGTCCTGTTGGACGAGCTGGATCAAAGCCTGATTCGTGAGTCCGAGACCGAGGTGGGCCTTGTACTCGAACTCGTTGTCGGTGAACCAGAATCCGAGGCATTCGTGGAACTGGACCTGTGCCATCCGCAGCTTCTGCCGCTCGTTCTGCTTCAGAAGGGACCAACCCAAGATCAGGTTGGACTTCTCGTCGCCGCTCTCGAGCTCGAGCGCTTGCCGAGCTTGTTGCTCAGAATTGACGAATCGACCGCGATCATAATAGAACTGCGCGTTCTGCTGATAGACGGCGAGCCGCTCTTCCTCCATGGGGGACAGGACACAGCCACTCAGCGCGGTGAGGGCGAGAGCGGGGAAGATCCAGCGAGCTTTCATGGGGTCCTCCGACCACGAGCGAACGACGACGAATCCCCCCATGCTAGCGGTGGGATCGGGCCTGTCAACGTTGGGGAAGGCTCGATGGGCCCGTGACGTCGCGGCGCGGTTGCCCACGCTGAGAGCCGAGCGTGGAGCGGCCTGCCCGCGCGACCCTCTCGCGAACCGAAATCACCTGCTTCTCGGCCGAGACGCTCTGCCGCTCCTCGGACCTCGGCTCGACGAGGACACTGTGCCGTCGAAGTCCCTGGCCGTGCTCTCACAAGAGGGCCTCGAGATCGTCACGGGCGAGACCCGGAGGAGGCCGGACGGCACCGCTCGACGTCCCGACATCTTGCTGGATCGCGTCGCCAGTCTTCTCATCGTCACCTCGGTGATCGCTCGTCTCGACCTCGAATTGAGCGGCAAGTCCTCGCCCGCGCCCTGCGGACCTCGCGTTGGCCGTGCGCGGTTGTCGCGAGTCCCGAGGAACGAGGGGCGCCAGTTGTCGGGTATGAACCGTGGTTGGGTGTTTGATGATCAGAGTGGAATGCGTCCGCGAAGCTTCGCCGCGTGGACCGTCGTGGCGACGTCTCGCGATCCGCGAAGCGTAGCTGACGCCGTAGACGACGAACCCGCCGAGCGGTCAGCGGCGGCGTGCCTTCGAGGCCATCGATACACGGTGAGCTCGAATCGGCTCGCAATGCAGTTCGTGGATTGCCGCTTAACTTCGCTCCCGGGAGCAGTTCGGGCACAGCACGTCAAGCCTCTCTGGGCGTGACGATGAGCACCGAGATCGAGAGCTCGCCCTTGCCGCCCTGAATGACGAGGTGTACGCTTGGCGATCATCAAAAGGGTGACGGGAAATGCACCACCACGATCCTCCGACGCCAATGCCAACTCCCGCGTGCGCGACTCCGCAGGACCGTGCGGCAGATTCGCGCGTCGGCCGTCCAGATGCCGCCGCCGGTTCGGGTGCAACTGGAAGTGCAGCGATGGCAGCGCGGGCGCAACGTCACGAACGCGGCCGGCTGCGCGGAGCTTCCCTTCGCTCTCGATCACAGGCTTCCGTCAGCCGGACGGGAATGGCCGTGGCAGCGGGTGCTTCCAGCGACGCGGACGTATCGGGACCCAAGGAGCGGTCATCGTCGCCGGCACCACCTGCACAAGACGGTGGTGAAGCGAGCGGTTCGCCGAGCCGCGCTTGCAGCGGACGTCCCCAAGGGAGTCATCTGCCATACCTTCCGCCATTCGTTTGCGACGCACCTTCTCGAGAGCGGGAGCGACTTTCGATCGGTGCAGGAGCTCCTCGGACACCACGATGTTTCGACAACGATGATCGACACGCTCGTCCTGAACCGAGGCCCGTCGGGAGTGGTGAGCCCGGCCGATCACCTGGGAGGAGGGCTGTGATTCTTCCGTCCCCGCGCACTCGAGGACACCGACGGGCCTTCGCCATTATGCGGATCTGTATAGAACCGGGATGCCATCATCGCACTCAGACACGAACTGTGACGCCTTCGAGGATTGCCCGTTCTTCCGTGGCAGAGACCTCTGGTGTTATGCTGCAGAGCCCGCATCGTTGGGAAGATCATGCAGACCTGTCGAATACTTGTTAGGCACTAGAGGGCAGCCGACATGCTCCGAGAGGCATCGAAACCGTTGAAGCGGACAGCCCGAAGGCGGCGGCCGACGGCTTGGCGCGCTGGGCTTGGTCCCTGGTCGGCGCATGTTATCGCGCCCCTTATCGTAGGCACGTGTATCTACCTGCTCTGGCGGTCACCAACGCTCCAACTCTTCGGCTGGGTCGAGAGTTTCGGCACGGCCGATGTGCTCTGGGCGGTGAGAGCCGTAGCCTCGCCGTTCAAAGATTCGGTGCCAACCTGGATCTCGTACAGCCTTCCTGACGCTCTCTGGAGTTACGCGTTCACATGCGCTCTTTGCTTCGCGTGGGCGAACCGAAGGTGCTGGGAACGTTCCTTGTGGCTTCTCGTACCCTTCGTGATATCGATAGGCTCAGAGCTGCTCCAGGCACAGGGTCTCGTCGTCGGTACCTTCGATTGGATTGACCTTGGTTTGTCGGCGCTCGCATGCACTGTGGCGCTGCTCCTCTTTGCCCCCGTCAACCCACTTCAAGGAGTGCAACACAATGCGTGTCCTACTTAACTTCCTTTCCGCATTGATCGTAGCCGCGTTCGCCATGATGGCTGCTGGAAGTCTCGAAAGCGAAGAGTCATCCGAGAGTCAAGTGGCAAACCAGACTCCCGACTTGAAAGTGAGTGCCACGCGCCTTTACGCCGACTACGACGGCAATGAGGTCGCGGCAGACCAGAAGTACAAGGGCAAGACCCTTCTGGTCACCGGGACGGTGGATGACATCGGCAAGGACATCATGGATACGATGTACGTCACGTTGATTGGCGACGGAGCGATCGGACAAGTTCAGTGCTTCTTCGCCAAGTCGCATGCTGGCGAACTCGCAGGTCTCCGAAAGGGGATGAACTTATCCGTCAAGGGCCGTTGCGACGGCAAGATGATGAACGTGATGATGAAGGGCTGTACGCTTCAGAGGTGACGGCACTCTGGCTAACAACAGCATGCAGCGGACGGCGCTGCGCGCCGCCGCTGAGCGTTAGCAGGAGCAGAGCGCGAAACCTGATGAGTGCACGCTCTTCGGAGGCAGCCCGATCAGCGTGCCTCCGCTGCCTCCTGCGGCTCAGCTCAGCAGCTTCCCGAGTGCTCCATCGGTGGGAAGACCTCGTTCAGCCAGGATTGCCACTTCGGCTCATCCGTCACCACGATCGTCTTCGCTTCGTCGCCGTAGAGGTAGAAGGTGAGCGAGAGGTAGATGGCGGGGCCCATTTGGAAGGCGCCGACCCAGAGGATGCCGGGGCCCGGATCCTTCAGGACCACCACGAAGCCGGGATGCTCGTTGTCGGCTCGCCGGGCCACTTGCCCTGTCGCCTTCACGCCGGAGGGTGCGGTGAGGGTGACTTCGTCGTCGGCCTTCGCGCTGGCGAGGCCGAGCGATTGGCTCAGCTTCTTCCAGACGTCGGCGAGGGAGCCCGGGGAGCCGCCCGTGACGCGCAGCTGGGTGCAGGGCTGACCCGGGAAGTGCTCGAGGTACAGCCGCAGCACGGCGAAGAACGCTGGCCAGCCGGACTCGATGCCGTCGAGCTGATCGTCCCAGTCATCGGTCTCGGCGAACAGGCTGTGCACGACGCGCACGATGCATTTGCCGCCGTCCTTCGCCTCGACGGACCACTCGGTCGCCATCTTGGGCGAGCCCGGACCGAAGGCCTCACTCTCGCCGGTGAAGCGGTGCGGCGGGTCGTGGCTGGTGCGCCGCGCGACGGATTGCATGCCGGGACCGAAGTCCATGACCATTGCGCCGTCGTCGCGGATCTCGGTCGGTACGAACCACGCCGAGATTCCCTCGCCGGTCGCGATCGCTTGCCAGACCTGCTCGGGCGTCCCCGGCACCTCCACCTCGACCTGGATGCTTCGGCGCCCCGAATCCTCTTTTCGGACGGTCATGTCGACTCCTTCTCACTCGAGCTCTTGGGCAATGGATGGGCGACCACGATCAGGCGATGCGCCCGACCGCCGGGCGCCGAGGCGTCGTGGTACTGCGCGACCAGCCGCGTCACCGCCTGCGTCAGGTCCTGGGTGAACGCCGCGCGCTCGGCCGCGGAACGGAAACGGATCTCGGCGTCGATCGACAGCGTCGCCAGCCTCTTCTTGGTCTCCTTCGCCTTGCGCACGAGGCGGCTCATCTCCCGCAGAACGCGCGCGGCGAGGGCGATGAGGTAGCTGGCCGACAGCCGGTCGCGCACGCGGCCCGGGTCGGTGGCGACCGGTCCGAGCGCGCCCGGCGACACCACGTAGGAGCCGGCGGTAGCGACGAGCATACGCTCGGTGAGGCCGCCCCAGCGGCGCTCCTCGGCGACCTCGACCAGCCCGCGCGCTTCGAGGGCGCGCAGGTGGTAGTTGACCTTCTGCCGCGCGTATCCGACCCGCGTAGCCAAGGCGGCCGCTGAGCACGGCTCGGCGAGCTCGGCCAAAAGGCGAGCGCGCTTGGGGTCGAGGGCCACGACGGCGGTGGCGGGATCTTCGATCACTTGAACGTCGAGCATGGCGGCCAGCATCGCCTTGACAAGGATTGTTGTCAAGAAGCTTTGAAAGGAAAAGTTGTCAAGGGGGAGCCGAGCATGAGAAGGGGCTTCCTCCGGACGGACTCCGCCATCGTGCTGTGGAGAAGGGATGCGAACGCCAAGGCGGGGAGGGGGCGGAGGCGGGGAGGGGGAGCTCGCGCAAGGGCGCAGAGGGGTCCGACGCCGCGTTCTGCCGGGACGACCTTTACTCGGTCAGGAGGCCTTGCAGGATCTGCGCGTGATTGCGTTCGGTGTCTCGGGTGGCGTAGAGCAGCGTGACTTGGTCTGCGCCTCGAGCGTGCGCTCGAAGCTCCTCGACGGCGTTCGGGCGTTGCTTCAGCTCGGCGAGGTAGCGGCGGCGGAAGGCGTCCCAGCTTCGGTCTTCGGCGTGGAACCACTTTCGGAGCTCGGTGGAGGGGGCGACGTCTTTGAGCCAGGCGTCGATCTCGAGAGATTCCTTGCGGACACCGCGCGGCCAGAGGCGGTCGACCAGCAGGGCGACCTCACCCTTGCGCTTCTCGCGATTCCGAAAGTCGTAGACGCGCTCGGTCGTGATCGGCATGGCCTGCTCCTTCGGAGTCGACTTCGATGAGGACCCGAGTAACGGTCCATTCCAGCCGAGCCCTCGGGGTCCGATGCTCAGCTCGTAGACGAGTACCTCGACGCCTGCCGCCTCCGCTCGCCGGAGCGCCTCGCCGTAGGCCGGATCCACGTCGTCGGCGGGCTCGAAGATCTTGGCATCGTCTCGCTGCAGAACGAAGAGCGAGACGGCGCGGTCTCCCGCTCGGGCGAGCTCGGACAACACGTCGAGATGACGGGCGCCGCGCTTCGTGACGGCATCGGGGAAGCTCGCGACGCCGTCCCGCACCAGCGTGACGCTCTTCACTTCGACCCAGCAGCGCTCCTGGCCTCGTTCGAGCAGGAAGTCCAGCCGGCTCCTGTCCGCCACCCGAACCTCGCGCCGGCTCGACGAGTAGCCCTGCAGCTCGGCGATTCGTTCGTCCTCGAGCGCGCGCGCTACGATTCGATTCGCCCAGATGTTGTTGACCAGCACCCAGGTCTCGTCGACCCGAACCAGCTCGAGCGTATGCGACAGCTTGCGCCTCGGGTCGTCGTGAAAGGAGAGCCTCACCTCGCAGCCCGGTTCCCCGGCCGTCGTCATGCGTCCCGGATCCGGGCAGTGTGCGGTGATCACCTGACCGCTCTCGAGCTCGACGTCGATGAGGAATCGCTTGTATCGGCGCACCCAGCGCGCCCGAATCAGGCGTTGTCCGAACGGGACCAGGATGTCGTTCGAAGCTTCGCTCACGCGTCGAATCGATCTTTTCCCACCAGCCGTCGCAGCCGGTCGGCATCGGTGCCGATCTCGAGCCGCTTCTCCTGCGAGATCGTGACGCGACCGGGCGGCGCGCCTTTCGGATGGCGAATGAACTTGCGCCGCGTGTAGACGATCGTCTGCCGCTTGGCGCCTCGCACCTTGCTGTAGTAGAGGGCCAGTTGCGCGGCATCGAGGAGTGTCTCGGGAGGCGGCTGCTGTCCCTTCGGCAGAGGGACGAGCACATGGGAGCCGGGGGCCTGGTCGACGTGCAGCCAGAGGTCGTTGCCTCGAGCGCGGCGAATCGTGAGCTCGTGATTCTGCCGGTCGTTGCGTCCGACGAGGATCGGCAGGCCGTCACGCGAGACGAACTTCCGAGGTTGCGCCTCATCGGGCTCGTCCCGCTTTACCCGCTTGCGTCGTGTTCCCGAGCTTTCGCCCGCCAGCTCACGCAGTGGGTCGAGGTCGAGCTCGCCCTCCAAGGTGCTCAGCTGCTCTCGCAGTCGAGTGAGCTGTTGCTCGGTCTCGGCGAGGTGGGCTCGAATGCGGTCGCGGCCCGTCTCGAGCTTGCGCGCTCTCTTGAAGAGCCGCTCGACGTTTTGCTGTGGAGTCGTGGTGGGGTCGAGCTCAATCGTGACGTCACCGGCACCGGTGTAGTAGTCCTCGACCGTGACCTCGGCTTGGCCGCGCTTCAATCGATGCAGATTCGCGAGCAGGAGCTCGCCTCGTTGACGAATCTGCCCGGCCTCTTCCGTGGCATCGACCTCCTGGGCGAGCTTGTCGTGCTTGCGATCCAGCTTTCGAATCTGCTGCGTGAGGCGTTGGGTGGCGCGGCGAGTGAGCGTTTCGCGCTCGTCTGCTTCCTCGTGCCGACGTCCTTCCTGATCGACCCAGCGGTTCCAGCTCTCGCCTTCTGGAAGAGCTCCATAACGCGACTCCGGCTCGGGCCCTCCCGTCGGGAGGGGGGGGGAGACGTAGGGCTCACCCGCCTCCAAGGCACGCTTGCCACTCTGGGAGCGATGCAGGGACCGGATTCGTCCGGAGGCATCGGTGAGCACGAGGTTTGGAGAAGGAGGAAACAGCTCGGCTCGGAGCTCGAAAGGGGGGGCGTCCGTCCCTTCGAATCGGATCACGACGAGCCGATCGCCTGCCCGGGCGCGAATGGAGGTCAACGCGCGCCCGACGAGGTCTCGCCGGAGGTGCTCGAGCAGCTCGCCGGGAACATCCGAAGGGCGTTTCTTTTCCAGCCGCGTCAGGCTGAGCCGCGGCCAGCGTGGATGCACCACCAATCGAAGGGCGGCGCCTCCACTGCCCGGATGGGCCAGATGCAAAATGTAGTGATCCGACGTCGGATGCGAGAAACGCTCCACGATCGCTCCCTCGACGGTCGAGGCCAGCTCGGCGACGACCCGTTGGATCTCGTGGGGAGTCAGCATCGCCGGGGCAGGGGTCGAGGAAGGGGAGGCCCGAGAGACGAGGCGACTCGTCGCGTGCTTGCCGAGCCGCCCTCGCTCCTGCGGGCGCGTCCCAAGATCAGAGATCCTCGGAGGCGTCGTAGATCCAATCCTGATTGCCGAGCGCGTACTCCTGAATGTCTCCGGCGTCGAAGAAAAGACCCAGCTCCTTCTCGGCGGCCCCGGGCGAGTCCGAGCCATGGATCAGATTGAATGAGTTGCTGATGCCGTAGTCACCGCGGATCGTCCCCGGCTCGGCCTTGGATCCGAAGGTCGCGCCCATCATCTTCCGGCAGACGGCGATCGCGCTCACGCCGCGCACGGCCAGGACGAGCACGGGGCTCGAGGTCATGAACTTCACTAGACCGGCGAAGAAGGGCTTGCTCTTGTGGTCGCTGTAGTGCTGGTTCGCGAGGTCCTGCGAGATAGTCATCATCTTGGTGCCGGCGATCTGGAGCCCCTTGGACTCGAAGCGGCTGAGGATCTGCCCCATGAGACCGCGTTGGACCGCATCGGGCTTGAGGATGATGAGAGTGGTTTCCATGGACATGGGGTTGGCTCCTCGAAGGCGAGTGGATTTCGGCCAGAAAAGCCGCGGATTATGCCATCGTCCTTCGGGCGGCTGTCAATCGAAATCGATGACGAGCAAGCTTGGATGTCCTCGGTGGGGAACCAACGAGATCACGGAGTGGCGCCCAAGTGGACCATGAAGCTTCCGAGCTCGGGGCGAGCTCCCAGGCTCAGTCCCGGGAACCAGGGTCTCCCGCCCGCACCGGTCGGCTCCGGAGACGGGTCCGGCCCAGACCTTCCAGGTCAACACTCGGGACCGCTCCTGTTGTTCGGTGTCCTTGCGACGTGATAGGCTCAGCGTGAACGCTCGATCGATCGGACCCACGCTGGGGCGGGTCGCTCTCGAGCTGAGCGGCGAGAGAGGTGACTGCATGAAGCCGATCCGATGGTTGGCGGCTTTCGGGCTCGTAACGCTCGTGTCGGGCTGCGGCTCCGTGGAGCCGATGCCCGAGACCCTCGCCTTTGAGGGGCAGTACACCGAGCAGCTGGGTCGAGCCGAGTATCTGAAGCGCGAGCATCTGCGACTCGTCGATCGAGTGGAGACTCTCGAGGCTCGGAACGCCGAACTTCAAGGGAAAGAGACGTTGGCCACCGAGAACATCGCGGCGGCCAGCCAGAGCATCCAGCAGAAACAGGCCGACTTCGAGCGGGCACAGAAGAAGAAAGCGCAGCTGGAGCAGGAGATTCCTCTCATCGAGCGCAGCATCGCCGATCTCGATGCCCGCATGAAGAAGACGCGGCAAGAAGAGAAAGAGCTCGCCGCCCAGTTCCAAGCAGAGCAAGCGCGCTTTGCCGAGCTCGAGCAGAGCTACCAATCCCAAACCAGTCAAAACCAGCAAGTCACCGAGCTCCTGATCGCGGCAGGTGAGAAGCACAAGACTCTGCGAGGTCAGGTGGATCAGCTGCGCCGCTCGAACGGTCAGCTCGAGGTCCGGCTGGCGGAGCTACGGGGAGACGCTGAGGCGCTGAAGAAAGCGCTGGCCGCGCTCGGTGCGCTGGAAGCCGAAATAGGAGAGTCGAAGGAATCGACCCCGAAGTCGGATTCTGCCGAGAAGCCCAAGGGCGACGGTGGCGAAAAGCCCAAGGATGACGGCGGCCAAGAGGACGGCTCGTCAGGCTGAGTCGCCAGTGATCAACGGCGCAGACGGAGCTTGAGCTGCAGCTTGTCTCCGGCTTGGAGCTGGCTTCGGAAGCTCGTCTGTCCTGGCTCGAGTCGTTCGGGCGTGAGGCTCGACTCGACCAGCTCCATGCCCTCCGGGTGATGGAGCTGGATCTGGAGATCGATGGCCCGGTCGAATCTCTGATGGATCGTCAGGGTCGGATTCGAGCAGCGCCAATCGAGGTAGCGCCGCTCGAGCATGCGAACTCGCAAGCGCGCATTCTCTCCTGCACCGAGGGGCGCGCTCAGGTCGACCTTGCATCGGTTGAGCGAGCCGATCGCCGTCTCGCTGAAGCGGAGCCGACCCGCGTGAGGATCGACGACCTCGAGGATCTTGCCCGTGGCGAGGAATCGATACTCCTCGAGCGGCTCGCTGCCGTGGCGATGGTGAGCCACGATGTCGAACTCGGAGACGAGGTCACCATGATCGGAGAGCTCGTAGCGCCGGATCACTACCTCACGGGGAACGGTCGTGGGCGCAACGGTCGGCCTCGTCGGTGAAGAGCGATCATTGTCGGGTGCAGTCGTCGGTGGCTTCAAGGGCGCCGGAGGCTCGGACACGACGAACTGAGCGACGTCGCCGCGGTTGATCCGGATGCGCGTTCCCAAGGGAGTCAAGAGCTTGAGAAGTGGGCCATCGACACCGGTGAGCTTGCCTCGAACGACCGATCGATCGCGGAGAACCAGCTTCAGCTCGCTGCCCACGGTCAAATCGCCATCCTGGGCGAAACCGCCGAGGAGGAACAGACCGAGGACGAGGCGAGGAAGGATCAGCACGCAGGTGCTCCGAAGCTCAGTTGCGGGTCAGGCTCTGGATGATGGTATCAAAATCCTTCTCGACGCGGGAATACTCGCTCGCCGGGATCGCGTCGCAGAGAAAGACGTATTGCTGGTCACCATCGATACAGAAGACCGCGCGGCGCCGGAGCTGGCCGATCTGAGCAATCTCGAGGTCCAGGAGTACCTCTCTGGCACGCAAGCTACCATCCAGCTTGGTGTTGCGCTTTGCCGCTCGCCCAGTCGTCAATCCGGCGCGGTCCTCGAGGGCTGCCAGCGTCTCGTCCGCTAGCTGCTCCAGCGTCTGTCCTTCCCGCGCCGGTGAAGCGATGAACTGCACCGTGCTCTGGCCGGAGTCGTTGCGCATCGTCAGGCGGGGGAAGTCGGGCTGACTCCCGGCGAGGTCCAAGGTCCACCCAGGGGGCGCGGCGACTTGGAGACCCAGGCGCTCACTGGTGTAGATCTGGTTGTTGATCTCGCCATCGGCGATTCGCAGGAGCGGCGAGTGAGGTTTCTGAGGGGAGAGGACGTCGAAGCCGCTGACCACGAGGTCATAGGTTGGGCGGTAGCGGTCGAAGGTCTTGCGATCGCGGTGGTCGTAGATGAACGCGTAGCACCGACGACCTTGCAGGAAGTATGACTTGGCAATGCGGTGGCGATTGTTCTTGGTGCGGTGCTCGAGCTCGACCTGATGACCGCTGACGCCTCGGGAAGAGACGAGTCGGCGATCACTCAATACGCTCTCACGTGGCGTCTCGGCGAGCACCGCCTGCTGAGCCGTCAGCTCGATGGGAAGCGTGAGAGCATAGACCGCGATCCGAGCGTCGAGATCGGGCGACAGTGCGATGAGATGCTCATCACAACCGCAGCAATCCATCGGCTGGGCGACGAGGAGCCAGTCCGGCGGAATCTGGAACTGGAAGTTCGTGTACTCGGAGCGAAAAGCGCCGCCATCGACGGCGAGCTGCTTCGCCGGGTCGTAATCCAGGCGTGAGAAGATCCTCCACCCGGCGCGCTCGTGACGGAGAAAGAGTACCTTGTTCAGCGGGGCGCTGTATCGACGGTTGTCGGCCCGATCCGTGAACTCGAGAGACCCGATCGTGAACGCGACCACTCGCTCCTCGTCGATCGGACGGACGGCCTCGAGCTCCAGGCTCAAGGAGACGTCACGAATCTGCTTGAGGAACGTGTTGAACTCCTGCTTCAGGCCCCGGTAGTCGAAGGTGGCGTCCTTGTAGTCTCGGGCAAAGACACTCAGCGCTTGTCCGACGTTGTTGCGGGTCCACCCATCGGCGTAGCGGGCGAGAAGCCGCTCGATCTCTCGAGACACGTCGGAGGTCGCGGGGGCGGACTCGGCTTCCTGAGCTCGAGCCCTCGAGATCGGTGCCACCACGAAAAGCCCGAGGGCTACCGCCACGGTGGTCGTCCGGAGTAGGCGTTGTGCCAGCGGTTTCATCGAGTTTGTCATGCCCAAGTGCTCGATCAGAAGAAGGGCGCCCAGTTTACCATGCCCGGCTGCGTTGGATGCGCAGCGCTTCGCGGGTTCCCGAAAGGTCGAGCTCACAGGCAGCGCCCGGGACCAGAGGAAGCGAAATCACCGCGCCGGCGGCATCAGGCAGAGGTTCGTGCAGGGCGTAGAGGTCGAGCGGTACGTTCACCGCCTTCGCCGGGGCCTTCGGGCCGCTCTTCGGTGAACGCTGCAAAGCCTTCCAGCTCAAAATGTTGAAGATGAGTGAGGCCAGGATGACCGCAGCGATCGCCATCGCCGCCACGAGCGGTACCCGAAGCGGGCGATGCCAAGGCGATGTCGGAACCGGAGCCGGAGCGGCTGCGTCGAGGCGCTTGAGCGTTCGCTCGACGAAATCGCTCGATGGCTCGGGGGCCTTCCAGTGCTGAACGAGTTCTTCCAGCGTATCGAACTGTCGTTTGGGGCTCATGGTCGTTTCTTCGGCCGGAGGAGGCCGTCCCGTTGTGCCGGAGTTTTCGGGAGGTCTTACTTTCGGAGATACGGTGCCAGGCGAGCGCGCAAGGACTCTTTTGCGCGATAGAGCCGGGATTTCACGGTTCCTTCGGAGCAGCGCATGATCTCGGCGATCTCGGCGTAACCGAGCCCTTGATACTCGCGCAGGATGAACGCGGTCCGTTGCCCATCAGGAAGACAGAAGACCGCGCGTTCGATCTCGACCGCCAGCTCGTCGTTCATCAGCTCCCCGGCCGGGGACCGCCTCCCGGAGGGAAGGCGCGAAGCCGGGTCGTCCGCGCTCCCGCCGAACGAGCGGGTGGGCAGGCGACGCTTCTTGAGCACGTCGAAGCAGTGATTCCGGACGAAGGTGAACAGCCAGGTAGAGAACTTCGTTCCGCGATCGAAGTCGAATTTGTGTAGGGACTTGTGAATTTTGATCAGGATCTCTTGCGCGATGTCCTCCAGGTCCTGCTGAAAGCGGCTTCCGACGAGGCGATACACGGTGGAGAGGATCGGGCGATGGTACTTCTCGACCAGGCCTCGAAACGCCTCGCGGTCTCCCGCCCGCGATCTTTCGATGAGCTCCCGTTCGACCTCGTCCATCAGCCTCGTGTCTCGTCTGGGTTATAGGAACGGGATCGTGTCCTGGTTCCCACAAATCGCCGTTCAGTCGAACTTTCGGCAGTCCGGTCCCATGAGGGGAGCCCGGGCGGCCCCGTCGGTGGGAGCCTCGACCCGCGAACGGTCTCCGCAGGCGCGGATCGCTTCCGTTCGGCTCCGGGGGGCGCCATCGTAGGGTGGGTGCCCTGGAGGCGCAATGCCTTGAGCCACGGCCGCCTGGCGGGGAGATTGTCCGCGGCCGGGTGGGGGAAATGGCCCGAATCCTCCGGGAGGCTTCGGAGGCTGGTGGGTATCGGACGAAAGCTCGTGAGTCTCGAGCGGAGATGCCTCGAGGGGGCCAGCTCGTCGCGCGGCTTCCGACTCGGATTGGGGGCCTTGGCGCCCGAAAAGGGCTCCCGAACGCGCCCCGGCGCCCGGACGATTATTTGGTTGCATCCGAAAAGCGCTCTGATACAGTTCGCGACCCAGTTTTTAACTCTTTTCCAAGTCACCTGATTACGCCGAATTGAGTGCGCGGACATCGGTCCGGTCGCCGGTCGTTTTTCGACTCGAGGTCGAAGGCGATCCTCTACTCGAGCCGGCCCCGGTCGCTCGGTCGGTTCGAAGCCCTTTCGGTAGGGACGGTGACCGGTTCACGAGTGAATGGAATCGGAGCATGAAGGCGAGCAAGTCGAATGATTCGACTCTCGTCGCCGGGCTCCGCTTCGCAGGGGTCGGAGTCGGGTTCGTGACCGAAGCCGGGATCGTGACCGCACTGGGTTGGTGGCTGGACGGTCGATTCGACACGGCACCTTGGCTGCTCGTGGTGGGAGCCCTGCTCGGGGTGACGCTAGCGACGATCAGTCTGGTGAAGGGCGTGGAGCGGCTGGAGAAGATGGCCAATCGTCGGGAGCCCGAGCGGCCAGGCGAGGAATGATGAGTCTGCGTCTCTTCGTCTTGGTTTCGCTTTTGCTATTGGCGGGCTCCTGGCTCGCGGGAATGGCGCTCTACTGGTCGGTTTGGCCGGAGGAGTCCACGACCGGATTGAACTGGGCCACCGCGCTCGCCTTCATGACGAGCACGGCCGGCTGGGGCATCGCGGGCCTGGGCTTGAATACGAGCCCGGAGCGTTATCCGGCATTCATGGCGGCGGGTGTCTTGGTGAAGTTGATGATGCTGGGGCTGTCGATCGGATTGATCGCGGCTTTCGGCATCTGTGAATTGCAGGAGTTCTTGCTGCCCTACCTCGGCGTCTTCCTGGTCGTGTTCTTCGGCCAGATGATCGTGGTGGTGCGGGCAGCGAGTGCGCGCGCGGAGCGGATGGAATCCTGACCCATTCTGGGTCGGTCGGGTGGTGAGAGGCAGTTCCCATGGTGTTGGCGGTCGCGGCAGAGCACGGCGGCAACCCGTTCGATTACATCTTTCATCACGCCCTCGATGACGCGTTCGGGCTCGGTCGTTCGATCGTTAGCCCGAGCAAGTTCACTTGGACCATGCTGCTGGCAGCCGGGCTGCTGATCTTGGCCGCTCGCGCCGCCAACAAGACCTCTGCGGCACCGCAAGGATTCTTCCGCGGCATCTTCGAGAGCCTGTACTTCTTCATCCGGGACGAGATGGTCTACCCGACGATGGGCGCCCATCACGGCAGAGCGTTCGTGCCCTTCTTCATGACGATCTTCAGCTTCATTCTGACGCTGAACCTGTTGGGCATGGTGCCGATTCCCGGGATCGGGGGAGCGGTCACCGCGACGCTCGGCTTCACGGTGCCGATGGCGTTGGTGATCTTGGCGGTGTCGATCGGTGCCGGAATCAAATACAACGGCCCGGCCGGCTTCGTGAAGGGGTTCATCCCACCCGGGCTCCCGAAGCTGTTGGTGCCGGTGATCTTCTTTCTGGAGATCATCGGCTTCTTCGTCAAGCACGGCGTTCTGGCCGTTCGACTGTTCGCGAACATGCTCGCCGGGCACATGGTGATCGGCGCCTTCTTCGGCCTGATCTTCCTATTCAATGCCTACTGGATGGCGGTGCCTTCGGTCCTGCTCGCCTTGGCGATCAGCTTCCTCGAGCTGCTGGTCGCCTTCCTGCAAGCCTATGTTTTCACTCTGCTCTCTGTGCTGTTCATCGGTGCGACCGTCCACCCCGAGCATTGATTCGGGCTGAACGGACGCGGCGATTGCCGCGGCTCTCTCTTTCAGGATTCAACGGGTTTCGCCCTCGGGGGCGCTTCCTTCGACAGGTTCAAATCTTCAAGCGCCCTTCGGGGTGACTCGATTCGACGCACACTTCTCGATCAAGGAGATCCGGAGGATGATTTCCAAGGTTGCCAAGACGCTTTTTGTCGTCATGACGGCTCTTGTGCTCTTGAGCGTTCCGGCGCTCGCCCAAGATACTCCGGCCGCAGGCGAAGAAGCCGCCGCCACGCCGGGCAGTTCGAACTGGGCGCATCTCGCTGCGGGTCTCGGTGCTGGTCTGACGACCATCGGCGGCGCCTACGGCATCGGTAAGCTGGCCTCTTCGGCCATGGAGGGAACGGCTCGTCAGCCGGAAGCCGGCGGTATGATCCGTGTCTCCATGATTATCGCGGCAGCGCTCATCGAAGGTTTCACCTTCTTCGCGCTCATCGTCACGATCATCCTGGCTATCAAATAAGGTCGGATGGCTCGTTAGCGAGAGCGAGGAGGGTTCTTGATGTCTTACCTGCTGATGGCCGAGGGCGGCTTCAATCCACTCAACGTGGAGCCGGGTCTGCTCTTTTGGTCTTTCGTCACCTTCATCATCTTGTTCCTCGTGCTCCGCAAAGTCGCCTGGGGGCCACTCACCCAGGCGATCGAGGCGAGGGAGGAGAAGGTCCAGGGTGACATCGCGGCGGCCGAGAAGTCTCGCGTCGAAGCCGAAGCTCGACTCGCCGAGTACGAGAAGCGGCTCGAAGAGGCAGCTCAGTCGGCGAAGCAGGTCCTCGACCAGGCGCGGGAAGCGGCTGAGCGAGCGCGTGAGGAGATCCTCTCCGATGCGCGTTCGACAGCCGAGAGCCTACGCCTTCAGGCCGAGAAGGACATCGCGACGGCGCGTGACAAGGCGATCGCCGACATCAAAGGTCAGATCGTCGAGGTGGCCATGGCCGTCTCCGAGTCGGTGCTCAAGAAGGCCGTCGATCAGTCGGATCACGAGCGCCTAACGAAAGAGGTCCTGGCCCAGACGAAGGGAATCGTCGGATGAGTCGGGAAGCGGCCCAGCGCTATGCCGGGGCGCTCTTCGAGCTCGCGAGCGAGAAGGGTGTCCTCGACGAGGTCGGAAACGGCCTCGAGAAGGTGCGAGCTGCTCTGGCTGAGAGTTCAGAGCTGGAGCGACAGCTTCTAGGCTCGAAGCTCTCGGGCGAGGACAAGCGTCAGCTCGTCCAAGAGAAGCTGGCCATCGACACCCACCCCTTCGTGTCCCATTTGCTCTGTCTTCTGATCGATCGGCATCGGGAGTCGATCCTGTATCCGACGATCCTGGCATTCTTCCAGCAGCTCGAGGTCGAACGTGGCATCCTCCCGGTCGAGGTCGAAACAGCCCAGCCGATGGACGACGCTCAGCGTGAGAGCTTCGAGAAGCAGCTCAGCGAGGCGACGGGGCGTCAAGTGACCGCCCAGGTTCGAGAGAATCCCGAACTGATCGGTGGCCTCCGCTTGATCGTTGACTCGCGCCTGTTGGACGGCAGCGTCCAGCGTCAGCTCGAGAAGATGAAAACGTACTTGAAGTCTTCGAGATAGCGCACGGCATCCGGCGGTCGAGGGGCGACCGGTCGGAGGATGGAGTAAGGAAACCATGGATATCAATCCCGCGGAAATCACCTCGGTTCTGAAGAAGCAGATCGAGGCGTACGGCCGCGAGATCGAGGTCGAATCGATCGGGACCGTCATCAGCATCGGTGACGGCGTTGCGCGCATCAGCGGTCTGCGGGACTGCCAGATGAGCGAGATGCTCGAGTTCCCGGGCGATGTCTTTGGCATCGCGCTCAACCTCGAGCCCGACCACGTCGGCGCGGTCTTGCTCGGTGACTTCACAAAGATCAAAGAAGGCGACACCGTCAAGGGGACCGGAAAGATCATGTCGGTCCCGGTCGGAGAAGCGATGCTGGGTCGAGTCGTCGACGCCATCGGCCGTCCTCTCGACGGCAAAGGACCGATCGAGACCGAAAAGTTCTACCCCATCGAAGGGCAGGCTCCCAACGTGCTCGAGCGGCAGCCCGTGCACGAGCCAGTGCAGACCGGCATCAAGGCCATCGATGCGATGATCCCGGTCGGCCGTGGCCAGCGGGAGCTGATCATCGGCGATCGTCAGACTGGCAAGACCGCCGTCTGCATCGACACGATCTTGAACCAGAAGGGCAAGGACCTGATCTGCATCTACGTCGGCATCGGACAGAAGATGTCGACGGTCAAGGCCGTGCAGGAGGTCCTCGAGAAGCATGGCGCGATGGAGTACTCCATCGTGGTCAACGCGCCCGCGTCCGATCCCGCCGCCATGCAATGGCTGGCACCGTTCTGCGGCTGCACCATCGGTGAGTACTTTCGAGACAACAGTCAGCACGCGCTCGTCATCTATGACGATCTCTACAAGCACGCCATGGCCTGGCGTGAGGTCTCGCTGCTGCTGCGCCGCCCGCCTGGACGCGAAGCGTTTCCCGGCGACGTGTTCAACCTTCACAGCCGCTTGCTCGAGCGCGCAGCGAAGCTCTCCGACGAGAAGGGGGCCGGAAGTCTCACGGCCCTGCCGATCGTCGAGATCCAGCAGGGTGATGTGACGGCTTACATCCCGACCAACGTGATCTCGATCACCGACGGACAGATCTACCTCGAGACCGATCTCTTCAACGCCGGCGTTCGGCCGGCCGTGAACGTCGGCCTCTCGGTGTCGCGCGTCGGTGGTGCCGCGCAGACCAAGGCCATGAAGAAAGTGGCCGGAACCCTGCGTCTCGAGATGGCCCAGTACCGCGAGCTCGCGGCCTTTACCCAGTTCGCCTCCGACCTCGATACCGCGACTCAGAACCAGCTGCGCCGCGGTGAGCGCCTGGTCGAGGTGCTCAAGCAAGCGCAGTACGAGCCACTCGAGGTCGAAGAGCAGATCTACATCATCTACGCCGGTACTCAGCGCTTCCTGGATGACATCCCGGTCGCCGCGGTCGAGCAGTTCCAAAAGGAGCTCTTCACCTTCATGCGTGATCGTCATCCCGAGATCGGGAAAGAGATCCGCGAGAAGAAAGCGCTCTCGGACGATGGCTTCGCCAAGCTCAAGGAAGCGATCGCCGAGTTCAAGAAGACGTTCACGGCCTAAGGCCGAGGAGAGGTCCGCGTGAAGGGCGTCAAGGAGCTCAAAGCCAGGCTGAAAAGCATTGGCAACATTCGGAAGATCACCAGCACCATGGAGCTGGTGGCGGGGGCGAAGCTGCGCCGTTTGCAAGACCGCGCTCTCTCTAGCCGGCCCTATGCTTCGGCGATCCGCAAGATGATCGCTCAGGTGACTCGAGTCGCCCCTGAGAACGCCTCCCCACTCCTCGCCGTGCCGGACAAGATCGAGCGGGAGTGCCTGATCGTCATCGCAGCGGACCGAGGCCTCTGTGGCGCCTTCAATGCGAACATCTTCCGAAAAGCGCACAAGTATCTGCGCGAGCGCGAGGCGGCCGGCGTGAAGATGGAGGTCTACACCTTCGGACGACGCTCGGCGCGGTTCTTCGATCGCGTTCGAGCCGATGTGCTCGGCAACTGCGAGGATTCGGTCGAGAAGATCGGCTACCGTCGTGTGGCCGGAATCATGGGCAGCCTCGTCGACGACTACCTCGAGGGTCGGATTCAAAAGGTCTCGGTGCTCTACACCTGGTTCAAGTCGGCGGTCTCGTTCCAGCCCATCCTCGAGCCTCTCCTGCCTTTCGAGCCGGAAGCGGCCGAAGGGGAGCGCGAAGGTGTGGGCGAGGACGCCGAGGCGGCCAGTGGCGAGTCGGATTACATCATGGAGCCGTCGCCGGAGGCGATTCTGGCTCAACTGCTTCCCAAGTCGCTCGAGATGCGCCTCTTCGCGGGCATCCTCGAGTCTCTCGCTAGCGAGTACGCTGCACGCCGAATCGCCATGAAGAACGCGACCGATGCCGCGGACGACATGAGCGAAGAGCTTACGATGGAATACAACAAGGCCCGTCAGGCCGGTATTACTGGCGACCTGCTCGACATCGTGGCAGGCGCTGAAGCCCAGGCCGGCTGAGTCGCCGGACCCGGGTCACGAGACGGTTGAAAGGAGTGTCTGCGGTGAACGTTGGCAAAGTCCACCAGGTGGTCGGCGTCGTTGTCGACGTCCAGTTCGAGGAAGGCCACCTGCCGCCCATCTACAATGCCCTGCGCATTGTGGACAAGGAGCGCGGCATGGACCTCGTCCTCGAGGTCGAGCAGCACCTCGGCAATGACGTCGTCCGGACCGTCGCCATGGCGAGCACCGACGGGCTCGTGCGCGGAATGGACGTCGAGGACACCGGCTCACCGATTACGGTGCCCGTCGGTGAAGATGCCCTCGGCCGCGTATACAACCTGCTCGGCCAGCCCCTCGACGACGACCCGCTGCCGACCGGTCTGCGCTGGCCCATTCATCGGCCGGCCCCGAGCTTCGAGGACCAGAAGACGGTCTCGGAGATCTTCAACACCGGCATCAAGGTCATCGACCTCCTCGTGCCTTTCGCCAAGGGCGGCAAGATCGGGCTGCTCGGTGGCGCCGGCGTCGGTAAGACCGTGCTCATTCAGGAGCTCATCTCCGTCGTCGCGCGGCATCACCAGGGCTACTCCGCCTTCGCCGGTGTCGGTGAGCGAACTCGGGAAGGAAATGACCTGTACCTCGAGATGACCGAGTCCGGCGTGCTGCCGTCGACGGCCCTCGTCTTCGGTCAGATGAACGAGCCGCCGGGAGCTCGCCTTCGAATTGCCCTCTCCGCACTCACCATGTGTGAGTACTTTCGCGACGAGATGGGCAAGGACGTGCTCCTCTTCATCGACAACATCTTCCGCTTCGTGCAGGCGGGCTCCGAGGTCTCGGCCCTTCTCGGTCGCATGCCGTCGGCCGTGGGCTACCAGCCGACGCTCAATAGCGAGATGGGTGCCTTGCAAGAGCGCATTACGACGACGCACAAGGGCTCCATCACCTCGATGCAGGCCATCTACGTGCCGGCCGACGATTACACCGATCCGGCGCCGGTGGCCACCTTCCCTCACCTCGACGCGACGGTGGCCCTCGAGCGCTCGCTGGCCGAGCTCGGCATCTATCCGGCCGTGGATCCGCTGCGCTCGACCTCTCGCCAGCTGTCTCGTGAGTTCGTCGGCGACGAGCACTACCGGGTCGCCCGTGAGGTCCAGCGGATCCTCCAGCGCTACCGCGAGCTGAAGGACATCATCGCCATTCTCGGTATGGAGGAGCTCTCCGACGAGGACCGGAGGACCGTGCTCCGCGCTCGACGCATTCAGAAGTTCCTGGCACAGCCGTTCGCCGTGGCCGAGCAGTTTACGGGGCAGCCCGGTATCTTCGTCAAGATCGAGGATACGGTGCGGTCCTTCCAGGAGATCCTGGCCGGCAAGCACGACGAGCTGCCCGAGGACGCGTTCTACATGGTCGGTACGATCGAGGACGCCATCGAGAAGGCCGAGAAGATCGCGGCCGACGCGTGATCGCCGGCGCAGGGAGCTGAATCGTGGCTGAAAAGTCGTTTCGACTCGAGATCGTCACTCCGGAGAAGGTCGTCTTCGACGGCAACGTCGAGAGCGTCCAAGTGCCGGCTTCCGACGGCTTCATGGGAGTTCTTCCCAACCACGCTCCGCTCTTGGCGGAGCTGAGGGTGGGCCCCGTGTCCGTCAAGGAGGCCGGTGGGGCGGAGCGCCTGATGGTGATCGCCGACGGCTTTCTCCAAGTGGCCGACAACCACGCCAAGATCCTGGCCAACGCGGGCGAGCGTGCCGAGGACATCGATGTGGGGCGAGCGGAGGCCGCGGCCGATCGGGCCCGAGCCCTCATGAAGGAGCATGGCAAGCTCGAAGGCCTGCCGATCGACATGATCCGCGCCGAGTTCGCTTTGCAAAGAGCACTCTGGCGCCTCCGCATCGGCACCAAGCGCGCCGGCCGCTGACGTCTCGCTCCAGACGGGGTCATCGTTGTGGAGCGATGACTCCGAAAGGCCAGCGCGGCGCAGCGTGCGCCTGTCGAGCCTTGCACGTTTGGGGCGGCGGGTTCACGGGCCACCCACGAAGGTGTCAACCGCGCGCGCAGCGAGCGGGCCTGCATCCTGATCGGCCAGGCCAGCCTGGAACGTGACAGCGCGCCCGGCTCCACGCACCGATAGGGGTAGGGAAGCCCGGTTTTCCCGGGCTCCCCTCCCTCCGAACCGGACGTGCGGATCTCCCGCATCCGGCTCTCCGGTTGGTGGTCTTACCACAGTGTGGACTGGTGTCTTTGATCCCGGGCCACTTCCAAGGAGAAGAGCCCGAGACTCGCGAAGAGAG
>JAJDCO010000107.1 GCA_029260795.1 Planctomycetota bacterium | reverse complement strand
ATGCACTCGCTCATGACCAAATGCTAGCGGCCGCGTCTTAATGAGTCCAGCAGAATCCTGAAGACATCTCGCGACGCGAAGCGATGTCGACAGCGCACCCCGCCAAGGCCAGCAGACCAACTCAAATGGCCAAACTCCAGGGCCGGTATCCGGCCCTCTCCTTTGATGGGCGCTATGTCGCCTTCACGACCTTTTCGGCCCTGGTTCCAGGGGACACCAACTCCCGTTGGGACGCCTACGTGAGAGACCGAGTCGCGGGTATCACGACCCTCGTGAGCCTCAGCACTACCGGTCAGATCGGTAACAACTCCACCGCGGAGACGCCCTCCATTTCGGATGACGGCCGGTTCGTCGCCTTCTCCAGTCCGGCGAGCAACCTGGTCGTCGGCGACACCAACAATCGGTGGGACGTCTTCGTTCGTGATCGGCAAGCGGGGACGACCTCCCGGGTGAGCATCAGCTCGTCGGGCACGCAAGCGAACGCGGACAGTGAAGAAGGCCCCTCGATCTCGGCGAACGGCCGGTTTGTGGCCTTCGAGAGCTCCGCTCCGAATCTGGTTGCGGGTGACACCAACGGATCGAGTGACGTCTTCGTGCACGATCGTCAGACGGGCACGACCACTCGCGTGAGTCTCGACTCCGCAGGTCAGCAGGCGAGCACTTCCTCCAGGAAGTCCTCTCTCTCTGGAGACGGTCGCTTCGTCGCGTTCGACAGCTCCGCCAGCCTCGCCCCGGATGACGTCAGCGGCCTGGACTACTACGTGCGCGATCGGCAATCGGGCACCAGCACCCGGGTGAGCGAAGACTCGGCCGGAAGCCGTGGAGTGACGGGCGCCGATTCTTCCAGCCAGTCGGCGGACACCCTGGCGGCGGACGGCAGCGCCGTGGCGTTTCAGAGCTCCGCTGCGCTGGTACCGGGTGACGGGAACGGAACGAGGGATGTCTACGTCCGGAGCCTGCGACCCGCGGTGGCGTTCAACGGTGTTCCGGCCAGCCCCAATCCGGTCCACTTCACGATCTTCAACGCCTTCGGTGAGGCGGGCAACACGGGCCAGGTGCTCCTGTCCTGTAGCGGAACCAGTCCGGGCATCCCGATCCCCGACGGATCGGGGCGGCTCATACCGCTCGTCTCGGACGTGTGCACGACTCTTTCGTTGCAGTCGCCGTTCGTCTTCTCCGGGCCGGTCGAGGTCACCGGAACCGCGCAGACACCGATCGTGCCCTTCCCCGCGACACCGACTGGCCTGACGGTCTTCGCAGCAGCGGTGACGATACAGCTCGGACCGACCGCCTTCATCTCGATTACCGAGCCGACGTCCTTCGTCACGCAGTGACGCGGTCGCCGCAGGATTCATCGCGCGTCGTCGGTCCGGGATCGGACACGACCCATCACCCGACGGTGCCGCCCTTACAGGGCTCGCGCGCCACGATACGGGTGGTTTGAACAAATGAACACTCTTTTCCCCTGGGCTTCGCCGTGCTGTGTGTCAGGACATTCGGGAGCTGGGGTGGCGGAACATCGCCACCCTTGATCGCAGGGCTCGGGCGGCGTTGAGGTCCTGAGGTACATGTCTTCGGCGGCCCGAATGTGAGCCGAATCGGCACAGTCGAGCAGATTCACTTGCGGAATTGACGGACGGTCGGCAGGCGATGGCCCGCTCTTCGACTTCATGACGTCATGACGCCGAGTCCACGCTCAATTCGCACGCACGCATTGCACGACGCGGCTCGATTGACGGCGAGGCGCGCGTCTCGCGCTCGGCGGCGACTGGCCTCGATCTCTTCGGGGACGTGGTCGCCGGTTCCGAAGTAGACTTCGTCCGGTGTTTGGCCCTGGAACGCCGAGTGAGGAATACGCGCGTTGTGTTCGAAGACGTACTTCTCGACGAGCGAACGGACGGTCCCGGCGCTATCGAGGGTGTGCAGGAACAAGCATTGATGCTTCACGCTGCGAAACCAGCTTTCGATCATCGAATTCGAGAAGGTGATCTCGGTCTGGGCGATCACGCGGCGGATCACGCCGGAGTCGACGAGCTCGTCGACCTTGGAGTTGACGTTCTCGACGCCCGCATCCACGACCACCATCGGCCGATCGCTGATTCCGTCTCGTCGTTCCAAAGCCTCCCGGAGGATGTGGACGGTGTTGATCGTCTCGAATCGGTTCGACACTCGCCAGGCCAGGATGCGGCGCGAGAAGTTGTCGATGACGGCGTGAAGGAAGGCCCTCGATCCGTCGAGGAGTCGGATGACCGTCATGTCGACATGCCATGCTGCGTCGGGGCGGTCGGTGCGAAGGCCGACCTTCGGCTTCGGCGGATGCACGCGCACTCGCGGACGCCGCCAGCGAAACTTGCGGACGAGTCGATACCAGGTCGTCGCCGAGGCATGGACGCGGCCGAGACGCTGGGCGAGGACGGCGAGGCGACCGGTGGGGACGTGGCGGTATTCGGTCGACGTGACCATGTCGCCGATCGCGTGGACCTCCTCGAAGGTGAGCTGCTCTGGCGAGAGCTTGGGACACGAGGAGCGGTCCGCGAGCTCACAGTCTGTACGCCGGCGTTGCCAGGCGTGATAGCGCGCGGGCGACATGCGCAGACATCGCAACAGGCCGGAGAGGGGAGCGTGCTCGCGGGCTCGATCGACGGCTCGGACCGCCGCTTCCTTGTCGTCCTCGTCCAGTCGTCGGCGTCGCAGGTCGAATCCCGAGAGGCGTAACAGCGCAAGCAGGAATCGAAGCAGCGCTCGGAGCTTCGAGATCCGCTGCCGCAGACGCATCACCTCGGCCTGGAGCTCCACGGTCTCGCGATCGAGCACGTCGAGGGAGACGACCGGCCGGGCCGCCTCGAGCCAGCCTCGGGCCGTCGATCGCGGGACGCCGATTCGAGCGGCAATCCTCCGGTCACCGGTCCGCCGAACGAGGTCCCGGAGCCGATGATCGTAGGACCGGCGCCGCCGATGCGTGAGATCGAGCATTCCCCAATCCTCGCCGGTGTCACCTGCAGGTCAAGGCCGGATCTCCGCTCACGCGGCAGTGAGCGGTGCAATCTCTTCGGGTATGAGGGACGTCCGACCCGAGTTATGCAAGGCCAGATTCAACTCGGCGAGATCGATGGTGACCTGCTCCCTTTGAATTGCGGTGGCGGACCGATTGGTGGTCAACTTGACCGCTGGACCAATGCTGGGAATTCAGAGAGAGTTTCGATACGAGTTCGGTTCCCTCCACCACATCCCTCCCCTCGAAACGTCTCACCCGTGAGGCGGGGGAGGAGATGCGGGAGCCCGGAGCCGCCGCAGAAGTCGAGCAGCCAAAGACCTTTGGCGAGGGCGGCCCGTTGGCGCGAGCACCCAGAGCTGGGACTCGAGAACGCCGCTAGCGCCCCCGAAACGACCCTCTTGCGCTCTCACTCTCTGAAGAGCTGGGACTTCCCCCAATAAGTCCCAGCTCCAGGAGATGTGCATTGCCATGCACTTACGGCGGTCGTAATCTCCAAGAGTTCGATTCCAGCGCGGAGTAGCGGGCGAATGGCCCGAAACCTCTCGATTCGAGGCAATGGCCAGGGAGCAGCCGGTTTACGCTGGGACTTGCGAGTTGCTCGGAATCGGCCTTCCTCAAGGAAGTCCCAGCTCTTGAGGAGTGCCGAGAGCGGCAGTCGGTCTTCGGAGTCTTTGGGGTGGAGGGGATTCCCGGTGGGAGACGCCTGGCGTGACAACCTGCTGCCGTGTGGATACCATGGAACGGTGAGGCGCTATCCCGTCGCGCACGCCAGCGCACGCAGGAGGCTGCGCCCTTGCCACGAGTAGCGCCGTGGTCAACGGCGCGCCGAGCGCGAGGCGATCTTCCTCACGCTCGAAGACTTCAACCTGATCGAAAGAACGCGAGGTGACGGACGGCGAGGGACTCGCAAGGCGGAAATAGTTTCGTGACCACTACACCCGCTCGAGATCAGGAACATGAGTCGACCGATCCTCTATGCCTGCGGCCTAACCAGCGCCCTAGTTCTCTGTGGTGTGCTCGTGATTCTAAGCCGATCATGTCGGAGTGACCCATCACCGCTACCTCTCTCAGCCTTGAGGGTACGCGAAGCACCTGTGACTGCGGAGAGTAGTCGGCCATCTTCATCACAAGCCGATCAATGCGGACGACGCGCGGATGCCGAAGGCTCGTCAGAGGACCCCGGAGAGTCGCAAGAGCAGCATCCTAGGCGAATAAAAAAGGATGAACTGCTCTCAGATGATGCGTTCTCGCTACCGTTCGGAGAGGATGGGAAAGTGATTACTCAAAGGTGGCTACGGGACGGCTTGATGAATCACCTTGATCATGCACAACTGAACCCAAACCACGTGGATCTTTCAGACTCCGAAAAGCTTCAGATTTCAGTTTTTTTTGAAACTCGACTCGGTGAACTCCAGTCGACCGTTCGAGTCGTGAATGAAGCAACAAACAGGCTTCTGGATAGAAGATGGGCCTCGGGCGAGGGCGAGAAGCTGCAATCGCTTTCGTCCGCCGGCAAGTCTGACTTCTTCGGCGGCCACGAGCTAAAGACAGCGCCATTCGACTTGAACGAGCTAGAGCCGGGTCAGCGGCTCAGTGTCAAGACCCGAGACGGCGAGACTCGCGCGTTTACTACGGGTTGGGGCGATGATCGCGCACTGGATCAGGCCCGATCCCAACTACAACAGGAAACAGAGGCGCTCGTAAACGACATCAGAGACGAGATTCATCGAATCGCTCGTCGTCGATAGGTCCGCGTTCAATCCAACAGGAATCGTCAGGAGAGGATTTCACAATGATCTGCTTTTGTAGCAAGGTGGGAGCGCCGGGTTTTTTCCTCGTGCTCGTTATGGTCTTTCTGGCAGCCATGACCGGACTGTCCGAGCTCCTCCCCCTAAAGGACGCGGAGGCGGCTGCTTCAGCTTCAACAAGGTTCGAGTCACCAGAGTATTCCTCACTATTTCATGATTGCGGGAATTGCAGCCTGGGAGAAGCATTAGTGGACGAGGGCTCCGATCCAGAATGTACCGACCTCACGACCACGTACGAGACCTCCAATGGGGGTGATTGCAAGGTGCAAGGTGCGGGCTGCACGACAGACAACCCGTGCTATTTCGCAGTTACCGTGGAGGCGTCCTCGAAGACTGGTTGCTCTGGCCAAACATACTGCTTGAAGTTGGCGTGCGCCGATGTCGGTCAGGAGAATTGGGCTTATGTTCCTGGAGGCGTTTCTGGGCAGGACGAGGTATGCCATGTCGATGACTTCGAGGCCTTTGAGGATGCCAACGTCTCATGTGGAAGGAAGTGTGTCTTCGTACTTCTCAAAGACGGAGATTATGTTGCCGGAATAGGTATCCAATGTCGGGACTGCCCGGTGATTCCCGGTGGTGGGCAATAAAGTGAGCGTTAGTCGGCAGAAGTTCCTGCGGGCTACGCTGCACAGCTGGTCAATGAGAGGGCTGGCCGTGTCCGCACTGACCCTAGTCGCAGTTGCAGGATGTTGTGGCGGCGAGTCCCGGGAGGAACCGTCGGCCCGCGGTGCCGCTGATGGACCATCGGACCCGGGAGAGCAAGACATAAGGCGAATGCTGAGGAGTCTCACCGAGCAGGTGGGCCGCTTGAGTAGATTGAGGATCAGCGACAGCTTCCATGGAGCAGATGTCAGCGGCTTCGATGAAGCCTCGGGAGTTCTCTTGTCCGCAAAGGATGCGGCCCTTCTCTTGGATGGAATTGAGCAGAGGCTTGACCGTTTTGAAGGTCTCCTCCAAGAAGCGGGCGGTTCATTGAGAGCTTCCACTGATTCTGCGCGTGGAACTCATGCACTACCGAAGAATGGCCGCGCGCTAGCCAAGCTATCTTCAGAGTTGGACACAGGCGCATTGCAATTAGTTCCAGAGGCTGACTATGAGCGCGTCTATAAAGAGCTTCGCGAGAGGGCTCGCCGTAGAGTGTTTGGTGCCTCGTGTTCAGAGGTTTATGATTGGTTAGGATTGCCGGATTCCGTCTCGGGCAAGAAGTGGATTTACTGCGTTGAAGGATCTATAACGATCTCGATCCTTTTCTTTGATGGATTTGCGGTGGATGTGGAGATCCGCTGAACGTCCTCGTCGGGCTCGTAGCCGCTGACCTCCTTGGCGCTCGTTGTGGGCGTCAACGTTCAGCTTTCTGATCGGGCTGGCTCCTACCGCAACGCGGTACTCATCAAGGACAAGGACGGCGTGGAGCATTGGATGGACAAGCGGATCCCCGTACCTGGCGGCGAAGCCGCCCCGTTCAGCGCCATCCCGCCCTGCTGCGTGTCAGGACATTCTGAAGCTGAGGTGGCGGAACATCGCCACCCGTTATTCTTGACGAAAGCAGCTTCTCTGCTCGTGCCAGGCTTCGGGAAGATACTCTAGCCCGAGTTTACCGCGCTCGGGGCTGAACTCGGGGGAGATGCCGCCGCGCGGTGGCTCGGTGGAAGGGCGAAAATGGCCTTGACGTGGGCTTTTTCGGTGCGTCAGACCTCGGCGCTGGTGAGGAGGAGAGGCGTC
>JAJDCO010000106.1 GCA_029260795.1 Planctomycetota bacterium | reverse complement strand
GACGCCTCTCCTCCTCACCAGCGCCGAGGTCTGACGCACCGAAAAAGCCCACGTCAAGGCCATTTTCGCCCTTCCACCGAGCCACCGCGCGGCGGCATCTCCCCCGAGTTCAGCCCCGAGCGCGGTAAACTCGGGCTAGCGAAGGCCCAGAGGAATCTGGCGGGCGTCCTTCGGCAGCTCGGGCAAGTCCAAGCGGCGTTCGAGCTCCAAGAGCAGGTCCTCGCTGTCCAAGAGGCAGCCGGGGGGGACGACCCAGAGCTCCAGCTGTCCCGCATCGATCTGGCCGGAACACTGGGAATGCTCGGCGAGTACGACCGGGCCATCGAGATCTGCGAGCGGGCTCTTTCGCACGATCGGGATCATCTTCCCTCCTGGCGAACACGCTCCTCGCGGTTTTGGAGTCCTGGACTCAGTCGCTCGCACCTCGAGAAGTCGAGGCTCTGGCGACGTCGATTGCGCCACAAGTTTCGCTGCTCCTGTCACTGACGACAGGTCCATTCTCGACGCCCGAGCTGCGCGAGCGTGGTTTTCTCGTCGTCGAGATGGCGCGCGGTGTCGCTCTGGAAGCGGCTCGAATCGCACGCCTTGCGGAGGACTCCGCCGAGGTCGCCGAGGTTCGCGCCCAGCTCACCCAGATCGGCGCAGAGATCCCGTCGCTCGTCCTCGCCGGCGGCGATCGAGAGGCATTGGAGAAAGCCGTCCGCGCTCGCGATGCAGCCCAACGTCGCCTTCTGCGAATCGTTGGGCGAGGATCGGGAGCGAGATCGCCCATCGATGTGAGGTCCTTCTCCGAGTGCATCGAGGAAGACGAGGCGCTCGTCAGCTTCTGGCGGTACTCCCACTGGGCTCCAGCATCGGAGCTGGACGAAGACAGGCTTCTGGCTTTCGTCCTCCGCAAGGATCGAGGTCTCCACCGATTCGACCTCGGTCCCATGCATGTCATCGAGAGAGCGATCGTCGATTGGAGGAGTGCGCTGATGGACTCCCGAGATCGGGGGGTGTCGCGCGATGAGCTGGCGGAGGGGCCGGAGCGCAAGGCCGGGCGCGAGCTTCGTCGACTCATCTTCGACCCTCTTCTCCCGGCGCTCGACGAGGTCACCCGCGCAACCATCGCCCTCGATGATCTTCTGCACCTCGTGCCTTTCGATGCGCTCCCTCTCGACGACGAGACGCGACTCCTGGGCGATTGGATCGGCCTTCGATTTCGGCCGACGCTTCGCGAGCTGCTCATCGCAGGCCCAGAGGGCACCGAGACACAGGGGATCCTGGTGATGGGAGACATCGAGTACGACGAGGGCCCCTCGCCACTTTCCGAGGGCCTCGGGGAGGAAACGGGTCCCACAACACCGAGGCTGGCGATCTCTCGGGGTGGACCTCCGGCCCGCGCCGTCCGTTCGGGAGCTTGGTCGCGTGCCTTTCTGCCGCTGGTCGAGACCGGTACCGAGGCCAAGACCATCGCTCGACTCTACGCCCGCACGTTCGGAGACGAGGCTCCGCTTCAGATCCTGTCCGGATCTCAGGCCACCAAGGCGGCGTTCCTCCGCGCGGCGCCGACGGAGCGGTTCATTCACCTGGCCACGCATGGATACTTCGCCCCGGAATCGATCGCCTCGACCGCCGACCGCGATGTCGGCGTCCGGCTGCCGCTCGCCTCGAGATCCGATCAGATTCGCGGACTGAGCCCCTTGGTCCTCTGCGGTTTGGCGTTCGCGGGCGCGAACCTCGAGCCGGATGCCTACGGCCGCATCCCCGGGATCTTGACCGCCGAGGAGATCACCGTGCTCGATCTCACGGGCTGCGAGCTGGTCGTTCTTTCGGCCTGCGAAACGAACGTCGGAGTCCGCCGAGCCGGACAGGGAATCGCTTCCCTCCAGAAGGCCTTGCACTTGGCCGGGGCTCGGGCTGCGATCACCTCGCTCTGGAAGGTGCCCGATGCAGCGACACGGGAGCTGATGAGCGACTTCTATCGGAGGCTGTGGCGAGAGAAGAAGGCACCCGCCGCTGCGTTGTGGGAGGCGAAGCAACGCCTCCGATCCGTCCGAGAGATCGACGGTCGCCCTCGGTACGCAACCCGGGACTGGGCCGGCTGGGTGCTCACGGGCGAAGGGAGATAGGAGGATCGCACGCCCAGATCGTTCGACGCTCGAACCTTCTTTCCCAGCGGGCGGCTCGAGTCGCCCGCGATTCGCTCAGCGGAACTTCAAGGGGCGAACGCCCTCGGAAACTTCGTGCTGCGCCCTCGGCGAGACACCAAAGACCGCCGCGCCAATGGAGTCGGCGATCGTTGAAGAAAGGCGCCTCTCGGAGTGCGCCTGCGAGAGAGGCGAGCCGGTGTTGGAGGGTGGAGTCACTCGGAGCCTGCTTACGAACGGGGGCGATTTACCATACTCAGATCCAGGGCTAGGCTTAGGCTAGGCTAGTGGCCCACGAGGAGCCCCCAGTTCCCCTCTCGTACATCGACCACACCGCAGACGCTCGACCACTCGAGTGCTCCCGTCGGCCAGCACAGGAGAATGAGGCCCTCAGCCCGGTACGTGCTGGCGAAGCACTCTGCTGTTCAGAAAGCTAGTGACGAGAAGGCTCTCTTCCCTGTAACCGCGTCGCCCACGAGCCGTCTTGCCTGGGGAGATGGGACTCGAGAATCCGGCCCAGGTCAAGGGCCACCTACCGGCGTCGCGAGCCGGAAAAGACCGTGCTCTACCAGGTCCTGACCGAGCACCTCGAGACGTTCCTCGAGACCGTATGGAACGACGATGCCCGCGGTGATCTTCCCTCATTCGTGCAAAAAGAGCTTCGCGCCTTCCTCGATTGCGGCATCCTGGCAAAGGGCTTCGTCCGGGTCCGTTGCAAGGACTGCGGCAAAGACGCTTTCGTCGCGTTCTCGTGCAAAGGACGCGGTTTCTGCCCTTCGTGCAGCGGCCGACGCATGGCCGATACCGCCGCCCACCTCGTCGACCGGGTCTTGCCGCGCGTGCCCGTCCGCCAATGGGTCCTCTCGCTTCCCTTTCGGATCCGGTTTCTTCTGGCCTACGACCCAAAGCTCTGCGCCGCCGTGCGCTCCCTCTTTCTCCGCACGATCTTGAGATTCCTGCGCCGCCGAGGCGAGGAACAAGGATTCTGCGACGGACGGTCCGGTGCCGTCAACGTCGTGCAACGCTTCGGCAGCACTCTCAATCTCAACGTCCACTTCCACGCGCTCATCCTCGATGGGGTCTTCACGCGCACCTCCCCCGATGAGCCGCCCGTCTTTCATGCACTCCCGCCGCCGAGCGATGACGACATCGCCGATCTGACCGAAGCGCTCCGACGCCGCATTCTCCGACTGCTCCATCGGAGAGGTCGACTCCGAGACGACGAGATCCTCGAAGGCAGCGAACAAGACACAGAGCCTCTCCTCGCCGCTTGCTACGCCGCCTCCATTCAGGGCCGGGTTGCCCTGGGAAAGGACGCTGGATCCGCCGTCCAACGCACAGGCAAGATCCCTGCTCTCTCCCCGGTCCATCCGGCAACAAGACGGCGCTGCGCCCAAATCGGAGGCTTCTCCCTCCACGCAAATGTCCGCATCGCGGCCCGGGATCGCGCTCGCCTTGAACGGATCTGCAGATATGTGGCCCGCGGCCCCATCGCCCAGGACAGGCTCTTCCAAACGAAAGACGGCCGCGTCGAGTACGTCCTCCGGACTCCATTCAAAGACGGCACCCGCTCCGTCCTCTTCGAGCCCCTCCAGTTCATCGAAAAGCTCGCCGCCCTCGTCCCTCGGCCGCGTGCTCACCTCGTGACCTACCATGGGGTCCTCGCACCCGCTGCCGAATGGCGCCAAGACATTGTCCCCACTCCGCCTTCGAAACCCAAAAACCGGTCCCTTCCCAAAGACGACCAACCGTTGGACCCGCCTCCGTACGCATCAGCCGGATGAACCAGAAGAACCGAGTGGGCAGAGCTCCTCCGCCGCGTCTTCCAGATTCAAGTCCTCGTTTGTCCCCATTGCCAAGGCGAGCGAAAGGTGATCGCCACGATCACTCAGCCCACCGTCATCCGTGACATCCTCGAGTGCCTGCGTCTCGAAAGCACACCACCTCGGATCCTGCCACCGAGAGCACCTCCCGACCACGATCTGTTTCCTTTCCCCCAGTGAGTCTGATCCCTCGACGGAGCTCAATCCCTGAATCTCGCCCTCGGGCCAGGGACTCGTCCTCCGTCCGCCTCGTGGCCAAGAA